>CAZYAT010000004.1:19545-138341 GCA_964645235.1 uncultured Ferruginibacter sp. | reverse complement strand
TCATCGACCATAAAACAACCAGCGTGGATATCTCGGCCTTCAGGCCTCAACGTTTCTGACGACCGGTCAGTTTTTCCTGTAAACAAATTTCTCGTCGAGGAAATTGAACATCTGTTTATAGAATTCTTTCAATTCCGGGTAGTGGTCCGGCGTATAAAAAGGTTTCTTAAACTGTACACTAATGTCCACGGTAAGAAGTCCGTTATTATAACTGCAATACCTTTTGAATACGATCCCTGTATCCGGCGTGATCAATTTTAAGTTCTTAGGCACAGCCTCGAGCCGGTATCCTTCGGGCAATACAAATGTGGCACTGATCGTACAATCCTGCTTGGTTCCAAAAAAGATATCACTTGTACGCTCCTCTTCGATGAATGGGTTTTTATTCAGCCCGGCAAAGAGGTTTGCTGAAAAATAGTTGTATTCTCCCGATGATACCACCGGCATGGAGAATTCGAATGTTTCAAGCAGGGGCAGGCTGTCGTTATCGGCGTCGGCAACTGAAAAACTGTCTATTCTCAAGTCAGGGTTTGTTTTCAGGGCATTCATCAGCTGATCCTTCCCGGTCTTTAACATCGGCAGTTTATTTATCTTCTCATATTCGTAACTATTCACCATCCCATTACCTTTGATCGTTCCGTTTTTATCAATATTCGCCATTACCTGCACTACTGTCTTTTTACTATGCTCCTCATCCCATAAAACCTTCCAGCCCCATTCATAGCTTTCGGGCTTTTCAATGATCAGCCCTTCCGATGCCATCACTTCGAAGGGCACAATATGCGAAGGCGTGAACTTCTCTGTGGCATCCAACACATAGTTTTTCCTGCCTATCTCCACATAGGCCATTACCTTATTGAACTGGTAATAGCCGGGGTCTCCTACGTTGATGATCCCGTTCTCACGGGTGCTCACCATTACCGGGTGTGCCTTCAGGCCCGCATCTTTCAGCAGGTTGATCAGGATGAGATTGATCTCTCCACTCGTACCTTTTTTATCTTTCCATGCACTACGCACACCTTCCAGGGCCCAGATATTATCATAATTATTCCACACCATATTGTTACGGACGTATTTATGGATTATGCACATCCTGGTGTACGGGTCGGTTACGGGAACGATCATGGCATCGAGGTCGGAGGTACGCGGAATATTGCGTTTTAATTGCTTTCCGAAATCTTCATCTTCCATCAGGTCTCTTACAATGCCGGGCCAGGTCTTCAGCAGGTTTATACGGGGCATATCAGGCAGGTTGAGTGCCGTTGGTTTAAATTTCAGTTTCTGCAGATAATCCTCCCTGCAGGTCATATACTCCTCGTCCCGCAGTGCAGGCAGATTCTCCATCACATACCAGGAGTAGGTACCGACTGATTCTTTCTTCTCCCCCCTTGCCATGGGCAGGCTTACCGAGGGAATGACGGAGATCATCAACTCATCGGGAAAATCAATTATGAACCGGCTATATTTTACGGGGATGTCTTTCTGAAAATACCAGGAATTTTCTGAGTAACCATCGAGCACATATTTGTATTCGATCACACTTCCTTCTTTGACATCGGGGAATGCAAATATTTTTTCGTTGTAACGTGAATTGATCGTCTTGTCAAAAATGGTACTCTTATCTACTTTTGAAACCACTGTATTACCAGATGCATCAAGGTTGTAGGTTTGTGCGCTTAACGACTTCAGCACCACCCCGTTCCTGACCGATGGGTACCTTATCCGGACATTGGCTTTGTCGAAACCTTTTTTATTGAAGATCTTTATCCGGACATGCATGGCCGTTTGCTCGAATATGGGCAGGGATACTGAGTTGAGGTTTATCCTGAAAAAAGACTCTCCTTCAGTAAATAACACCATGGCCTCTGCTCCTTTGTCGAATGAGCATTCTTTCATTTCCAGGTCGGATTTATCTACTTTACCGAATTCGGGGAGCTTGGTAGGTTTTTGTGCAGACACGTAAGTTGCTTGTAACAATAACAAACAACCCAACAGGAATGTACGCATAAGGCAGGTTTAGGTTTATAAAATGATCAGGTTAATCCGATTTCGTAGTGCATTTCGGGGATCTCAACATCGGCAAAACCCTTTCTGATCAGCCTTTGTTTAAAATCCTGCTGCACATTGTATTCGCCATGCACCAGGAAAAGGCGTTTCACCTGCTTCGGGTCCTGGCAGGACAGGAACTGGCATAAATCGTCGTAATCACCATGGGCACTCATGCTGCGGATGGCGCCGATCTCTGCATTCACTTCATGCTGTACCCCGAATATCCCCACTTCTTTTGCACCGCTCTGAAGTCTTGCTCCCAATGAATTTGGCTCGCAATAACCGGTAAGCAAGATCGTATTACGGCTGTTCTCGATATTGTTACTAATATGGTGCTTCACCCTGCCCGCCTCGGCCATACCGCTTGCTGAGATGATCACACAGGGCCCGTTACGGAAGTTAAGCATTTTTGATTCATCTACCGACTTAATGAATTTAAGTCCCTTGAAGCCAAAAGGGTCATCGTCTTTTTCAAGGACTCTCTGAATGGTTTTGTTGAAATACCTGGGATAATGTTTTACGATCTCCGTTGCTTTTACGCTCAGGGGGCTGTCTACAAAATAATCCAGTTCGGGCAACCTCCTCTCCAATTCCAGCTGGTTCAATGCATACAATATCTCCTGCGTTCTTCCCACACTGAAAGCGGCAACAATGAGTTTCCCTTTTTTCTGGAGGCAGGCCTTTTCGATCCACTGCAAAATCTGGTCGGGAGTGGTGATGGCATTGTCGTGAAGGCTGTTGCCATAAGTGGATTCCAGCAGGATATAATCGGCCTGGTCAAACACCTCCGGCGATTTTAATATCACATCACGGTATCTTCCTACATCGCCGCTGAACGTAAGCCGGATCGTTTTCCCATCTTCTTTTATCCGCAGGTGAACGGCGGCGCTGCCGATGATATGACCCGCATCGGTGTACATCACTTCTATGTTTTCATCTATGGAGAACCATTTTCCATAACCCACTTCTGCAAAATGGTCCATGGCCTCCAGTGCTTCCTGGGTGGTGTATAATGGTTTAAGGTATGGCAACCCTTGCTGTGCCCTTCGTTTGTTCTCATACCTGATATCGTTTTCCTGTATACCGGCAGAATCTTCCAGTAAGGCAGCTGCCAGTTCTTTGGTAGCGGGTGTGCAATAGATCTTGCCTCCATACCCGTCTTTAACGAGTTTAGGGATGAGCCCGCAATGGTCCACATGCGCATGAGATAAGATCATGGCTGTAATGTCGGCTACATCGAAACCGAAATTACGGTTCAGTACATCGGTTTGTTTACCCATGCCCTGGAACATTCCGCAGTCGAGTAAGTACTTCTTCCCGTTCTTTAATGTGATCAGGTGTTTGCTCCCGGTTACTGTACGGGCGGCCCCGTGAAATGCGATCTTCATGTATATCGTTTAATACGTTTCCTGTTCAAAAAATGGTTTCAGGTTTCTGTCCTTACCGTAGACCATTCAAACGGTCGCCCCCAACCATGCCATCATTCCGATCCCTATCTCAATGGCATTTTCATCTATGTTGAAAGTAGGAGTATGTACGCCGCTGGTGATTCCTTTTGCCTTATTGCCGGCCCCCAAACGGAAAAAACAAGCGGGTATCCGGTGGGAGTAGTAGGCAAAATCCTCTGCCCCCATTCTTAATTCTGTTTCCTCTACATTGGAAGCCCCGATGTATTCCTCTGCTTTTTTTCTTGCAACCGTTCCCAGGCTTTCATCATTCAGCACAAAGGGATAACCGACATCAATATGGATCGTGGCTTCGGCACCCATGGCCCTAACCAGTTCAGTCGTTTGTTTTTTGATGAGCTCGTGCGCCCTGAAACGCCATTCTTCGTTCATTGCCCGGAAGGTTCCCATCAGTTTCACTTCGGATGGTATCACATTAGTGGTATGCCCTCCCTGGAAAGAGGTTATGGAAAGGACGGAGGGATTCACCGGGCTGTTATTCCGGCTGACAATCTGCTGAAGGCTTACCACCAGATGAGAAGCTATCAAGATAGTATCGGCGGTAAACTGGGGTGCAGCTGCATGCCCCCCTTTGCTTTTTATACTGATGTATATCTCATCTGCACTCGCCATCACCATGCCATTGCGAAAGCTCAGCCTGCCTGTTTCCAGCCCCGGGTGCACATGCAGGGCAAATATCTTTTCCGGTTTCGGGTTCTCGAGTACGCCTTCAGCGATCATAAGACTGGCCCCGCCGGGATTTTTCTCTTCACCTGGCTGAAAGATAAGTTTCACCGTTCCCTCCCATTCATCTTTTAATTCATTCAGGACCTTTGCTGCACCCAGCAGGCAGGTGGTATGAACATCGTGCCCGCAGGCATGCATTATTCCGGGTTTTGTTGACTTATATGCTACTTCATTTTCTTCCAATATTGGCAATGCATCCATATCTGCACGAAGGGCCAGTACTTTCTTTCCCGGGTTCTTTCCATGGATCAATGCAACAACGCCTGTCTTTGCTTTTATTTCAAAAGGGATATCCCAACCGGCAAGTTTTTGCTGAACAAAGGCAGATGTATCGTGCTCTTCATAACTCAGTTCGGGATGTGCATGCAGGTGATGACGTATGTTGATGAATTCAGGGGCATAGGCCTTAGCTAACTGCTTGATGCGTTCTTTTATCATGTACTAAAATTAACAGTAAACGACCGAAATAAAAAAGAGTTCCTGCCGGAACTCTTTCTGCAAATTCATCTGGAACTTTATTTGGATTCCTGCTCTTTGATCTTGTCTGGTTTAAGCTCCACCATTTCGGGAAGCAGGTAAACGCCTCCTGTTACAATCCCTGATTTAAGAATGGCGTCACGGTGTTTCTCTGCATCCTTTTTATCAACAAAGTCGCCGAATTTTATTTTAATAAACGGCGACTGGTAGGTCATCAGCACTTTTTCATCCGGGAAGTTCTGCAACAGGTAAGCCCTTACTTTCATGGCATAGTCGCGGTTATTGGTCTTCAAAACAAATAACCGGTACCCCTTGGTGAAACGGCTTGCATAACTGTTGATCTCTGCTTCTGCCTTGGCAAGTATATCAAGCCGGGGGTCTTTGCTAACGATAACCTTGGGCCGTATACTATCGGGCACCGCATTTTGTGCCATGCCCCCGATCGATAGTAAAATAAGGCCCACGAAACTTAACGCTGTTTTCATATTACTGTTTTTGCAAAAACCATTCCATCGCCATCACAATCCCTGCTTTCCGCTGCAAATCTACCGCTTTAATCCGGGTCGTAAAATTACGGAATGTGCCAAACTAAATTATACAAGCGGCCATTTATGCAATCAATCATTTATTATATTTATCGCCCAATCAAAACACAACTGCATGCAAAGATTAAAACGACTGCTGATGCTGATTGCCTGTGCGGCAGGCAGCACCCAGCTTCTGAACGCACAGGCCACCTTCCCGGCCAATGATGTGGCAAACCCTAGAGAAGGCTGTTATGCTTTTACGAACGCCACCATTTATAAAGACATACGGGATACCCTTAAAAACGCCAGCATGGTAATCCGCCAGGGAAAGATCGAAACCATTGGAGCAAATATTACCCTGCCGAAGGATGCAGTGGTGATCGACTGCAATGGGAAATACATCTATCCGGCATTCATCGATATTTACAGCGATTATGGCATTGCTTCGGCCCAGCCACAACAAGCAGGTTTTGCAGGAGGTGGAGGCGCATTTTTCAGAACACAACAACAGCTAACGTCGAATACAAAAGGCGCATACGGGTGGAACCAGGCGATCAAAAGCGAGACAGACGGGTATAAATTATTCACCGGGGATGATGCCAAGGCAAAAACCCTTCGGGACCTTGGTTTCGGGGCTGTGCTGACACACCAGAAAGACGGGATTGCCAGGGGCACCGGAGCATTTGTAACCCTGGCAACCCAGGCGGATAATTTTGTAATGCTGAAAGAAAAGGCATCTGCCCATTATTCTTTTAACAGGGGCAGCTCTACTCAAAGCTATCCGAACTCCATGATGGGAATGATCGCCCTGCTGCGACAAACCTACCTGGATGCGCAATGGTATAAAAGCAACCCTGCAGCAGAGGGGGTGAACATCTCATTAAAAGGCTGGAACGATAACCAAAACCTGCCGCAGATATTTGAAGCCAACGATAAATGGAACGACCTGCGGGCCGACAGGATCGGCGATGAGTTTGGTGTGCAATACATCATCAAAGGAGGAGGCAACGAATACCAGCGCATCAAAGAAATGGCAGATACAAAAGCATCCTTCATACTGTCACTTAATTATCCTGCTGCTATGGATGTGGATGATCCGAATGATGTTCGTTTCGTGGGCCTCGACGATCTTAAGCACTGGGAACTGGCCCCGGGCAATGCCGCTGCATTTGAAAAAGCAGGCATCAATTTCTGCCTTACCACTGCCGACCTGACCAACCCTTCCGATTTCATGACCAATCTCCGCAAGGCGATCGAGTATGGGCTGACCGAACCTAAAGCACTCGAAGCACTGACCAAAACCCCCGCAACATTATTAGGCATGTATGATAAGATCGGAAGCCTCGATGCTGGTAAGGTTGCCAATTTCATCATCACCAATGGGCCGGTGTTCAGTGAAAAGACAGCATTGCTGCAAACCTGGACCCAGGGAATAAAAAACCCTGTGAAAGATGAGGGCTGGTACGATGTAAAAGGCATCTATAATCTGGTAGCCAATACAAATGCAGGCACAAAGGCCTATACGCTCGAACTGAAAGATGGTGGCGTTGCCAGTTTTGTAAGCAAAGACACCCTTGCAGGAAAATATTCCTACGATGGAAAGCTGGTTAAGTTGAACTATACAGAAGGCAGGGGCCCCGGCGCCAGGGAAACCATCTTAAGCGGCGCCGTTGCCGGGAATTCATGGAACGGGTTTGGATCGGATGCACAAGGGAATAAATTCACCTGGTCGGCAACCTTCGATAAAAAGGTCGAAGCAAAAGCGGACAGTACAAGACCAAAACAACCACTCACGCTGGGTAAAGTAACATATCCTTTCCTGGGATATGGTTGGGAAGAAATGCCCAGGCAGGAAAATCTACTCATCAAGAATGCTACGGTTTGGACGAGTGAAAAAGAAGGTAAGCTGGAAAACACGGATATCCTGATCAGGAACGGAAAGATCGCCGCCATCGGAAAGAACCTATCTGATGCCGCAGCAAAAGTCATTGATGCCACCGGCAAGAACGTTACACCGGGCATCATTGATGAACATTCGCACATCGCTTCTGCTTCAACCAACGAATCGGGTCAGAGTGTCACCTCCGAAGTTCGCATCGGCGATAATATCAACCCCGAGGATATAAATATATACAGGCAATTGAGCGGCGGGGTGACCACTTCACACATTCTCCATGGTTCAGCCAATAGTATTGGAGGGCAAACCCAGCTGATCAAGCTGCGCTGGGGCGCCAATGCCGAAGATCTCAAATTCGCGGGCGCTGATCCGTTCATCAAATTCGCCCTTGGCGAGAACGTGAAAAGAAGTTCTTCCACCCAAGGCAATACACGCTTCCCGGATACCAGGATGGGGGTTGACCAGGTTCAGATGGATGCTTTCCAGCGGGCAAGTGATTATCAAAAAGCAATGAAAGCTGCCGAAGAGAATAATAAAAAGAAAGGCGCCGCACCCATCGTGGTGAGAAGAGACCTCGAACTGGATGCCCTGGCAGAGATCATGAACAAAAAGCGGTTCATCACCTGCCACTCTTATGTGCAAAGCGAGATCAATGCCACCATGAAAGTGGCGGAGAAATTCGGGTTCACAATAAACACATTCACCCATATCCTCGAAGGATATAAGGTAGCCGATAAAATGAAAGCACATGGTGCCAATGCCTCTACCTTCAGCGACTGGTGGAATTATAAAATGGAAGTGGTGGATGCCATCCCCTACAATGCCTATATCATGAACAAAGTAGGCTTGAATGTTGCCATTAATTCTGACGATGCTGAAATGGCCCGCCGCCTGAACCAGGAAGCTGCTAAAAGTGTGAAATACGGCGGCATGAGCGAAGAAGAGGCATTGAAAATGGTTACTATCAACCCGGCAAGGATGCTGCATGTGGACAGTAAGGTGGGAAGCATCAAAACAGGTAAAGACGCTGACCTGGTGATCTGGAGCGACGATCCGCTTTCGATCTATGCAAAGGCGGAGAAGACCATTGTTGACGGCATCATCTACTTCGACCGTGACCGCGACCTGGCTTTGCGGAAACAGAACCAGGCTGAGAAAGCAAGACTGGTTCAGAAACTGGCTGCAGCCAAAAGGACCGCAACAGGCGGGCCAGGAGGTGGTGGCAATTTCCAACGTGCCCGGCCCCGTTATGAGATCGTGAACACCTGCAGCGACCATAACCATAATACCGGTTTACTCACCATCGATGCTGATGAAGCAGAAGAAAATAACTAATCAGAAAAATTCATTGAAATGAAAAAGATATTCTTATTTATAAGTTGTGCTGCTGTTACCGCAGGTGTTACCGCCCAGGAAACCATTTTGCCGGCCCCGGCACAAAAAGAGGCCATCGCCCTTACCAATGCCACCATTCACATCGGCAACGGTGAGGTGATCAGCAACGGCACAGTTGTTTTTAAAGAAGGAAAGATATCCGAAGTAGGGGCAAATGCTTCGGCAGGCGGAGCTAAGGTCATTAATTGCCAGGGAAAACACATATACCCGGGATTGATCCTTACTTCCACCCAGGTCGGCCTGGTCGAAGTTCCATCTGTACGTGCCACGATCGATGCTTCAGAGATCGGTGAGATGAATGCAAGCATCCGCTCACTGGTTTCATACAATACCGATTCAAAAGTGATCAACACCTTACGGACCAATGGTATCCTGTTGGCCAACATCGTTCCCGGCGGAGGCATTATTTCCGGCTCTTCTTCCGTTGTTCAGTTCGATGCATGGAACTGGGAAGATGCTGCGTACAAGACCGATAACGGCATTCATTTCCGTATGCCGTCACTTTTACAGCGGCGCGGGGGCAGGGGCGGTTTTGGAAATTTCGGAAGCGGGCAACAGAACGTGGACCCGGTAAAAAGAGGGCTTGAACAGATCGAGAGCGTAAAGGTTTTCTTCCGGGAAGCCAAAGCGTATCTCGCCGGACCAAAACATGAGAACACCAGCCTGAAATTTGAAGCGGTAAGGGGCCTGTTCGAGAAAAAACAAAAACTGTTTGTTCACTGCAATATTGTAAAGGAGATGTTGCTGGCAATTGATTTTGCCAAAGAGTTCGGGTTTGAGGTGGTGCTGGTGGGTGCGGTGGACAGCTGGCAGATCGCCGACCTGCTGAAACAAAACAACATTGCCGTTATCCTCAACCAATTGCACAACCTTCCCACCATGATCGACGATGATGTGGACCAGCCATTCAAAACACCGGCCATGTTGCAGAGAGCAGGAGTTTTATTTGCGCTGAACGACGATGATGAAAATACCCGCAGCCGCAACCTGCCTTTCAATGCCGGTACGGCCGCAGCATATGGCCTTACAAAGGAAGAAGCATTAAGCGCAGTAACCCTCAATGCTGCGAAGATCCTGGGCATCGCCGATAAGACAGGCAGTATTGAAGTAGGTAAAGACGCTAATATCGTAGTGAGTGAAGGCGACCTCCTCGATATGCGTACCAATTTGGTCAACCATGCTTATATCCAGGGCCGTGATGTGGACCTCCATAATAAGCATACGCAGCTTGCAGAGAAATATGAGACCAAATACGGGATAAAATAGCCCTTGCGACTTATTCAATGAAACAGGGTCTTCTCAGGACCCTGTTTTTTATGCCCTGCTGCGGAGAAGCCACCGGGCATTTGTGTATATTTGATACCCAACGATCAGCTATGCAACGCATCCCCGAATCGGAACTCATCATCAATGACCGTGGCGCCATCTACCACCTCGATGTAAGGCCCGAAGAGCTGGCCGATACCATCATCGTGGTGGGCGACCCCGACCGTGTGAAAAAGGTAAGCGCTTATTTCGACAGGATCGAACACCAACTCCGGCACAGGGAATTCATCACTCATACCGGGTTTATTGGCAAAACAAGGCTTTCATGCATATCTACCGGAATCGGGCCCGATAACATCGACATCGTGTTCAATGAACTGGATGCCCTGGCCAATATCGATTTCAACACAAGAACCATAAAAGACAAACTGACCAAATTAAAGATCATCCGCTTTGGTACATCAGGATCCCTGCAGGCCGATATTCCGGTCGATAGCCTGGTTGCTTCTTCACACGGACTTGGGTTGGATAACCTGCTTAACTTTTACCGCTACAGCAAATCAACGGTTGACAAAGAGATGGCAGATGCATTTATTGCTCAAACCGGTCTCGACACAGCTATAACAGTTCCTTATTGCTTCAGCGGAAGCGAAATGCTGTTGAACAAATTCGGTAGTGATTTCTTTAAAGGCATTACCGTTACTTGCCCCGGGTTCTTTGGTCCGCAAGGACGTGTATTACGGTTAGATTTGGCGAGCCCGGGCCTGGTCGACAAGCTTACCCACTTCAGCTTTCATAATCACCGAATCACTAACTTTGAAATGGAGACATCGGCCATCTATGGGTTAGGCAAACTGATGGGACACGAGTGCATGAGCGTAAATGCCATCATTGCCAACCGGGTGGTAAAAGAATTCTCTAAAGACAACAATGCCGCAGTTGAAAAACTGATCAGCAAAGCGCTCGAGGCATTGACCGCTTAAACCCTTAAACGAATCAAACGTTAAAACGTTTTCAAATGGTTTCAACAAGAATGATCCCTGACTTCTCCGCCCCGGTACATGTTGACCAGGTAGGCGTTGAAGAAAGGGCATCCCGCTTTACCAAGCGAAGCATAAAAAACGAGAGCAAGCTGAACGGACTGATGCTTGCCCTTAACATGATCGACCTCACTACCCTGGAAGGAAAAGATACGGAAGGAAAAGTAAAACAACTTTGCTACAAAGCACAGCACCTGCACGATGCTTACCCGGGCCTGCCCACGGTTGCCGCTATCTGCGTCTACCCATCCATGGTAAAAACAGCCAAAACGGCTCTCGGCAATTCAGGGATAAAAGTAGCTTCTGTTGCCACCGCATTCCCCAGTGGGCAGGCGCCCCGTGATGTAAAGCTCCGCGACACCAGGTATGCCGTACAAAACGGCGCCGACGAAATCGATATGGTGATCTCCCGGGGGAAGTTTTTACAGGGCGAATACAATTTTGTATTTGATGAGATCGCAGCCATTAAAGAGGCTTGCGGCGAGGCACGCCTGAAAGTGATCCTGGAAACAGGTGAACTGGTCACCTACGACAAAGTACGCAAGGCGAGTGACATTGCTATGTATGCTGGTGCCGACTTCATCAAAACATCAACCGGAAAGGTCTCCCCTGCCGCTACCATGCCCGTAACACTGGTGATGCTGGAAGCCATCCGTGATTTTTATTACAAAACAGGTAAGAAGATCGCGATGAAACCTGCCGGAGGCATCTCCAAGGCAAAGGCGGCCCTTCATTACCTGGTCATGCTCAACGAAGTACTTGGGGAAGGATGGATGACCAACGAATGGTTCCGCTTCGGGGCAAGCAGCCTGGCCAACGACATATTGATGCAACTGATGAAACAACGAACCGGCGTGTACCAGGCAGCTAATTATTTCTCAATAGACTAACCCACGAAAAACGTTAAACAAAAAGAAATGGCTAACACCAAGAACAATACCATCAGATTGAAATTTGACAGTGCCCGGAAGCTGGCCCCTGCGCCGGAAAGCAAGAGTGCGGCAAAAATAAATCCTCAATACGATCTGTTCATCAACGGAAAGTTCGAAACTCCGCTGGGCAAAAAATATTTTGCAACGATCAACCCCGCTACCGAAGAGAAGTTATCAATGGTTGCCGAAGCAAACAATGCAGATGTGAACAAGGCTGTCACGGCGGCACGCAATGCCTATGAAAGGACCTGGAAGAAAATGGCACCAAAGGAACGGGCCAAATACATATACCGCATTGCCCGCATGATACAGGAAAGAGCCCGTGAATTTGCGATCATCGAAACACTGGATGGAGGCAAACCGATCCGGGAGAGCCGCGACTTTGATGTGCCTACCGCAGCCAATCATTTCTTTTACTATGCCGGGTGGGCAGACAAACTGGAATATGCCTTTCCTAACCGGAATGCCATGTCCATGGGTGTGGCAGGCCAGATCATTCCATGGAACTTTCCCTTACTGATGGCAGCCTGGAAAATTGCACCGGCATTGGCAACCGGTAACACCGTTGTGTTGAAACCTGCGGAAACAACACCGCTGACCACTCTTAAACTTGCGGAGATCATCCAGGAAGCCGACCTTCCTCCCGGCGTAGTGAACATCATTACGGGTGCGGGAGCAACCGGCGCTGCTATTGTCAACCATCCTGATATCAATAAGATTGCATTCACCGGTTCAACAGAAGTAGGTAAGATCATACAGCGTGCCATTGCAGGAACAAGTAAAAAAGCAACACTGGAGTTGGGTGGCAAAGCAGCCAATATCATCTTCGACGATGCCCCGCTCGACCAGGCCGTTGAAGGGGTTATCAATGGCATCTTCTTCAACCAGGGACATGTTTGTTGTGCCGGCTCGAGGCTATATGTGCAGGAATCGGTTTACAAAACCATAGTGAGGAAACTCAAAGACCGGCTTGAAACACTGATCGTGGGAGACCCCATCGATAAGAACACCGATATCGGCGCCATCAACTCAAAAGCGCAACTGGAAACGATCAATAAATACATCAGAATAGGTTTGCAGGAAGGCGCCGAAATGCACCAGAGTTCATGCGCTATCCCAAGGAAAGGATTTTTCTGCCGCCCCACCCTCTTCACCAATGTGGCACAATCGAACCGCATTGCACAGGAAGAGATCTTCGGGCCTGTGCTGGCCATACAAAGTTTCCGAACGGATGACGAAGTGATCGAAAAGGCAAATAACAGTCCGTATGGCCTATCGGCCGGGGTTTGGACCGACAAAGGTTCCAAAATATTCAATATGACCACCAAGATGCGGGCGGGTGTTGTTTGGGCCAATACGTTCAATAAGTTTGACCCAACTTCGCCTTTCGGCGGTTATAAAGAAAGCGGCTATGGAAGAGAGGGGGGCGTGCATGGGTTGAATGCGTATGTGAATATCGTTTAAGGCTTAACGTTCAAGGTTTAAGGCGGGTAAATCCCAGCAGATGCTGATTTATTTCAAGCAATGATCTGTTGGATTTGAAAAACCTTTAACAGATTAAATCATCACCCATGGCAACTATTCATCAGTTTGAAGAGTTGGAAGTTTGGCGTTATGCCCGAGAATTGTGTAAGAAAATTGGAGCCTTGATAGACAGCAAGATGCTTCGTAATAATTATCGTTTGATTGGGCAAATAGAAGGCTCGTCTGGTTCTATTCCGGATAACATTGCAGAGGGGTTTGAAAGAGGAACAAAAGCAGAGTTCATTCTTTTTCTGGGGTATGCCAAAGGTTCATGCGGCGAATTGAGGTCGCAGTTATACAGAATACTGGACAGAAATTATCTTAACAAAGAAACGTTTGAGGGTTTGCATATACTAACGATCAGAATAAGTTCAATGCTGCAAAAACTAATTATGTACTTGCAGAAAACTACCATAAAAGGAGTTCGCTCTTCGCAAACCTTACACGTTAAACCTTAAACGTTTTAAACAACAACATATGGCCACAACCAGACTCGAAATCCTCAAAACCTACAAAATCTACATCGGCGGACAGTTCCCCCGCACAGAATCAGGCCGCTATTACACAGCTGTTAACAACAAAGGAACCAAGCTGGCAAATATTTGTCTTTGCTCCCGTAAAGATTTCCGTGATGCGGTCGTAGCTGCCCGTGGTGCTTTTGGTGGCTGGAGTGGCAGAGCAGCATTTAACCGTGGCCAGATCCTTTACCGAATTGCTGAAATGCTGGAAGGAAGGAAAGCACAGTTCATCGAGGAACTCATGAAACAAGATTCTTCGAGGGTGCAGGCTGAAAAAGAGGTGGATCTATGCATCGACCGCCTGATCTATTACAGCGGATGGTGCGATAAGTTCCAGCAACTATTCAGCACCGTGAACCCGGTGGCCTCTTCACATTTCAATTTCTCTGTTCCGGAACCCACCGGTGTTGTGGCCGTCATTGCCCCGCAAGGCGACTCTTTGCTCAGCCTTGTTTCGCTGATAGCTCCTGTGATTGCCGGGGGAAACACCTGCGTGGTACTTGCGTCCCATACGAAGCCGCTTTGTGCAGTAACATTCGCCGAGGTGCTGAACAGTTCAGACCTTCCGGGTGGCGTGGTTAATATCCTTACCGGAAAAGTTTCGGAACTTCTCCCCTTCTTTGCCGATCATATGGATGTGAATGCGGTAGTGTATTGCGAAGGAAATGGCACCGATCAAAAACTGATCAGGGAAAAATCGGCACTGAACCTGAAACGGGCTACCTTCTATGATAAAGTAAAATGGGCTAACGACGAAGGCCAATCGCCTTACTTCATTATGGACTTCCAGGAAATAAAGACCACCTGGCACCCCATCGAGAATATTGGTGGTGCGAAAGCGGGATATTAAACACTATGTAAAGAAATTAAAAAGCCATTTCAAATTGAAATGGCTTTTGTTTTATTTGAACATCTTTATGCATCCTTGCCGTGGCAGTGTTTGAATTTCTTGCCGCTGCCACAGGGGCAAAGGTCATTTCTTCCCGGCGTTTTCTCTACCCGGATCGGTTCCTGCTTGATCGGTCCTGACGGGTCAATATAATCGTTCTCCTGGCTCATGTATTCCGGCCCACCACCACCGGCGGTTGCAAATTCTTCCTTGCGCTGGCGCATCTTGCTCATGTCGGTACGTTGTTCCCTGCCCTCACGGATGCGGCCGGCATTTGTTTGCTCCATCGGGATCTGTGCATGGCAAAGGAAACTTACAATGTCTTTATTCACCTGGTCATCCATCTGCTTGAAAGCATTGAATGCTTCGATCTTGTAAATGACCAGCGGGTCCTTTTGTTCATAGCCTGCCGTTTGCACGCTGTGGCGCAGATCGTCCATGGCCCGCAGGTGTTCCTTCCAGGCATCATCAATCAATGCCAGGGTGATGCTGCGTTCCAGGGCATCGTTCAATTCTCTTCCTTCGGAAGCTAAATATTTATCAAGGTTTGCCAAAGCCTGCAGGGCCTTTTTACCGTCGGTAAACGGAACAGCCACATTCTCGATATGGTCGCCCTGTTCTTTTCGGATATTCTTAATGATGGGCAATGTCTGCTGGATGATGGCGTCGGTCTTTTTCCTGTACTGTGCGATCGCCTCGCTATATAAACGGTCGCTCAATACATTCACATCGTCTTTATCGAGTTCAGCCGCAGAGATGGAGGTATCGATCCCGAAATTTATGATGGCTGCCAGTTTGAAACCTTCGTGGTCATTGGCTTCCTTGAAAGAATTGATCAGCCCGTTGGCAACAGAATAGAATGCGTTATCCAGGTCCAGCGCCAGGCGCTCCCCGAACAAAGCGTGGTTACGCTTCTTGTAAACCACGTTACGCTGTTTGTTCATCACGTCGTCGTACTCCAGCAACCGTTTACGTATACCAAAGTTGTTTTCCTCTACTTTCTTCTGTGCCCGTTCGATCGACTTGGTGATCATGCTATGCTGGATCACTTCTCCTTCTTTGTACCCCATCCGGTCCATCAGGCTGGCTATACGTTCACTGCCAAACATGCGCATCAGGTCATCTTCAAGGGAAACATAGAAGCTTGAACTACCCGGATCGCCCTGGCGGCCGGCACGGCCACGCAATTGCCTGTCCACACGACGGCTCTCGTGACGCTCAGTACCAATGATGGCCAAACCACCTGCTTCTTTTACACCGGGCCCGAGTTTGATATCGGTACCACGGCCGGCCATGTTGGTTGCGATGGTAACAGCGCCTGCCAAACCGGCCTCGGCGACCACCTGCGCTTCCTTGGCATGTTGTTTTGCGTTCAATACATTATGAGGAATATTTTTCTGCTTCAGCATCCTCGACAGCAATTCACTTACTTCCACCGATGTAGTACCTACAAGAGATGGCCTGCCCAGGCCTCGTAGCTTCTCCACTTCTTCGATCACCGCTTTATATTTTTCACGCTTGGTCTTGTAAACGAGGTCCTGCTCGTCTTTACGGATCACTTTTACGTTTGTAGGAATGGTCACCACATCCAGCTTATAAATGCTCCAGAACTCTGCAGCTTCCGTTTCGGCGGTACCGGTCATACCGGCCAGCTTATGGTACATACGGAAATAATTTTGCAGGGTCACTGTAGCATAGGTTTGCGTAGCTGCTTCGATCTTCACATTTTCCTTCGCTTCAATGGCCTGGTGCAATCCGTCGGAATATCTTCTGCCGTCAAGGATACGGCCTGTCTGCTCATCAACGATCTTCACAGCGCCGTCGAGCACCACGTATTCCACATCTTTTTCAAACAGTGTATATGCTTTGAGCAATTGCTGGACCGTATGGATGCGATCGGCCTTCAGGGCATAATCATTGAGCAATGCCTCCTTCCGGTGAAGTTTATCTTCTTCGGTAGAAGTGCTTTTTTCGATCTCTGAAAGTTTAACGGCTATATCCGGCAGGATGAAGAACTCAGGGTCTTCCCCTGCTCTTGTAATTAACTGGATCCCCTGGTCGGTCAGGTCAACCTGGTTGTTCTTCTCATCAATATAGAAGAAAAGTTCGGCATCGACCTTCGGCATTTCCTTTTGCTGGTCGGCCAGGTAATAATTCTCTGCTTTCTGTAATTTCACCCGGTTACCGGTTTCGCTGAGGAATTTGATCAATGCACTGTTCTTCGGCAGACCACGGTGGGCCCTCATCAGGGCAAGCCCCCCGTCTTTCGGATCGTCGTTCCCTTCCGCGATCTTCTTCTTCGCTTCGATCAGGAACTGGTTCACCGCCTTACGCTGTGCATCTACCAGTTTCTCTATCCTGGGTTTGAGGTCGAAGAATTGTTGGGTATTATCACTGTGCCCAACCGGGCCACTGATGATCAAAGGCGTTCGTGCATCATCGATCAAAACGCTATCCACCTCATCCACCATGGCAAAGTGGTGCTTGCGCTGCACCATCTCCTGGGGTGTATGAACCATGTTATCCCTTAAATAATCGAAACCGAATTCATTGTTGGTGCCGTATACAATATCGGCATTGTATGCATTGCGGCGTGCATCGCTGTTGGGTTCATGCTTATCGATACAATCTACCCGTAGTCCGAGGAATTCGAAAATCGGACCGTTCCACTCACTATCCCTCCGGGCCAGGTAATCGTTCACCGTTACCACATGCACACCCTCGCCGGACAATGCATTCAGGTAAGAAGGTAATGTACTTACAAGGGTTTTACCTTCACCGGTGGCCATCTCAGCAATTTTCCCTGAATGCAGTACCGTACCGCCGATCAGCTGCACATCGTAATGCACCATGTTCCAGGTAACGGTACCACCCGCGGCGGTCCAGGTATTCTTATAAATGGCTTTATCTCCCTGTATGGTTAGATTATCCTTTTTTACTGCAAGTGCTTTATCAAGTTCTGTTGCACTTACCTCGATAGTAGTATTTTCAGAGAAGCGCCGGCTGGTCTCTTTCACAACAGCAAAGGCTTCAGGTAAGATCTCGAGCAGAACCACTTCGAGCTGTTTGTCTTTTTCCTTTTTCAGCTCATCTACCTCCTTATATAAATTATCCCGGCCATTGATGTCCTCAACCGACAGGTCCTCGGCAGCTTTTTGTTTTCCGGCGATCTCGCTATTGATCGCTTCCAGGTGTTGAGCGATACGCTGTTTGAATTCCTGTGTTTTATTCCGCAATTCATCATTGGTCAGTGACCTGTACTGAGCGAAGTACTCGTTGATCTTCGCGACCTGCGGCATTATTTTTTTTACATCTTTCTCACTCTTATTGCCTCCAAAAAGCTTCGATATGGCTCCGATCATAATTCAGTGTTATTGGGTATTGTGTGAATACGTTATTTATAAGATCATTGTGTGTCAAATATGATGCTCAAAACTTTTTCGAGCCATATTGACAGACTCCCTTTTGCGGAGCCGACAAAGATAAGAAATGTTTGGGGGTTGGGTTCGGGGGATCCGAACGGCAGAAAACTGAATTCCGGCTTTAAACTTTTGTTAACTAACCTTTTAGCGATCGGATGTATTAACCCTAAACGATAATCATGAAACGAAACCTCCTCTTAGTAACTGTACTTTTTACCCTGGTTGCTTTTTTAACCTCCTGCTCCAGTACCGAAATAGGCGAAAGTAAAGACGTGAACCAGGATAAGATCTACATGAAATATTATATTGAACACGAAGAAGGGGAAGACAAGGTGAAGGTTCAATGCACCTTCCGTTTTTCCGGTGCAGATGGAACAACCCTTGTCTTAAGCGAGCCAAGTTCGGTGGAACTGGACGGAGAAAAACTGAAAGCAGACAGCAGTCATGGCAGCGGCGCATTTTACAGGATCAATAAATCACTTGGCGGATTTTATGGTAGCCACACAATCCGCTTTACCGACATCAATGGCAAGAGATATGATAATACTTTCCGTTTCGACCCAGTGACCCTTACCAACATACCTTCCGAAGCGGATAGGAAGCAAGACCTCAAACTCAGTTTTCAAACTTCTTCGCAGGGTAGAAATGATCATTTTGATGTGCACAGGGTAGATACCATAGGCTCCTTCCGTTATTATCCGAATGCAACGGACTCGTTCATTGTTATCCCATCATCAGACCTTCTTGCTCAAAAGGGCACTTTCCTTGAATTCAATTGCACTCTTAAAACAGAAAAGGAATTGCAACAACGAACTTCAGAAGGCGGCGAACTGCTGGTCTCTCAGGGGCTGAAACCGGTAAAAATTAAATTACGCCCCTGAACAATCTTAAAGGAATTTTGTTTCGTAACTTGAAAAAACAAAATATGAAACAAACCATCCTGCTGGCAGGGTTCATTGGCATCGCCTGCATGGCCTTTTCGCAAAAGACCGACCTGGTGAAATTTGAAAAAGAAAGGGTCCGGATCTCTAAAAACGCAATGCTTGTATTAGGGGGGTGGTCCGTTGTCAATATTGTTGGAAGCGGCCTTGCCACCAATACCAGTAACCGGGAGGTACGCTATTTCCACCAGATGAATGTGATGTGGGGCGGTATTAACCTGGCCATAGCAGGCCTCGGCTATTTCGGCAATGCCAGGGAAAAGATCGATAATCCTGCCCTGGCTGATGTACTTAAACATCAGAGTCGTACCGAAAAGACATACCTCATCAACACCGGGTTGGATGTACTGTACGTGGGAGCAGGGCTTTGGATGAACAAAGCGAGTGATAATCAGAAGAACCCCGACAAATTTAAAGGCTATGGCAACTCCGTCATGTTGCAGGGAGGGTTCCTGCTTATTTATGATGCCATCAACTATGCCATACACCGCAAACACGGTAAATTGCTGGACAGAGTCCAATTGAACGGCGGGCCCGGCTCGGTATCGATGCTGTATAAGTTTTGATGTCCATCGCTGTTAATTATATTACAAAAACCGCTGCCATTCATCAAAATCAATAAGATCCTTTGTTTTTCTGGATTACTTTTACACGAACAAATTCGTATTACTGTCGTTTTATGAGAAAGTTATACGCAGCGCTATTACTCCTGTTCATCGGAACCACAGTTAATGCCCAGGTAAAGGGAACCCTGCTGGATTCGGCCACCAAAAAACCGCTCGAGCATGCAGTAGTGGGCATGGTGATAAAGTCGAACCCAGCCGATACGACCTATTCTTTTACAGATGAAAAAGGCCAGTTCAGGTTCGATGTTGTGCCGGCATCGAATTTTTCCATTGTGATAAGGCATTCTGGTTACCATCCCGTTGCCAAATTTGTTCCCGTGAGCAAGCAGGAAAGAACAATAGAATTAGGAAGTTTCTCCTTAGCATACGACGCCAAGCTTCTTAAAGAAGTGGTACTGGAAGCCCCGGCCATTGTTGTTAAAGAAGATACCATTGAATACCGTGCCGATGCTTTCAAGGTAAAAGAAGGAGCTGTGGTGGAAGACCTGCTCAAAAAGTTACCGGGTGTACAGGTAGATAAAGACGGGAATGTAACTGCACAAGGCAAAAGTGTAAGCCGGGTAAAAGTAAATGGTAAGGATTTCTTTGGTGGTGACGTAAAGACAGCAACCAAAGAACTTCCTGCAAACATCGTCGACAAGATACAGGTGATTGATGATTACGGTGACCAGGCCACGGTAAGTGGTATCAAGGACGGCGACCCGGATAAGATCCTTAATATTGAGATAAAGAAAGACAAGAACCGGGGTTTCTTCGGCCGGGTAACGGGTGGCTACGGTACAGAAGGCCGGTACCAGGCATCGTTCAATGGAAATTATTTCCAGAACAATACACAGATCTCCGTTCTTGCTAACAGCAATAACACGAACACTTCGCTCTTCAATTTCAATGGGGGCGGCAACCGAGGTGCCACCAGTATGATGCGGCAGGGCATGGCGGTTATGACCGATATGGGCGGTATGGGTCAGATGAACAATATGATGCAGAGCGGTAGCCCTTCGTTCGGTGGCGCCATCAATAACGGCGGCATCACAACCAGCAACTCATTTGGTTTCAACTACCGTGACCAATGGAGTAAACGCATCAGCGTGTACGGCAGCTATTCGTACAATCGCCGGAACACGAGCCAGCTTCAATATACTACGTCACAGAATTTCTATGATACGGCCAGCTATGTCAATAACCAGGATGTAAATAATCACACCAAAGGGAATTCACACCGGTTCACCTTCAACTTCGAATACCAGGTCGACTCATTCAATTACCTTAAGATCAGCCCAAGCGTGAATTATAGCGGCAATGATGCAAATAACCGGTCTGTCTTCGATTACTACGAAACCACCAATAACAAATACACTAAAACCAGTGATGGCAGCAATAGGAACCTCAATAATTCGCAGGCGCCTAATATTGCGGCAACAATCCTCTACAACCATAAGTTCAGGAAACGTGGCAGGAATTTTTCGGCAAGCATTTCCCTGGGAAAATCCAATAATAATTCTGAGCAGGATATAACCAACCTGAGTTATCAATACGTATTGCCCTTTGCAGGCCCAAGGAACACGTTTCAATTCATCGACCAGGAGAACAATAATTATAACTACGGAATCCGCTTTACCTACTCCGAACCATTGAACAAATACCAGAGCCTTGATTTCAGTTATACACACAACAGGAGTTACAGCCGTAATAACCGGCAGACATTCAACGTGGATTCTGCCAGTGGGGCAAAAGTGCTGAATACATTGCTGAGTAACGATTATGAAAATGATTTTTATAATAACCGGTTCGGCGTTTCCTTACGTACCACCAAAAAGAAGTACAATTATACGATCGGGTTGAGTGTACAACCGGTGAATTTGCAGGGTAATTCCATTACCAAAGACAGCGCTTATAAGACGATCCGCCGGGCCAGTGTATTCCCTATTGCCCGTCTTACGTATAATTTCAGCCGTACCAAAACTTTCAGTTTTAGTTATAACGGGAATGCCACCCAGCCCAGTTTCAGCCAGTTACAGCCCGTCCAGGATTTCAGTAACCAGCAAAACGTAAGTTCGGGCAATCCCAACCTGAAACCCTCCATGAACCATAACCTGAACTTTTCTTACAACAATTTCAACTTCGTGAACGGAAAAGTGCTTTTCTCGAACTTTACCTTCAGCACCATCCGCAACCAGATCGTTAACAATACCATCAACAGGGGTGCCGGCCGCCAGCTTACCATTCCCGAAAATGTGAATGGATATTACAACCTGCTTGGCTTTTATGTTTTCTCCAAACCGTATAAGAACAGGAAATATGTGCTGTCTCTCCGCGGCACGGCCAACTATAACCACAATATTAACCTGATCGACAGTACCAGGAACATTGGCAATAACTGGATCATCAGCCAGGGATTCACTTTCGAATATAATTACAAGGATATCCTTGAATTCGGAGCCGGGGTCAACTACAGCCTGAACGATGTCAAATACAATAACAAATCCGATAAACTGATAACAACCCCGAAGAATTCATCAAGTAATGCCTGGACGTTCAGCAGCAATATCAATCTCAATATCACCAAAACACTGGTATTGAAATACGACTTCGATTACACGATCAACTCAGGCCTGGCCAGTAACGTGAGCCGTAACCAGGCCATTATGAATGCCTCGATCGAAAAACAGCTCTTCAAAAAGAAGAACGGAATCATCCGGCTGGAGGCATATGATTTGTTCAAACAAAACAGTAATATAAACCGGAGCGTATCGGCCAACAGCATTATCGATAGCCGTACCAACCGGCTGACCCGATATTTTATCCTCACTTTCACTTACCGCCTTCAACGCTTTGCCGGTCAGAACATTCAACAGAGGGGGGTGGATTTCAGGAGAATGGGGCCGCCGACCGGCGTACAGCCACCGTTATAACCGGGATTACACATCTGGATAAATATAATTTCAACAGGGGTTTTTACACCCCTTTTTTATTACCTTTGCCGCCGTTCATTAACCAGACAGATTTACTATGAGTGGTGCTTTAAAAGAAGTCCGTAATCGTATCAAGAGCGTACAGAGTACTCAACAGATTACCAAGGCGATGAAGATGGTGAGTGCGGCCAAACTCCGCCGAGCCCAGGATGCCATCACACAGATGCGTCCCTATGCTAAAAAACTGCAGGAAATGCTCAGCAATATTGTGAGCAACAGTGAGGGTGATGTGAACATGGCCCTGGCAACGCAGCGACCAGTGGAAAAAGTGATGATCATTGTCGTTACCAGCGACCGTGGCCTTTGCGGTGGTTATAACAGCAACCTTATTAAACTGGCTAAAAGCATTGTACAGGAAAAATATCCCGCCCAGTATGCCAAAGGGAACGTAACCATCCTGCCCATTGGCAAGAAAGGTTATGAGAATTTTACAAAAACCGGCTATAAGGTGATCAACAATTACTGGGATATTCTTGGAAACCTGACCTTTGAAAAAGTACAGGCAGCTGCCCACCATGCCATGGATGCATTTGCCAATAAAGAAGTGGATGCGGTGGAACTGGTTTACAGCGAATTCAAGAATGCGGCCACCCAACGTTTCGTTTCCGAGCAGTTCCTGCCGGTAATGAAAGTAGCCAAAACAGAAGGCCAGAAAAATGCCGACTTCATTTTTGAACCGGGCAAAGAAATACTGATCGCCGAACTGATGCCCAAGATCCTGAATACCCAATTGTTCAAAGCTGCACTGGATGGTAATGCCAGCGAACACGGCGCCCGAATGACCGCAATGGATAAAGCCAGCGACAATGCCAACGAATTACTGAAGAGCCTTAAGATCAGCTACAACCGTGCAAGACAGGCAGCCATCACAACGGAATTGACCGAGATTGTGAGCGGCGCTGCAGCATTACAAGGATAATGCCCCTATCCTTAAACGGAAAAAGGCAAAACAACAATTATTAAACAGTAAATTTCCCTTTTGGGAGACAGCGGGTATGGAACTTTCAGAAATAATTCCTCATATTGAAGCGCTCATATTTGCCAGCGATAAGCCATTGCGCAATGCCGAATTGCTTGAGCTGGTGAATACGGCCCTGGCCTTCATAGAAGACCGTGCGACCCCGGAACAGGTGGATGCTGCCATAGAGGGCATCGTTGAAAAATACAATTCTGAGTTCTATGCTTTTGAAGTACGGCAGATCGGTGGTGGCTGGCAGTTCCTGACCAAAAAGGAATACCACAAAACCGTTGCCCAGCTGAACGGCGATAAATTTCTCAAACGCTTGTCAGTGGCTGCATTGGAAACACTTGCCATCATCGCCTATAAACAGCCCATTACAAAAAGTGAGATCGAATCAATTCGTGGAGTGAACTGCGATTATGCCGTACAGAAACTATTGGAAAAAGACCTGGTCGTGATCTCGGGCCGTAACGAAGAAGCAGTAGGCAAACCTCTTATCTACTCGACCTCCAAATCTTTTATGGATTACTTTGGCATCAACAGTGCTGATGATCTTCCAAAGATATCCGAAGTATTGATGGAAGAGCTTGTACAGGCGACCTTCGTAAAGGAAGCGGAAGAAAATGCTGCAGGCACCGACTCTGCCGAAATGAGCGGAACCGTACTGGCCGTAACAGAAGCCGGCGAGATCGTGGAAGAAGCAACCAATACGGAAACGAACAATAATGAATTGAACGAACAAAAGGAAGGCTAGGTATCATTCTTTCAAAAGATGTTAAAAGGCATGAAATCGTTCATGCCTTTATTTTTTGGTCTACCTTTATTATATGACGAACCGTATTACCAAGCAGGCGCTCACAACATGGGGGCAATACCTGGTCGCCGGCCTCCTATGCATCGCATGCACTTCTACCCGAAACATTCAAACAAAGCCGACGGAGATGAAACAGAACACCCCCGTAATACAAACTGATTTTGACAAGGAAGGACACCGGGGTTGCCGGGGCTTAATGCCCGAGAACACGATACCTGCAATGATCAACGCCATCGGACTGGGTGTTAGCACACTTGAAATGGACATCTGTATCAGCAAAGACAAAAAAGTATTCCTTTCGCATGAACCTTTCTTCAACCACGAAATAACCACCAAACCCGATGGCAGCTTTATTCCTCAAAAAGAAGAGAAGAACTATAATACCTACCAGATGAACTACGACTCAATCGCTAAATACGATGTAGGACTGAAAGCTCACCCGCGGTTTCCACAGCAACAGAAAATGAAAGCGGTCAAACCCCTGTTGGCAGATCTCTTTGATGCTGTAAAAGTGGATATGATGACAAGAAGAAGGCCCTTCCCTTATTATAATATCGAAACCAAAACAAACCCGGCTACCGACAACGTTTATCACCCCGCACCTGCTGAATTTATTGAATTGCTGATGGCCGTGATCAGGGAAAAAGAAATGGAAGAATACGTGATCATCCAGTCATTTGATTTCCGCACACTGCAATACCTGCATCAAAAATACCCGAAGATCAAAACGGCCATGCTCATCGAAGACTATGATAAGCGTGGGCTCGATAAGCAGCTACTGGCGCTGGGCTTTACCCCTACTGCCTATAGTCCGGCCCATCAATTGGTTACCCCCCAGCTGATCGCCGAATGCCATGCCAAAAACATCAAAGTGGTTCCCTGGACCGTGAACGAAAAAAAGAAAATAGAGGAGTTGAAAGCCATGGGTGTGGATGGGATCATCAGCGATTACCCGGACCTGTTCTAATGCCGTATATTAAGCCAGGCCTTCGCATTGCCAGCCAATAACCTGTTCTTAAGAAGATCATTTAATCCCATCTCCTCGATCAGTTTTCCGGGATGATGCTCTCCTAATGGAAAAGGATAGTCGCTTCCCAGGCATACTTTGTCACCGCCCATAACATCAATGATGTAATTCATTGCCCTGGTATCATGAACGAGGCTATCGATCCAGAATTTGCCAAGGTAGTCACGGGGACTTATTTCATTATCGACCTGCACCAGGTCGGGCCGGACATTGAATCCATGTTCGATCCTCCCAATGGTGATCGGGAATGAACCTCCCCCATGTGCAAAGGCTACCCGCATCTGCGGGAATTTTTCAAATACCCCTCCAAAGATCATCGAACATATGGCCCGTGAAGTTTCAGCGGGCATACCCACCAGCCAGGGAAGCCAGTATTTTTGCATCTGCTGCTCTCCCATCATCTCCCAGGGATGAACGAACAAGGCACAACCCAGTCGTTCCGCAGCCGCATAAAAAGGGAAAAAGCGTTCGTCGCTCAAATTGATGCCGTTCACATTGCTGCCGATCTCAAGACCAGGCATTTTCAATTCTTTCACACAGCGTTCCATTTCAGCGATGGCCAGGTCTATATCCTGAAGCGGTACCGTTCCGATACCGATGAAACGTTGTGGATTTCTATTTACTGTTTCTGCAATATGATCGTTGAAAAAGCGGGAGGTTTCGAGGCCGTCTGCAGGTTTTGCCCAATAGTTGAACAGAACGGGAATAGTGGAAAGTACCTGGATCGCCACCTGCGTCTCGTCCATTTCTTTCAGCCGTATACCTGCATCAAAACAATTCGCATCCACTTCCCTGAAAAGCTTATCGCCTTTCATCATACAAGCCTTACAGTTCCGGTGTTCCAGGTGTATGAATTCGCCGTAACCGAACTTCTGCACCCAGTTGGGCATCTTGTCGGGCATGATATGCGTATGTATGTCTATTTTCATCAAAGTTCTTTAGCGGCTATAAAACAGATACAGGATACAAGATCCCGGAATCCGTACATCCTGTATCCTGCATCGGGTATCTTTATTATCCTTTCCTTACCGGCGGCGCCATCACAGCCCCGCATTTACTGCAGGTCCTTTTTTGTTCATCATTATAAAAACCTTCCATGACAGGAGGCAACTGCTTAACGATATCGGTAATGACCTTGTATTCTTCATAAAGTTTGTTACCACAGTTCTCACAGTACCACAAAAACCCGTCTTCCTCTGTTTCCCTGACTTTCTCAATCACCAACCCAACGGTATTAGGCCCACGTTGCGGCGAATGCGGCGTTTTGGGTGGTAACAGGAACATATCTCCTTCATTGATGGGAATATCTTTCTTAACACCGTCGTCGATGATCTTAAGTATGATATTTCCCTCGAGCTGGTAATACAGCTCCTCGCTTTCATTATAATGATAATCTTTCCGGGAATTGGGCCCGCCCACGACCATTACAATGAAATTCTCTGCATCCCTGTATACACACTGGTTACCCACCGGCGGCTTCAGCAGGTCCCGGTGTTCATGGATCCATTTTTTCAGGTTGAAAGGTGCCAGAATAGCCATAGCAAAAGTTTTAGGTTTGTAAGATAATTATTTTTCCGTAGCGAAGAATCGGGTACCGGTTCGCTGCACCCGGGGGCCTGAACACAGTATCTGGTATCCTGCTTTTCTTTACCTTTAAACCATGCAACTCGACATTCCCTATCACCTTGAGAATTTCATCGGGGGTAATTTCATCGGGCCCCTGAGCGGGAATTTCATCGACAATGTCAATCCCGCCACGGGTGCCGTCTACGGGCAGATACCCGACAGCAACAGCAAGGACATAGACGCAGCTGTGAAGGCAGCCCGGAAAGCTTTTTCTTCATGGAGCACCAGCCCTCTTGAAAAACGGTTTGTTATTCTGAATAAGATCGCTGAGCTGATCGACGAGAACCTGGATGCCCTGGCTCTTGCCGAAACGGACGACAACGGCAAACCGCTTTGGCTCAGTAAAACTGTCGACATCCCCAGGGCGTCTTCCAACTTCCGTTTTTTTGCTACCGGCATCATGCATTTTGCAACGGAGAGCCATGCCATGGAAGATAAAGCCATCAATTATACACTGCGCCAGCCTATCGGGATCGTAGGGTGCATCTCGCCATGGAATCTGCCATTGTATTTATTTACGTGGAAGATTGCCCCGGCCCTTGCCGCCGGTAATTGCGTGATCGCTAAGCCTTCCGAGGTAACTCCGGTAACCGCTTTTCTTCTTGGTAAAATCTGTAAAGCAGCCGGCTTGCCGGATGGCGTGCTTAACATCGTTCATGGAGTTGGTCCACATTGCGGCGAAGCCATTGTAAAGCATCCGGATATAAAAGCCATCTCTTTCACCGGAAGCACAAGAGCAGGCGAACGGATAGCTTCGATCGCTGCACCGATGTTCAAAAAATTGTCGCTTGAACTGGGTGGAAAGAACCCCGCCATTATTTTCGCCGATTGCGATTGGGAGAAAATGATGAAGACGACCATAAGGTCTTCGTTCAGCAACCAGGGGCAGATCTGTTTGTGTGGAAGCCGCATACTGATAGAAGAGAGCATTTATGAAAAATTCAAAACGGAATTTATAGAACGTACCAGGGCATTGACCGTTGGAGATCCTCTCGAAGAGAGTTCAAAACAGGGAGCGCTGGTAAGCAAGATGCATTTTGATAAAGTGATGAACTGCATCCATACCGCTAAGGAAGAGGGTGGAACCGTATTGACCGGTGGAAATATAAAGAAACTGAATGGCCGGTGTGAGGGCGGATATTTTATAGAGCCTACTGCAATCGAAGGCCTTGGGCCCAATTGTAAAACAAACAGAGAAGAGATCTTCGGCCCCGTGGTTACCCTTCAGTCTTTTAAAACAGAAGAAGAAGCCTTGCAACTGGCCAACGCTACCAGCTACGGACTGGCAGCAACCATCTGGACCCAAGATGTAAGCCGTGCCAACCGGGTTGCAGCAAATGTGCAGAGTGGTATCATTTGGGTGAACTGCTGGCTGGTAAGAGACCTTCGTACTCCGTTCGGGGGCATGAAGAACAGTGGTGTGGGGCGGGAAGGCGGCTGGGAAGCATTGCGTTTCTTTACCGAACCGAAAAATGTTTGTATTCAATTTTAGAATCAAGATCAATGAGCAATATCATCAATACAGGCGGGGCGGCCAAACCCTTAGGTGCTTACCCGCATGCAAGGCGGGTTGGAAATCTCTTATTTCTCTCCGGTATCGGCAGTCGAAGCGCCAAAGACGATTCAATACCCGGGCTGGAACTGGATGCATCGGGCAATATTGTAAAATATGATATTGAAGCGGAATGCCACCAATGTTTCGCTAATGTGAAAGCCGTACTGGAAGCCAGTGGCAGCAGCTGGGACAAGATCGTGGACGTAACCGTCTTTCTTACAAACATGAAAAAGGACTTCCCCGCATACAACAAAATATATGCAGAATACTTTACCCATGTACAAGCATGCAGAACCACCGTTGAAGTAAAAAGCCTGCCCACCCCTATTGCTATTGAATTAAAAGTGATCGCAACGATCGATTGATATGAATTTCCAGAATACGATAGATTTCGCGAGGCAACTCGATAACAACGACCCCCTTAAAAGCTTCAGGGATAAATTCTATATCCCCATCATCAATGGACAGGAATGTATATATTTCACTGGCAATTCTCTCGGCTTGCAACCCAAAACCACCCAGGATTATGTACTGAATGAACTGGAAGACTGGGCCAGTTTTGGTGTGGAAGGTCATTTTCACGCACGGCAGCCCTGGTTCAGCTACCACGAGATGTTCCCGCATCTTTTGACAAAGATTGTTGGTGGCCTGCCGGAAGAGATCGTGGTGATGAACCAGCTTACTGTAAACCTGCACCTGCTGATGGCAACCTTCTACCGTCCAACCAAAGAACGGTTTAAGATCATTTGCGAAGCGAAAGCTTTCCCTTCCGACCAATATGCATTTGAATCACAAGCCCGGTTTCATGGTTTTAACCCTGATGATGCGATCATTGAAGTGGCGCCAAGGGAGGGTGAGCACCTCATAAGAACTGAGGATATCACTGCTACGATAAAACAACATGCCCCTGAAGTCGCTTTAGTGATCTTCAGTGGCGTGAACTATTACAACGGGCAGGTATTTGATATGAAGGCCATTACTCAGGCCGCTCATGAAGCCGGTGCCTATTGTGGGTACGACCTGGCACATGCTGTGGGCAACATTGAACTGCACCTGCATGACTGGCAGGCTGACTTTGCCTGCTGGTGCAGCTACAAGTACCTGAATAGCGGGCCAGGCGGGGTGTCGGGCGTCTTTATTCATCAAAAACATGTCAGCAATAAAAATCTTCCCAGGCTAGCTGGCTGGTGGGGGTATGAAAAAAATACCCGGTTCCGGATGGAAAAAGGGTTCAAACCTATTCAAACAGCCGAAGGCTGGCAATTGAGCAATGCCCCTATCCTCAGCATGGCGGCACACAAAGCATCACTGGATGTTTTTGAAGAAGCGGGAATGGACAGGTTGCTCGCAAAAGGCAAACTGCTGAGCGATTATCTTTTCTTTATCATTGACCAGATCAACACAAATACAAAAGAGAAGGTCATCGAAGTGATCACACCCCGGGATGCAAAGGGCTGCCAGGCATCAATGCTCATGTGGAAGAAAGGCAGTGAGATTTTTGAAGCACTCAAGAACAATGGGGTGATTGCAGACTGGCGGGAACCGAATGTGATACGGGTAGCACCCGTTCCCTTATACAATTCATTTGAAGATGTGTGGAAATTCGGGGAGATCGTGAACTCAATTCTAAATAAATCATGATGGCACAAAAAGAAGTATCCATCATCGGCGCCGGTTTGGTAGGCTCATTGCTTTCCATCTACCTGTCAAAAAGAGGATATAAAGTAAACGTATACGAGCGCCGGCCCGACATGCGTAAAGAGGATATCTCGGCCGGCCGCTCGATCAACCTTGCGCTGAGCGACCGCGGCATCAAAGCCCTGGAAGAGGTGGGCCTGATGGATGAGATCAGGAAGATCTGTATCCCTATGCATGGCCGTTACCTGCACAACGCCGATGGCAGTACGGCCTTTCAACCGTACGGTAAAGAAGGACAGTTCATCAACTCGGTTTCAAGAGGGGAACTGAATAAAAAAATGATGGACCTTGCCGAACAGCACGGCGCCGAGATCCTGTTCAATGAAATGTGCAAAAGCATAGACTGGAATAAGCAGGAGCTCATTACCGAATCAACGATTACCCACCAACTGTCAAGCATCAACTACCAACTATGCTTCGGCAGCGACGGCGCTTATTCTGCTGCCCGGTTGGCTCATCACCTGCAGCACGACCGGTTTCAGTACCAACAGTATTATATAGACTTTGGTTATAAAGAACTCTGTATACCCCCGGGAGCAAACGGCAGTTTTCAAATAGAGAAGAATGCATTGCATATATGGCCCCGCGGTAATTATATGCTGATCGCACTGCCAAACATGGACGGCAGCTTTACCTGCACGCTCTTCTTCCCTTTCGAAGGAGAACCTTCCTTTTCCAGTTTGGACACGAAAGAGAAACTGCGTTCCTTTTTCGATAAAACATTCACAGACGCTTCCGCCCTCATGCCTTCACTCGAAGAGGATTTCTTTCATAACCCTACTTCTTCCCTTGTAACGGTTAAATGCTATCCATGGGTAAGGGAAAACAGCTTTGCATTGATCGGCGATGCGGCACACGCCATTGTTCCCTTCTTCGGGCAGGGAATGAACTGTGGTTTTGAAGATTGCTCTGTACTGAATGGATTAATCGGAAAGCATGGGGAGAATTGGTCTTCAATACTGGCCGAATACCAGGAATTGCGGAAACCCGATGCCGATGCCATTGCCGATCTCGCCCTTAATAATTTCGTGGAGATGAGGGATAAAGTGGCCGACCCAAAATTCCTTTTGCAAAAAAAGATCGAAGCAGCGTTCAGCAAAAAGCACCCTGATAAGTGGACACCGGCCTATTCACAGGTTACTTTCAGTCCGCATATCCGATACAGCACTGCTTTGAAAAACAGTATCAGGCAGGAAGGTATCATGCAACAGATCATGATGATTCCCGGCATCGAAACAAAATGGGAAAGCGAAGAGGTTGAGAAAATGATCTTAGAAAAAGTGTACTAATTAAAAGCTCCGATGGGCAGTGCCTGGTATGGATTGCCCTCAACAAATAACCATGTACAAGTTTGACTATTACACAGAAAAAGACCCGCAGAAGGTAATTGACTTCATGAAGGAAAACCCGTTTGCCCTGATCAGCGGCATGGGCGATACCCATCCTGTAGCCACACAGGTACCACTGGGCATTGAAGTTAAAGAAGATAGAATATTCCTGCGGGGGCATATCATGCGCAAGACCGATCATCACCTTGCCTTTGAAAAGAATAAGAATGTGATGGTGGTATTTACCGGCCCGCATTGCTTTGTAAGTGCCGCCTGGTATACCAACCCTGCGATGGGATCTACATGGAACTATATGACCGTACAGGCAAAAGGCAAGATCAGTTTCCTCGATGAAGAAGGCACGTATCAGGCAGTAAAAGAAGTTTCAGACAAATACGTGGGTGCCACAGGCCCGGGCTCCTTTGATACGCTGCCTGCCGAATACATCGATCGCATGGTAAAGGGAATAGTGGGTTTTATAATTGAAGTGGAAAGCACGGAGAATACTTTTAAACTGAGCCAGAACAGGGACCTCGATTCCCAGCGCAACATTATCGAAGAATTGATGAAACGCGGGGACGAGAACTCGAGAAAGATCGCTAAGGAAATGATAAAACGCCTTGACTGATAAGAGCTATATATTTGCTGTATGACAAGGAAACAACTCATCGAACAGATACGTTCCAAAAGATCCTACCTCTGCGTCGGGCTTGATACCGACATCAGCAAAATACCAACCTATCTGCAATCGCATCCCGAAGCCGTTTTTGAATTCAATAAACAAATCATTGATGCAACCAAAGACCTCTGCGTTTCGTACAAGATAAATACCGCTTTTTATGAAGCGATGGGAGTAAAAGGCTGGGAGGCGATGGAAAAGACGGTGAACTATATTCCTACGGAACATTTCATCATTGCAGATGCGAAACGGGGCGACATTGGCAATACCTCCACCCAATATGCAAAAGCATTTTTTGAAAACCTGAACTTTGATGCCATCACGGTGGCTCCATACATGGGGGAAGACAGCGTAAAGCCCTTCCTGGAGTTTGAGAATAAATGGGCGATCGTACTCGGATTGACCAGCAACCCCGGCAGTAAGGACTTTGAACAACAAAAGACGGGCGCCGATTACTTATTCGAGCTGGTATTGAAAAAAGTAAGCTCCTGGGGTAACCTCGGTAACCTGATGTTCGTGGTTGGCGCTACTAAGGCAGCTGACCTGGCCGGCATCAGGAAAATAATTCCGGATCATTTTCTGTTGGTGCCTGGTGTTGGTTTCCAGGGCGGCAGTTTAGAAGAGGTCAGCAAATACGGAATGAATAAAGATTGTAGCCTGCTGGTGAATGCCAGCCGGGCCATCATTTATGCAAGTGAAAAAGAGGATTTTGCCTCTGAAGCGAGGGCGATAGCACAACAATACCAATCGGAAATGGCCGGTTATCTTAAATAAACCATCCTTTATGAAACGCAGGAAATTCATTCAGAACCTATCACTCGTTTCTGCAGCGGCCGCATTGCCTTCCATTACCATTGCAGAAACCGAAAACAGGAAAAAACATTTCAGCATCGCCTTTATCAGCGATATACATGTAAAAGCGATCGCCGCTGCGGAGGAGGGAATGAAAAAGGCGCTCGTGACCATAAACGGTATGGATAAGCTGCCCGATTTCATCATTAATGGCGGTGACAGCGTCATGGATGCCCTGGCAGTCAGCAAGGAGAAAACCCAATTGCAATGGGACCTTTTCAATAAAATAATCAGTGCGGAAAACAAACTTCCCATCAGGCACTGCCTGGGCAATCACGATATCTGGGGCTGGCAGTTGAAGGAGGATGTAAAGGCTGACCCGCTATACGGAAAAAACTGGTGGCTGCAGCAAACCGGTTATGCAAAGACCTATTACAGTTTTACACATCACAACTGGCATTTTATTGTTCTCGATAGTGTGCAGGAAAACAACGGTGGTTATATCGCCCTTCTTGATAACGAACAGTTCGGCTGGCTTGAAAATGAACTGGAGGCAAACAAAGACAAACTGACCTGCATTGTCTCGCACATTCCGATCATTTCTTTTTGCAGTGCCATGTTTGCAAAGGATATGCTCCCGAACGGGGATTGGAAATTGTCGAGGGCCTTGCTGCATACCGATGCAAGAAAGATCAAGGACCTTTTCAAAAAATATCCAAATATCAAATGCTGCCTGAGCGGCCACATCCATTTACAGGATGAAGTACAGTATTTAGGAATAAAATATTTCTGTAACGGTGCGGTTAGCGGCAACTGGTGGGGTGGCCCTTTCCAGGATTTTGCACCTGCATATGCGCTGTTCGACTTTTACAATGATGGGAAAGTAAACAGAACGATGATAGAATACTGACCGGCCTATCTCCTGCCGATCTTCCCTTCGGCAACGATATTTCTGATGAATAATTCAAGTTCTTCCGGTCTTGCCGTACCAATAAGTAAGAGGTTGCCATCCCGGAATTTCAGTTGCAGTCCCACATTGCCCGATTGCGAAGTATTAATGGCATTGCCTGTTTTTGGAGAACCTGTCCGTATACCCCAACCGCCGTACTCATGAAAAGAATTATACTCACGCATATAGGCGTCGGATAATTCGGCCCAGGTGATAAAACGCTCCCTTCTATGAAAAGGTCGGAAGCGGTAGTGTATTCCCGTTCCATCCATCCGGGTATACAAACGGATCGAAACGAGAAAATAAAGGATAACAACTAATACCAGCCATACCATGATCAATACAAAATCAGGTGCCGGTTTTTCTCCAAAGGGCTTGCTCAGGATGACCTGTTGTACAATACCAAAGAGAAAAAGGATATTTAGTGCGGCAATGCCCACCCATGCCCACCAAATACGGAAACGCTGTACTTCTCTGAATTCGGGGATATCCATTACAGTTCTTTTAAAATGGCGTTTGAGAGTCTGTCTGCCCATTTTGCATATTCCCTGCCCGAAGGATGCAAGCCATCTGCAACCAGGTATTCTGCCTTATGACCATCTTCCCGTTGAGCGGCCGTTATATCGATGAAGTTAACATGGAATTGTTTCGAAGATTTTTCACAAACGTAATTAAAGGCATCGATCTGGTCTGCCACCTGCTTCCTATCCCGCCCTTCTGCAAAAGGTGTTACACCCCAGTCGGGGATACTGAGCACGAACACGCGGTAGGGTTTATTGTCGGCAAACTGAATGGCCTGTTGTAATAAAGTTTCAAATTCGATCTTGAATTCCGAAATTGAACGGTCACGGTATTGATTGTTTACCCCGATCAGGAGTGAAACAATATCGTAGCATTTTAAAAAAGAAGTAGCTTCAATGGCCTGGATAAGTTCATCGGTTGTCCAGCCTGTCTTAGCGACAATCTCTGCTGCATGGAAAGGCAGCCCTTTCATGCGAAGGAGCTGCACGGTTTGATTGGGAAATGCCTCGGCAAAGGGGGCTTGTTCCCCGATCGTGTAACTATCTCCCAAGGCCAGGTAGGAATGTGTTTTCATCGCTTACTTTATTCACAAATGTAAGTGAAACAATCCTCCACCTGGGCTAAATTGTTAAGAAATTCTTACAAATTGTAAAAAAAATTTGTCATAATGTAAAATGTACTTTACATTTGTAAAAACATTTTGGTCATGAAAACAACCATTCTATTACCGAACAGGTACAAAACACTCGGCTGGTTCATCCTGGTACCGGCCACCATCGCAGGCCTGGTCCTGTGTTTTAACGGATTTGATTCACACTGGATCCAGGCAAAAGTATTTGCCTTTGCCAGTGATGAATTCCTGGGAAAAAGCAGGCGGTTCAGCCTGATCGATGCCGATATTACCAACACATTGGTCGGCGCTTTATTCATCATCGGAGGAATGCTCGTGGGTTTCTCCAAGGAGAAGAATGAAGATGAATTCATCTCTGGTCTGCGCCTTTCCTCCCTTTTATGGGCAGTTTGTGTGAGCTATCTCCTCCTGCTGGTTGCTTTTCTTTTTGTGTACGGCACCCCGTTCCTACAGGTGATGGTGTACAACATGTTCACTGTGCTCATCATTTTTATCGTGCGGTTCAATTACACCCTTTACAGAAACTCTAAAACCGCAACCGATGAAAAATAATATCAAGGTGGAAAGGGCCATTAAAGGTCTCACCCAGGAAGACCTGGCCAACAAAGTAGCAGTGAGCAGGCAAACGATCAATGCGATGGAAGCGAATAAATACGTTCCCTCCACGGTGCTTGCCCTGAAGATCGCAAAGGTATTCGGCAAACCGGTGGAAGAGATCTTTATTCTGGAAAAAACGGACTAAATACTGCCGGACTGGAGTACCAGCTGCCTGATCCACTTCCTGCAGATGAGCAACGGTACGATACCGAGCAAACCAAAGCAGCAGTCGATCATAATGTGAAAAATGGGTACCTGCCTTATAGGTCCGGCTATGACAGCAAGGGGTATCACTGCCATACAACAAATGATCTGCCAGTCGATGATCCAGGCATTCCGGACAGGGTTCCTGTACGGGCCAATAAATGAAAGGGCGATCACAAAGTGCGCAAAGGCAAGCCAATCGTAACCATAAGCAAGGAATGGGTATTTCGAATTTGTATCCGCCAACGCACCATAGCAGGTTTGAAGCCAGTTAACCAGCTGTTCGGGTAAAAGGTCCTTGTACTGCATAAGCCAGCGAAGTTCTGTTTCGGCCGGCATGGCCGTAAGACCGCTCAGCACCAGTGCAATCATGAAGAAAAGGATCAGCAGGCGGATCTTCTTTTTTAGTTTCATGCGCTTACTTTATCCTTTAAAAATACAAAAGGTCTGTGACTACTCACAAACCTTTTGTTACACAGGCTATACTTTGGTTTGCCAAAAACTATGTCCGGGATTTATCCTTTGCTTTATTCTTCTCCTTACCCTTCAGGTCTTCTTCAGAAGCTTCACCGACGATCACTTTCCCGAAACTGCTTTTCACTTTTACAGGGATGCTGCCGCTACCTGATTTACCAGAATACTCATGGTCGAACTTGGGGCCTCGGCCATCTTCGCCTTCATCGTCGCTGAATTTCACATTGCTGGTATTTTTGAAAGACCCGAAGCTGGTGGAAATGTTATAGGATGCAGATACTTCTCCCACCGGTTTTAAATTCACAGTGGAGTAAGACGCCTTCAGGTCCAGGCTGCTGAGACTGTTATCCAGGCTTAGTTTTACCGGGTTGCAGAACTCCAGGTTCAGTTTTACAGAACCCGACAGCTTTGAGATATTCGCTTTTGAGAATTTGATGGTAACCGGCGCACTGCTGATATTAGCAAGGTTTGCCTTACCAAACTCAACATTGATGCTCTTTATATTAGCCAGGTTACCGGTTGTCAGGGAGCCGAATTTGCTGCTTAGTTCTACTTCTCCTCTGAAATCCGGGATGTTGATGCCGCCAAAGTCATTGTGCACTTTCAGGGGATTGTTCTCGGGCATTGAGATCGTGTAGTTGATCTCCATGGTACTTTTGTCATTCCGGTCACCTTTTGATTGATTATTCATATCCTTCATATCCGTTTCAAGGGATATTTCCCTTCCGTTCTTCTCTTCGTCAACAGATATCCGGTCGAGTAGTTTTTGGGCCAGCGACTCTGTACTGGCAGAGACCTCAATATCCACATCTACCTTGATCTCGTTTCGGCTCCAGGTATTCACTTTTACCGAACCGAAGGAATTCTTGATGTTCAGCTTGTCGGATGAAGAAACATTGTAGGATTTGTTCACACTTTTTTTCTTAACAAATTCATACTTCTTCTTTTCATTCCGGTCATCACTGTCGTTCTGCTGGGCGACCAGGTTCAACTGCAACAGGAACGCGATCGGTAGCAGTACTTTAAATGGATTGATCATTCTTTTCATGGCTATTCTTATTTGATTGTTTGATTTGATTGATGATATTCAACTGCTGATTCAGTACGCTCAGCTGCAGCTGGAGGTTCTGGATCATGGCTTCGAGCAGCATCTCTCTGTTCGGGGCCGCATTCAACCGGTTTTTCAGGGTATTATAGGAACTATCCAATTGGTCAAGGTCGCTGGTGAACTTCCGGTAAAGCTCCGGTTGCTCGGCTGCCAGTGTTTTCAATTCCGTCTGCTTCATGTCGATCATTTTCACAAACTGCGTTATCTGAGGTGTGATGCCCATCTCAACAGACTCGGTTCCGGCAGGCCCGGGTGTAACAACCGACCCGGCGTCGTTTTTCTTATCAAATATCACGAAGTAGACCCCGGTAGAGATCACCAATACTGCCGCCGCAGCCATCGTCCATTTATAGAGAGGACGAATGATCGATTTTTTTTTCTCCTTTCCGGGAATAAGGGAACCCTCTATTTTTTCCCACACATTGGCAGGGGGATGTTTATCGTCGAACTCGTTCCGGTTCTCCCGGATAAATTTCTTCAAATTGCTTTTCATATCCCTTCTTTTAAGAATTGAAGTAATTTTTGTTTGGCTCTCATATATTGCGTGCGGGTGGTGGATTCTGCCACATTCAATATCCCGGCTATCTCCTCATGGTCGTATCCCTCGAGCAGGTAAAGGTTCAACACCGTCCGGTATCCATCGGGGAGTTTCATGATCGCTTTTTTTACCGCAGCCACCTGGTAATTGACTGAGTCCTCATCATAAGGAAGTTCTTCGGCGCTGTCATAACCTGCGATCTGTTCCATATCCACCCAGTCGATCTTTCGTTTATTGAGCTGGTTGATACATCGGTTGATACAGATCTGTTTCAACCACCCACCAAAACTCGTCCTGTATTCGAATTTTGCCAGGTTCCGGAATGCTTCCGTGAAACTCTCCTGTAACACATCTTCCGCTTCTGTCACATTATTCAACAGGCGAAGGCAGGTATTGAACATCGCTTTTGAATATCGGAGATACAGTTCCTTGTAGCCAAGCATGTCTCCCCTCAGGCAGCGCTCAATGAGCTCATCCTTTTGTGTTTTTATGGCTACTTCCAAAACTCAGTGTTTATAATTAGAGACAAGGTTATTTTCCCGATGTTGCATCCCGCCGGATTTTTTTTGATCCTGCCTGAAAGCCGCTCCGGACGCCTAAGAAAACAAAAAAAAATCTTCTGGTTTAAGCTATTTATATTTGCGGGATGAAATCGCCGGCAACAGGAATGAATACCGGGTTGAACGGGTTACAGGATCACGAATTAACCAATAAACTAATACTTTACGACGATGGCTGCTAAGACCGATAATTTTCAATCTCCTGATTATTTTAACCTTGATGAACTGCTTACCGAAGAACACAAACTAATTCGTGAAAGTGTACGCAATTATGTAAAAAAAGAGATCTCCCCGATCATTGAAGATTATGCCCAGCGGGCAGAATTCCCCGAACAGATCGTTAAACAGATGGGTGAACTGGGCGTATTCGGTCCCACTGTTCCGGAACAATATGGCGGCGGCGGACTGGATTATATCAGTTATGGGCTGATGATGCAGGAACTGGAAAGAGGCGACAGCGGTGTACGTTCTACCGCCAGCGTTCAAGGAAGCCTGGTGATGTTCCCTATCTACCAATACGGCAACGAAGAGCAGCGAAAAAAATATTTGCCTAAACTTGCCAGTGGCGAGTGGCTGGGATGTTTCGGGCTTACAGAGCCCAACCACGGCAGCGACCCCAGCAGTATGCTCAGCAATATTAAAGATGCAGGTGACCATGTGATATTGAATGGTTCCAAGATGTGGATCAGCAATGCGCCTTACAGCCAGGTAGCGGTTGTTTGGGCAAAAGATGAAGCAGGAGATATAAGAGGGCTTATATTGGAAAGAGGTATGGCAGGGTTCAGCACTCCCACCACGCATGGAAAATGGAGTTTGCGTGCCAGCGCCACCGGCGAACTGGTCTTTGCCAACGTAAAAGTTCCGAAAGAAAATATTTTACCAAACGTGAAGGGATTGAAAGGGCCATTGGGATGCCTGACCAAGGCAAGATATGGTATCGCCTGGGGCGCCATCGGTGCTGCGATGGATTGCTATGATACTGCATTGCAATACAGCAAAGAAAGGATCCAGTTTGGCAAACCCATCGGTGGGTTCCAGTTGCAGCAGAAGAAACTGGCCGAAATGGTCACTGAAATTACCAAGGCTCAGTTACTGAACTGGCGCCTGGGTGTTATGATGAACGAAGGAAAGGCCAGCCCCCAACAGGTGAGCATGGCAAAAAGAAATGCCTGTGAAGTAGCCACTAATATCTGCCGCCATGCCCGCCAGATGCTAGGGGGTATGGGTATTACAGGTGAATACTCTGTCATGCGTCACATGATGAACCTGGAAAGTGTGATCACTTATGAAGGAACGCATGACATCCATTTGCTGATCACCGGGATGGATGTTACGGGATTCAACGCATTCAAATAGTTTAACAGTAATTCTATGATAAAGAACGTAAGCGTCATCGGTGCAGGAACCATGGGAAACGGTATTGCCCATGTATTTGCCCAATCGGGTTTTAAAGTAACCCTGGTGGATGTAAACCCATCACAGTTGCAACGGGCCCTGGATACGATCAACAAAAACATCGACCGGCAGATCGCCAAAGGAACCGTCACAGAAGAGCAGAAAAAAAACACGCTGTCAAATATCACGATCACATCCGTTGTCTCCGAAGGGGTGAAGGATGCACAACTGGTTGTGGAAGCGGCTACAGAAAAAGTAGATCTTAAGCTTACCATCTTCGAACAGATCGATACCTATGCCCCGGCGGATTGTATTTTGGCGACCAATACTTCATCGATCTCCATAACCAGGATCGCGGCCGAAACAAAAAGGCCCGGCATGGTGATCGGTATGCACTTTATGAACCCCGTACCCGTGATGAAGCTCGTGGAAGTGATCAACGGATACGCCACCAAAAAAGAAGTTACTGCCACGATCATTGAGCTAAGCAAACAACTTGGAAAGATCCCTTGCGAAGTAAACGATTACCCAGGCTTCATTGCCAATCGCATCCTGATGCCGATGATCAACGAAGCAATCTATAGTTTATTCGAAGAAGTTGCCGGTGTGGAAGAGATCGATACGGTTATGAAACTGGGCATGGCCCACCCGATGGGACCTCTCCAGTTAGCCGATTTCATCGGCCTGGATGTCTGCCTGAGCATCCTGAAAGTATTGCACGACGGATTTGGCAATCCAAAGTACGCTCCATGCCCATTGCTGGTGAACATGGTACTTGCCGGTAAGCTGGGCGTAAAGAGCGGTGAAGGATTTTATACCTATACGGCCGGAAGCAAGGAACTGGTGGTGAGTGAGCGGTTTAAAAAATAATTATTCCTTATTCACATTTATTTTAAAGAGCTGGCTGGCTAGCCGGCTTTTTTGTTTGAACATCTTGTGTAAAAAACCAGATGTTCCTTTACTCTTCAAAAAAAAAATATCTCTACCTTACTCATACAACTTATCCTGTATGGATAGAAAATACTGGGAAACGATCGCCCCCAACTACGACACCGAGATCTTCGATGTGCTTCGGAATGATACATCCGGAAGCATTGTAGCCGCCATTGATGAAATGGCTGCCGCCGATAAAACCGTTATAGACATCGGTTGTGCCATCGGCAAATGGGTTCCTGTACTGGCCCCTAAATTCAAACACGTCATTGCCGCCGATATCTCTGCCAGGAACCTGCAGATCGCCAAAGAACGGTATCCCGAATACCCGAATGTGGAATATATGCGCATGGACATGTCGGCCAATGACCTCACCGTCATCCCCTGCGACTGCGCCATATGCATCAATGCCATCCTTACCGACTCACTCGAGAAGCGTATCAATTTCTTTCAATCCCTCTCTCTTTGCCTTAATGCAGGGGGAGAACTCGTGCTGGTGGTCCCTTCACTTGAATCGAAACTGTATGCCCAGATCATTGCCGACCGATGGAATGTGGATGATGCCGATAATGATATACTGCCAAAAGGGAAAGAAGCGACTCAAAAGATCAGTAACATCCGGCAGGGCGTAACCGATATTGACAATGTGCCTACCAAACATTACCTCAGGGAAGAACTCGAATTATTGCTTACCCTCGAAGGATTTGAAGTATCGGTTGTCAGGAAAATAAATTATGGCTGGAACACCGAATTCCACAAGCCTCCTAAATGGCTGAAAGGCCCCTACCCCTGGGATTGGATGGTAACTGCAAAGAAAAAGGTTTAATTTGCTTTTCTTATGGGAAAGAAAGACAAATCCATCGACGCATATATTGCCAAATCGGCTCCTTTCGCAAAGCCAATACTGAATCACATACGGGAGCTGGTACACAAAACATGCCCGGAAGTGGAAGAGAAAATGAAATGGAGTTTTCCCCACTTCGATTATAAAGGGGAAATGATGTGCAGTATGGCTGCTTTTAAACAGCATGCATCCTTCGGCTTCTGGAAAGCCGCCCTGATGAAAGACCCGGTCCTGGTAGAGACCGCCAGGTCGGAAGTTGCCATGGGACACCTGGGCAAACTGACCTCGCTAAAAGACCTGCCTTCTGACAAAAAGATGACTGCCTGGATCAAGGAGGCCATGAAATTGAATGAGCAGGGGATAAAAGTGGTAAAACCAAAAGCTGCCGAGAAAAAAGAAATCATTGTACCAGATTACTTTGCAAAAGCACTGGGTAAGAACAAAAAGGCAAAGAAGGTATTCGACGAGGCCTCTTACTCCTTCAGAAAAGAATACGTGATGTGGGTCACCGAAGCTAAAACGGAAGAAACGAGGAACAGCAGGATGGCCACTGCACTTGAATGGATCTCCGAAGGGAAGGGCCGTAACTGGAAGTACGAGAGGAAATAAATTTATTTTTTTGTCTTTGCCACCAATGCATACGAATCGTCGATCATCTCTTTCAGTTGTTTCGCTGTCAGCCTCCCATCCACCACGATCGTATTCCAGTGTTTTTTATTCATATGATAGCCCGGTAAAATGGATCCGGGATGGTCGTCCCGCAGCTGCACTGCTTTATCCGGGTCGCACTTTATGTTGAACCGGAGGGGTGATTCATCGAGCCCTGCCAGCAGGAATATCTTATTGTTCACTTTGAACACGATGGTATCTTCTCCAAAAGGAAAACCTTCCGTTACTGAAGGTTTCTGCAAAACATAATCCCGGATCGATTCAATGTTCATTCAGCAATGGTTTTCTTTGCTTCTTCCAGCTTTTTACTGATCTGGCCGGTGAGGGTATGCCAGAACATTACGAAGTCGCTTCCCAGGCTATAAAGGGGGTAAGTAAAAGTGGCCGGCTTGTTTTTTTCAATAAAAAAATGGCCTGCCCAGGCAAAGCCGTAACCGCACACAGGTATCAAGGCCAGCATCCACCATTTCTGCAGTACGATGGAAACGACCAATATTACCAACAGGCCTGCCGTACCAATGAAGTGCAGCGCCCTGTTCGATGCATCGCCGTGCTCGGTAAGATAATAGGGATAAAAACTCCAGAAGCTCTTGTATTTTTTTTCAGTTGCCATGGGATCCTATTTACGGTAAATTACAAATTCCCCGGCATTATATACTCTTTTTCACAACTACATTCTGCAGATCCTTCAATTTGTAAATAACTTCTTCCAGGCGTTGTTTTGGAATGCCGGCCCTGATCACACAAAACAACTGCATGTCGTTCGACAGCACCGTACAATTATGTTGCTTGATGATCATCATCACTTCGTTCATGCGGGTGTAACCGAACTCGATCGAATAGTTCACTTCAACCTGTTTTTGAATGATGGGGATTATTTGCAATGCCAGTGCTGTAGCCGATTTGTATGCATTGATCAGTCCGGGCACACCCAGCAATGTCCCACCCCAATACCGAACGACGATCACCGCAATATTCGTAACACCGCGGCTATCGATCTGCCCCAGGATGGGTTTGCCGGCTGTTCCCGACGGTTCGCCGTCGTCGCTGCTGCGGAAATTATTACCGTCGGTACCTATTCGGTAAGCAAAACAATGATGAACGGCTTTAGGATGTTCTTTTTTTAAGGCCTGCAATTGTTGTTTGAAGTCGTCGGCGGTTTCAATGGGAAAGGCATACGCTATGAATTTACTCCCCCTGTCTTTAAACTCTGCCTGTGCGGGCTTATCGATCGTACAATAAAAATCCTCGTCAGCCATCGATCAGTTCGTTTTATTCTTTTGTTCATAATAGCTGACCGCATCTGTATCGATACACTCAGTTCTCACCAGGATTTCATTCTTCAGCTCAGGTGCGGATACCCCATTTCCGATCGTTAGCACTTTACTGCTTATCACCCTCGCCTCATCCCAGGCCCCTGAATCAATAAACGACTGCAGGAGTTTCGCCCCTCCCTCTACGATAAGGCTTTGTAATCCTAACTCATAAAGAGCCTTCAAAAGCTGCGGGATCAACGCCTCTCCTTTTTTCAATCGCCGGAACTGAATATTATCCTCTTCTCCCTGTTTCAGCTCGTTGAAGACAACTGTTTTGGCTGCCCGATCGAACAAGTTGAGTGTGGAAGGAAGTTTCAAATTCCTGTCAACCACCAGCCGCAATGGTGAATTGCCCGGCCAAAGCCTGGTAGTTAAGGAAGGGTTATCGAGCAAGGCGGTATTGGTACCAACCAGGATTGCCTGTTCCTCACTCCTCCATTTATGTACAAGCCGGTTGCTGAGTTCATTACTGATAAGAGTTCTTTTCTGATGATCGCCGGCGATCTTTCCATCACTGCTCTGTGCCCATTTTAAAATAACGTAGGGTCTATGATGGTTATGAAAAGTAAAGAACCGCTTATTCAATACGAAACAATCTCTTTCCAGGATTCCAACAGCTACATTTGTACCCGCTTCCTTTAATTTTTCGATCCCTTTACCTTTCACTATTTCAGAACTATCGCGGCAGCCGATAACAACATTGGGGATCCCGTTTTTGATGATGAGATCGCTGCAGGGTGGTGTTTTACCGAAATGAGCACAAGGCTCGAGGGAGACAAACATGGTGCCGGACTGGATAAACTGCCTGTCTTCTTCCTTTACACTATTGATGCAATTCACTTCGGCATGCGGCCCACCGTATTGCATGTGGTATCCCTCGCCGATGATCCTGTCTTCATAGACCAGCACAGCTCCCACCATTGGGTTGGGTGCCACATATCCTGCTCCCATTTCTGCCAGGTTAAGACAGCGCTGCATATATTGTTCAGGTGATGACAAGCCACAAATTTAAGCATCAAAAAATAAACTATGTTTGCCGGATGAGCATCAAAGAGCTATACCGGAGCGTACTACTTCAGCTGCAGAAAATATACAGCCTTGATGAGGCTACACCTATCACCGATTGGGTATTTGAAAAAATGGCTTCGCTCAAGCGTACCGACATCATTAAAAACCCAAACAAGCAAATCAGTACAGCTGCGGAAGAGAGGATCAACAAAGCATTGAAGGAGTTGCTTACCCATAAACCTGTACAATATGTACTGGGCGAGGCCTGGTTCGGGCCCCTGAAACTGAAAGTGAATGAACATGTATTGATCCCAAGGCCGGAAACAGAAGAACTGGTAGAGCAGCTTATCAAGGACCGGAAGTCGAAACTCACCGACCCGGCCATCCTCGACATAGGAACAGGCAGTGGTTGCATACCGGTAGCCATCAAGAGAACTCTTCCTGCTGCCGTTGTTACAAGTATCGATATAAGTGAAAAGGCCATTGAGCTGGCCAGGGAAAACGCATCCCTCCACAATGCCCATATTAATTTCGTAACGCTCGATTTCCTGGATGAAAAAAAATGGAGCACGCTGCCTTTATATGATATCATCATAAGCAATCCCCCTTATATACCATTAACCGAAAAACAACGACTCGACAGGAATGTGATTGATTTCGAACCACACATTGCCTTATTCGTGGCCGACAGTTCCCCGCTTATTTTTTATGAGAAGATCGCCCACTTCGGCAGGAGCCACCTGCTGCCACAAGGAAGGATCTACCTGGAAACCCATGAGGAACTTGCAAAAGAAGTTGCTTCCCTGTTCATGAAAGACTACCAGACGGTGATGATAAAGAAGGACGTATACGGGAAAGAAAGGATGGTACTGGTTGCTATTTGATATTGGCCGCCAGTTTGGCCTTCGCCCGCTTGGCAGCTTCCATGATGCGGAATGCCTGGCCGTAATAGGCGGCAGTATCCACATTCAGCACAACGGTGGGTGTGTCCACATATTTTTTATTCTGGTCCACTTCTTTTTTCAGGAGGGAATCGATGTACATCATATTCACCAGCTGGGTACCTATATAAACCTGCTGGTCCTTGGTAACAGTTACAACGATCGTCTGACTCACCCGTGTATCGCTTTTACCTTTGGGGTTGGTCACTTTCACAACGTTCGGGTTTGCCAGGGTAGATATCAGCAGGAAGAACATCAGCAGTATGAACAACACGTCGTTCAGCGGACCAGCATCCACTTCATTATGTGCATCTCTTAATCGTTTTCTTAAACTCATTCCGTTGGCTTGTGATTAACGTGTTGGTTCCTGTAAGATATCTATGAAATCGGCGCTGGCCGATTCCATTTTATTCACGGTCTTATCGATCTGCGTGTTCAGATAACTGTACCCGAGGAATGAAAGGATACCGATGATCAGGCCGGTAGCCGAAGTGATCATCTTTACATACATCGCATCCGCAATATCATTGATGGATGGGTTCGCGGCCGCCGCAAAATCACGCAAGAGCATAACAAGTCCTATGATGGTACCTACGAACCCGAACAAGGGAGCAATACGTGCTATGACGGAAAGAACCGGAAGGTTCCTCTCCATTTTATATATCTCCAGCTTACCTACATTGTCCATGCTCTTTTCAATGGCATCGATCGGTTTCCCGATGCGCTGAATCCCTTTATCGATCATTTTGGCCACCGGGTGGGGTGTATTCTTTGCCAGGCTCCGGGCCGCTGTAACATTACCGGTAACAATATGATCACGGATGATGCTCATGAAATTTTCCTCGATCTTACTTGCTTTGCGGATGGCGATCAGGCGTTCAATAAAAAAGAAAATGGCCAGGGCAAAGAATAAAGCCAGGGGGATCATCAGTACGCCACCTTTTACCAATAACGAAAAAAGCGATTCCTTTCCTGCTGTTGAAGCACCGAGGGCGGCACTATCGACCTGTAACAAAATATTAAACATGGATGCCGGTTTTAAATGGTTGGTTTTTCTGCTCTATAATTATGCCAAAACCAGTTGTTCTTGCAATGAAACGAAACAAAATTACAATAGCTGCATAACAAAATGTTAATCTTGTTTTCTACAGGTGTGCATTCATGTATATAAATAATATTGCCGGCCTTTCAAGGCCGGCAATATATGTTTTGTTATCTGGCTCATTTTACCTTTTCTGTTCCATTTGCTGCATAGCCATGATCTGCCGCATGGTCTTTTCCATTCCTTCGCTGCTTCCATCAAGAAAGATCACATTCCCTTTGCCATACTCTGCAAAGTTCTTGATCGCCTCAGTCCACATACTGAACAGGATAACGTTGGTATCCAGGTTTGCCTGCTTCATCTGCTCGGCGGCCTGGCTCATACCTTTTGCCACTTCCTCACGGAACAAAGCAACACCTTGTCCACGAAGCTGCGCTGCCTGCCGCTCTGCTTCGGCAGCGATCTTGATCGCATTACCTTCCGCTTCGGCTGCCTTGGTTTTTGTGATCAGCAAGGCCTGACCCTCATTTTCGGCTGCCGCCTTGAGGTTATTCGAAGCAACCACTTTACTCATACTTTCAATGATCGCCTGGTCGAACGTGATGTCGTTGATCTGGAGGTCCTGCAGGTGGTAACCCCATTCTTCCAATGAAGCATCCACATGCTCCTTCACAAACTCAACAATATCCCTTCTTAACCCCAGGATCTCTGATTGTTTCTTGGTTGCCACGAAAGCACGGATATTTCCCTCGATCGTCCTGACCAGTGCCTGCATCAGGTCTTTGTCGCTGATGAACTTGAATGCTACTTTGCGAATGGTCTCTTCCTGTTCGTTCTGCACTGAGTACAAAAGCATCGATTTGAAGTACACATTCGCCTGGTCTACCGTCACAGCCTGGAACTCCAGTTCCACTGATCGGTTCTGGATGCTTACTTTCTTATATATCTGCTCAAGAAAAGGGATCTTGAAGTTCAATCCCGGCCGCATGATGCGACGGTATTTACCGAACATGGTAACCACTCCTATCAAGCCCTGGTTGATGGTCACAAAACAGCCCAAAAAGGCGAAGAATAGTACGATCAGCCACCAATAATCTCTTAATAATTCCATAATTGTAAATTTTGAATTGAAGGTATGAAATTTTGGATAGCCAACAGAAAATCATCCATGACCAATGACTAAGCAGGTTCAACTGGATTCCATTTCCTAACTTTATCACCGAATTACAGCAAATGAGCACTCAAAACCTCATTCAATTCCTGTTAAACTCGAAACTGGTCACTCCCCAGACTGCGGAGCTGATCGCTGCTGCATTTGCCTGGAAAGAGATCGGGAAAAACGAATTCTTCCTGAAAGAAGGAAGGCCCAGTGATGAGTATCTTTTCCTGGAGCTTGGTTTCATGCGTGCTTTTGCACACGATACCGAAGGCAATGACGTGACCACCAGTTTCTATGGGGCCAACCAGGTGGTTTTCGAAGTTTCTTCTTTTTTCAACCGTACTATCTCCCGTGAAAATATCCAGGCCATTGAAGACTGCAGCGGCTGGGTCCTCACCTACGATCAACTGAATAGCCTTTTTCACTCCATGCCTGAGTTCAGGGATTTTGGAAGGTCGGTACTTGTTCGAGGATTTACCGGCTTGAAAACGAGGGTTCTTTCCATGATCACCGAAACCGCCGAACAGCGGTACGATAACCTGCTGAAAAATAATCCTGAAATATTCCGGCATGCTTCATTGAAGCACATCGCTTCCTACCTGGGCATCACTGATACTTCTTTAAGCCGCATCCGTAAGGAATATTCAAAAAAATAAGCCGGTCGTTATTTCTTGCCATTTGACAAGTGCAGCAAAAAGCCATTCGGCTTTCTTTGCATAGATATCTGTTATTTAAAAAGTATAGCTATGAACAGGATTTTCTCTTTACCCGGCCTTTTATGGATATTACTGTCTGCAACCTGCCTGATCATCATTCTGCTCGGGCTGAAGAGGGTGCTGAAAGAAACCAACAGGCCTAATGCTGTACAGCAAAGGATTTTTTACGGCACAACAGTTCTCCTTTTGTTGTGGGCTGTTTTACTTTGTGCAATGGCATATAACGGGTTCTTTTCGGATTTCAATAAATTACCGCCAAGGCCGGCACTGGCATTATTTTTTCCCCTGCCATTCATTTTATTCTTCGCTTTCTCGAATAAAGGGATGCAACTGCTTGAAAAAATACCAGGACATTGGTTAATATATATCCAATCGTTCAGGGTTCCTGTAGAACTGCTGCTCTGGAATGCTTTCCTGGAAAATAAATTACCGGTACAAATGACCTTCGGGGGTGGAAATGTTGATATCATTACGGGCATTCTTGCATTGCCAGCCGGTTATTTACTAATGAGGCAAAAAAAATGGGCCAAACTAACCGGCATTGCCTTTAACATCATCGGGATACTGTTATTACTGAACATACTTGTAATTGCCGTCCTTTCGATGCCAACGCCATTCCGTTATTTCATGAATGAACCGTCGAATACACTGGTCGCACAGTTCCCTTATATACTGTTACCAGGCATATTGGTACCGATCGCATACAGTTTTCATATATTCTCCCTGAGAAAGTTGCTCATGAAGAAATGATAAAGACCCCCGGCTTTATTTAAACCGGAAGTCTTTTCTCATGGCTTTACTGCTAAAAACCGGGATCGTCTGCACTCGGTCCGTACGAGCCTGGTATCGGAACATCAAGTAACCGTAAAAAGACCCCCAGCTGAGCCCGGTGGTGAATGATCTGCGAGATCGACATGCGGATCACGTCAGCCTTTGGATCAGTACTGTATACCTGCTCTCCATTACGCAATGTCCAGGGTTCGTCCAGGGATCCTTCCTTCCCCCTGGCCAGGTTTTCCCGTGCGTCAGCAAGGCTTGTCTCAAAAATTTGAACAAGGTGAGACGTGTCACTCACGGGAGCCGGTGTAAAATCCATACCCGCGAAATCAAGTTCATTTGTATTAAGCACCATACCGATCCAGGTGGGCAATTCGGCAATGTGGGTGGTCAGCTGAAGCATATTCATACTTTTGGGATGAGGCTTCCAGTCCCATTTTCCTTCGGGTACTGCTGCCAGCATTTTCCTGGTAGCAATGGCTTCTTTTTCAAGTTCTTTCTGAAAGAGGGAAATACGTGTCATGGTTTTTTGTTTTTGATTATGACACAAATAAAAAAGGGGGCAGTGACAACCCTATGTCAGCAGTGAAAAGAATTATTTTAATCGTTTTGAGATCGCATCAAGGTTTTCCTTTAGCAGGTTCTTGAGGTTGGCCGGGCTGACGATCTCGGCGCATTCAGCAAAAAGGAGGAAAAATTTTACAAACCCACGAATGGAAGCTGTCACAAAAGTCATCTCCACCTGGTCGCCGCTTTCTCTCTGTGAAACAAAGCCATTATAATATTTCTGGTCGCCGAAATAGCGAAGCGCCGGTCTGTCTACCTTTATCACAATAGTATGCATTTCATTTTCCCTGCTCATTTTGGCAATAAAGGATTTCAGAGAGGGATGCTGCTTATCGAAATGCTTACCCGTTTGATTGATATAACTGACCCGGTCGGTACGGAAATGCCTGTAATCCTTCCGCAGGCGGCAATAAGCGATCATGTACCAATAGTTGCCCAAGTAGAAAATGCCCACCGGCTCCACATCCCGGTTGCTGTACTGCTGGCTGTGATTGGCGAAATAACCAATGTCGAGGATTTCTTTATCAACGATACTTTTTAGAATGGATTGCAAGTGAGTGGAATTATTTGCTTTGACCGGAAGATACTGATTGTCCACTACCTCGATATGCTCAGCCATGTCTTCCAGGAGGTCCTTATCCGCATACCTCAGCACTGATTTTATTTTGAACATCGCTTCCTCGTAATGTTTGCGGGAAATGGTATCCGTGAGCTTCTCCACCATTTTCCCTGCAGTGAGAAATGCGATGGCTTCCTCTTTGGTGAACATAACGGGCGGCAGGCGGTAACCTTCCATGATGCTGTAGCCAACACCGGCTTCGCCCGCGATGGGTACACCTGCTTCCTCCAGGGTTTTGATATCACGGTAAACCGTGCGCAGGCTGATGGAAAAACGATCGGCGATCTCCTGCGCCTTCACTACCCGCTTGGATTGCAGCTGTACCAGGATGGCGCTTATGCGGTCAATGCGATTCATGAGAAAATGATATCTACATACAGATTTTATTCGATGCGGTCAGGGAATCCTGATCAGGTGCCTGGTTGATTCCAACATTCATCAACCCCGTTCTTCCCAGATCATTGAAAGGTGCACAATGGTTTCTGCCGCCTTGGCCATGTCTTTTGTGCCGATCCATTCCAGTTTACTGTGAATGTTCTGCATGCCGGTGAAAATATTCGGGCAGGGCATGCCCATATAACTGAAACGGCTGCCGTCGGTACCACCACGGATGCTTTCTTTCTTTACGGTCAACCCGGTCCTTTGTATCGCTTCCTCTGCATAAGCCACCACCTGCGGATGTTCATCAAGTACTTCCTTCATGTTACGGTATTGTTCCTGAATCGTGTACTCCATGGCCGCTCCCGGGAATTTCGCAACCGTTTCTTCAGCGGCCTTTCTCAGGCGCTGATGATGTTGTTTTAAACCATCAACGGTAAAATCCCTTACTATGAACTGGACAGTCGCTTTCTCAGCAATCCCATTCATCGAAACAGGGTGTACAAAACCTTCTCTTTTTTCCGTTGTTTCGGGGCTCCATTCGTTTTTTGGCAAGAAATCAAGGATGGCCCCTGCCACTTTCAGTGCATTCACCATTTTATCTTTTGCATAGCCGGGGTGAACGATCACACCATGTATATTGATCAATGCCCCATCCGCACTGAATGTTTCGTCTTCCAGGCAACCGGCTTCTCCTCCATCAAGCGTATAACCAACCTGAGCGCCTATTTTTTGCATATCCACTTTAGCCGTCCCCTGCCCTACTTCCTCATCGGGTGTAAAGAGGATTTTAATATCGCCATGCTTCAATGCTGGGTTTTGTACAAAGAACATGGCTGCTTCCATAATAGCGGCCACACCACTTTTATCATCGGCACCCAGCAGGGTATTCCCGCTGGCAGTAATGACGCCGCTATTGATATGGTTTTTCAAATAAGGCGAATCGCTCATACGCAATACCTGTGAGGGATCATCCGGCAGTACAATATCCTTTCCATCATAATACCGGTGATGGATCGGCTTCACATTGGTACCGCTGCAATCGGGTGCCGTATCAACATGGGCGCAAAAGCAAATAGCCGGAATATTTTTCTTATCGCTGTTCGAGGGAATGGTTGCATACACATACCCGAACTCATCGGTAACGGTATTGGTGATGCCCATGCCTAACAGCTCCCTGTGCAGAAGCCTGCTCAGATCTTTTTGCTTTTCAGAAGTGGGGTGAGAAGAATTGTTTGGGTCGCTTTGCGTATCAATCCTTACGTAACGCATAAAGCGATCTGCAATACTGTCGGGACTTATTTGTATCATAACATTTTTTGAAGCCTGCCTGTCCGGCAGGCAGGTTCAGGCTTTGAGGTTTGAAGTTGCATACCTACTTGATCACTATGCGGGTTGCCCCGGAACCCCAAACCTCAAAAAGGGATCTTATAATATCTCCACCAACTCAATATCGAAAACCAGTTCTTTCCCTGCCAGGAAATGATTGGCATCAAGTATTATTACATCTTCTTTGATCTCGGTCACAACCACCGGGAAAGGTTGTCCCATTTGGTTGCTCAGGGTAAGCTGCATGCCAGGTTCCAGTTGCATATCAGCCGGAACATTTTCTTTGGGAAAATTAATAATGGCCTCTTCAAGCCTTTGGCCGTAGGCATCTTCGGGTATTATGTTAATTGTTTTCTTCTCACCAAGGCTCATACCGGGCATGGCAGCATCAAAACCCTTTATCATCTGGCCGGCGCCCACCGTAAACTCCAAAGGTTCACGGCCGATGGATGAATCGAATTGTTCGCCGCTGGTCAATTTACCTGTGTAGTGTACCTTCACCACATCGCCTTCTTTTACTTTTTGCATAAATTTTGTTTTGATCCCCGCAGGTAGCGGGAAAATGATTATAAATAGGCTGCAAATTACTATATAAACGGCAGCAGGGATTAAAAATATTTAACCAACTTTAGGCTATGAAAAAGATCATTTTTTGCGCATCCGCTTATTTGTTTTCGGGCTTTTTTGCTTCGGCCCAGCAAACCAATACATCTTCCAGCCAGCCTGCGGTAATTACAGGTGCCGACCGCATGCAGGTTTATCTTCCGCTCCTTAGGAACAAGGCTGTTGCAGTATTTGCCAACCAGACCAGTATGGTCAAGAATACTCACCTGGTAGATACCCTGATCAAAAGCGGCATTAATGTAGTGAAGGTCTTTGGCCCCGAACATGGTTTCCGGGGCGACGCCGATGCCGGGGAAAAAGTGAATGATGCCAGGGATGTAAAAACAGGACTGCCCGTCATAAGCCTGTATGGTAACCACAAAAAACCAACACCCGATGATTTTAAAGATGTGGATGTACTTGTCTTTGACATACAGGACGTGGGTGTTCGTTTCTATACTTATATCTCTTCTCTCCAATATTACCTGGAAGCGGCCCTGGAAAATCACAAACCTTTAATGATCCTCGACCGCCCCAACCCTAACGGATTCTATGTCGATGGGCCTGTACTCGATACCAATTTCCGCAGTTTCGTAGGTATGCAGGCCGTCCCCATTGTTTACGGGATGACGGTTGGCGAGTACGCCTTGTTCCTGGCGGGAGAAAATCTTCTTTCTGTCAAAGCAAATGCGATCAATGCATACAACCTGACCACAGAACCTACGGCCGATACTCCGTTTCACGTGACGGTAATCAAATGCAAGAACTACGATCATAAAACGAAATATGTTTTACCGGTGATGCCTTCGCCGAACCTGAAGGAAATGCAGGCCATCTATCTTTATCCTTCCACCTGTTTTTTTGAAGGAACGGTAATGAGTGAAGGCAGGGGCACCGATAAGCCTTTCCAGGTTTTTGGTCACCCTACATTACCAAAGAACCTCTACAGCTTTACACCCAAACCCAATGCGGGCGCCAAAAGCAGTAAGTGTTTTTACCAGGAGTGTTATGGATGGAATGTAAGCGGCACCAATGAAGAGGTGCTGAAGAACCTGAACAGCCGTATCCAGCTGAAGTATTTTATCGATGCCTACAAACTGTTTCCGGGAAAGGATAGTTTTTTCCTGAAAACAAATTACATCAATAAACTGGCTGGCAATGCTATTTTCATGCAGCAGATAAAAAACGGAGTGAGTGAAGATGAGATCAGGAAGAGCTGGCAGCCGGGCCTGACCACCTTCAAGGAAAAAAGGAAGAAATATTTGCTGTACGAAGATTTCGAATGATCATACTAGCCGTTACAACAATTGCAGTTGAGCAGCGGTCTTGATTAAAGCTGCTGTATTCTTTACCCCGAATTTTGCCAGCAGGTTCTTCCTGTGACTATCGACTGTGAATGGACTTAGAAATATCTTCTCTGCTATCTGTGGGTTGGTATATCCTTCTGCAATGAGCCCCAGGATCTCTTTTTCACGGGGTGATATCTCCGGCAACTTCAATGCAGAGGATCTTTGATACTCCTTCAGGGCTTCTCCTGTTTCACCGCTGAAATAGATCCCCCCGCTGCTGACAGTATGTATAGCTTCCAGCAGTTCTTCTTTGGATGAATTCTTTAAAATGTATCCCGATGCGCCATTCTCCATCATCTTCTTTATATATAACCCCTGGTTGAATGCGCTTAAACCAAGTATAAAAACACCCGGGTATTTTTCATTCAATGAAGCGCACAATTCAACACCATCCATCCCTGGCATACTGATATCCATCAACACCACGTTGGCTGTATTATTCACAAAAAAACCAAGACAGGATTCTGCATTCATCGCCTGCCCCGCCCATTCTATATCCTTTTCATTCTTCAATAAGGAATGAATGCCTTCTATAACAACAGGATGGTCGTCGACAATAAATACACGTATCATGATCAGATATTGAATTCAATGTTCACCAATGTTCCCTTCCCGGGTTCGGTATGAATATCCAGCTGACCTTTCAGGTAATCAACCCTTGAACGGATATTCGCCAGGCCTGCCCCTTTATCCTTTCCCGGAAATGAAGGGTCGAAACCTTTGCCATTGTCTTCTACCACAACACTCAGGCGGTTGCTTTCTTTTATCAACTGCACAAAACTTTCTGTAGCTCCTGCATGCTTCATTGTATTGTTGAGTAATTCCTGCACTATGCGGTAAATGATGATCTCCGTTGAACTATCCAGCCGCTTGTTCATTCCAAGTGATTGATATTTTACATTCAGTAGTCTGGTGGTATTGATAGTATTGCAATACTCCTTCAATGCTTCATCCAGCCCGAATTTAGTAAGCATTTCAGGCATCATGTTATGAGCCACCCTGCGCAGTTCTTTGATGGAGCCATCGATCATATCAAGCGACCGTTCAAATACGGCCATGTTGTCCGGGGTTATAATTAAGTTGTCTTTCATATTGCTTAATGAGAATTTTACACCGGATAATAATCCACCCAGCCCGTCGTGCAGGTCTTTGGCAAGGCGGCTTCTTTCTTCTTCCTGTCCTTTGAGAAGAGAATCGACTGCCACTAACTGTTTATCCTTTTCAAGCTGACTTATTGTTTGTTGCTGCAATTGCCTTTTTTGCTGGTAATTGCGGTATAAAAGAGATCCCAGGAGCAAAAACGCCACAAGAACCCCGATGAGGACCCGGTTAAGTATTGACTTATTGCGGATGGAAAAATCCTGCTCCTGCTTGCCCTTCTGCAAGGAAAGTATCTCTTTTTGTTTTTCAACGGCCTGGTATTTATTCTCTATCTCTGCAATGGCTGTTTTAGATTCATTGGCTTTGATACTGTCTTTAAGAGTTGTCAGCTGCTTTAAAAAAACATAGGCCTTATCCCGGTTACCGGTACGGTCCTCTATTTTCACCAGTTCATCCAGTATCTCAACCTGGTCTTTCAGGAGTTTCCCTGATACAGCTATCGGCAGCGCTTCATTGAAATATTTACGGGCTGCAGCATCATTACACATCCTTGCATAGCATACCCCGATCGTTTTTAAAGACGATGCGATCTGCAAAGAGATATTGGCTTTTCTTGCTTCGGCCAGCGCCATATTATACCAGGATATCGCTGTCTTGTAATTTTCTTTTAGCCGGTTCACCTGCCCCAGCTTATTATAATATTGTAATTTGATGCGGGGTGTATTTATCTTTTCAACCAATGGTCTTGCCTTTTCAAGGTAAACCATTGCCGAATCGAATTCCCTGAGTGCATTAAAATCATCACACACGTATATTAAAGCATAGGCTGTATTCAGGTCCTTGTTTCCCTGCATATAGTTGGCAAGAGAAAGTTTATCATACTCCAGTGCTTTTTTAAAATTACCCTGGTCATAATAGGTTGTTGAGATCTTACCATAGTATGTTCCGATCGCTTCTATTTTGCGTGGATCATCAGATCTTTTCCAGGCATCCATTGCTTCCAGGAAGAGAGTAATGGCCTCTTCCGGTTTTCCCTGCTTAAGAATGATATCTCCCTTGTTTCCTTTGCTGGTAGGAATAGAAAGCGCTGCACTGGTTACTTCTTCTTTACTCCGGTTTGCCTTAACGGCTCGCTGGTAATAAAGGATCGCTGAATCAAGGAGTTTGTCTGCCTCGTCATATTCAGTGGTCAATTCTTTCAGCGATCCTCTCCTGAAATAATATTCCCCGTATAAAAAATCGATCCCCAGTTTTTTGATCAATGCAAATGCCTTTGCCTGGTAATTCCATCCCTTAAGCGTATCATAAGGATAATGACTGTCTGCCAGGTTCATATACAGGTAAACCCGGCCTGAATCAGTCATCGGTTTCTTCAGTTCTTTTTCCATGCTATCGATAGCCGTTGTTTGTGCAACATCACGGTTACTGCTGCCAAACACAATAAGCATTATCAAAAAATATTTTACAAATGATCGCATGAGAAATATGATGTTCTCATAAAGGTTGACATTCTATTTCATAAAATCAAACATTCCTTTTAAAATACCAGTTTCGGGGGATTCTATGCCCGTCCGGTATCTATCGCTCTTTCAGGGGATGAATATGCTTACTGCGGATTCTACATTTGAAATCCTTAAATAAATGCATTATGAAAGCGAACCTTATATTTCTATTGCTGATCGCAACAGGTTATTTTTCTTTCAGCCAGTGGAATACCAATCCTGCTGTGAATAATTCCATTGTTACAGCTGTAAACCAGCAGAATTCACAGCAACTGATAAGTGATGGAAGCGGGGGCGCCATTTTGGTATACATAGATTATAATACATCTCTCAATGAAAGGAGCATCTACGCACAGCGGGTGAATGCATTGGGTATTATTCAATGGGGAACAGGAGGAGTTCCTGTATGCACAGTTACAGGCAATCAGCAGAATCCTCAATTGGCAAGTGATGGAAACGGAGGCGCCATCATGGTATGGCAGGATAACAGGATCACAAGCATACCTGAGATCTATGCACAGCGGATTAATTCAGCAGGTATTGTTCAATGGACCATTGATGGCATTTCCCTGGGTGATGGTTCAGGAGTTAATCATACCCAGCCACAACTCATCCCTGATGGCAGCGGAGGTGCATTCGTAACCTGGAAAGCTGTTTTCTCTTTAAATGCCTCTATCCGTGCACAGCATATTGACGCAGCTGGAAATATTTTATGGGCAACAGGCGGAGTATTTGTAACCAACAGTACTACACCGGAATTACCACAGATCATCAGCGATGATGCGGGTGGAATGATCATTTCCTGGAATGAGTTTGTAGGCCCTATTGCAACAGGAGCTCATGATATATTTGCGCAAAGACTGAATTCAGCCGGCGTTACACAATGGGGGCCTGCCGGATCATCTATCTGTAATGCAGTTAACGGGCAGATCAGCACACAACTGGTTTCAGACGGGAGCAACGGCGCCATCATTTGCTGGAGGGACTTTCGTGGGCTTGGTAATATATATGCTCAACGTGTCAATTCATCCGGCATTGTACAATGGACGGTTAACGGAGTAGCTACCGCCAATGCCGGATCTTCTCAACTTGCTCAAAAGATCATGAGTGATGGATCAAACGGCGCTATCATTACCTGGAACAATAACAGTAATGTTTATGCACAGCGCTTATCTCCTGCAGGAGCATTATTATGGGGAGCCAATGGCAAACTGGTCAGGCCTGCTTCCGGTGCAGAACCACAAATTGTAACGGATGGCTCTACAGGGGCGATCATTACCTGGTCGAATAATTTTGATGTGTTTGCACAACGCCTCGACATCAATGGAAATTTACAATGGGTTTCCACAGGCGTACCCGTATGCACGGAATCGACCTCAAACCAGATCACTCCGAAAATGGTTGCTACCATAAATGGAGGTGCTATTATTGTATGGGTTGATCCCAGGAATAATGCAACCACAGAAACTGATCTCTTCGGCTCAAGAGTTATGAACAATGGTACATTACCCGTTAGTTTACTGAACTTTGATCACAAAAGAATAAATTCCGGCGTACAGCTGCACTGGCAAACATCGTCTGAACAGAACAGCAGTCATTTCATTATCGAAAGAAGCAATGATGCTGTATATTTTTCATCTTTAGGTAGTATAAATGCAGCAGGTAACAGCCAGGTATTGAAAGATTATTACTTCATCGACGATCATCCGTTCAACGGAATTAATTACTACCGCCTCAAACAGGTTGACCTGGATGGGAATTTTAGATATTCTGTGATCGTAACGGTTCTGAATAGAGACAATCTTAAAACTACCACTATCGCCCCCAACCCGGTAAAAGATGTCCTGCATGTCATTGAGCCTTCCCAGGTATTTATTCAAAGTGCGGAAATATTCAACAGCGCCGGGAGCCTTGTCCTTCGTAAAACGATCAATGAAGAAGCACAGGTATACAGTTTGCCGGTAAATAAACTAAGTGGCGGCATTTACGTGATCAGGGTAAATTATACGTCCGGGAGCAGGACATACCGGTTTATTAAAGAGTAAAGCGTTCATCCTGTTCATATGGTCATGGGTCATTGCTTGATACCGATCTATTGCATAGTTGTTTTACCTTCGCAGGCATGAAGGATTTCAAATCGTTGCGGCTCGTTTTCATGGGTACCCCCGAGTTTGCGGTTGCCTCACTTGATGTATTGTTGAAAGAGGGATGCAATATCGTTGGTGTTGTAACAGCTCCCGATAAAGAGGCAGGCCGCGGCATGCAACTGCAACAAAGTGCCGTAAAAAAATATGCCGTCGAAAAAGGCCTGCTCATTCTTCAGCCCGAAAAATTAAAGAATCCTGAATTTCTTGAGCTGCTTCGTTCTTTGAATGCCGACCTGCAGGTAGTGGTTGCCTTCCGCATGCTTCCCGAAGTGGTATGGAACATGCCGCCGATGGGTTCTGTCAATCTTCACGGGAGTTTATTACCGCAATACCGTGGAGCAGCTCCGATCAACTGGGCTGTGATCAATGGGGAAAAGGAAACGGGCGTGACCACTTTCAAACTTAAACACGAGATCGATACCGGTGATATCCTGCTGCAGGAACGCTTTCCTATCGGTGAAAATGAAACAGCCGGCGAAGTACACGACCGGATGAAGGAGATCGGGGCACAGCTGCTCGTTAAGACCATAAAGGGTTTGGCAGAGGGGACACTCAAAGAAACCCCGCAATCCAAGGCAGGCAATGCTTCACCCTCACCTCTTAAACATGCCTCGAAAATCTTCACCGAAACCTGCCGCATTGATTTTTCCAGGACCACCGAAGAAGTACATAACCTTATAAGGGGTCTCTCCCCTTTCCCCGGAGCTTTTACTTCGCTCAATGGGAAAACATTGAAGATCTTCAGGACGGAAAAACAAAGCTGGCCTGTAAAGCCTGTACCCGGCAGTTATGATACCGATAAAAAAACATACCTGAAGTTTGCCTGTTCAGACGGATATGTGCTCGTAAAAGAATTACAGCTGGAAGGCAAGAAAAAGATGGGCGTCGAGGATTTCCTGAGAGGATATCACTTCTGAGTACCGTTCCCGGGAACTCCTATTTCGAATAGCTGATGCTGCAGGCTGCATACCCATCAACAGCAACACCCAACTCATCGGCAGCAGAATTACTGATAAGAAGGAGCAACCCATTGTTCTGCTTCAGGTCGGGCACCAGGTCAAGCACCTTTGCAAATACATATTTACCCGTAGCTGGTACGGTTACTTTGATAATGGTACCCGGAGTGGCATTATTATACAGGCAATAATATTTCCCGTCTTTCCACCCGCTCGTACTTTTGAATACGCCAAAGTTTCCGTCTTCCTTCACTTCATTGTTACCGCTTTGCGACTCATATACGGGTTTGAAAGCCCCGCCTATGATATTCTTACCTGCTGTGTTTGCCGGTTTATTGTCGGCCATGGGTTGTTCTTTAATTTCCTTAGCGGGTTCCCTTTTCAGGGTTTCTGTTGCAGTGGGTCTCTGGGGTTCTTTTTTTTCTTCGATGGTTCTTTTTACATCTCCGCCATTTTTGAAGCCAACGATAAGGTTAGCACCTTCATTTACTCCATCACCGGTAAGATTATTCCACTTTTTCAGGTCATCAACGGTGGTACCCGGGTATAAAGTGGTAATATGGTACAGGGTCTCCTTTTTCCCGACCTTATGATACACGGGTGTGCCGGGCGCAGGGTTGCTTTCTGTCGGAGGAATTGATTTCGGTTCTGATTTTACTACCGGTTGATCTGTTTTTGGCTGATCTGTTTTTGGAGGTGTATTTTGTGTTACCTGGTCAAGCGTTGTTCCCTTCGGCGGTATCTTCAATACCTGGCCAATGGTCAGTCCTTTATCGTAGTCGATATTATTGTAATTGGCAAGCACCCTGCCGTTCACTTCATACAGCCGGCCGATGCTGCTTAAATTTTCCTTGGGACCAACCGTATGCATTTTGACCGGCCTGATCTCTTTTGTTTTTTGTGCTGTGGCAAGCAGCGGTAAAAAAAATAGTACGAACAATAGTTTTTTCATCTTTCAAAGGAGTTGTTTGCAAATATCAATAAAATTGACGGTTTATTTTCTTCACTACCTGTTAAGAATACGCCAGGCTGCCGGGTAATAATTATTGATCCTGTTCCCTAATAACTTGATCCACCCGATCGGTAGCCGGGCAAAACTGACCAAGGCCCATCCCCGCTGTTCGGCAGCGATCTTTATTTCTTCTTTCCGCAGATATTGTAATGCGGTTGAAATATCCACATCAAAACCCGGCACCTCTTTACTGATCGCATAACTAAGTGCGAGTTCATGCTCCGGTACCAGTTCATCCCGAATGATCTTACCAAGTTTTACGCCTGCTTTCCGGAGGTACAACGCCGATTGGAGCAACGGCAGGTCTTCTTTCATACTATTCGGCAAAGCGATCACCTGGTCATTTTGCCGGGTGAAGAAAAACTCATCCGGGTGATCCAGGAAAGGCCGTATGATATCGATCTCCTTCTGGGTAATGGCTCCGGTCTTTTTTTTGTCCTTCGGCATATGGCTTTTTCCCTCTCCGGAAGCATCCGGTTTCCTGAATGCTGCAATGAAAAAGCCCTCCCCTTTCAGCTTGTCAGGGTAAAAACGACAACCACCCGCTTTATATTTTGCAGAAAGCGTTTTAACTATGCCCCAATTTTCCTCCACCTGCAACTGTAATGGGTCCATTTTTAATTCTTCACAAAGCCAGTCCCCGATCTCTTCATCCTCTTCGGGGGAGTAGGAACAGGTTGAATAGGCGAGCACGCCCCCTTGCTTTAATGCAGGCATTACGTCGGCAAGGATACGTTGCTGACGCTGGCAGCAAAGCTGTACATTATTCCCGCTCCATTCCGATATGGCTTCCGGGTCTTTGCGGAACAAACCGCTCCCGCTGCAAGGCGCATCCACCACGATCATATCAAAGTAATTCGTAAGCCGCTGAAAGTCCTTTGGGTCGTTATTGGTTACAACAACATTGGCAGCCCCCCATTTCGTAATGTTCTCGGCCAGGATGTTCACCCGGGATTTGATCACCTCGTTACTGACCAGTAAACTTTCCGGCGAGATCAGCGATTGTATTAATGTGGATTTGCCACCGGGTGCTGCACAAAGGTCCAATACCCTCAACGGCTTGGAAAGATCGACCGATTGCCGTATCACCTGTTCAAGGAACATACTGCTCGCTTCCTGCACATAATAAGCCCCGGCATGGAAAAGGGGATCCAGTGTAAAAGAAGGACGTTCGGGAAGGTAATATCCCTTACTGCACCAGGGAATGCTCTCCACCCGATCACTGAATATTGAGGATTGGGCATTGACTATTTTGCCCGGGTTCATCCGTACTGAAGTGATCTGTGTACTTTCTTCATGAACGGCAATAAACGCTTCTTCGTCGAAACCTTGTACATGCTGCAAAGACCTGATCAATGCGGGTGGAAGGGAACTCAATGCTATTTGTTTTAACGTCGATTGAAGTTAGCTGATAATTTTTATTTTCGCTGACACATAACAGCTAAAGCATGTCATTATTATTGAACCGATCGGTTTTTGGTGAACCAGCCAACGCAGGAAATGTATTAACCAGGGAGGATGCCTATCACCTGCTCCAGGACTGGGTGAAGAACGAACGGCTCCAGCTGCACATGAGACAGGTGGCGCACCTGATGAAGTGCTGGGCGGCCGAAAAAGAAGGACTGAACGAAGCAGATCAGTGGCGCTGGGAGATGGCAGGGCTATTACACGACGCGGACTGGGACCAGTGGCCCGACCAACATTGCAAAAAGATCATTGAAGAGCTTGAAGCAAGAAATATCGATCCGGAGATCATCCGGGCCATTGCCAGCCACGGCCCGGATCATTTTGGTGTAGAACCTGAAACAAAGATGGAAAAGATGCTCTATGCCTTTGATGAATTGAGCGGACTTACGCATGCATACAGCCTGATGAGGCCTGAAGGTTATTCAGGCATGGAACTGAAAGGCATTAAAAAACGGTTTAAAGAAAAAGCCTTTGCCGCCAACGTGAACAGGGATGAGATCATGGACGCCATGCAAAGGGCGGGTGTGGAAGTGGAAGCCATTATGCAGTTTATTATTGAGAGGCAAGGGAGTGCAAGATAATCAAGCCCTGAAGTTCAAAATCAGTAAGTACAGTATTATATATTTTGGATTACACCGATTTTATTTCTGTAACAAGATCCTGCAGTACTTTCTTCGCATCGCCGAACAACATGCTTGTTTTCGGCTGGAAGAAAAGGTCGTTCTCAATACCGGCGTAACCGGGTTTCATGCTTCGCTTGTTCACGATAACTGTTTTCGCAAGTTCCACATCGAGGATCGGCATACCGTATATAGGTGAAGAAGGATCTGTTTTAGCAGCCGGGTTCACCACGTCGTTGGCGCCGAGCACGAGTACCACGTCGCAGGTTTTGAATTCATCATTGGCCTGTTCCATCTCCAGCAGTTTCTCATAAGGCACATCTGCTTCAGCCAGCAATACATTCATATGGCCGGGCATACGGCCGGCAACGGGGTGGATCGCGTATTTCACTTCCACACCTTTTTCTTCGAGTATCTTTTCCAGTTCATGACAGGTATGCTGTGCCTGTGCAACCGCCAATCCATAGCCCGGAACGACCATCACCTTGTTGGCATAAGCCATCACCATTGCTGTGTCGCTTAAGCTGATCTCCTTATGCATACCCTGTTCTTTCTTGCCGCCTCCCGCCCCCGTTGAGCTGCCGCCGAAAGAACCGATGAGCACATTGGTAAGGGAACGGTTCATTGCCTTGCACATCAATATGGTTAGAAGGGTACCTGCAGCACCTACCAGTATACCACCGGTAAGCATTGCTTTATTATCGTAAAGGAATCCGCCGCAGGCGGCTGCCACACCGGTGAATGAGTTCAGCAACGAGATCACAACAGGCATATCAGCACCGCCGATCGGCATAACAAAAAGGATCCCGTAGATGAATGCAAAAAAGCCGATCAGGATAAATGGCAGGTAAATGCTGCCGATGGTGGAACGGTAAGCAAATACCGCCGAAACCAGCGTGAGCGCCAATACGATCATATTCACAATATGCTGCCCTTTGAAAGAAAAATCCTTCACCCTTCCGTTCAGTTTCCCCCAGGCGATGACACTTCCGGTATAGGAAATGGTACCAATGATCGCTCCCGCAACAATGGTAATATAGGTGCCCATCGGAACAATATCTGAAAACGCTGTATCCGGGGAAGCCTTATGCAATTCATACACATGATAGAACTCCGCTGCAGATATCAGGGCCGCACAGGCGCCGCCCATGCCATTGAAGAGGCTCACCATTTCCGGCATGGCAGTCATCTTCACTTTTTTTGCAGCCAGCGTACCAACAATGCCGCCTATTAACAAGCCTCCGAATATCCAGCTGTAATTATGTAATTTTTGTCCATCGCTTTCATATAAGAATATGGTCCCGAGGATTGCAATGGTCATACCGGCTGCGGCCACCAGGTTGCCCTTTCGGGCAGAAGCGGGGTTGGAAAGCATTTTTAACCCGAGAATGAACGTGACGGATGCCACCAGATAACAGATCGTGAGTAAATTCAGTTCCATTGTACCAATTGAAAAGTAAATGGCAAAGGCGAAGCCTGTAACCAGGTACTTTTTGTTTTTTGACTTTTATTTTTTCTTTTTAAACATTTCCAGCATCCGGTCCGTTACCACAAACCCTCCCACCACGTTGAGCGTTCCCAGTATAACGGCTAAAAAACCAAGCATCAATGCCAGGTAATTATCCGTTTCTGCCTTACCCATCACGATAATGGCACCGATGATGACCACACCGTGAATAGCATTGGCGCCGCTCATCAACGGGGTATGCAATACACTCGGCACCCGGCCGATCACTTCAATTCCTACGAAGACCATCAGGATCACGATATAGATGATCTGTTGATTCCCGGATATCCAGTTCAGCATATTTTCCATAAAATCAGTTTACCAGTTCCTTTATACGGTTATGAACAATTTGGTTCTTATCGGCCACGCAGGTCCCTGCCACCAGGTCGTCGCCGAAATTCAGGTTCAATTGCCCTTCCTTGCTGATCACCAGTTGCAGAAAGTTCAGGATATTCTTTCCATACATCTTACTGGCATCACTGGGCATCGTGGATTGCAGACTTGAGTTGCCAACGATCCTCACGCCATTATATTGAACTGTTTCGTCGTTCTTTGTCTGTTCTGTGTTGCCGCCTGTAGCTGCCGCCAGGTCAATGACGACCGATCCGCTTTTCATTGAATTAAGCATGTCGGTAGTGATCAGAATGGGTGCTTTCTTACCCGGTATCTGTGCGGTAGTGATCACAATATCTGCCTTTGCAACGCTTTCGGCGATTTTCGCCTTTTGCCTCTGCATAAAATCGTCCGATTGCTCTACCGCATAACCGCCTGCCTTACTGGCATCGGCAGCGCCCTCCACTTCAATGAATTTTGCGCCCAGGCTCATCACTTCCTCTTTTACTGCCGGGCGGGTATCGAACACTTCCACCACAGCCCCTAACCTTCGGCCTGTTGCAATGGCCTGCAGTCCTGCTACACCGGCACCAAGGATCAGCATTTTGGCCGGCGGGATACTTCCGGCAGCCGTCATGAACATCGGAAAATATTTGGGAAAGAGGTTTGAAGCAAGGAGCACTGCTTTATACCCGGCGATATTTGCCTGGCTGCTCAGCACATCCATGCTTTGTGCACGGGTAGTGCGTGGAAGCATGTCCATACTGAATACGGTCAATCCTTTTTCAGCGATCTCTTTCATTGCTGAAGCATAAAAGAGTGGCTGATACACACCCAGTAATATTTTAGACGATAACGAGGTCAGTTCGCTGGCTGCAGGAAGATGGATCGATAAGATAAGGTCACTGCTTTGCAGTACCTCATTCCGCGAGCAGACCGATGAGCCCGCTTCCTTATATTTTGCATCCCCGGCAAAAGCCAGTTCTCCTGCACCGGCTTCGATGCAAACTTCCACATTCCATTTTTTAAGAGTAGCAATATGTTCGGGTAATAGTGATACCCTGGTTTCAGGATGTGGTTCCTTTAAAACGCCAATTCTCATAAATGCAATTGTTGCATCTAAGGTAGCGAAAATGCCCCTATCCCCTGAGCCAGGACAATAGTTTTTTTGATTTTGCCTTAAATGGCAGGCGCTTAGTCAGTAACGGATGCTGAAATGCTGGGGGACCTTAAAATCTGGGTTCATAAAAACAAGCCCGATGAAGAAAAGATCGATGGTAAGGGTTACAGAAGGATGTTGTTTTATCTTTTCCCAGGCCTGTTCCATTCCTTCACTCCAGTGGATGTCGTCGAATATTAATATAGTAGATGAAGTAGAATGGTCAAGTAACTGTTGAAAGTAATTCAATGTAGGCTGGGTGCGATGGTTACCATCGACAAATGCCAGGTCAACCTGCCACATGCTGTTCAGCAGCGAAGGCAGTGTATGGTCGAAATCGCCTTCGGCCAGGTGAATATTTTTCAATTTCAATTCCTCGAAATTCCTGCGGGCAATGGCAGCAATGCTTTTTGCGCCTTCACAGGTAAGTAGTTTTGAGGCAGGGTCGGCAGATGCGAGATATGCACTGGTAATACCCAGTGAAGTACCCAGTTCGATCACCGTTCTGCACTTATAATACTGCGCTACTCGGAAAAGCAATTGTGCGTATTTCTTTGGTTTCAGCGAAGACCTGGCGATATGCTTCACCATGCGCCTGTTTGTTTTTATCAACGATGAACCTGCCCCCATATCCTCCACCTCGATCACCGTTTCATCGCTCAACAATTTCTTCCGGATAGCTTCTATCGCCGCAAAACACGGATAATTCGTTTTATCGTTCAGTACATGATCGATGAAATCGAACACAAAGGGTGAATGGATCCCATGCCCCGTGCCGTTGGAGGCCTTGAGGTAATATTGAAGGTATTTTTTTGCGAGCTGTGACCTGGTGAACAAGTAAGAAATATGAGTTAGGAGTTAAGAATTATTTCTTCACCCATGTCTGAAATGAATATGGATAAAGGTGTTTATCATCGGTCTCAAAATCCAGTTCCGAAACAAGCTGCCATTGTTGTTCATCCAGCGAAGGGAAGAACGTATCGCCCTCCAGCACCGCATGCACCCTGGTGAGGTATATCTTACCGGCAATTGGAAAGGCCTGGTTGTATATCTCACCGCCGCCGATGATGAAGGCTTCTTTGCAGTTGGTTTCCCCGGCTTTTTTAAGAGCATCTTCGAGGTCCGAGGCCACCTCCACCTCTTCGGCCTTCCAGTCGGGCTGCCTGGTTATAACAATATTGAATCTCCCGGGCAATGGCTTGTTCACCGATTCAAAGGTTTTCCTTCCCATGATCACGGGCATACCCCAGGTGGTGTTCTTGAAAAACTTAAGGTCGTTAGGCAAGTGCCAGAGTAATTGGTTATTCTTACCAATGGCATTATTTTCTGTTGCTGCAACGATGAGGGAAATGATCATTAAAGTCAGAATTCTGAAAGTAAAAATATAAAAGTTTGCCCGTACTCAACTTTTAGCTTTTGACCTTTGATCTATCAATTCTTGAGTATCTTGAACTCCACCCTCCTGTTCAGCTGCCGGCCATCAGGATTATCGGTACCATCGGGATTGGCGTTAGGTGCCACCGGTTTGGTTTCACCATAACCCTGCGATATGATGCGTTTGGCAGCGATGCCTTTGGAAAGAATGTATTCCCGTACTGACCTGGCCCGGTTATCACTCAGCGTCATATTGTACTCATCCGAGCCCTTACTGTCGGTGTGAGCGCTCATCTCAATCTCAATAGCAGGATATTCATTGAGGAAGGCAACCACCCGGTCGAGTTCGACATACGATTCGGGACGCAGGCTGTATTTATCAAAATCAAAGAATACGTTGTTCAGGCGGAATACCTGGCCGATCTCGATCGGGGCAAGGTAGAGGTCCTTATGGATCTCTTTATACCCGGCTTTCACCAGTGAATCAAGGTTCAGGTTCTCGGAAATGGCAAAGAACTTGTCGGCCGACGCACGGATGCTGTAGTTCTTATCGTACGGCAGCACCATTTTGAAAGACCCGTCAACGGGGCTTGATAAGCCATTGCCCGCTTCTGTTCCATCAGGTAATGTTTCGTAGATCAGTGATGCGCTGAGCGGTTCTTTTGTTTTTGCATTGTATACATTACCGCTTACCAGCACCACGGGGTTTGGTTTCTCTCTTTCCATCAGTTTCACACGAACGATATCGCTGGCGCCGAATGATCCATCGCTGGAAGTAAGGTAAGCGTACTCACCCCCGGCATCCATGGTAAAGAAAGCTTCTGAGTGTTCTGTGTTGATGGGTGATCCAAGGTTTACGGGGTCGCTCCATTTTGTCCAGCTGTCGTCCAACCGTTTAGTCATCCAGATATCCTGTTCACCCAACCCACCCGGGCGGTCGCTGCTGAAGTAAAGTGTTTTACCATCGGCTGCTATAAAAGGGCTCATTTCGTTGTAGTCGGGAAGGTTAATTTTTTTTCCAAGGCTTTTAGGTGCCGTCCAGATATTGTTGCCTTCATTGAACGAAACATACAGGTCGTTCTCGAATACTCCCCGCTTGTCGCTCATATAGAATAATATGGTCTTACCGTCCTGCCCCATGGAAGCGCCAAACTGCGCTGTTTCCCTGTACTTCTCGAAACTCCGGATGCGGAGCATCTGAGCATCGGTCCAGCTGTTATCACTGCGCTTGTGGATCATACTCACGCCCATGCCGTAATACTGCCCGTCGATGAATGCGCCTTTGAGTAAGATCTTATTCATATCGGGAGATATCCAGAAAACTGCATTGTAATGTGAAGCATTCACTTTTGCGCTCAGGTGTTTTGCCTTCGACCAATTTCCCAGGCTGTCACGCATCGAATACCAGATATCCTGTGAGTTGGGAACGATATTGTACTGAATGTTGGCAGGATCATTTTGCCGGATAAAAAATAAAAGGTTCCCATCGGCTGAGATGGTGGGCCGCATTTCAGGGTTATCGGTATTGATGATTTCGCCCAGGTTCTCCACCTGAACGATCGTGGTTTCTTTGATCACATTTTCCTTCTGCTCTTTCAGGGTAGTGTCCCTGGCCGGCTGTGCGGCTGAAGTAAAAACAGAAAAAACCAGTAAGCTGCATGCGGTAAAATTTTTCATAAGATGTTCTTCACTCCTTTAAAACGAAAAAGAAGGAGAATTAATATGAAAAAAGGAAGGAAAATTGACCAGGGCGGAAACTATACCGCCACGGGGGCCTTAATGGGCGGATGCGACTGGTAATTGAGCAGTTCGAAATCTTCGTATTTGAAGCCGAAAATATCCTTTACTTCAGGGTTGATCCTCATTTGCGGCAACGGGTAAGGAGGGCGGCCCAGTTGCAGGTGTGCCTGTTCGAAATGGTTATTGTACAGGTGGACATCGCCAAATGAATGAACAAACTCACCGGGCTCAAGGTCACACACCTGGGCCATCATCAGGGTCAGCAGTGCATAGGAAGCGATGTTGAAGGGCACTCCTAGAAACACATCCGCTGAGCGTTGATATAATTGGCAACTGAGTTTTCCATCCGCCACGTAAAACTGGAAAAGGCAGTGGCAGGGCATCAGTTTCATCTTCGGCAGATCAGCCACATTCCAGGCGCTTATGATCATACGCCGGCTGTCGGGGTTATTTTTTATCTGGTGGATAACATCCCTCACCTGGTCGACCACCACCCCATCGGCCCCTTCCCAACTGCGCCATTGCTTACCATACACAGGTCCCAGGTTACCGTTGGCATCGGCCCACTCATCCCAGATGCTCACATTGTGTTCTTTCAGGTATTTTATATTGGTATCACCCTGCAGGAACCAAAGCAGCTCATAAATGATGCTCTTCAGGTGTGTTTTTTTGGTGGTCACCAGCGGAAAACCTTCACCCAGGTCGAATCGCATCTGGTAACCGAAAACACTTCGGGTGCCGGTACCGGTTCGGTCGCTTTTATCAGTGCCCGTATCAATGATATGCTGAAGAAGTTTGAGGTATTGCTGCATAGCCGCAAAGTAAGTTAAAAGTTGCCAGTTGCTGATCGTAAGTTATCAAGGCTCCCTGAAAAAAGGGTTGGCACCAGGATGAACATTTGATTATACGGATGGATTTTTAGTAAATTGTCCGATTTCTGATTGCATGAACCGGAAAGCCAAAATTTTTAAACTGGCCTGTTACCTGAACCTGTTTGCTGTAACAGGAATGACGGCAAGCATTTTTTTGCGCCTTTACCTTTCAACAACTACTTTGTATTATACACTCAGGGGATTTACTGATATGGATATCATTGGGTCGGTCATTCTCCTGATAATAGCCAGTGTATACGTCATCAATTATTATTACGGGATAAAACTGGTATTCCTGCTCAGTAAGGAAGTAACAGGGAAATTCCATGTCGGCCGGCGGATTGTTTTTTGGATATTTGAAATGATCATAGCGATATTCTATTCCCTGCTGATATACGAAATGATCTCTACGATCAGACCGAATGTCTATTTCCCCCTCACGGTATACAACCTGGTTGCACTGTTCTTCACCATATGTTTTCTATTGGGGTATTTGTCTTCTTTAACCCGCATTTTCCTGACCTGGGCGGTGATACGCCTGGTAAGGGGTAAGGACAGGTCTGTTATTGAGCAGATTGGAGAAGATCAGCTTGAAAATTTCCCAAAACCATAAACCTGGGCCTTCGATGCGCCGGGCCGTTTGTGTATCTTTGCAGGTCTGATTTCAGGAGGAATTATGAGTAAAAAAGGAAAGGTATTAATGGCTATGAGCGGTGGTATCGACAGTACCGTGGCCGCATTGATGCTTCACAAAGAAGGATATGAAGTAGTGGGCATCACTATGAAAACATGGGATTATGCGACCAGTGTGGGCAACAGCGGCAAAAAAGAGACCGGCTGCTGCAACCTAGATAGTTTCAACGATGCCAGGCAGGCCGCCGTGCAGCATGGATTTCCTCATTTTATTCTGGATATCCGTGAGGAATTCGGTGATTTTGTGATCGACAATTTCGTAGAAGAATACCTGGCTGGACGTACCCCGAACCCTTGTGTAATGTGCAATACACATATCAAGTGGCGGGCCTTGCTCAAAAGGGCCGATGCCATGGGTTGCGACTATATTGCCACCGGCCATTATGCGCAGGTTCATCAACATACGAATGGAAGGTATTTCATCCGGAAAGGGATCGATGAAACAAAGGACCAGAGCTATGTGTTGTGGGGGCTGCAACAGGATCTGCTGAGCCGCACCCTGCTGCCCCTGGGCACTTTCCACAAAAAAGATATCCGCCAGATGGCCCACGATTTCGGTTACCCCGAACTGGCCAAAAAGAATGAGAGTTATGAAATATGCTTTGTGCCGGATAACGATTACCGTGGTTTCCTGAAAAGGAAAGTAGAAGGATTGGAGCAGAAAGTAAGCGGTGGGAATTTTGTGGACAGGACAGGCAAGGTTCTGGGCAAACATAAGGGATATCCATTCTACACCGTGGGACAGCGGAAGGGGTTGGATATAGCCCTGGGGAAACCGGTATTTGTGACCGAGATTGTACCGGAAACCAATACCGTGGTGCTGGGTGGCGAAGATGACCTGAACCGCCATGATATGAAGGTATCTAAACTCAACTGGATCAAATACGATGGGGTCACGGAAGGAATGGAAGCCGTCACCAAAATCCGCTATAAAGATAAAGGCGCCTTAAGCAACCTCCATACATACGAAAACGGCATAAATGTTCGTTTTTATGAAGATGTAAAGGGCGTGGCCCCAGGTCAGAGTGCTGTCTTCTATGAAGGCAACGATGTGATCGGCGGGGGGATTATCCAGCGGAGGGAGCAGCCTTTTGCCGTATAATCGTATCTTTATTTGGTAACCCCATAAAAACTTATGAGAAAGACATCTCTTCTGATAATCACTGTGGCAATTGTTTTCAGTGCCTGTAAAAAAAGCACGGACGATCTTGTGCTCACACCGGTTACCGATTATTTCCCGATGCAGGTTGGCAAATACATTACCTATAACCTGGATTCTACCGTTTTTATCAATTTCGGAACAAAGGATACCATCATTAAGTACCAGGTAAAACATCAGGTAGATGCCGAGATCACCGATAACCTGGGCCGCCCGGGTTATCGCATCACCCGGTATATCAGGAAAACAAGTGCCAACCCGTGGGTACCCGATAATACGTTCATGGCTGTGACCAATGAATCAACAGCCGAGTTCATTGAAAACAATATGAGGTTCATAAAACTAAAAGCTCCTGTTAAGAACGGGTTCAGCTGGAAGGGAAACAGCTATATCGATATTTATGGATTGAATGTCCGCTATCTGGAAGATTGGGATTATACATACGACAGCGTGAACAGTAAAATAACTGTAGGCACATTCACACTCGACAGCACAATAAAAGTTGCCCAGCGTGATGAAGTAATCGGCAACCCTGCCGACCCCAACTCTTATCATGAGATCAACTACAGCGCCGAAAAATATGCAAAGGGGTTAGGCCTCATTTTCCGTGATTTCCTTCATGTGGAATACCAACCCCCCCGTCCGGGCGTAGGCGCATACCGCCAGGGTTATGGTGTGAAGATGGTCATGATCGACCATAATTAAGCATACTTTATTTCTTCCTGCAGAAAAGCACGAAATCGGTTCCCGGGATCTTTTCTATTCCGAGTTGGCGGAGCATGGTAACCAATTGACCGCGGTGATACGTGCCATGATTGGCAATGTGGATCAACATTTCATAGACCGGTTGTTTGAATTGCTCCTTCTTTGTATTCTGGTAAGCAAATACATGGTTCAGCTGGTTCTCGGTAGCATTGCCGACCCACTCCTCCCAAAGTTTTGCCTGCGCATGTATCTTCCTGGTGAGTTCATTAAAATCACCAGTGAACCCATCACTTGGCCTTTCTATCTGTTCAGCCAGTTTGAGCCGCTGCCACCAAATGCTTTCAGCATCCCACATATGCAACAGCGTTTTGCGGATCGACGGAAAGCTGCTGCCGATCTCCTTATCGATTTGATCTTCACTTAAGCTGCCCAGGCATTCAAAGATTCGTTGATTGGCCCAGATGGTATATGCAGACAATTGTTGTAAAACATGCTTCATTGTTTTTCTCGATTTTTACTTTCGAATGTAAAAATTCTCTCCTCATCACCAGCTAATATTTTATCAACAATACCTGATGATCATTTTCCATTCAATTGCCTCAAACAATAATAATATATGTTTACTTCAGCCACCTAATCCGGATCATTCCCATCGACACCCTTTCAGGCAAGCGTACACAAATTTGGCGAGGCAGAATAAAGCATAGTTAACATATGGAGTTTTAAACTGAGGTAAGGCCGGATCCGCAGGTAAAGATCATTTGCGCAAATATTGGCTTAGTTACTCCTGACCAGTTATTTCCGGACAAATGGTTCCTCAAGTGATGACGTCTGGAAAGCTTTGGCTTATTCAGATTGAATGTAGGCGTTGAGAATGTGTAAGATATAACGCCAAAACCTACCCAAACCGTTGTTTACCCTTAATAGTATACTACCAATTGCACTTATTTGGTTTTTGCTGCACTTACAGGTTTTTTATTTCGCAAGTAAATAATTAGTGATTACTACAAGTTTTTGCTTCTGGTAATGGTTTTTTTGCCCTATTTTGTACCTCCCTAATAATTGCAAAATAAGCCAAAGCATACCCTATGCTCAGCCGATCCACCAGACTGCTGCTCCATTTGCTTGCATTCACCCTGCCGGGCATGAAGGCCTATTCTCAGGCAATATGTCCTCCCAATATTGATTTTGAAGACGGAGACTTTACCAATTGGGTTTGTAAAGCAGGAACCGTTTCGGCGCCAGGAAATGTAAATACTCTTAATCTATATGTAACACCACCATTATCGAACAGGCATGAGATCATTACATTCAGCAATACCTCTAAAGACCGTTATGGTGGGTTCCCGGTGTTGTGCCCCAATGGAAGTGGTTACAGCGTAAAACTGGGTAATGAATTTACCGGGTCAGAGGCCGAAGGCATTTCTTACACGTACAACATACCGGTAACAGCCAGCAATTTTTCGATACTGTATAATTATGCGGTGGTTTTTCAGAATCCCGGGCACGACCCTCCGGAACAGCCCCGGTTCAGGGCCAGGGTCATCAACCTCACCGATGGAGATACGATTAATTGTGTTGCATTCGATTTCACTTCTTCTGCCAATTTACCCGGGTTCAAGCAATCAACTGTTGACCCCGAGGTTTTGTATAAGGACTGGACCCCGGTTTCACTCAACCTGAGAGGATACCAGGGCAAGACGATCATGGTTGAATTCATCACTAGTGATTGTACCCGGGGCGGCCATTTTGGATATGGTTACGTGGATGTGAACTCTCAGTGCAATGGGTCCGTGATCGGTTCAACCATTTGTATCGGTGATACCTCGGTAACCCTGGTGGCTCCTTATGGCTATGAAACGTATACCTGGTACACCGATCAGACATTTGGCCAGGTATTGGATACATTACAGAGCGTTACCATCAACCCGGCTCCAAGTGTGGGTACCGTGTACCCGGTAATCGTGAACCCATATCCAGGATTCGGCTGTAAAGACACCATCTATGCCACCATAGGCATAGATAGCAAACCACCCTCTTATGCGGGCCCTGACACTACCTTGTGCAGACGCACACTTGTGCAGTTAGGTACAGCGCCCAACCCGGCATACCTGTATACATGGACACCTGCCAACCTGGTGACCAATCCTGTGATAGCAAATCCGAAGGGTTTCAACAATACATTTACTCCCCAATCTATTATTGTAAAAACAACCAAGAGAACGTCCGGCTGTTTTTCGTACGATACCGTTGTCATACGATCGGTGCAGGTGGATACTTCACTTGTGGTAAACGGTAAAACCAACTATTGCATCGGGGAACCGTATTACAGTTCCATGACCATCAGCAACCAATCTACCAACATCCAATGGCTCTTAAATAATACCCCTATCTCAGGCGCCACTGCCAACCAGCATACACCGCTCTCTGCCGGTTCGTACTGTGCCAAATTCGAACAACTGGGATGTATAGATACGACCCGGAGGGTGGTATACGCCGATCATGTTTCGCCGACGGTGAAGTTCCAGGTCAATAAGGATACGCAATGCATCTCAAATAATTCATTCGTATTCACTAACCAAACCACCATACTCAATAATGAACAGGTAAATTATGTATGGACATTCGGGGATGGCAGCCTTTCCCAACTGGTGAGCCCGGTAAGGTCTTATCCAAGATCAGGTACTTTCCAGGTATGGCTGCATGCCACATCACAATACAATTGCAGTGACTCAACTTTTACCTACATCACTGTTTTGCCCAATGCGGCGCCCGAATTCATGTGGGATACAGCCTGTACAAATGCTGTCATAAGGTTTGTAAATAACACCAATGAGAATGGAAGCAAACAGGTGAATTATACCTGGGATTTCGGCAACGGCGCCGGTTCTTTATTAAAAACCCCGCTTCCTTTCCTTTACCCGGCCAAGGGCATCTATACCGTTTCACTCGAAGCCGTCGCCAAGGGCTGCGAATCCTACCCGCAAGGTCTTTCAAAAAAAGTAACGGTCTATGAACCCAAACCGGGTATCAGGTACCGAGATATCACTCTTCCTTCTACTTACTCAATGCAGTTACTTGCCAGATGGGATGTTGGAAATAAATACAGGTGGACACCAGCCACTCAACTATCCGATCGCGGCATTCGTACCCCTTATTTCAAGGCCATCAACGATGTAAAATACCATATCGCCATAACCGACGAGCACAACTGCATTACCACCGATACGCTACAGATGTATGTGCTGACCAAAAAGGGCTGGTACCTGCCCAATGCATTCACCCCCAACCGGGATGGTCTTAATGATATGATCAGGCCATACCTGCAGGGTATGATCGCTCTTAAACGGTTCTCTGTATATAACCGTGTAGGTAATCTTATCTTCTCAACCACCCGTGACGGGGAAGGGTGGGACGGGACTTACAAGGGTGTTCCCGCCGAAGCAGGTACCTATGTGTGGTTCCTCGAATACATGGATGAGAACAACAAAGTTGTTTCGCACAAAGGTTCCCTGATGCTGGTGAGGTGATCTCCGTTAATTTTATTTTCTGGGTGATTATCCCCTATTTTTATTGGCTAAAACTCAGTCATATGGAGAAGGGTGTTATCATACGCCGGGCAGTAATGGCCGATTGTAAAAGGATGATGGAACTGGTACATGAACTCGCGGTATATGAAAAGGAACCCGATGCAGTTACTGTAACCTTTGAACATTTTGTGGAGAGCGGTTTTGGTGAAAACCCTGTTTGGTGGGCGTACGTAGCCGAAATGGATGGGAAAGTGGAAGGGTTTGCACTTTGGTACATCCGGTACAGTACCTGGAAAGGCCAGCGGCTCTATCTCGAGGATTTCCTGGTATCGGAAAGAATGCGTGGCAGGGGGGTCGGCAAACTGTTATTCGATCAACTGATCGAAGAATGCAGACAAAAAAAATACAGCGGCATGGCCTGGCAGGTATTGGATTGGAATGAACCGGCAATCAATTTCTATAAAAAATACCCGGGGGTTTCCATCGATAAAGGATGGCTGAATTGCAATATTAATTTTTAAAGATAGCCCTTAACTTTGCGCCACAATCAACGAACCTATGGCGGAAAAGATCACATTAGCCTCCAACGGCAAACTAAACGTACCCAATCACCCCATCATCCCATTCATTGAAGGCGACGGCATCGGCCCGGAAATATGGAAAGTGGCACAAAAAGTATTTGATGCGGCCGTGGCAAAGGCATACAACGGCGAACGGAAAATAGAATGGAAAGAAATGCTGGCCGGGGAAAAAGCATTCAAACAAACCGGCGAATGGCTGCCTGCAGCCACCCTGCAAACAGCCAAAGAATACCTTATTTCCATAAAAGGCCCGCTTACCACACCCATCGGCGGCGGCATCCGCTCGCTGAACGTAGCCATGCGCCAGGACCTGGACCTGTACGCCTGTGTTCGCCCGGTAAAATGGTTCAAAGGCGTTCCTTCCCCGGTGGTTCATCCCGAGCAGGTGGACATGATCATCTTCCGCGAAAACACCGAAGACATTTATGCGGGCATCGAATGGAAGGCCGGCTCACCCGAAGCTAAAAAGTTCGAAAAATTCCTGCTCGAGGAGATGGGCGTGAAAAGCGTTCGCTTCCCCGGAGATTCGAGTTATGGGGTGAAGCCTGTTTCATCCGAAGGAACCAAACGCCTTGTCCGGGCTGCCATCGAACATGCCCTGGAAAACGACCTTCCTTCTGTTACCCTCGTACACAAGGGCAACATCATGAAATTCACCGAAGGCGGGTTCAAATCATGGGGATATGAAGTGGCCCGGCTGGAGTATGGCGACAAGACATTTACCTGGGATGAATGGGACCAGCTGAAAAAAGAACACGGTGAAGCGCATGCCAACGAAGCGCAGCGCAAGGCATTGCACGATGGTAAGCTGTTGGTGAAAGACATCATCGCCGATAATTTCCTGCAGCAGATACTGATCGCCCCGAAAGATTTTTCCGTAGTGGCCACTCTCAACCTTAACGGTGATTACATCTCTGATGCCCTGGCTGCCGAAGTAGGGGGAATCGGGATCGCACCCGGTGCCAACATCAATTACAAAACAGGTTATGCCGTTTTTGAAGCAACACATGGTACGGCCCCTAAGTTTGCCGGAACGAACAGCATGAATCCTTCGTCGGTGATACTCAGCGGATGCATGATGCTTGAATACATGGGATGGAAAGAAGCGGCCGGCCTGATCACCACCGCCCTTCAGGCCACCATCATGCGCAAGCGGGTAACCATCGATTTCTATAACCTGATGCAGGGGGCCACGCTCCTCAAAACTTCTGAATTCGGCGATGAGATCATTGAGAATATGGGATCGGTGATCGCCGATTTTCAATTGAAAAAATCGACCGGATTATAAAAAGCAGGTACAGGATGCTGTATCCTGCCCATCCCGTACATTTGCTGAAATTTAAAAAACCAACAGTTGATTTATGAGTAAATTAAAAGTAGCAAATCCCGTTGTTGAGTTAGACGGCGACGAGATGACCCGTATCATCTGGAAATTCATTAAAGACAAACTGATCCTTCCCTATATCGATGTTCCCATCCAGTATTTCGACCTGGGTATCGAGTACCGCGACCAGACCAATGACCAGGTGACCGTGGATGCCGCCAATGCGATCAAGGCCTGCGGCGTGGGCATCAAATGCGCCACCATCACACCCGATGAGGCAAGGGTAAAAGAGTTCAACCTGAAACAGATGTGGAAGAGCCCCAACGGCACGATCAGGAATATCCTCGACGGAACCGTTTTCCGTGAGCCCATCGTGATGCAGAATGTGCCCAGGCTGGTCACTAACTGGACGGCGCCCATCATCGTTGGCCGTCATGCTTTCGGCGATCAATACCGTGCCACCGATACCGTCATCAAAGGCAAGGGCAAACTCACCATGACCTTCACCCCTGAAGGCGGCGGCGAACCCCAGATCTTTGAAGTATATAATTATAAGGGCGATGGTGTAGCATTAACGATGTACAACACCGATGAGAGCATCTATGGTTTTGCAAGGAGCTGTTTCAATATGGCGCTGAGCAAAAAATGGCCTTTATACCTCTCTACAAAAAACACCATCCTCAAAAAATACGACGGGCGCTTCAAAGACATCTTTGAAGAAGTGTATCAAAATGAATTCAAAAAAGATTTCGATGCGGCCGGCATCGTGTACGAACACCGCCTCATCGACGATATGGTGGCAAGCGCCCTGAAATGGAACGGTAATTTTGTATGGGCCTGCAAGAACTACGACGGCGACGTACAAAGCGATACTGTAGCACAGGGGTTTGGTTCTTTAGGCTTGATGACCTCTGTTCTGGTTACACCTGATGGAAAGACCATGGAAGCCGAAGCGGCTCATGGTACGGTAACACGCCACTACCGCGACCACCAGAAAGGGAAACCAACATCCACCAACCCCATCGCTTCCATCTTTGCATGGACAAGAGGGCTGGCTTTCCGCGGTAAACTCGACAGTAACCAGCCGCTGATCGATTTCTGTAATGCACTGGAAGCGGTATGCATCGAAACCGTGGAAAGCGGCAAGATGACCAAGGACCTGGCCGTTTGCATCCACGGTAACAAAGTGAACCACGGAGAACATTACCTGTATACCGAAGAATTCCTGGATGCCATCGATACGAACCTGAAAAAGAAAATGGGATTATAATCCGATCAGATATTCTTTTAACAAGCCCCGCTTCTTTAAGCGGGGCTCTTTTTTTAACTTTAGACATGACCGCAACCATCATCATCACACTCTGTGCACTATTGCTGATCGCCTATATTTTTGACCTTACTTCTTCCAGGACAAGGATCCCATCCGTGATATTATTGTTATTGCTGGGGTGGATCGTCCGGCAATTTTCCACAGCGCTACATATCCGGATACCCGACCTTTCCGGCATGCTTCCCGTTTTCGGCACAGTAGGTCTGATATTGATCGTTCTGGAAGGCTCACTGGAACTGGAATTGAACAGGTCCAAGACCGGCATAATAAGAAGATCGGCCATCGTTGCCCTCCTGCCCATGCTTGCCCTTGCTTTCCTGGTGGCTTTCGCATTCCAGTTTTTTCAAACGGGTCTGTCGCTCAGGGATGCACTCACCAATGCTGTGCCGCTTTGTGTGATCAGCAGTTCTATCGCCATTCCAAGTGTAAAATACCTGAGCGCATATAACAAGGAGTTCATTACCTATGAAAGCAGCCTGTCGGATATTTTCGGGGTTGTCTTCTTTAATTTTATCGCCCTCAATGAACTCGGCGAAGCACATTCGGCCATCTCATCGGTATTACAATTACTGCTAATGATCGTGGTGTCATTTGCTGCCACACTCCTCCTGGCATTCCTGCTTGGCAGGATCGATCATCATATCAAATTCGTTCCAATCATCCTGCTGGTGCTGCTGATCTATGCCATCGCTAAACTGTATCACCTGCCCTCACTGATCTTTATCCTGATCCTGGGCCTGTTCCTGGGCAACCTCGATGAATTAAAAAGATTCCGGTGGGTCAGTAAGCTCAAGCCCGAAGGGTTGAATTCGGAGATTCACAAATTCAGGGACCTGGTAACGGAAGCTACATTTTTGGTCCGAACGGTATTCTTTTTACTGTTCGGCTACCTGATCGAAACAAAAGAAATATTGAACCTGGAAACAATGGCCTGGGCAGTGGTCATTCTTACCGTTGCCCTATTGATACGTGCGATTCAGTTCAAACTATCAGGGGTGAACCTGTTCCCGATGCTTTTCATCATTCCCCGTGGTTTGATCAATGTGTTATTGTTCCTCTCGATCGTACCTATCCAGCAGATACCTGTTGTGAATAAGTCACTCGTATTGCAGCTGGTGTTATTATCAGCCATCGTTATGATGTTCGGGATCATGTTCTCTAAAAAAGAGGAGCCACCTGTTACGACCGCTTCCGGTAATTGATCACGGCCCAGGTATTGAAGAAGATGCCCAACCCGAGTACCGAAAAGAACTGCGTTTTCACGTCGGCAAAACCGCTTCCTTTCAATACGATCATCCGCATCACTTCAATAAAGTAGGCAACCGGGTTGATCTTCGTGATCATCTTCGCCCAATCGGGCATGCTTTCAATGGGCGTATACAATCCGCCCAGCAGCATAAACAGCATCATTACAAAGAAACTGACAAAGGTTGCCTGTGTCTGTGTCTCGGCATAGGTGGATATCAGCAGGCCAACTCCCAACAGCGTAAAGAGGAATACCATCCCAAATACATAGATCAGCCCGATGCTGCCAACGGGTACAATGCGGTAGAAAAGCCAGGATACCAGCAATCCTAGACTGAGTGTGACAAGGCCCAGTATCCAGAAAGGAATGAGTTTGCCGAGGATGAACTGTACTTTTGTGATGGGCGATACATTGATCTGTTCAATGGTGCCTACCTCCTTTTCATGCACGATGTTCAGGGCCGACATAAAGCTGCCGATCATGGTAAGCAATGTAACGAGGATGCCCGGCACCATAAAGAATTTGTAATTCATGGTGGGGTTATACCAGTTCGATGAAGTGATCTCTATAATTGGCTGAGGATTATAACGGGGGAATTGTACCCACTGAAGCCGGATATCCGAGTTAAAATCACGGACAATATTGGCTGCATAGGCCCCGCCAAGGTTGGCCTTGGTACCGTTCACCGCGTTCACCGATATCAGCATCTTGGCTTTACTTTCTTTCACCAGGTCTTTTTCAAACCCGGCCGGGATCTCAATAATGAGGTCGGCCTTATCTCTTTCGACCGCTTTCATGGCCATATCGTAAGAAGGCGAATAATCGGTCAGCTTAAAATAACCCGAGCCGGTTATTTTATTGATGAATTTATGCGAATACGAAGAATGATCATGATCGACCACAGACAGGAATACGTTCTTCACTTCATAGTTGGCGGCAAACGGGAACACGAGCAGCTGCACGACCGGCATCACCAGCACCATCCGAAGGATCGCCGGGTTGCGGAACACCTGGCGGAATTCTTTTTCGAGTATCACTAACAACCGTTTCATACCAGCCGGGTTTTGAATTTTTTAAAACTGATGGCAAGAAGGAACAGCGACATCCCCACCAGCACCAGGGCTTCCTTCCAGATGACAGAAAAACCAAGGCCTTTTATCATCACGTCCTTCACCATATGGTAATACCATTTCGACGGAACGATATTGGAAATGACCTGTAATGGCAGCGGCATGCTTTCTATCGGGAACATAAAACCCCCGAGCAGCAATGTGGGAAGCATCAGCGCCATCAGGGAGAACATCTGGGCTTCCTGCTGCGTTTTGGTCAGGTTGGATATCATCAGTCCCAACGAAACGGAGGTAATGATGAATAAAAGGGATATTCCCATCAGCAAAAGCAAACTTCCATTGACCGGCACTTCCAGCAGTGTAACACTTACCAGCAGGATCGTACTCACATTCACCAGTGAAAGAAAGACATAAGGAACGGCCTTACTTAAAATGAACAGGAGGGGCCTCAGTGGTGATACCAGTAATACTTCCATCGTATTGATCTCCCGTTCCCTGACGATGGCAACGGATGTCATCATGGCGCAGATCAATATCAGTATCATGGCCATCACCCCCGGCACAAAATTATAAGCGCCTTTCAACTGCGGGTTGTACAGCATGCGTATCTCCGCTTTGATGGTGTAAGGCAACAAATTGTTTCCGTTGATCTCCTGCTGATAATCGCCGAGGATGCTGGAGGCATAATTGGTTACCGTGGTGGCAGTATTGGGGTCCGATGCATCGGCGATCAGTTGCACCTGTGCCTGGTTGTTGTGCATGAGCGATTCCCGGAAACGGGGTTGAAACACTACCGCCAGGCGGATCTTGCCGCTTCTGAATGCCCGTTCAATACCGGACTCGGTCCCCAGGTATTGCGTTACATTGAAATAGCGGCTGGCATCCAGCCGCTGTATCAGGGCACGGCTGGCTTCATCCCTGGAATTGTCGAGCACGGCGATATTGGAATTCTTGATCTCGTTGGTGAGTGCAAATCCAAAAAGAATGATCTGCACAATAGGCATCATGATGATGATGAGGAGCGATTTCCGGTCGCGGAAAATGTGCCTGAATTCTTTCTTTACAAAAATGAAGAATTGTTTCATGATCAATCGGCCGTTCTTTTTGCGCCCCTTGCCAACTGCAGGAACACTTCATCCATCGAGGCGGCGTTAAAATTGGTTTTCAAATTATGGGGAGTATCCAGTGCTTCTATCTTGCCGTCGACCATGATGGATAGCCGGTTGCAATACTCCGCTTCATCCATATAATGCGTTGTTACGAATACCGTGATCCCTTTTTCGGCAGCTTCATAGATGAGGTTCCAGAATTCCCGCCGGGTAACAGGATCGACCCCGCCGGTAGGTTCATCCAGGAAAACGATCTTCGGTTCGTGGAGAATGGCAACAGAGAAAGCCAGCTTCTGCTTCCAGCCCAGCGGTAATGATCTCACCAGGTTATTCTCTTCCGCTGTCATTTGCAGCTTTTCAAGCAGCGCATTCATCTTTTCCCTGATGACCGGCTTGCTTAACCCATATATGCCGGCATAAAACCGGATATTCTCCTTTACGGTAAGATCCTCATACAAGGAAAATTTCTGGCTCATGTACCCTATGTTCTGCTTGATATGCTCGGTTTGTTTGTATACGTCGTAGCCCGCTATGCTGGCGGAGCCGGAAGAGGGCATCAATAAGCCGCAAAGCATGCGCATGGCGGTTGTCTTTCCGGCGCCGTTTGCACCCAGGAAGCCGAATATTTCCCCCTTGCTCACTTCAAAAGATATCTGGTCGGTGGCAACAAAATCGCCGAACCGCTTGGTAAGTTTGTCTGCCTTTATAACAATTTCTTTCATGGCTGTACTGTATCGTTCATCAATTGCATGAAACAATCTTCAATATTGGGTGTGGTCTTACTGATCTCTACACCGGAATGCCCCTTTTCCGAGAGGTAATTAAGTATCCGGGTTTCACCTTCAGAATCATCCTTCAATTCCAGGTGGTGGTATTCGCCAAAACTGTGACAGCTTTTTGCAGCAGGGTATTGCTTCAGGTCCATCAGCAACCGGTACATGGCATTTGAACGAACGGCCCATAATTGTTTGCCGAAGCGGTCAATGATCTGTTGCGGTGTATCAATGGTCATGATCTTCCCGGATTGCATCAGGGCCACCCGGTCGCACATGGCTGCCTCGTCCATATAAGGAGTGGATACCAGTATACTGATGCCTTGCTTCTTCAGTCCCTTCAGCATTTCCCAGAACTCCTTCCTCGAAACCACATCAACACCCGTTGTTGGTTCATCGAGGAACAATACGGAAGGTTTATGTATCAGGGCGCAACACAAGGCGAGTTTCTGCTTCATGCCGCCTGATAATTTCCCCGCCCTCCGGTCTTTGAATGGTTCGATCTGTATATAAATATCCTTTACCAGGTCGTAATTCTCCGAAATGCTGGTATTGAAGATGCTGGCAAAAAACTCCAGGTTCTCTTCCACCGTCATATCCTGGTACAGGGAGAATTTGCCCGGCATGTATCCAACCCGGTTACGTATCTGCCGGAGATCTTTCACCACGTCAAATCCATCTACGGATGCAGAGCCCGCATCGGCAAGTAACAGGGTTGTCAGTATCCTGAAAAGCGTGGTCTTACCGGCGCCATCCGGGCCAATGATCCCGAACATCTCGCCTTTCCCGGTAGAGAAGGATACTTCATCCAGCGCTTTAACGGTCTCTTTTTTTGTACCGTAGGTTTTTACCAGTTCATTTACTACTATCGCTTCCATGCTGATCATTTAAATACCACTTCCCCATACATACCGATCTTTAAAAAGCCATCGTTCTTTACATTTATCTTCATGGCATATACCAGGTTGGCACGTTCTTCTTTCGTTTGTATGGTCTTCGGGGTGAACTCAGCCTTGTCGGATATCCAGCTGATCGTTCCATCAAGTTCCTTGTATCCGCCTTTCCCATCGTCAACCTTTACTTTGACAGCCTGGTTGAGCCTGACCTGGGCCAATTGATTGCCCGTGATATAAGCACGCAGCTTGAGTACAGACAGGTCGGCGATCTTATACAAGGCTTTACCGGCAGCCGTAAATTCATTTTGCTGGGCATACTTGGTAAGAACGGTTCCAGCGAGCGGGTTTTTGATTGTTGTGCGGCTAAGCTGATCATCGATCATTGCCACCCTTTTTTCCATCGGTACTCTTTCGCTCAGTATACCCCGGTTCTGTATCGCCACCAGCTTACGTTGAGCATTGATCTGGTTCTGCAATACGTTCAGCTGTGTTTTTCCGGCAACGATCTTTTCTGTCATCACACTCACCTGGCCATTAATATCGTCGAGCTGCTTGGCGGGTACCGCATCGGCGGCCACCAGCTTTTGAAACCGCTGTTGTTCTTTCAGCAGCACGCTCAACTGCGCTTCATCCACGGCTACCTGTCTGGTTTGTAAAATGATCTGCGATTCCAGGACGCTTACCTGCGGGGAAGCATCGTTGATCTTTTGCCCCAAGGCTTCAACCGAAGAACCGGCCTGCTCTTTCTGCAGCTCTATGGCTGTTGGATCGATCTTGCCAATGACAGCATCTTTAGTCAGTGTGGCCCCTTCTTCTATATTCAGTTGAAGGATCTTACCGGTTGCTTCGGCAGAAACGATCACTTCGTCTGCTTCAAAAGTACCGGAGGCATCATACTTTCCGTTCCTGTTATTGCAGGCTGTGATCAGGGTGATGACAATGATCGGTAACAATTTCTTTACTGTTGATTTCATGTTGCTTTATTTGAATGATGTTATTTGCCAAGGGTTAGTTGATAGTTGTACTGTGACTGAAGCCATTGGATCTCGTGCAGGTTTTTAGCCAGCATGGCCTGGTTCTCCGCATTCAGTTCTGCGATATAGTCCGTGGAAGTGATGATGCCGTTGGCAAGGCGGACAGATGCATTCTCCCTGATCTTTGTCCTGAGCCCAACGATCTCCCCATCGGAACTGAAAAGTTGCCCGTACTTTTCCATTTCATTCTTTTGCTGGGCCAGTAATTGCCGGTTGTTGTTCAGGAAAAGTTCCCGCTGTTTCTCCACGATCTGCTCCTGCAAATGCATAACCTTCATATCCCGCTGCTTGGTAAACTGGCCGGTGATCGGTATACTGAGTTTGACGCCACCCAGGTAATACCATTGAAAATCATTTTTCAGCATATTCAGCCCCGGCTTTCCATAACCCCCTGTACCAAACAGGAAAAGTTTAGGATTTGCTTTTGCACTGATCAACCTCGACTGGATCCGGATCTGTTGTTTCTGGTAATCGAAGAGTTTTAATTCAGGGCGATTGATCGATCCCTGTTTATCTGCGACGGCTGTTGGTTTTATGAATGTGGTGTTCTTTGCAATAGCCGAGCCTGTAATTATTTCCAGCATCTCTACCGCTGATCGTCGGGACAGCTCATAGTCAGTGATCCGCTGGGATACCTTCAGCAATTCAGCTTTCAGCACATCTACATTACTGTTGGTGGCGATGCCGTTTGCTGCCTGTGCAGATACTTTTTTGATATTATTCTCCAGGTCCTGTTTCGTCAATTCCATGATGCGTGTATTCTCATCCATCAGCAATACCGTGAAGAAATAACCATTCACCCGTGAACGGAGCTGGTAAAGGTCCACTTCTATCCGCTGGCTCTCTATGTTCGTGCTTGCCCTCTGCAGTTTTTTTTGCGCACCGATGATCCCTCCGTCGTATACAGGTTGTACCAGGTCAAGTGTTCCCTTGTATTGATCCTTGCTCAATTCGTCAATGGTCACATTGGGCAGTTTGACGGGAACCGAAGTCACTTCCGACTGGTAGGTGGCCTGTCCATTGAGGTCCAGCTGTGGCAGCCATTTCAGGTCCTGGTTTTTTTCAGCGAGGTTGCCGGCAGTAATGGCGAGTGCCTTTTGCTGGGCCAAAGGAGAACTCTTGGCCAACAGGTCATAACATTGTTCGAGTGTCATCATGTTATTGGTCTGGCCAAAGCCAGGACCGCAGATCATTAATAACATTTCTAACAGTAGACGGCATTTCTTCATAACAACAATTTTATTTGATTTTGATTCCATTAATGATGAATTGCGCCACTTCCTTTTTCCTCGACTCCATCATCGCATTATAGGTCTTATCGTCGATCTTAAAAAGGGTTTTAATCATCGGCTTGGAAATAAAGGGGAAAATGCACAAGGACTGGATATTGATAAAGAGCTGTTCGGCACGTATCTTCCTGATCGAACCATTCCTGATCTCCGCATCGATCTGCCTTTGAAATGCTGCCAGCGATTCTTCCACGGGTACCTTCTTCATGCGTTTCAGGATCACTTGAGGATTACGGCCAAGTTCGTTTAGTACAAAAAGAGGCAAACCCGGGAACTGGCTGAGCTTATCTATGTCCAGGGCCACGATCTTCTCTATCTTTTCAAAAAGAGGCAGATCCGAGCCCACGATACCAGCCAGGCTGGAGAATAAATTCCCGAATTCCTGTTCAAAAACCAGGGTAAACAACTTATCCTTTGAAGTAAAATAGTAGTGTAACAGGGCTTTATTGACCCCTGCCTGGTCTGCAATATCCTGCATCCGTGCACCCGCCAACCCCTTTTGAATGAATATCCTGCGGGCCGTTTCCAGGATCGTTTGCTCAGCGTCTTTAGTATGCTTGATCATTTTTTTAACCATTTGGTTAATTCCCCCAAAGCTAATACAGGAGGCCAGAACTCCCAATTAATTTTTTAACCATTTGGTTAAAGTAGTGGGTGGGTTGCAGTTTTTAACCGGCAAATTGTTCTTTTATGCACGCAACCCCGGAAAAAAGGGTACATTGCGAAAAGCATTTTATGGAACCCCAAAATGATATCCGCCTTGCGGTGCTGATCGACGCCGACAACGTCCCGTACAGCAATGTAAAGGGAGTGATGGAAGAGATCGCCAAATACGGCACCCCAACTTTTAAACGGATTTATGGCGACTGGACCCGGCCTACCATCTCTGGCTGGAAAAAAGTATTGCTGGAAAACGCCATTACACCCATACAGCAATACAGCTATACCAGCGGAAAGAATTCGAGTGACAGCGCCCTGATCATTGATGCGATGGACATCCTGTATTCCGGAAAGGTGGACGGGTTCTGCATCATAAGCAGCGACAGTGATTTTACCCGCCTTGCTTTAAGATTAAGGGAGGCCGGCATGAAAGTGTACGGCATCGGACAAAGGAAGACCCCCAGCCCTTTTATCGTGGCCTGCGATAAATTCATTTATATGGAGATCATCCCTGTCTTTGAGGAGGAGGAAGAAAAAACAACAGTAAAGGCCAAGACCAATAAACCAACCCGTAGGGCCTTGGTCGACAAACTCAGCAGGGAGACCATTAAACTGATCACCACCAGCATCGATGACCTGGCCGACGAAAACGGCTGGGCATTCTTAGGTGAGGTAGGAAATCTGTTACTGAAAAAGCAACCTAATTTCGACCCAAGGAACTATGGCTTCCTGAAATTGACAGCATTGATCCGGTCAATACCAACGATAGAGATCGACAGGAAAGAAACTGACCGGGCCGGGATCAAATTAGTGTACATAAGAAATAAAGGTAAAGCCTAAATACGGGCACAGCAGTCCTTCATCATATCATACAAAATCACTTCACCATGTACAATTGTGTATGGACCATCGATATCGTCTTCGGCAAACAGAAAGAAGCACTCGATATCATTAAAGCCTGGGGCGCTGAAAAATTCAGGTCGACTCATTTTAAACATTCTGTAAACCGGCTTAGTGTCGGGCATATCGGCGAATCACCCTCCCACATAGTGGATGAATATCTCTTTGGATCTCTGGCCGATTTTGAGAAAGCACTGAGTGAAATGGGACAGCCGCAGTTCAAACAATACAGCGATGCCATAGCGCCTTACATTGTTCCCGCCTCACAGAAGTGGACGGTATACAGGATGATCGACTGAGAGTTGCTCATTGAACATTCACCGCCTTAAAAAATGTTCAATATCCAACAAGCAATTCTTACTATTCAATCTTCCTCCTCGTTCCGCTATAGAGTTCATATTCGAGCAGCCGGCAGTCGATCTTGCTGGTGAAGAATTCGATCCGGCGGCCTGGCTTTAAGCCAACTTTTTTGGCAAGTTCCAGGTTGCCGGTAAATATATATCCAAAATACCCTTTGCAGTGCTGCTTTAAAAAGTCGCCGATGCGTTTGTAGGTCAGTTCGAGATTTTTTTCTGTACCGAGCCGGTCTCCGTATTCGGGATTAAAATAAACAATGCCGTTACCACCTTCCGGCACTTTTGTTTCCTCGAAATCACATACGGAGAATTCAATGTACGCTTCCACCCCCGCGATACCTGCATTGATCTTAGAAATATGAATAGCATCGTCACTGATGTCAGTGGCCACGATCTTCAGGCCTGCAATATCTCTCACCTGCTGTTCGAGCTTTCTGAATTCCGCCTCATATATGGCCTCTTTGTACCCAACTACATGCATGAATGCATAGTTATGACGAAGTAATCCCGGCCTCCTGTTCGTGGCGATCAGTGCAGCCTCGATAGCGATCGTTCCCGAACCACACATGGGGTTGACCAGGGGTGATCTCCGGTCCCATTTCGTTGCAAGCAATGTTGCAGCAGCCAATGATTCCAGCATGGGTGCCTTTCCCGGTATCTTTCGGTAGCCGTGTTTTGACAATGTTTCCCCGGAAGTATCAATAAATATTTCTGCGACAGAATCTTTCCAGTAAAGATGTATGACCGTTTTGTGCAGTTCCGGTCCCGAGTCGGGCCGTTCGCCTGTTTTACTGCGGAAACGGTCTACAATCGCATCTTTCACTTTCACATTGGCGAACAATGTATTATTTATGGTCTCATTACTGACGTTACTGCTGATAGAGAAATATCCTGCTGCTGGAATTACTTCCTCCCAGGGAAATACACTGAGGGCTTCATACAGGTCATCAGCATTACCGGCTCTGAATTCCTTAAGAGAGAATAATACCTGGCTGGCACAACGAAGGTTCAGGTTTAAAGAGATGCAATCGGCCAGTGTCCCTACTAGTTCAACTCCTGTTTTAAATACCCTTACGGGCCTGAACCCTGAGGCCTCCACCTCCATTTGCAGGTAGGGAGAAAGACGGTTGCTGCAGGTAATAATGATGCGGCTGGAAATATCAAACTTGGGCATAAGCAAAGATAGGTTTGATCCCATAGCTGCCGGGATAGAAGTTTGTGGCAGCCTGGTTCAATGGGCAATTACTAATGACAGCAACCGGCACCCGGCATAGCGCATCGGTATCGGCAATCGTATTATATTTGCGTCATGCTAACGATCAGTAAACGTGGCCAGCAGATGCCACCCTCCCCCATCCGTAAATTGGTTCCGTATGCCGAAGCTGCCAAGCGCAAGGGTACAAAAGTGTACCACCTCAACATAGGGCAGCCGGATATAGAAACCCCCAAGACCGTCCTGGATGCTGTTCGCAAGAGCGACTTCAAGGTGCTCGAATACAGCCATAGTGCCGGTAATGAAAGTTATCGTAAGAAATTGGTGCAGTATTATAAAAAAGTGGGGATCGATATCACCCATGAACAGATCATCATAACCACCGGTGGCAGTGAAGCCATCATCTTTGGCTTTATGGCATGTATGGATGCAGGCGACGAAGTAATCATTCCCGAACCCTTCTATGCCAACTATAATGGATTTGCCGTAGAGGCAGGTGTGGTGGTAAAACCGATCACTTCCTCCATTGAAACAGGCTTTGCCTTGCCCCCGATCGGTGATTTTGAAAAAGTGATCACTCCTAAAACAAAAGGGATCGTGATCTGCAATCCCAATAACCCTACAGGTTATCTGTACAGTGCTGCAGAGATGGAAGTACTGAAGCAGCTTATCATCAAACACAACTTATTTCTTTTTGCCGATGAGGCATACCGTGAATTCTGTTATGAAGGAAAACACACCAGCGCCATGCATTTGACGGGTGTGGACGACCATGTGATATTGATGGATACCATCAGTAAACGCTACAGCGCCTGCGGTGGCCGGATCGGCGCATTCGTTACCAGGAATAAAGCATTGCTGGATGCCACAATGAAATTTGCACAGGCAAGACTGAGCCCGCCTTCTTTTGCCCAGATACTCGGCGAAGCTGCGGTTGACCTTCCGGATAATTACTTTGATACCACCAAGGCCGAATATAAGCTCCGCCGTGATACGATCGTGAACAGACTGAATGCCATCCCCGGGGTATTCTGCCCTAACCCGGGCGGTGCCTTTTATGCCATGGCCAAATTACCTATTGATGATTCGGACAAATTCTGCCAGTGGCTGCTGGAGTCCTTCTCCTATAATAACCAGACGGTAATGCTGGCACCTGCAACCGGCTTTTACAGCACCCCCGGACTTGGAATGAATGAAGTTCGCCTGGCCTATGTGATCAATGTAACTGCCATCAATGCTGCAATGGATTGCCTGGAGAAAGCCCTGGAACAATACCCAGGAAGAACGATCTGATTTGAAAAGGAAGGAAAGATCCCATATTCATTATTTCCGTACTTCCACCTTCCATTCACTTCCGCTGTATACTTTGTAAGTGGCAGAGAAGTTTCCCATATTGAGCGCAAAGGATAATTGCAGTAGACTATTAAGGTAAGCAAGTGGTTTTCCTTCAGTTACAGCGCCAAAGGTTTCAGCATAAGGCATACTGCCCTGGTATATTTTCGTTTTGCCCCGGTAGATAACTACATTAAGTCTGTCTCCGTATTTAAATCCAAGTTGTTTGAAAAGATCCGCCGGGATATTTGTCCAGATATTCCCATATTGAATATCCAGAATGGCAATGGTACCTTTTATGGTATTGCCTTCCCTGCCTGCCTTCTGGTAAGGGATGCTCACTACCTGCTTAGGCAATTCATGACCCACTTGTTCAAAACTGATTACACCGGCAGCCAACCTTGCAGCGGTATATGCATATACGTCCCTTCCATGAAACGTATACGATTTTTCTGAGCCCTTCCTCCTGTTCACTGCTTCATCGATCTCTCTTATCTCTGCAATGCCCAACGATTCTGAGATCAACGTGAGTGTTCCGTTATCGGGAGTAACAATGAAATGGCCGCTATTCGTTTTCAACACCACCGATTTCCTGTTGGTACCAACACCCGGGTCAACCACAGATACAAAAACTGTCCCGGCCGGCCAGTACATCACTGTTTGTTCCAACCGGTAAGCAGCTTCCCAGATATTGTATGCAGGTATCTCATGGGTAAGGTCGAATAGCTTAAGCTCAGGCGACACCCCCATAGCTACTCCTTTCATGGCCGATACGGCACCATCCTTTAACCCAAAATCGGATTGAAAAACCACGATCTTATTCTGTGCCTTGCCGATAACAGCAATCGCCGCTAATAAAATGGCTAAGATCAGTGACGTGTATTTTTTCATATCCTTTCTGAATTAAAAAGGGGTGACACCTATAGAAAGGCGCCACCCCTGTTATTGAGCTTTTTAAAAATTGAATGACACTTTCCCGAACAGCTTACGTCCGTTGAAGCCCATCTGCACGCTATCCCATGGGCCTCCAGATTCGTTATCGGCAAACCAGCCTTTGGCCAGCGGATTCACACCCAGATTGGGGTGAACATTCAACACATTATCTGCACCGGCAAACAAAGTGATGCGCTTGCATAGTTTATAGGCCACGTACACATCTGTAACCAGTTTCCCTTTGAAATTAAAATGCTCAGGCACATATACATTCGGATCGGCGTCGGTGGGAACCATCGGGTTGATGCCGGTCTGGTTCGGGTTATCAGCAGTTGCATCACCAAAACCCATCAGTTTGATCTTGCCGTAATAGGTAAGATTGGTACCCACACTCAGTTTCTTCCAATTGTATTCAAGGTTCAGGTTCATCTTGGTATTGGGTGCCGAGGCAAGCAAGAACGCTTCTTCCCTGTCGCTGAAAAAGGTTTTCCGGTTCAGCTGTGTACCGTTCAGGGCAGAAGGCACATTGATGTCATCCACTTTCATCTTCTGGAAGTTCCCGGCCAATAAAGCCCTGATCCCGTTCTTACCCCATTTTTTGGAATAGTCCACTACGATGTCCAGTCCATAGTTCGTGGTATTAACAGCGTTAGCAAAGAACTGAACTGTTGCAACATCGGGAGGTATCTGCGAGGTGAACGAAACAGGCAGGGTGGGATCTGCTGCACTGAATAAGCCGGATAAAACTACCCTGTCCTTTACTTTCACCATATAACCATCGATGGTAAAGGTCAGGCCGGTAACTGGTTTCCAGCTGAAGCCGAGGCTTGCGTTCACCGATTTTTCTTCTTTCAGGTCGGGTATACCTGCGGCTTTTGTGATGGAAGTACCGTTGCGGGCTATCAGAGAATTCACCAGCACACCACCGCTGAAAGAAGTAAGTGTGTTCTGGAAGTTGATCTGCTGCAATGAAGGTGCCCTGAAGCCGGTGCTCACCGATCCCCGCAGGTTGAAATTGCTCATGATCTTATAACGGGTGGCGAACTTAAAGGTAGCCACTGAACCAAAGTCGGAATAATTCTCAAAACGTATTGCTCCATCCAGCAGCCATGCTTTGGTGGCATTCAGTTCACCATCCACATACAGGCTGATATTATGGCGCTTGGCAATGATGGCATCTGTTGGTTTGAAACCGGGAAAACCCTGCGACCCGGAAGCAGGTGTACGGTTCTCTCCCACATTTGGGTAGAATATTTCGGTAGGATGATAGTTCTCATATGAACCTTCTTCACCTTTATAGATAGAATATTGTTCCCACCTGTATTCAGCACCCAGGCCAAGATTGAATCCTTCGGCTACTGATTTGAACGAGCGGCTTACGTCGAAGTTGAGTGTATTCTGCCAGAAATTGAATCCACCGTCGTCAAAATGATTTGGCGCCGGTGTTCCCGGTGTCATGAACATAGATGCGTTGAATGTTTTATCACCGTAAAAATGGAAATCATTCTTACCAAGTGTATTGCTTAGGTCCCAGTTCCATTTATGACAGATCCCTTTGACGCCTGCAGCAAAAGAGAGGTCCTTAATATGTGTCTGAATATGCGGATTATAATAGATCTCTCCATCATTGGCAGTGCGCATGATATCGGGATTGTAGATCAGGTCGCCGTTGGCGTCAACGGGGAAGCGTTCGGGCCTGGCGCTCCAGTTACGGGTATAGGCAAAAGCGTCTGACGCTTTGTAATTGTATCCGCCAAAAGCATAGAAAGTGCTTTTCTTTTTGGCACTTGTCGGGATCTCCATATTGAACATGGCGCCGTAAGTGTCAATTGACCCGTCGCCAAAGGCACGGCGGTAAGGATTGATATAAGGCAACGCATCTTTATCTGTTTGCCAGTTCAGGGTATCGGCCTGGCGGTAGGTTTTGCCCTGTGTGCGGAAATCAAGTGATATGTTGATGAACCCTCCATTATTTCCAAGCTTAAAACCGTTATTGGCTGAAAAAGTAAAGGTATTGCCATCGATGGTATTGCCTGAATAATACTGGTTACCATCATTGAATTTTTTTGAATTGAATTTGGTATCGTAATAACCTGCCCACCCTGCATTGATCGACCAGCGGTTCACATCTTTCTTCAGAATGATATTCATTACACCTGCCATCGCATCTGAACCGTATTGTGCAGAAGCCCCGTCACGCAGGATCTCGATACGATCTACCGAAGACTGAGGAAAAGCATTCAGGTCGGCGCCTGAATTACCACGACCCCTCGTTCCGAAGAGTGCAACAAAAGCTGTCTGGTGACGACGTTTGCCGTTGATCAGTACAAGAGTCTGGTCGGGGCCCAGGCCACGCAATGTACCCAGGTCGATGTGATCGGCGCCGTCTGCACCACTTTGTTTATTATAATTGAAAGAAGGAGCTGCCATATTGAGCGCAGAAGTAAGGTCCATCTTTGCAGTTGGCAACCCAACCTGGTTGATGCGTATCACATCCACGGGCACGGCCGTTTCGATCTTTGCACGTGGTGCGCCACGCGTACCCACTACCACTACGTCGCCGATGTCGACGATAGCTGTCTCCAGCGCAACGGTTATGGTAGCCTGGTTGCCGACTTTCACCGATTGAAAATTGTAGCCGATGCTGGTGATCTCCAGTACATCATTGGCTGAGGCCTGAACCGTAACAGATCCATCCGGGCCGGTAACACCGCCCTTATTGGAAGATTTGATCTTTACGGAAGCATTTGAAACAGGGTTCCCGGTTTTGGAATCAACGACTTTTACGCTGACCGGTTTTTGCGCAAACAGTAGTGTGGAGCTGAGCACGAGGCTGAGCAGCAGTAGTAGTTTTCTCATATGAAGGTTTTGTTGCAGCAAATTTGCGGATTATCCAGCAAAATCTGAAAATTTAGATTTTAAAGGATGTTATCGGCCCTGTCTGTATTATGTTGATAAACCACAATAAGCAGATTGGTCTTTGTTGCTTATTTTTACCCGTAACGATTGGCTTCCTATATACAAGTAACCATTCAACTCTTATTTGTATACCATGAACCGGAAAAAAGCGCTGCTTCCTTTTTTACTTCTGATCACCATTGTTGCTGTTTCCATTTTTTTTCCAACCGTTTCCAAAACGGCTGCAGCAGCACCCGAAGGCATCAATGCTGCCGATACGGCCTGGATGCTTACTGCCGCAGCGCTGGTACTGATCATGACCCCCGGTCTTGCTTTCTTCTACGGAGGTATGGTAAGCAAGAAAAATGTCATCAGCACCATGCTGCAGAGCTTTATCAGTATGGCAGTGATAACGATCTTTTGGGTGATCATAGGTTTCAGCCTTGCTTTCGGTGATTCCATCAATGGCATCATTGGCAATCCCGGTACTTTCTTTATGATGAAAGGTTTGTTGAACGGGAAACCCTGGGCCCTGGCCCCCACCATTCCATTGATGCTGTTCGCTTTTTATCAGCTCAAGTTTGCCATCATCACACCTGCGCTGATCACCGGTGCCTTTGCCGAACGGATCAAATTCACTTCCTATATCCTGTTCATTTGCCTCTTCTGTGTTTTTATTTACTGCCCGCTTGCTCACGCCACCTGGCATCCCGAGGGGCTCCTTTATAAATATGGTGTATTGGACTTTGCCGGTGGCACCGTAGTGCATATGAGTGCCGGATGGGCCGCCCTGGCAAGCGCCATCTATTTAAAAAGAAGAAATGAAGAAGCACATAGCCCGGCCCGGATAACTTATGTACTGCTTGGAACAGGCCTGCTTTGGTTTGGATGGTTCGGGTTTAATGCAGGTTCGGCCTTTGGCGCCAACTCTTTAGCGACGACAGCCCTGGCAACCACCACCACCGCCTCTGCTGCCGCTGCTTTTACCTGGATCATCTTCGACGCACTGCGGGGCAAAAAACCATCTGCCATGGGCACCTGTATCGGTGCCGTGGTTGGATTGGTAGCGATTACTCCCGCAGCGGGTTTTATCAGCATCGCTCATTCCCTTACAGTTGGCATCGTAAGCAGCATCATAAGTAATATGATGGTGGAATGGCGCACAAAAACATCCATTGATGACACGTTGGATGTTTTCCCCTGCCATGGCGTGGGCGGCATTGTTGGTTTTTTGCTCACCGCTGTTTTTGCCAACCAGGCAGTGAATGGTGCCAATACCACCGGCAATGGTTTGCTTTTCGGCGAAACGCATTTATTCGTTGTTCACCTTGTAACCACCATCTGTGTTTCCCTCTTTGTTTTTGGGGGTACCTTTATCCTGCTGAAACTAACCGATATGATCACGCCTTTACGGGTTGGCGAAGAAGAGGAATTGAAAGGACTTGACCTGAGCCAGCATGGAGAGAGGCTTTAATACATTCGATCCGGGTAAGCCCCGGGATCCGAGGTATTGACTTTGTACTCAATAATCGTTTACTTTACCCTTTGGTGTATCATTCCTGCCAAACCCTCCCAAACCATAACGAAAAAGGTTCCGATCACGGTGAACTATAGTGTATGCACTGTACTTTGCCGGTTTCAATTCAGGCATTAGAAAAGCTAGAGATTAATTAACATTAAACAAGAAAACTATGCCTGTTTTTGATTTCCATTGCCACCCCGGCATGAAACCACATCTAGCTCCTATTGGTAAAGAAGTGAATCCCTGGGAAAGTATTCATGTACAGGCCGAAGTACTGGGCCTGTTCCGTATCGGGATCAGTGCCCTGTTCACCGATGCCCTCGATTCGCAGGCATGCCTGCAGCAGTTATGGCGTGGTGGTGTGAACCTGTTCGGGCTGATCATTCACAGTATCGAAAGCCAGGTGGCCCAGGAATTACTGAAGAAAGATATGGTCAGTGACGGAAGGGTAATGCAATTGGACCCTGTAAGGCTCCGTCGAAGCGCCCAGGGGAACAAGTATTTTGAGATCGCCATGGAGGAACTCGACCTTCTCACCCAAAAACCATTTCCCCTTCCATCGATGATGGTGCCGGAAGGCGCCCAATTGAAATTCATAAGGTCGATGGCAGAATACGACCGCGACAACCCGAACATACTTCATGCATTGCTCATCCTCGAAGGTTCACAGAATCTTTTCAACAACCCGGGAGATGCGGATTCAGAAAAACAGTTCTTTGAGAACCTTGATAAACTCACAAGCCGGTTCCGGCTTTTTGCAATCAACGTTTGCCATTTCCAGCAACAGCCGATTGCCAATCATGCATTTGCCATGCTTTTCCTCAAGAATGAACCGTTCTTCCCGGTTGGATGCGGCATCAGCGAATGGGGGTACGAAGCCATCCGGGAGATCTACCGGCGCGGGATCCTGATCGACACCAAGCATATGGGATGGTTCTCAAGAAAAGAACTATATGCCATGAGAAAAAAAGAAGGCATAACACTTCCGCTGATCTGCAGTCATGCCGGTGTGACGGGCATCAGTGAGAGAGAACGCTACCATTACCTCGCAAACAATGCTCCAGAGGATCATGGTAAGGTCTGGAAAGTAGAGTTCCAGAAAAAATGGGGGCATGTAAAAGATACTGCTTACAATATGGCAACCCTTCAGCTGTATGATGAAGACATTGAAGAGATCATTCTTTCCGGGGGGATGATCGGTGTTTCGATGGACCAGCGGATCATAGGCTTCCCTTCCGACGAGATCAACGTCAATGTACCGCCGATCGATCCCGACTTTATCTCAAAGAAAGAGGCCACTGTATTCTTCGATGGCCAGGACCCGAGGATCATTGAGCCCCGGCCTGAAAACAATGATGATATCATGTTCGGCGACGATGCAGAAGCGCAAAACACAGGCTATCCTGCAGAGTCACACGCACTTTATTTCCTGAACCAGGTGCTGCACATTCTCTATGTTGCGAAAAAAAGCAAAAAAGGGATCAGTCTTGCCGACGGGTTGAGGTGCATTTGCCTCGGGTCTGATTTCGACGGGTTGATCAACCCGCTGGATTGCTGCGCAAGCGCTGCTGAGTATCCTGAGTTCAAAAACCAGCTATTCCGGCTGATGGACAAAAAATCGTTCTGGCGGGGAACAGGATTTGCGTTCCATGAACTGAACATACAGGACCTGCTGGACAGGTTATTCTTCCAAAACGCCGAAGACTTCCTTGTAAAAAACTATACCTGACCTGCAGGCCACCCTGGAATTCCGAAACTCATTTTCTGTTCAGGAATTCATTTAACTTGCAAAACCAATTCATCGTAAGCCTCCCGGAAATCTTCGGGAGGTTTCAATATAATGACTCCGTAGCTCAGTTGGTAGAGCAGCTGACTCTTAATCAGCGGGCCGAGAGTTCGAGTCTCTCCGGGGTCACAAAAAAAATCCTGCAATTGTCTTGCAGGATTTTTTATTTATAACTTTTATCTCGCCCCGGGCGGACAATGTGCTTTTAAATAAGTAGTATACAAAGTTGATAAGTGCTCGAATGTCCCTTCTCCTTCCGAAATACCATGCGAACGGTTGGGATAAGGCATGTACTGGAACTGTTTGCCGTTCTTGATGAGCTCGTTCACGAGCACTTCGGCATTGCTGAAATGAACATTATCATCCCCGGTTCCATGTATGTAGAGCAGGTTCCCTTTTAAATTCTTGGCATAAGTGACTGGTGAGCCGTTGATAAAGTCTTCCCTGTTCTCTTGCGGAAGTCCCATATAACGTTCCTGGTAGATGTTGTCGTAGAACAGCTGATTGGCCACTGCAGCAATCGAGATACCGGTTTGGAACGTTTCCGGGTAGCGGAACAGCAGGTTCAATGTAGAAGATCCGCCGCCGCTCCATCCCCATACCGCAATACGGTCTTTGTCGAAATAACTGTTCTGTTCCATCAATTTCTTAAATCCCATCGCCATATCACGAACATTGATTTCGCCGACCTTGCGGTAGATGGACTTGCGCCAGGCAGCGCCTTTCAGCATGGGTGTACCCCGGTTATCGATCGCAACCTGCACGTATCCGTCGCCACGCATATCTCCTTTATAGAGGAAGTTATTTTGTCCGCCCCAGCGGTCAAGCACCGTTGAAGATGCCGGTTCTCCGTATACATAAAACACAACCGGGTATTTCTTCGACGGGTCAAAGTTCTTTGGTTTGTTGATCCATGCATCCAGGGTGATATTATCATCGGTGGTTACCTGCAGGTACTCGATGTTCACCTTGTCATCCACTTTAATATTTGTTGCAATGCTCTTGGCCGGGTTGATGGGTTTATTATCGGGCAATGTGATCCATTCGCTTACCCTTGGTGTGTGATGGTTGGAAAAAGTATGAGTAGCGTATTTACCATTCGGTGAAATGCTGTAGTCGTGTGTTCCTTTCAGCGTACTGTCGCTCACCATCTCCGGATCGGCTTTTGGTTTAACCACGATCTTTTTCACTTTCTGGAGGATATTCCCTTTCTCGATATTCACCCGGTATAAGTAAAGTTGGGTAGCGTTCTTTGGCGAGGCTGTGAAGTAGATGTAGTTGTTGGCTTCGTCAATGGATTTGATCTCACCGATATCATAATTACCTTTTGTCAGGAGGGTTTCGGTCTTACCGTCTCGGCTGATCTTATAGATATGACGCCAGCCGTCCTTCTCACTCACCCATATGAAGTCGAGCCCCTTGTTTATCCATTGCCAGCCGCCGGGTTCTCCGAAAATATCGGCAGAATTCAGGTCAACCCAGGCTTCGCTGTTCTCGGCCCAGAAAGTACGGCTGCTTCCGTCGGTAACGTTGCAGTATTTCAATTTGCTTTCCTGTTGTTTCCTGTCGAGTTGCTGAACGATGAGCTCATTCAAACCAGCCCACTCCATCCTCGGCAGGTAGTTCTGTGCGGGGTCGCCTTCAATGTCCATCCAGCGGATATATCCATTATCGATGCTCACGACGCCAATCCTGGTAGGTGAAGGCGATTCGCCCACTTTGGGATATTCAACCGGTATCACCTGCGAGTATATGCTATCGGTAGTGTTGAGCATATAATAGTCGCGGATCTTACCGGCATCCACCTGCCAGAAGGCGATCTTACTACCATCGGGGCTCCAGCGGAAACCATCGCGGCAACCGAATTCTTCTTCATAAACCCAATCAAATGTTCCGTTGATCACTTTACGGGTGCCGTCCCGGGTCAGTTTATTTATATTCCCCGTGCTGATCTCCTCGACATACAGGTTATGTTCACTCACATAGGCCACTTTCCTTCCATCGGGAGAGAATTTAGCGAACATCAGTGATTGAGAAGGCAGGCCTTTGCCCAATTGCTTCAGTTTATTGGCAATGATATCAAGTATCCAGTAATCGCCTTTGGTATTATAACGCCATACCCTGGCCGTATTGGTAAAGACAAGAAGTTTTGTATTATTGTTATTGAACGCATATGATTGTGGCGTCAACGCTTTAGCTGCACCGGGAGGAGTAAGTTGCTCTTTCCTGACCAATACAACTTCGGCATCTGTTTTTGGATCTACTTTTACTATACCGCCCTCCTTTAGCTTGGTATAGGCATTGCCGTCTTCGGTCCAGTTCACCCTGCCCCGTTGAGCAGGACTGAATTGTGCGATCACAATGAAGAGCAAAGCAATTTTAAAACCCCTGAATTTCATACTGTCTGTTTTAGTGAATAAAAATAACGATAATACCCTTTACTTAAGAGGCATTGTTACAAAAGGATTTAATTTTGGATAATGGAAAAGGAAAAACTGCGGCTCGACAAGTACCTATGGGCCATCCGCCTGTACAAAACCAGGAGCCAGGCAGCTGAAGCTTGCGATAAGGGCAAGGTAAAATTTAACCGGGAAAATGCCAAGCCGTCGAGGTTGGTGAAGGTGGGTGATGAATACGAGGTAAAAACAGAAGCCAAGCGCTGGGTGATACAGGTAGCCGCCTTGCTCGGTCACCGGGTTCAATATAAAGAAGCCATCAATTACTATGTAGACATCACCCCGCCCGAGGAAGTGGAGCGCATCCAGTTCCAGGCAGCTGCTTTCCATACCGGCAAACGATTGAGCAAACAAGGCCGGCCCACAAAAAAAGATAAGCGTGATCTCGATGCCTTTTTGGATATTTGAAAAAACAACGACCATGAAACGTATCCTGCTTTTACTCGCGGTCATCCTGGTATCTGCCGGCATCTCAAGAGGCCAGAACGTACCCCCACCGCCGCCCGATTCCGATACGACCCGGATCGAGGATATGGTATTTACCAAAGTGGATGTGGAAGCCAGTTTCCCCGGAGGTGATGCAGGCTGGAGGCAATACCTGATGAAGAACCTCCACCCGGAAAGAATCGTAGACATGATAAAATTCCCGAAGGGAAAGAAGGAATTTACACAAACGGTAATAGTAAAGTTCATCGTGAGCCGCGATGGGAGCTTACACGATATCACTGCCGAGAACAAGGAGGCCGACCCTTATTGCATTGCCGAAGCGGTCCGGGTCATCAAGGTATCGCCTAAATGGATACCTGCGTCACAGAACGGACGTAAGGTAAACGCCTATCGCCGGCAGCCCATCACTTTTGTATTTGAACGCTAATCAATGAAGATCGATATCATATCTGTTGTACCGGGCCTGTTGGAAAGCCCATTTGCCCACTCCATTTTAAAAAGGGCCAGGGAAAAGGGATTGCTGGAGGTGAATGTGATCAACCTGAGGGACCATACCACGTATGCACGTGCCCAGGTAGACGACTATGCATTCGGTGGAGGCGCCGGCATGGTGATGATGATCGAACCCCTGGTAAATGCCATCGAGTCGCTGCAGAAAGGAACAAACTATGATGAGATTATTTACCTGACGCCCGATGGCGAAACCTTCAACCAGAAGATCGCCAACCAGCTCTCTCTTAAGGGTAACCTCCTGTTCATCTGCGGGCATTATAAAGGGATCGACCAGCGTGTACGTGACCATTTCATTACCAAAGAAATCTCCATTGGTGATTATGTACTGAGCGGTGGAGAAATAGCGGCAGCCGTATTGGTGGATGCGGTCGGAAGGCTGATCCCCGGCGTGCTGAACGACGAGACCTCTGCCCTCACCGATTCCTTCCAGGATAACCTGCTGGCTCCGCCGGTATATACACGTCCCGAAGAATTCCGCGGCTGGAAAGTTCCCGAGGTACTTTTAAGCGGCAATCATAAACTGATAGAAGAATGGCGCCACGATCAATCCGTAAAACGTACCGAAGAAAGGAGGCCCGATCTGCTGGATCATGGGTATCAATAGATCCGTTCAGCCTTGTTATTGGAACCCTGACTCACGGCTTTATTGCCGGTAACAGTAATGGATATTTCAAAACTACTATTCTTTGACCTGTAATTTTTCAGGCTTGAATTATTTACGTCGTAAGACAGGTCGATCTGAAAATTATTGGTATGCATACCAACATATGGGATAATCGCATCGTTCACCCGGTACCACACTCCACCAAGGATCGTTACATTCTCGTTTGCATTGGCACCATAAACAATACCAAAATTCTCTTCGGTGGCCCCGCCCTGCTCCATGAATAACCCGCTTAGGTAAAGCTGGTTTTTACCTCCGGAGAAAACAAACCTCGACCCGGCATTCACACTAAACCGTGGGCGCAGCCGGTATTTTTCATTTTCGAAAAATCCAACCTTTGGTTGATTGACATGATATGCCGATGCTCCCAGGTACACTTCGGTCTTTTTAGCGGAGTAGGCATATAAGAGACCTGCATTGACATCGAAATATCCTTGTTCCTGAACTCCCACATTTTCAAAAGAAGGAAGGTCAGTATCGAACCCGGTACCGGTAAATTGAGTTGCAAAACTGAGTTTATCCATGTAGATGAACCTGGTTGCATAAGTGAACTGAAACCCAATACCGAGTTTATTTTTTTCATTGAGTGCTTTGCTGTAAGCCATCGATGCAGACATATAGGTACTCTTTAACCCCCCGTTCAGCGATTTGTCGTATAGCCCATGCACGCCTAACCCGAAAACATCTTTGCCCAGTTTGTTCTTCATTAGTTTGGTATCGAAACCGATGGCGCCAGTAATGTAAGGCTCCCCCACTGCCATCCATTGCTGACGGTAATTACCAATGAACCTGTAGTCAGAATTGAAATATCCTGTCATGGCAGGATTCAATGTCTGAGGCGATTTATAATACTGCGAGAAATGAGGATCTTGTGCATGCAATATCGGAGACACTGCCAGCATACTCATGAATAAAGAGACTATATTTTTTTTCATATGGCTTAAGATTATCTTATTAGTAAAGTATTACCACCCCGCTTAATGACCAGCCCGTCTATATCAATGCCTTCAGCGATCCAGGTATAGGTCTCGGCCGGTTGCAGCTTTCCTTTATACCTTCCATCCCATCCCAGCGAAGGAATCGCACTGTTGGTTTCAAATACCAGGTTACCCCATCGGTTGTATATCCTGAAATAATTCAGTTTACTGATACCGATCAGGAAAGGATATAACCTGTCGTTAACACCATTTGAGTTAGGAGAAAAAGCCTTGGGCACCAAAATATCCTTGATGGTCCGCACTTTTACAAGCTGTGTATCAATCACTACACAGCCATTTGCCAAAGTGATGGCTATCCTGTACTCCACATCCTGGTTATAGGTGAATACCGGGTTGATGACCGAAGTACTATTGAGTCCCGTTGGCGGCTGCCATGTGAAACCGATGCCACCGATATTGCGTGCAGTTAACTGGGTGGCCTGGTTACTAACTGCATTTACCGTTGGGTAACGCTGATTGGAGATGCTGCCCGAGTTAACGGTCATGCTGATCGCATTACTGGTGGCAGGACTACCGGTCACACAGTTTGCATTGGAAGTAAGTACGCAGGTGATCACATCACCATTTGCAAGAATGTTGGTTGAGTATACAGGGTTGTTACTGCCGACATTAACATTATTCTTCTTCCATTGATAAGAAGGTAATGAACCTCCATTCAACGGCGTGGCCGTAAACGTAACAGTAGTGCCTGGGCAAACAGGGTTGGCCGACGCAGTGATCGATAGCGATGCAGTAACGATTGGGTTTACCGTCATGGTGATGGCATTGCTGGCAGCCGGGTTGCCGTTAACACAATTCGCATTGGAGGTAAGGTTGCAGCGTATCATATCTCCATTAACCAATCCATTGTCAATATATGTTGAGCTGTTGGTCCCTACATTCGATCCGTTTTTTGTCCACTGGTATGCCGGTGTCGTTCCACCGCTCGTAATCGCCGCCGTAAATGTAACCCCTGTTCCCTGGCATACCGGGTTAGAAGATCCGGAGATCGTAATGGAAGGAGTAACCGGCATTGTAACAGTTAATACAGCCGGCGCGGAGTTTACATTATCACATGCATTGGTAAGCACACACCTGTATTGGTAGCTATTCATCCCGGTTGTAGCGGCTGTAATAGTGAGGTTGGCTGTGTTTGCTCCCGAATAGGGCGGGGCATTTGGAACGTTTGCCCAAGAACCGCCCCCGTTGGTGCTTTCCTGCCATTGATAGGTGGTGTTATTCAGTGCCGCAATACTAAATGAAGCGTTACTGCCTGCACAGACCGTGGTATTTGCAGGAGCCGTATTAACAGCAATAAGTTCACATGAGCAGGTAATAACTGGTGTATAGCCGGTGTTGGTGCCGGTAATTGATGCAGTCGAAGAGGTATTACTTGTACTTAAGGTAATTGGTGTACCTGGCACAGCAGTAAGAGTAGAAGCCTGCAAGGCAAGTGTATTCGCAGCAGTAATATTACAAGGTGCTGAGCTTAGCGGAAACGAAGTGCTTGTAGTGAGCCTGTACCCATCCTGATCGGCGCCGTTATTAGTCCATCCCGATAAAAGCAAATTATTATTAAAAACATCGGCACTTAGTACTGCTTTACTTCCTCCATTGATCTGTCGGGAGTACACGATCGCATTATTAGTGACCCTGGAAACAAAACAAGACACCGTAGGGCTCGATGAAAAGAAGGCCAGCAAAAAGTCCTGGCTGTTTATGGGATAAATATAAAACCCCTGGTCAGGCAAGGAGCCGGTATGATAACAGAGGTTTCCTGTAAGGTTCTTCGTGGTTTGGTCGTACACGTATTCCACCGGATAGGAGTCTCCCGTGAAATTCTGGAAAACGTACCCACTCACTATCACCGCTCCATTCTTTATAAAGATATTTGCTGACCATATTGAATTGATGGTAAGCGGAACACCCGGGATAGTTGTTGATATACCGTATTCATTCTGCGCAACAACAGCAGCTGTTGTTTCATTCATCTCCAACATCACCAGGCGATAAGATCCACCCGACCGGTACATACCGCCGACTATCAGGTTACCATTAGGCAGCTGGTTAACCGACCTGAACTCATCGGACACAGCTGTGGTGGAGGTCCTGGACCACTGCAGGGTTCCGGATGAATTCAGCAGCACGATATAACTATTCGTCTGGTTCTGGGCAAAATTAGAAACTCCTACTGCCACAATATTGTTATTGGAAGTCTCCCTGGCATTATACAGCTTATCTCCATTAGGCGAGGCGGGAGCTGTAGTTGTATAGTTCCAGATGATATTCCCATTTGTGCTGTTAACCCTGCAGACAAACCCTCTCGTGGCTGCTCCCTGGACCAGTTCACCAGTAACAACATAATCGCCATTTGAACATATTATCACATTGTAGGCATAGTCATTCCCTGCATTAAGGATCACTTTCTGCCAAACCACCTGGTGGGCAGCATTCAGCTTTACCATAAAGACATCGGTACCGGTGGCTGCATTCGTTATGTATCCAACCTGGATCGAACCACCCGAAGGGTCAAGCTTACCATCATAGAACAATTCAGGCAGAGTTGCCGTGCCTACCGTCAGTTGGGTTATTTGGGCTTTGGAAACAAAACAAAACAACAGAGATACAAGGAGGAGGGAATAGGATTTCATTAGCGGTGTGTTGAATTATTAAAGATGCGGGCTGTTTCTTTGCGGGGCAAGATAAAGCAGAACCATGAAATCAGCAATTACCTTACATGTATTATCATGCCTGTTTTTGTGAAATAAAAAGAAAAGCGAACGACGGGGTCATTAGGGCTTATGCAAGTATGGCCTTTTTCTTCGCACTTATTGTGAAGAGGATGCACTTATCGTGTTTTCAGATCACCCCCTTGAATTCGGGAGTCAGGTAACACTGTATTAACTTTTTTTCAATCTTTCTTAAACCCGATCACCGGTAATGATTTTTCTCTCACAAGCTGGTTGAATTTTGCGAGGTCATCTTCAAATATCTTTTTCAGTTTAACCAGGTATCCATCTGACTGGGCAGATAATTCAGCATAAGCATCCTTCACCTGTTTGGCAGGAGCTGCATTCCCACTGGATGCAAAATCATACAGTCCGGAGATCTTGTCATCCAGCCGGATGGGGTAGTTGAGTACATCCTGTCCGCTCTTTGCCTTTGTCTGGTGTAACGCTTCCTCGATAACCGTCATCTGCTTGTTAATGGTATCAGCCAGTTGCTTTATTTCTTTAGGACAATCCTTTCCCTGTTTATCGACAAAATCATTGAGTTGTTTACGAACATCCCGGATATTCTTACCTGCCTTCTGGATCTCATTAAACTTATCCCTCACGGTGATCAGGAAATCAAATTGCTCTTCGTAATCCTGCTGGGTAAGATTGTAGATGGGATTGGCTTTGATAAGGAAAGCCCCTTCCGCCGAATCTTTGCCGGCTTTTACCCGGTAATAATACCTGCCCGGTGCCGCTTTGGGGCCGGGTACAGTTCCATGCCATAGTACCAGGCCATCCACCCGTTCGGCTGGCGGGTAGTACATATTCCATACGAACTGGTTCATGCCACTGCTTACGTCGATCTTATCATCTTTGGATGTGGTTGAAAAAAGTTTGACCTGTTTTTTATTCTTATCCAGTATCTCAATACTTACCTGGACTGAGTCGGTCACATTCTTTATATAATAATTGATCACTGTGCCGTTCGGCGGGTTGAAGCCGGCATTCCTGGCATTGAGGTTCTGTACGCCATCGTACCGGTACGCATCATTCACCGAGAATACATGCAGGTTTTTATCGAGCACGCTTTTTTCTTTTTGCTGTACCACGCTCAAATCGTCGAGCACCCAGAAGGAACGGCCTTGTGTGGCAACGATGAGATCATTTTCTTTTATCGCCAGGTCAGTTATGGGCACCAGGGGAAGATTGAGCTGAAACGGCTTCCAGCTGACACCATCATCGTAACTTATGTACATGCCATACTCGGTTCCGCAATAGAGCAATCCAGGCCTTCTCCGGTCGGCACGCAAAGCCCTGGCAAAATGCAGTGGGGAGATCCCGTTGCTGATCTTCGTCCAGGTTTTTCCATAATCCTCTGTTTTGAAAATATAGGGTGCAAAGTCATCGCTCTTGTATTTTGTACCAACAAAGTAAGCCTTCCCTTTTTTGAACGGATCGGTTTCCCCGCAATTCCACATCATCCACTGCCCTGCATCTTTAGGCGTGACATTCTCCCAGGTCTTTCCTCCGTCTTTACTTACATGAATGAGACCATCGTCGCTCCCTGTCCATAGCAGGTCTTTTTCCAGAGCCGATTCGGTTGCTGTGAAAATGGTACAGTATACTTCCACGCCGGTATTATCCTTGGTGATGGGTCCGCCGCTCGATCGTTGTCTTTCTTTATCATTGGTGGTAAGATCTCCACCCAGCGCTGTCCAGGAAGCGCCTTCGTTCTCGGTTGCAAATAAGATATTTCCAGCAGCGTATAATTTCTTCGGGTTGTGCGGTGAGAAAAAAATGGGGAAGTTCCATTGAAACCGGTATTTGGATACATCAGCGCCGGCTCCCAAGGGGTCATCCGGCCACACACTGACTGCACGGTTCTCACCAGTGCGGTGATCAAGGCGGGAGAGATAACCACTGTAGTTCCCCCCATAAACAATATCGGGATTGAGGGGATCGGCCACCACGTATCCGCTTTCAGATCCGGCCGTTTCCTGCCATTCATTCTGGGTGATCTGTCCGCCACTGCTCCTGGATAATATTCTTACAGTTGAATTATCCTGTTGTGCACCCAGTATGCGGTAAGGATGATGGTTGTCGGTACTCACACGGTAAAACTGTGCAGTAGGCTGGTTCATATATGTGCTCCAGTTATTACCGCCATCGAAACTGATTTGTGCGCCTCCGTCATCGGCAATGATCATGCGGTTGCCATCAGCTGGGTCGATCCACAGGTCGTGATGATCGCCATGAGGGGTATTGATACCGCGGAAATTTTTCCCGCCATCGGTACTCTTTAAAAAATTCACATTCAGTACATAAACGGCATTCTCATTTTTCGGATCAACGAACACTTTGGTATAATACCAGGCCCGCTGGCGGATATTATTATCACTGCTCTGAAGGGCCCAGCTCTCACCACCGTCGCTGCTTGAATACAGGCCCCCTTCCTTGTTTTCGATTAGTGCATAGATTTTATCGGTGTTGGAAGGACAAACGGTAACGCCAACGATGCCCCATATGTTCTTTGGCAACCCTTTGCTGCCGGAAATATTCTTCCAGGTCTCCCCGCCATCAATACTTTTCCACAGACCGCTGCCATCGCCGCCGCTTTCGAGGCTGTAAGGCGTACGCAAAATGCGCCAGGTGCCGGCATAAAGCACAGAAGGGTTACCAGGTTCCATGATGAGGTCGCTGCAGCCTGTCTGGTTATTTACAAACAATACCCTCTTCCATGTCTTTCCTCCGTCAACTGTTTTGAAAACACCCCGCTCTTCGTTTGGTCCGAACAAATGCCCGATGGCTGCCACCCACACGATATCCGGGTTTTTGGGATGTATGATGATGCGGATGATATGCCTGCTGTCTTTAAGTCCAACATTGCGCCAACTGCGCCCGCCATCGTCGGTACGCCAAAGGCCGAAACCTTCGCTGACGTTACCCCGGAGTGAATTCTCACCTTCACCCACATATAGTACGGTTGGATCGCTGGGTGCGACCGAAACACAACCGATGCTGCCACCGAAATACTTATCGGTGATGTTTTTCCAGTTACTGCCGCCATCGATGGTTTTCCATAGTCCGCCGCCCGTGTTGCCGAAATAGAAAACATTTTTCTGGTTCAGGTCACCCGCCACCGCAGTACTGCGACCGCCCCGGTAAGGGCCGATGGAACGGTATTTCACTTTGCTGAATAAGATGCTGTCTTCATTGAACGAAGAAGTACTTTGTTTCTTTTGTGCAAACGAAAAAGAAGCAGCAAGAAGTGCCGCTGCAATAAATAGGGATTTTCTCATCATAACAAATTAGTACAGCAATATACAACTGAAAATAAAAAAGCCCTGCATCTGGCAGGGCTTTTATAATAAGCAGGTAGGTCTTATTGGAAGATCTTTTCGTCCACCGGGATATTCACCTCAAACTTGTCGTAGTTGGTTTCTCCCTGTATGCTGCTGACATTGGTAAAGGCAAACCAGAAACCATCCACCTGTTTGTAATTGGAGAAGGAATTTTCGATCTCCATCTCTTCACCATTGATGGTTCTTTTGCTGACTGTTTTATTCAACCGGTAATCGGCTTTACCTATATAGTAGGTAGTGGAGATGCCGGTCTTGAAAGTAAGCTTAAGCTTGTAATCGTTCCCATCGGCACCCAGCAGTTCAACAGTAGTACCCTTGTCCTTATAATCGAGCAATGCGCTCTGAACATCAAGCTGGCTTTGTGCCGCTTTGACCTGTTCTTCAGGCAGGTCAGTGGGGGAAGCCATTCCCTGCACGGGCATGAAAGCAACACCCTTGCCGGGGGTGATGATCTGGTAATTATCTGTACCCATTACAGAAATATCCATCCGCATTCCCTTCATATGAAGCCTTGTTACAGTGATCGAGATGTCGGTGCCCTGGATATTCATGCTGCCGGTAGCCCGAACAGAGTTCAGGGTGGATAACTTTTCCTTCCCTCCCAATGCTTTGATGTAATTATTTACAACATCGTCCACTGTTTGAGCCTGGGCAAATTGAGCAAAAACAAGCGTCAGGATGAACATCCCGAAAATCATTAAATTTTTCATGTCAATATTTTTAGGGCGTAAATATAGGTGAATTTGGTTAGTGAAATTTTAAAATGATGAGGATCATCCGGGCGCTTTTGCCTTTATCTTTATTCCCTAATCTTCGTAAAATGAGCAGTTTTAAAATTCAAGGCAATATTGTTGACATACCCGGGCGTGTCATTTTTTTCGGGGAGGTTTCGGTGGAAAATGGGAAAATAGCCTCTGTAATACGACACCCTGCTCCCGGCCCGGGGGCACTTTCGGCCAATTTCCTGCTCCCTGGCTTCATCGACAGCCACGTGCATATTGAAAGTTCGATGCTCGTGCCCTCTGAATTTGCTAAACTGGCGGTGGTGCATGGAACGGTTGGCACCATCAGTGACCCTCATGAGATCGCCAATGTATGCGGTATGAAAGGAGTGGAATTCATGATCGAAAACGGGAAAACGGTTCCTTTTAAATTTCATTTTGGCGCCCCCAGTTGTGTTCCTGCAACGGTTTTCGAAACGGCGGGGGCTGCCTTGACTTCAGAGCAAGTGGATGAATTGCTGCAGAAGGCGGAGATCAATTACCTGAGCGAAATGATGAATTTCCCGGGTGTTCTGTACGGGGATGAAGAAGTCTTTAAAAAAATTGCTTCTGCCAAAAAATACGGAAAACCGGTAGATGGCCATGCGCCGGGCCTGAGAGGTGAAAATGCGAAGAAATACATTGATGCAGGTATTTCCACCGACCATGAATGCTTCACTGCCGAAGAAGCACTCGATAAGTTGAACTACGGGATGAAAATACTTATCCGGGAAGGCAGTGCAGCAAAGAATTTTGAAGCCCTCATCGGGTTGATGGATGAGCATTACGAAAAAATGATGTTCTGCAGCGACGACAAACATCCCGACAGCCTTGCACTGGGTCACATCAACCAGCTTTGCGCAAGGGCCGTTGCCAAAGAAATCGATGTTTTCAAAGTACTGCAGGCTGCCTGCATCAACCCGGTGAAGCATTACCGTATGAATATCGGGATGCTCCGGGAAGGAGACCCTGCCGACTTCATCATTGTTGAAGACCTGAAAGATTTCAAGGTTATGCAGACCTACATCAACGGTAACCTTGTAAGCGAGAAAGGCAAATCGTTGATCATAAGCAGCTGTGAAGATATCCTGAACAATTTCGATTGTTCGGAAAAAAAGAAAGAGGATTTTCAATTCAGTACAAGTGAATTCCCCGAACATGTTTTTGCCATTGAGGCGCTGGACGGGCAGCTTATCACCAATAAATACCAATGCGCTCCGCCGGTAAACAATGGTTATTTTGAAACCGATGTTCCGGGTGATATCCTGAAGATCGTGGTGGTGAACCGATACAGGGATGCACCGGTTGCAAAAGCATTTATAAAAAATTTCGGCATCAAAAAAGGGGCTCTTGCTTCTTCAGTGGCCCACGACAGCCATAACATTGTGGCCGTGGGCGTAGATGATGAAAGTTTGATGAAAGCCGTGAACCTGGTCATCAGGGAACAAGGGGGGGTCAGCGCCGTGTATGAGAATAAGGAAAAAGTATTGGGCCTGCCGGTAGCAGGCCTGATGAGCAATGAAGACGGGTATAAAGTTGCCGATGATTATACGGCCATAGATAAAATGACAAAACAAGAGATGGGTTCTACCCTGGCAGCGCCCTTTATGACCTTATCCTTTATGGCCTTGCTTGTAATTCCGCACTTAAAACTCAGCGACCTGGGTTTATTCGACGGAGATACTTTTTCGTTTGTGAAATAAACAGCCTACTCTGTTTTAGCGCCGATGACTTTCAAAGCCACGCTGTCGGTCCCTTTGGGCGCATAGTACTTTATTTTAAAATCATCCTTAATTCCGGGAGCAATCATTTTGTAAATAACCTCATGGTCCTTTTCCAGGAGGGTCCCTGTCTTACTGTAAAAAGAAAGTTCTATATCGATGTCCTTATAACTGGCAATCTTTGCATTGTTGCTGACCTTTCCCTCGATCACCGTCTGCCCGATCAGGTTCTTCCGGTCGTGCCCTTCAACGGAAATGAAGCGCTTTGGGTTTTTCTTTTCTGTCTCTTCCAGTGTTTCCTTTGTTTGCTCGTATTTATCTTTCTGTTTTTCCTCTGCTTCTTTTTCAGTATTGCCGCCGCAGCCTGTACTTAAGGCAGCGACCACAAAAGCGAGCACGATCGATCTTTTCATGTGCATTATTTTGAATACAATAAAAATACATTTTTGGAAAATACCATGTTAAAAAATAGCACTTGCTGCAGTTTTTTATTTTAGTTTTGTTCGAAACAGGAAAGACCACGAAAAGCTATCAGAAACCCCCAAACAAACGACCATGATCATCAACCTGAGCGAGCAGCATTCTTTAGTAAGTAACTGGGTGTCCGAGTTACGGGATATCGAGGTGCAAACCGACCGGATGCGTTTCCGCCACAACCTGGAACGGATTGCTGAAGTGGCCGGATACGAGATCAGCAAAAAATTACCCTGGAAGGAAAAGGAGATCACCACTCCATTGGGTACCAGCACCGCCCGGGTATTGGAGGAACAACCCGTTTTAGCAACCATTCTTCGTGCCGGCCTTGCCATGCACACAGGCCTGCTTCGTTACTTTGATAAAGCAGATAATGCATTCATCAGTGCTTACCGGAAACACAACCCGGATGGGAGTTTCGACATACACATGGAGTACATGAGCTGCCCGGATATAGACGGCCGCATCATTATCCTCAGCGATCCAATGCTTGCCACCGGCTCCTCGCTGGTGAAGTCGATCGAATTCCTGAAAGCAGAGGGGGAGATCAAGGAGTTGCATATTGTTTGCGCCATTGCCTGCACCGTTGGGCTGGAATATGTAACACGTGCCCAGCCCAAAGCCACTATCTGGTGTGGAGATATAGACGATGAGATAACGGCAAAGGGCTACATCGTTCCTGGGCTGGGAGACGCAGGTGACCTGGCCTTTGGAGCCAAGATGCAGAACTGATATCAGGCATTGATAATCAATTTCATATCGGTAACAAACATTCCACAACCAATAGGGCATTATCCTGATTTAAAAGAACCTGAAAAAACCCTCAAAATCGTTGCGCAATTCTATGCAGCTTTTTGAGGCAAATCCTTATCTTTAGGTTTCTGAACAGTCAATGAAAATGAGAAAATTACCAGTACTTATTTGTGCCCTTATGCTCAGCTGGGGAGCAAATGCCCAGGACCCGCACTTTTCACAGTTTTTCGCCTCTCCTCTCACATTGAATCCGGCCTTTACCGGTAAGTTCAGCGGATCATGGAGATTGGCTGCAAATCATCGTGACCAGTGGCCGTCCATTCCCAAAGCATATGTTACAACAAGCGCTTCCATTGACTTTCCTATTTTAAAAAGCAGGATTCCGGAAAACGATGTTTTTGGTATCGGCATTTCCGGATTAACGGATGCAAGTGCAAACAAGATCCTCAAACTGAATTATGGATCACTCTCCATGTCGTACCATAAAGCACTCGACGAGAATGGCTATAGTACGATCGGCGCCGGTTTCCAGGCCACCTATTCAAGCCTGAGCCTGGAGGCAAGCAAACTGACTTTTGAAGACATGCTTACACCGAATGGTTTTACCGGTGCAACATCTGATATCATCACCAATGGAGTTAATCAAAGCTATTTTGATGTGAATGCGGGTTTATTGTATTCCGGATCCACCAACGGGGTGAACAATTTTTACCTTGGTGCCTCTATGTATCACATCAACAGGCCAAAGGTTGGTTTCAAAGACCAGAACTGGTACCTGAGCGGACGCATTTCCATCCATGGTGGCGGCTCTTTTCCATTATCCGATCAACTAACTGTTCACACTTCATTGATTCACCAGATGCAGAACAAAGCCAGCGAAACAACCGTTGGAGCTGCACTGGCCCTGAATCTTAACCCCGGAGAAGAAACCTCAAACAGCAGTATTTATGTCGGCAGCTGGGTACGTTTTAACGATGCGGTCGTTCCCTATGTAGGCATTGAAATCGGAGGATTGCGCATTGGCGCCAGCTATGACTTCAATATCTCAAGTTTGAAAGCAGCTACCGCTTCAAGAGGAGGCTCTGAGTTCTCAGTGATCTTCATCAAGCGCCCGGCTGAATATAAAGGTATTCCCTGCCCTAAGTTTTAATGAAAACGAAATAAATGTGCTGCCTTTGTTTAGGCTGAAATGCTGGCTTCATTGCCAGAAACATCCGGTTTGCACATTAGCATTTAATATCCAAAGAGGAAGAAGGATTCCTTTTATTGCCTGTGATTCGCCAGTTTTAACCAAAACTCCTAAACTTTTTATTTCTAACAAACATTCAAACAAAGTATGAAAAAAATTCTACCGCTAACGCTGTTGTTTGCTTTGATTACTACTTTGGCTACTGCACAGGCAGACCGTTTCTGGTCAGCCAACTACAGCAGCCGGAGCAGTATGGTAACAGACAAGGCTGTTGCAAGATTGTCCTTTCCTAAAGAGTTCAAGTTATTCAACCTTAACATTGAGCCTTTACGCCAGGAATTATTCAGAATCGTAGACAATTCTTCCAGGCGTTCAACGATCATCTCTATACCAAACGCTGCAGGTGCACTGGAGCAGTTTGAAGTATATGAAGCATCTAACTTTGCCCCCACGCTCCAGGCCAGATTCCCCGAGATCAGGGCTTATTCCGGAAAGGGTATAACTGATAAGTACGCTACTTTAAAACTAAGCATTTCCCCACAGGGTGTACAGACAATGGTTTTCAGATCGGAAACAGAAAATGAGTTCATCGAACCTTACTCTGCCGACCATACCGTCTATGCAGTCTTCAAATCCCAGCGGGATAAAGGAAAACTTCCCTGGACCTGTTCAACAGAAGAAAAACAATATTCCTCAGACCTGAGAAAGCAAATGCCTAATTCAAATATCACCGGCAGTTCTGCAGGTGAATTAAGGACAATGCGCCTGGCACAGTCGTGCAATGGTGAGTACGCCAACTGGTTTGGCGCTACCAATTCTTCACAGGTGGCCCTGGTACTGGCCGCATTCAACGCAACCCTTACCCGTTGCAACGGATGTTATGAAAAAGACCTGGCACTTCACCTGAACCTTGTTCCGGAAACAGTGAACGTGATCTATTATGATCCGGCCACAGATCCTTATACTACACTTGCAAACTGGAATACGCAATTACAAATTGCACTGAATACTACACTCACAGGTCCGGGAACACCAATCAATGTTAATAACGCTGCTTATGACATTGGCCATATGTTCGGTGCTTCGGGTGGAGGTGGAAATGCCGGTTGTATCGGTTGCGTTTGTGTAGATGGCGTTGCCAGCGGTACAGGATCGACAAAAGGAAGAGGCATCACATCTCCTGCTGATGGTATTCCTCAAGGAGACAATTTCGATATCGACTATGTTGCCCATGAAGTGGGTCATCAACTGGGTGGAAACCATACTTTCACGCACTCCAACGAAGGAACCGTTGCACAACGGGAAGTTGGTGCGGGTATTACCATCATGGGTTATGCAGGTATCACCAGTTTCGACCCGGCACCTCACTCAATAGACATTTTCCACGCTGCTTCAATCGACCAGATACAAAATAACCTGGCAACAAAGACCTGCCCGATTACCACCAATATTACAGCAACCAACCACACCCCGGTTGTAGCGCCAATGAGCAGTGTTACCATCCCGATCAACACTCCATTTGAACTCACCGGATCTGCTACGGATGCAGACCCCGGCGATGTACTTACCTACTGCTGGGAACAATATGACCTTCATGGCGGGCAAACCGGTTCGAACAGTGTTGCCTATGCGGCAAAACCCACAGGTCCAAATTTCCTGACATTCCCGGCTGTCACTTCGCCAACCAGGCATTTCCCACGCCTTTCAACTGTACAGGCAGGGCTTATGATAACTCCACCATTACCAGGTGGTGATGCCATCTGCAACATCGAGGCATTGAGTTCCATTTCCCGAACATTGAACTTCAGGTTGACCGTTCGTGATAACCGCCCTTATGTTCCGGTAAGTCCTGGTCCAGCAGCCGTTGGCCAAACTGCCTTTACGGATATTGCCGTGGTGGTTACCAGCACAGCTGGTCCATTCAAAGTAACAGCCCCTAACACGAACGTAAGCTGGGCCGGTGGTTCTTCTCAGACCATTACCTGGGATGTGAATAATACCAATACAGGTTCAGTAAACTGTGCCAACGTGAAAATATCACTGTCTACCGACGGTGGTAACACCTTCCCTACCGTAATACTTGCAAGCACTGCAAACGATGGTACGGAAACAGTTACCATTCCTTCGGTAGCCACTACAACTGCCCGCATCAAAGTGGAGGCTGTTGGCAATATCTTCTACGACATGTCCGATGTTAACTTTACCATCACTGCCAGTAACCCAACTTATACATTTGTAGCACCGGCCTCTCCTACAACCGTGGCTTGCCCGGCTACATCTGCTGCTGCAACGCTGGGAACAACCAGTGTTCTTGGTTTTGTAACACCGATCAACCTGGCCGCTACGGCAGGTGTTCCTCCAGGAACGAATGTTACGTTCTCTGTGAACCCGGTTGTACCTGGCAACAGTACAGTTGTTACCCTTAACAATATGGGAAGCCTCGCACCGGGTACCTATACCATTACCATCACAGGTACTGCTGGCACTGAAATTAAGACAGTAGATCTTACCTATATCGTGAGCCCGGGTTCAGGGCCTTCTATTACGGCTCAACCCACTGCTCAAACTGCTTGTACCGCCACCAACGCTTCTTTCAGCATCACGTCTGCTGCAGCCACTTCATTCCAATGGCAGGAGAGCACCAACGGCGGTGGTACCTGGGGCACCATCACCAACGGTGGTATCTACAGTGGTGCCACAACAGCCACTCTTACACTCACTGGCGTTACAGCTGTGATGAATAACTATCAATACCGTTGCATAGCATCTGTTCAATGCGGCTCGTCTACATCTAATGCTGCCACCCTGACCGTGAATGCCGCTCCTTCTATTTCAAGTCAGCCAACAGCTTCAGTAGTTTGCGGAGTTGCCAGTACCTCATTTAGTGTTACTGCTGCCGGTGCAGGACTTACTTATCAATGGCAGAGCGCTGCCACCTGCGCAGGACCATGGACCAACCTGGCCAACGCAGCTCCTTATTCCGGTGTCACCAGCGCAACCCTTACCATCAACCCAACAGCTGTTGCCATGAACGGCACAGCATATCGTTGTGTGATAACAGGAACATGCGCCCCGGCCGCTACCTCAAACTGTGTGACCTTAACCGTGAACACACCGATCGCTATCACTTCTCAGCCTTCGGCTTCCACCATATGCGCCGGCCTGCAAACATCGTTTACAGTTGCTGCTACCGGTACCACCCCTACCTATCAATGGCAGGAAAGCACCAATGGTGGCGGAACCTGGGGTAATATAACCAATGGTGGTGTTTACAGCGGTGCAACCACCGCCACATTAACCCTTACCGGAGTTACAGCCGGCATGAGCGGTTATCAATATCGTTGCGTGGTGAATGGTGCAGCCAGTTGTACTGCTTCCAACTCAGCTGCAGCTACCCTGACAGTTAACACTGCTCCATCCATAACTACACAGCCTGCTGCCACCACTACGCTTTGTGCAGGCAATAATGTTACCTACACGGTTGCTGCAAATGGAACAGCACCAACCTATCAATGGCAGATCAGCACCACCGGTGCCGGTGGCCCATGGACCAACATCGCGAATGGAGGCGTTTACAGCGGCGCAACCACGGCCTCACTTACCGTTACAAACGTAATAGTTGGCATGAGCGGTTCATTATACCGTTGCGTGGTTAGTGGAACATGCGCACCAAATGCAACTTCTAATAATGCTGCCTTAACGGTAAATACTCCGATCTCTATCACCACTCAACCGGCAGTTACCACCAACATCTGTGCTACCGGAAGCACCAGCTTCACTGTTGCTGCAACCGGTACAACACCTGGTTACCAGTGGCAGGTAAGTACAGATGGCGGTACCAACTGGAGCAATATTCCGAACGGCGGTGTTTATTCCGGTACAACAACCACCACACTTACATTAACAGGTATTACAGCCAATATGACCGGTTACAGGTACCGTTGCGTAGTCAGTGGTGCGGCTCCTTGTGGTGCTGTCAACTCGAATGCCGGCTTACTCAATGTAACGCCTCAGCCTGTGATCAGCGCTGCTCCTTATACCAGCCTGATGGCTGGTTGGACCACTACCCTTACTGTTAATGTAACTCCTGGTACTGGTATCAGCTTTGCATGGTTCCTGAATGGAACACAGCAGCCTGAAACTGGTAATACCCTTATTGCTGATGTCAACAGGCTCGGTAACTACAGGGTTGTTGTTACCGGCCCGGCCGGAAACTGCCAGTCTGAGCTCTTTAATATTAAAGACTCCGCCAGCAGCA
>CAZYAT010000004.1:0-19445 GCA_964645235.1 uncultured Ferruginibacter sp. | reverse complement strand
CCGGCCGGAAACTGCCAGTCTGAGCTCTTTAATATTAAAGACTCCGCCAGCAGCAGGCTGTTCATATACCCCAACCCAACCAATACAGGGGTATTCACCGTAACAGAATACAACTCCACCGGTAGTCAAAGGCAGCAGTTCATCTCTGTATACGACAGCCGCGGGGCCAGGGTGTATGAAGTAGGTTATAGTTCTGCCCTGCCTTACTTCCTGCAAAAGATAGACCTGCGCCGTTATGGATCAGGTGTTTACTTGGTCGTGCTCAGAGACTCAAATGGCAAGCGACTGAAAACAGGGCGAGTATTAGTTAGATAATTCTCATACCAAGTTTAGATAAAAAAGTCCCGGACACAATTCCGGGACTTTTTCATTTTATGTTTTGAATACTAAATCATAGCATTATCAATCAGAATAAAGTCTCCTGGGACTGATACGACAAAGCGGTTGTATGCTTAATTTGTTATATACGGCAAAATCCAGTGACTAACCCGCCTATTTTGCTGAAATATGATGTAATTTTCATAATCCAAAAAGACTTTTTTACGTTATTACTGACCCTTAAGTTCCCGACACGACCTGTTTAAAACCTGGCATATCAAAAAGACTGCTGTCATATCATTTTTGCTATTATTCATATTAGGCCAGGGTGGGTACCAGCTGCTTTTCACGCAGCTCGAGGTCAAAGAAACAGATGAACATACGTTATTGAGCTGCTTCGAACAGGAACCTGGTCATAAACAAAGCTCTTTTGTACATACAAACAAACTCATTTCTGTAACAACAGATATACTTACCCCACCACCCGATAAAAACAAAAATGTAAAACTGGAATTTTATGAAACAATTCTTCCACTTGCGTAATGCATTTTTCTTATTCACACTACTAATCTCTTGTTCCCTCCTGACGGGCTGTTTTGAAAAAATGGCAAGCCCTGGTGAAGAGGAACTGGATAAATACGATTCACCTGACAAGGCAGCGGAATTTCAATTCAACCGCACAAAGAACCCCTATACCGGAACCGTTGACAGGCAGGCCATGTGGCAGGCAGTCTTACAGACGGAGCAGATAAAAGAACAGTTGCGCAATTCCCAGAATTTTACAAGTGCCCTGACCTGGACAGAGAGAGGCTCGTACACTGATGCTGTAGGTCCGTCCAACGGTAATACAAGGCCGAACAATGGAGTAACATCCGGCCGTATCAGGGCCGTTTGGGTAGATCTTGCGGATGCAACCGGTAAGACCGTTTGGATTGGTGGTGTGGATGGAGGTATCTGGAAGACAACTGATATCACCGCTTCTCCGGCAACCTGGACTTTGGCAAACGATTTTCTCAGTAACCTGGCAGTTTCAGGTATCTGCCAGGACCCTACCAATACGAACATCATGTACTTCTGTACCGGGGAATCCTTCTTCAATGGGGATGCCGTTTTTGGTAATGGTGTTTTTAAAAGTACCGATCATGGGGTAACCTGGAGTCAGCTTCCAAGTACTTCTACCCTTACCAGGTGCTCAAAAATATTGTGCGATGCTGCAGGAAATGTGTATGTAAGTACCATTGGGATCTCTGTCGCCGTAGGTTTACAAAGGTCATCTGATGGAGGTAATACCTGGACGAGTATCAATCCTTTTACCACTACATCACGCATTGTAGACTTTGAAATAAGCAGTACGGGAAGGATGCACGTAAGTGCGGGGTTATTCTCAGCATCGGGTATCGGTGGTTATCGCTATACCAGCAATCCTGCTACTGCCACAACAACCACAGGGTGGAGCACACCTACCGTTCCTTTTTCATTCCCTTTCGGAACTGCAGGTGCCAGGACAGAGCTGGCATGCCGTGGGAATGTAGTATACGCCGCATTGGCCCACCCCAATGCTTCCAATAACAGTTCGAAAATAGACTCCATTGCTAAATCAACCGACGGCGGTGATACATGGACAACCATCGCACTTTCAACAACAAACGTGAACGACCTGAATGGTTCAGGATCCAGTGCCGGACAGGCCTGGTATTGTATGGCCCTGGATATCGATCCCTCTGATCCGAATAATGTGATGGTAGGAAGCCTTAACGTATTGAAATCAACCGACGGTGGTACAACCTGGAATAAAATAAGTGAATGGGTAGGAAATACTGGTCAGTATGTGCATGCCGATCAACACAATATTACCTGGTATGATAACGGCAACAAATTGCTTGTTGGCTGTGATGGCGGGATTCACTTCTCCACCAATAAGGGGACAACATTTGTTGACAGGAATACAAACCTCAGGCTTAAGCAATTCTATTCCGTTGCCATACACCCCAGTTCAACCAATTATTTCCTTGGTGGAACACAAGATAACGGTACGCATCAACTTAACGGGCCGGGTTTGACCAGCTCAGTGGAAGTTACGGGTGGTGATGGTGCTTATGTAGGGATTGACCAGAATGAACCACTATTCCAGGTAGGTGCTTATGTATTTTGCAACTTCAGAAGGTCTGCCGATGGCGGCGCTACCTGGAGTGGGAATGGCAACGCCAGCAGTAGCGGTTTATTCATCAATCCGTTTGATTATGATGATGTAGGCAACAAGGTCTATGCATCTTACAATGCAGGACAATATGTACGCTGGGAAAACCCGCAAGCTGGCTTTACGCTTACCCCCATTGCAGTTACGGCCTTCAATGGAGCCCAGGTCGCAGCAGCCACAGTATCACCATACACAGCCAACAGGGTGTATTTCGGTACCACAGCAGGCAGGGTAGTACAGGTGGATAATGCCCACACTGCAACGCCCACTGAAGCAAATATCACTCCTGCCGGTATGAGCGGCTTTGTAAATAGTGTGATCGTTGGAAGCAGCGATCAGAATCTCATCGCAACAGTAACAAATACAGGTGTAACGAACATCTGGTCATCAACAAATGGCGGTACCTCCTGGGTAGCATGTGATGGCAATCTTCCAGACATTCCTGTTTATTGGGCGTTATTTAACCCCGATGATAATACCAAAGTATTTATTGCGACTGAAACCGGAGTATGGTCAACAGACCTGCTGAATGGATCAGGTACCGTTTGGGTACCTGAAACAACTTTCCCGACGGTTAAAACAATGATGCTGAAATTCCGGAGCAGTGACCGGCTTATCGCCGCAGCTACCCATGGCCGAGGCATCTGGACAGCTACATTGCCGGCGGGCTGTACTGCTACTACTATTTCATCACAACCTTCCAACTCAGCTGTATGTGAAGGAGGCACCACCAGCTTTACAGTGGCAGCCAATGGCACGCCTCCTGTCACATATCAATGGCAATTAAGTACAAACGGTGCAGGCGGGCCATGGAATAACGTTTCGAACGGAGGTGTTTATTCGGGTGCAACAAGTACTACTCTTACAATTACCGGTGCAACCATCGCAATGAATACTTATCAGTATCGCTGTGCCGTGACTGGAAATTGTACACCAGCAACAGCAAACTCCAACCCTGCTATACTTACTGTAAATGCAGCCACAGCTATCAATACCCAGCCAATAAACAGTACCATCTGTGCAGGCGCTAGTACTTCATTTTCTGTAAACGCAGTCGGCACTGCACCCCTGGGATACCAGTGGCAATTAAGCACGACCGGTGCAGGCGGACCATGGAATAATATTACAAACGGTGGTGTGTATTCTGGTGCAACATCCGCAACCCTGACAATCACGGGAGCAACCATAGCAATGAATACCTACCAGTATCGCTGCGTAGTAACAGGCGGTTGTGCCCCTCTCACACTGAATTCGAACCCAGCCATCCTGACGGTAAATGCAGCTACGGTAATAAATACTCAACCATTGAACAGCAGCATCTGTGCAGGCAATAACGCCGCATTCACCGTTGCTGCAGCAGGTACATCACTCACGTACCAATGGCAGGAAAGCACCAACGGTGGAGGTACCTGGAATAATATAACTAACGGAGGTATATACTCCAATGCTACAACCACAACCTTAAACCTCACCGGTGTAACTGCCGGCATGAACAATAACCAATACCGATGTGTGGTTACTGGTACCTGCGGAACACTGAACTCAACTGCAGCCGTATTGTCTGTTAACACTGCCCCCGCAATAACAGGACAACCAGCGGACATAATCAGTTGCTCGGGTAACATTGCCACATTCAGTGTTACGGCAACGGGAAGTTCTGTTACTTACCAGTGGCAGGAAAGCACCAATGGCGGCGGTACCTGGAACAACCTTACGAACGTAGCGCCGTATTCAGGTGTAACCTCAGCAACGCTGACGATCAGTCCTACGGCAGTAGGCATGAACAATAATCAATACCGTTGTATCGTGACAGGAGTTTGCCCTCCTACACCGCTTACGTCAAATGCGGCGACACTTACCGTTGGAGCCGCCATGTCGGTTACAGCCCAGCCATCCAATGCTTCGGCTTGTGCGGGATTGAATGCCGGTTTCTCCATTACAACGAGTGGTACCGTACTCGGTTATCAATGGCAGGAGAGCACCAACGGAGGCGGTACCTGGAACAATATCACCAACGGCGGCGTCTACAGTGGTGCAACAACTGCTTCATTAACGCTTACCGGTGTGACTGCCGGTATGAACAATTATCAATACCGCTGCGTGATCAATGGCAACTGCCCGTCGATCAACTCAAACGCTGCCTTATTATCGGTAACAACGGCTGCTGCGATCACTTCACAGCCGACGGCAAGCACCATCTGTGCAGCTCAGAACTCTTCGTTTAGTGTAACGGCAAGTGGCTCTTCCCTCACATACCAATGGCAGGTGAGCACGACGGGTTGCGGAGGCCCCTGGTCGAATGTGGTGAACGGCGCACCTTATGCCGGCGCTACTTCCGCCACATTAACCATCACCGGTGCCACCACGGCAATGAACGGATATGCGTATCAATGTGTGGTGACCGGTATCTGCGCTCCTCTAAGTGTTACGTCTAACTGTGCGCTTCTGACGGTGAATACACCAGTCGGCATAACCGGACAGCCGGCTGCTTCAGCCGTATGCGCCGGGCTGAATGCATCATTCAATGTAACTGCTACCGGAACCGGACTTACTTATCAATGGCAGGAAAGCACCAACGGCGGCGGTACCTGGAATAACATCACCAACGGCGGTATTTATTCCGGTGCAACATCCGCAACCCTGACCCTGACGGGTGTTACAGCCGGTATGAACAACAACCTGTATCGTTGCGTTGTTTCGGGTGCGGCCGGATGTGCTTCATCCAATTCCAATGCTGCTGTACTCACTGTAAATACTGCACCGAATATCACCGGGCAGCCTCTTAATAGTACGATCTGTGTTTCACAAACCACTTCATTCAATGTAACAGCAAATGGAACTGGCTTATCTTATCAATGGCAGGAAAGTGTTACCGGCTGCGGCGGCCCATGGGCGAATGTTACCAATGGAGGTGTTTATTCAGGCGCCACATCAGCCACTTTAACGATCACGGGTGCTCCAACCACGATGAATGGTTATGGTTACCGCTGTGTTATAACTGGTAGTTGTGCACCTGCTGCAACGTCTAACTGCGGATTACTTACTGTGAATACTGCGGTGAACATCTCCGGTCAGCCTGTTGCATCAATTATATGCGCCGGACAGAATACATCGTACAGCGTAACGGCATCGGGAAGCGGACTTACCTACCAATGGCAGGAAAGTACCAACGGCGGCGGTACATGGAATAACATTACCAATGGTGGTATCTATTCCGGTGCAACATCCGCAACCCTGACCCTGACCGGTGTTACAGCTGGTATGAATAACAACCAATATCGTTGTATCGTTTCCGGTGGTGCCGGATGTTCTTCTGCAACAACAGTTGCCGCAACGCTTACGGTTAACACGGCGCCGAATATCTCTGCCCAACCGGTTAACAGCACGATCTGTGCTACCCAATCAACTACGTTCAGTGTCACGGCAAGTGGAACTGGTATCTCTTACCAGTGGCAGGAAAGTGTTTCGGGCTGTGCCGGGCCATGGGTGAATGTTAATAATGGAGGTATTTATTCAGGGGCTACTACATCTATACTTACCCTGACGGCTGCACCGGCCACGATGAATGGCTACGCTTATCGTTGCATCATCACCGGTACCTGTTCGCCCGCTGCCACCTCGAACTGTGCACAGCTTACGGTAAATACCCCGGTTAATATCACAGCCCAGCCTGCCAACTCAACCGTTTGCGCAGGAACGAATACCACGTTCAGTGTTACCGTTACCGGTACATCACCAACGTATCAATGGCAGGAAAGCACCAACGGCGGCGGTACATGGACCAATATTGTCAACGGAGGTATTTATGGGGGTGCAACAACAAATACATTATCACTTACGGGAATTACTGCAGGCATGAACAATAACCAATACCGTTGTGTTGTTGGAGCTGCTGCAGCTTGTGCTTCGGCAAATTCAAACGGCGCAACCCTAACGGTGAACACTGCTCCATCAATAACAACACAGCCTGTAGCTGGTGCTGCTGTTTGTGCCGGCCAGATCAAAACGTACAGCATAGTTGCCAATGGCACCGGGTTGACCTATCAATGGCAGGAAAGCACCAATGGCGGCACAACCTGGAATAACCTGACAAATACAGCGCCTTATTCCGGTGTGAATACGGCTGCCCTGACCATCAATCCGACTACAGTAGCTATGAACAGTTACCAGTACCGTTGCATCATCAGCGGCACTTGTAATCCGGCTGCGACCAGTGGAGCAGTGGCATTAACTGTATTTACTCCGATCAGTATAACCACGGCTCCGGCCGATGCTGCCATCTGTGCTACCGGTACAACCAGTTTCACTGCAGCAGCTGCAGGCACCACTCCGGCCTACCAATGGCAGGAAAGCACCAATGGTGGTGCTACCTGGGCCAATATCAACAATGGTGGTATCTATAGCGGGGCAACAACAGGCACGTTGACATTGACCGGTGTTACAGCTGGTATGAATGGTTACCGTTACCGGGCTGCAGTATCGGGTGCTGCACCATGTAGTTCCTTGAACACAGTAAGTGCATTACTCACTGTGAACGCCCAACCGACAGTAACCCTGTCAGCTTCGCCTTACACGAAATTGTTACCCGGCAGAACAACCGTGATTACAGCTTCGGTGAACCCCGCAGTTCCATTCACAGCTGTATGGACTTGGAACGGCAATGCCATCACGCCTGTTGGAAACACATATACCGCAGATGTAAACCACCTGGGAACATATACAGTGGTTGCCACGATCGGCAGCTGTACTTCGGTACCGGGTACGATCGTGATCGGCGATTCAGCAAGCAGTAAGCTATGGATCTATCCAAACCCGAGCACAGGAGTGTTCTGGGTTTCTTACTATGTTCCTGGTGCTTCATCGAGCAATGCCACTACTCAAAACCTAACCATATATGGAAGCGATGGCCGGTTGGTTTATAGTAAGAAACTGACCATTATCCAGCCATATCAATTGGAACAGGTTGATATGCGCCGCAACGGGGACGATGTGTATTATGTGGTGTTAAGGGATGCCAGCGGTAAGAAGATCAAAACAGGGCAAGTGGTGGTAAGAAGATAGTGACTTCATTGTTCTAATATGCAAACTCCCGTTAGTTGTCTAACGGGAGTTTTTATTTTGTAGGCGACCCGCTTACAAACCGGTTCCCTCTTAAGTAGAACCGGTAAGGATACCCTGATGCCGGCAACCCGGCACCTTCCACTCCAATCCGTTTACTGGTGCCGATCATACGGGCCGTTACTTTAAAATCATCCTGAGCTATGTAAAGAATGGATGTGCGCAGGTCGAGGCCTGAATGTGCCTTTGATATACCCAATGCCCTGGCTGCATTGCCTGGCCCTTTTGTAAGTGTATGGTCAAGAATTTTTTTTCCCGAGCGGCTGAGCATTGCATCGATTCCCTTTACAGGCTCCACCGCCCGGATAAGAACTGCATCCGGGATGTCCTTTTTATTGGTAACCACGTTAAAGAGATGGTGCATTCCATAACATATATATACATAGGATGTACCAGGAGACGAATACATATGTTCATTGCGGGGAGTTCTTTTGCCGTCATAGGAGTGGGATGCCCTGTCGGTAAGACCGATGTATGCTTCGGTCTCCACGATCCTGCCTGCTGAAAGAACATTATCGAAACGGGTAACAATTATTTTCCCAATGAGTTCCCTCGCGATCCGGACCACATCAGGTCGGTCATAAAAATGAACAGGCAATTTCTTCATTATATTGTTAACTTTAAAGCTAAAATACTGAATAGGGCCAATAGCCAAAGAAATAACATGCTCAAGGAGATCATCACGTCGGTTCAGGCATATTTTCAAGCTCATCGCTTTATCATAAAACACCGCCTTTGGAAATGGATACTCATTCCCGGGCTGATCTATTCGGTTCTGTTCTTTCTCGGCATTTACCTTTTCCTGAAATCAAGCAACAGTGCCATTGGTTACATGCTGCTGAAAAGCGGCCTGAAAGAATGGATGGAAAGAATGGAAAGCAGCTGGATCAGTTTCCTGCTCATCTTCGGGCAACTGATTCTTCAGTTGATCCTGTTGTTATTCTACTTTTCATTGTTTAAGTATATCTTCCTTATCATTGGTTCCCCTTTATTTGCCTACCTGAGTGAGAAGACAGAGGCCATCATGGAAGGAACGGATTTCCCTTTCAGTTTCAGCCAGTTGGCTAAAGACATTGTCAGGGGCATTCGCCTGGCTCTGCGAAACATGCTCTGGCAAACGGTTTACACCGTTTCGATACTGATCTTATCTTTCGTGCCGGTGGTCGGATGGATCACTCCCCTGCTGGCCCTGCTGGTAGAATGTTATTACCTCGGCTTTTCCATGCTGGATTACAGCAGCGAACGGCATAAGCTTTCCACAGCACAAAGCATCTTATTCATCGGCAGGCATAAAGGGCTTGCGATCGGTAATGGGATGATCTTTTACATCATGCACATGCTTCCCTTGCTGGGATGGGTACTTGCTCCCAGTTATGCAGTGATCGCAGCCACGATCAGTTTATATGACACAAAGAATGGCGGCATTGCCGATACCATAAAAACAGAATGATGAACCACAAGCCTATCGTTTACCTTATCCCTTCTGTCCTGGATGAATCGGCGTTGCAAACCATTCCGCCCTATATTATTACAGCTGTGAAGGATTGCAAGGTGATATTTGCGGAGAACGAACGCACCACCCGGCGTTTTCTAAAAAGTATTTGCAGGGACATTGTCATCGATGAATACGAGTGGTTTGGCATCCACAAAACGGAAGAAGAAATGTTGCAGTACTTCCGGCAGAAATTAAAAGAAGGAAAAAATATTGCCATCATCAGTGAGGCAGGATGCCCTGGCATTGCGGATCCCGGGCAACTGCTTGTAGCTGTGGCCCAGGAAATGAACGTGGTCATAAAACCATTGGTTGGTCCAAGTTCCATCCTGCTGGCCTTAATGGCAAGTGGCATGAACGGGCAACAGTTTGAATTCACCGGTTACCTGCCCATTGATCTCCCTGAACGGGTAAAGGCCATTACGGCAATGGAACACGTTTCCCAAAAAAAGAAAAGCACCCAGATATTCATAGAAACGCCGTACCGGAACGATCAGCTTATCGACACCCTATTGAAAACCTGTAACCCTGCAACCAGGCTTTGCATCGCCTCCGAAATAACCTCCGGCAATGAATACATAAGAACAAAGACAATAGCGGAATGGAAAAAAGAAAAGAACAGTTTCCACAAAAAACCGGTGATCTTCTTACTGCAGGCCTGAAGATCAGGGGCTGGGCATTTTTTCCATTTTATATACAAAGTATTTGGTGTCGCCCCGGAAAAACAGGCGGGTGTAATACTCTTTATAGAACAATTTAACTGCCACCCGCTGGTCCAGGGAAGTTATCTGGTTCGCCACACTGTCATCAACAACAGAGAAAGCCCATTCTTCATTCGGGGTGGATGTATTGCCGATGTTCACGAATCCCGTTTTTAACGTCCCTTCATAGGTTTTGAAAACATATCCCTTGTGAGAGAATTTGTAAATATACCCGATGCGGTCGCCCTTGCTGTAAACAAACACTGCTGCCAGTAAATAGACGATCAGCAGGTACAGCACAATGGCAATAACGGCAAACAAAACGAACTTCCGGAGGAATCTCCTGAACCAGCTTGCCTTTGGTTTATCGATCGTGGTTTTGGCGGTTTCCATAACAACAGTTTTATTCTTTTATCATAATCCGTATCTATCTACAAGGTAGATCAATGCCGTCATATTCACTGCACCCAGAAGAAGTTCCCTTTTGCTCACTGCCTCAAAAGTATCTGTTGCCGCATGATGCAGGTCGAAGTAACGCTGGCTATCCGGGCTCAGGCCCGCAAGGGCAGCCCCTATCTTCTTCAAAGGGGCGATATCGGACCCGCCACCGCCGGCATTTAATTCGTAGACCCCGTAAGGATAGAACAGGCTTTTCCAACTTTGTACTTTTACCCTCTTCTCTTCCGGCATATCAAGGCCAAATCCCCGGGGGGTAAAACCGCCGGCATCGCTTTCCAGTGCAAAAACATGTTTCTCATTTTTTTCCTTTGCCAGGTCGAGATATTTATCACCCCCCCTGCCTCCGTTCTCTTCATTCATAAACATCACAGCACGGATTGTACGCTTTGGCCTTATTCCTGAAGCTTTAAAGGCCCTGATCACTTCAATACTTTGTACACACCCTGCACCATCATCCTGTGCGCCTTCTGCAAGGTCCCAGCTATCCAGGTGTCCGCCAACCGTAATGATCTCATCCCTGTTTTCTGTTCCTCTCAACTCGCCTACCACATTAAACGATGGAACATCCGGGAGCATCGTACAGGTAGTACGCAGATACGCAGTGGTAATCATTTTACGCATCAATTGCCTGCTTAGCCATTCAGCATCGTTGGTGCTGATTGCTACGGCAGGTATTTTAGGAAAGGAATCGTTATAAATGGTTGTTCCCGTATGCGGAAAATCATCGAGGTTACTCGCCAGCGACCGAACGATCACTGCAGCGGCACCGTATTTCGCAGCCCTGGATGGACCCCTGGTACGATATGAACCGCTCTCCCCGTATGCCATAAAGGTTCTTACATAAGTTGGGTTCATGGGGAAATTGAAGAACACGATCTTCCCTTTTATTACCGATTCGCCCAGTTGATCCAACTCCTGGAAATTCTTCACTTCGATAACTGAAGCAGTGATCCCTTTCTTGCCTGTTCCTTCTGAATTGCCCAATGCACAGAGTTTTAACGGGTATTTTTCCCCGCCGGCTACTTGCACGTAGCCCTGTTCTTTTTCGCCTCTCACCCAATGGGGAACCATGCAAGGTTGCAGGTACACGGTGTCGGCTCCCGCCTCCTTCAGCATACTGGCAGTGGCTTCAACCGCTTTTTGTGCCTGGGGCGATCCGCTTAATCTTGGCCCTACTTTTTTACACAGGTAGCGCAGGTTCTCATAAGCCGTACCCCTTGAAAGTATTTCGTTAGCGATCTTACGGATAGTGAGTGAGTCGTCGTTCTGTGCAAGGGCCGAACCAATGATTGCGATCCCTGACAAGGACATGAGAATTTTTTTATTCATACAGGCAGTTAAGGAACAAACTTACTGATTTCGGTCAATACATGAATGTCTGTGCTGGTGAAAAATAAATCGGTAAATTGCAGTTCAGCTTTTTTAAACGTCTTCACATGAACATAGGCATTGTTTGCTACCCTACTTTCGGGGGAAGTGGTGTACTGGCCACAGAACTGGGAAAAGCATTGGCCGATAAGGGCCATAATATTCATTTTATCACCTACCAGCAACCCGTCAGGTTAAGTGGTTTTCATACCAATATCTTCTATCACGAAGTAAGGGTTCCTACCTACCCCCTGTTTGATTACCCTCCCTATGAAACAGCTCTTGCCAGCACCATGGTGGATGTGATCCTCAACAATGATATTGACCTGTTGCACGTGCATTATGCCATTCCGCATGCCGCAGCCGCTTATATGGCCAAACAGATCCTGGCTAAACAAGGGAAGAAGATACCGGTGATCACCACCCTGCATGGAACCGATATCACGTTGGTGGGACGGGATAAGACATACAGCCCGGTAGTCACTTTTTCAATGAACGAGAGTGATGCACTTACCGCCGTATCGAAGAACCTGAAAGAAGAAACATTCAGGAATTTCAATATTGAAAAAGGCATAGCCGTGATCCACAACTTTGTGGACGTAAAGCGCTTTCACAGAAGGCCCGTTGACGCATTCAAAAAAATCGTTGCCCCGAATGGAGAACGCATACTTGTCCATGCATCCAATTTCCGGAAAGTGAAACGGGTGGAAGATGTCGTATCGACCTTTTTACTTGTCAGGGAAAAAATGCCGGCAACTTTATTGCTTTTGGGAGATGGACCAGAGCGTTCGCACATTGAAGATACTGCCAGGCAATGCGAATCGCACAAAGACATCAAATTTCTCGGGAAACAGGAACAAATGGAAGACATCCTTCCTATAGCTGATCTTTTTCTCCTTACCAGCGAATATGAAAGTTTTGGTCTTGCTGCATTGGAAGCCATGGCGGCGGAGGTTCCGGTGATATCCACCAATGCAGGTGGTTTGCCGGAGATCAACGTGGATGGTTACAGTGGATTTATGAGCAATGTGGGCGATGTGGACGACATGAGCAAGAATGCACTTACCATTCTTAAAGATGATGCATCACTGAAAACATTCAAGGCCAATGCCCTGGCCCAGGCCATGAAATTCGACATAGACAAAATCGTACCCGAGTACGAAGAGCTTTACAAAAAAATGATCTGAATTTACTGACGTTTTAACCAGCGTTCGGGGTCGATACTGCCCCGCTCATCATTCATCAGGAAATCAATGGCCCCTATTCCATCAAGATTAGCGGCAGCCTTTCCGATCACCTGACCAGTCTTTACGTTCTGACCTCGTTGAACGGATACCACACCCAAATTGCTATACGTGGTAAAGTACTTTCCATGCTGTATGATTACTGCCTGCATGTCTTCTATGAAGACCACATTGGAGACCACCCCGTCAAATACGGCTTTTACATTACTGCCGATCTCCGTTGACACAGTTATCCCTGTAACATCGATCACACTGCCGCTGGGCAATTGGTTCTTACCATAGTGCATGATCATTACCCCTTTATCAACCGGCCAGGGCAATATCCCCCTGTTCTTAACAAAGCTTTCATTCAGGGCAATATTCTCGGCATTCAGCAGCACGCTCTCGGGTGCTTTCTTTGGTTCGGTCTTTGCCGTGGCCGAAGGTCCCTTTGCAGGTGTACTGCCGGCCGGGTTCGATCTTACAGATTCTTCATTTGCCTTTTTGATGGCTGCCTTTTTTGCATCGGCCAAAGCCCGGTTAATGGCAGCAGCAATGGCATTGTCAACCTTCTTCATCTGCTTTTTATAAGCAGTCAGCTGGGAGTTGAGTTCTTTACCCTGTTTCTTCAATTCATTCATGATCTTGTCTTTCTCCTCCTTCTGGGCCGCCAGCGTTTCCATTTCCTTATCCTTGGTTTTAAGTACTTCACTTTTTTGCACTTTCATACCCCCCAGTTCGGCTATGCGCTGGCGACGCAGTTCTTGCGTGCGGAGTATGTTCTCACCCTGTTTCTTCCGGTAATCGCGGTAGTATTTCAGGTAGGCGAGGCGGCGGACCGCATCGTTGAAACTGGCAGCTGAAAAAATAAAATTCAGGAATGCATAATTGCCACGGTTCTTATAGGCATAAACCATACTCTTGGCGTATTCCTCCTTAAGTGTATCGAGCAGTTTATTATAGCGGTTGATCTCCCTTTGGTTGGTATAGATATTATTATCGAGCAGGTTAATATCCCTGCTCAGGTTGTCGATGATCCGGTTCTGCAGGTTTACCTTATCGTTGATCAGCTTCCATTGAACAAGGTTCTCTTTGGTTTTTGCCTTATTGCTGTTCAGCAGTTTCTGTGTTTGTTCCATCTCTTTTTTAAGCTGGGCCCGTTGTTTCTCCAGTTCTTCACGGGTTTGCTGCTGCGCCAGCGCAGGGGTGCTTAAAAATGAAAGGACAACAAAGGATAGAATCAATTTGACCATGACATGGGTTTGGGTTAGCAAAAATACAATTCAAAAACGAACGATAAGGTCTGTTTGATATACACAGGTCTGGATAATGTTCATCAACGCTTATCTTTTTGTATAATTTTTGGGGACGTTAAAAGATACCGATAAATCTTTGTTAAACTCGTATTGCTTGAACTTAAGGGTGATATCAAGTTTATTCTTTTCCGATACCGTGATTTCTCTGAAAGTAGAAAAGCTGATCCCGGACTTATTCTCGTATTCACTGTAGGTGATATCTGCCGTTCTATTACGGGTAATGTCCACGTCATCGAGTTTGCTGTGCTGCAAAATATTGTTTTCAGGCAAAAGGGTAAGCAGGTGTTTAAAGAACTGGCCCACCGACATAAGCAATACCTGGTTTTCAGTTTTCTTATAGTATACAATATTACTGTCGAGGAAAATGGGGTTGCCAATAAGCAGGTCCTGCAGGGTTTTGTAATCGAAAGGGATCTGGGTCACTTCCTGTAAATAATCCAGTGACCGGTACTGTACTTCCTTTTGTTGCTTGTTCAATAATATCACACTGTCTTTGGTGATGAGCACCCTGTATATTTCCACATTCAAAAAGGTGGCATTAAGAGAAACCCATATGGCACTGTCCTTTATGATACGGACGATGGCAGTGACATCGGGTTGTTTCCCGTTATTATCCTGGTAATCCACTTTGATCTTGGCATTGAATGTCCGGAAGTCGATATAGTTCTTATTTAACCCCGCAACCGTATTGCTGATCATCAACAGTGAATCAGCTTTTGTTTTGTCGACCGTTGTAATTTGGGTGGTATCCTTGGGAGCGATCACTTTGTTGATCTGTTTTACCGTACGACAACTGAAAATAGAGGCCGTAAAGATTGCTGAAACCAGAAGCAGGCTTATTTGTTTCATGTAAGTCGTTGCATTTTATTTGACACCGGTATGACCGAAGCCTCCTTCGCCCCGGGTTGTTGTATTTATCACTTCCACCTGGACGAGTTCCGCCCTTTCTACTTTGGCAATGACCATCTGTGCGATCCGGTCTCCGGGTTGAATGACCTGTGGCAGATTGCTCAGGTTTATAAGGATGACCTTTATCTCACCCCGGTAGTCTGAATCGACTGTACCAGGGGAATTCAAACAGGTGATTCCCTGTTTGAGGGCCAACCCGCTGCGGGGTCTTACCTGTGCTTCGTAACCATGTGGTAATTCAATAAATAAACCAGTAGGGATTATTTGGCGCTCCAGGGGCTGCAAAGTTATTGGGCCAGCCAGGTCAGCCCTTATATCCATTCCAGCCGACCCTGGGGTTGCATAAGCGGGGAGTTCATTAGCCGATTCGTTGATGATATTGACCTTTACGCCTGACATGTTCGCAAAGGTAATGATGTAAACAGGAAAACAGGCAGATGGCCGTATTTTAACAACCAGTTACCGGATAAGCATAACGGTACCCTGGAGATATTTTCTCTTCCCGTTGCCAGTAGTATAATAGATGAACCAGGGATAAGCCCCCATGACGGTTTTTTTAGCCTTATAGGTACCATCCCATTTTTGAGTAATATCTGAAGTAGTGAATACCCTTTGGCCCCATTTATTGAAGATCTGCATTGAAAAATCCTTAACCGTAATGTCACCCAGCACTCCAAAGTAATCATTCAGTCCATCGCCGTTAGGAGTAAATGCTGATGGGATGAATACGGCACAATCGCCAGGTAAAACCAATATCGTATCCGCAGCAATGCACCCATCCAGGGTAACCTCCACCGTGTAAGTTCCTGTTTTATCTACGTTAATGGCAGAAGTGGACGCCCCCGTATTCCACAAATATGTATCAAAAATACCGCCGCCAGCGATTAATGTGACCGGTTGAAATTTACAGATGCTTGTATCCGGGCCAAGGTTCACATTTGGTTTTGGCTTTTCGATAACTCCGATTGAATCCCTGATCCGGCAACCGTTCTGTTGTATTTCCAGCCAATAGGTCCCAAATCCGCTGGTGATTATCTGGTTACTATTGGAACCGGTATTCCATAGATAATTAGCCCCATCCACATCAGGTACGCCTATAGATAGTGAAAGTAGATTACAACTGGATGTATCGGGCCCCAGGAAACCAGTGTTATTAGTGATCCATATCCGCCTGTTGATGGTGTCGTTTTGCCCTGAACAGTCAATTTTATAAACTATCAGACGAACATCATAAAAACCAGTGGCTGCGTAAAGATGAGTAGGTTGAAGCACCTGGGATTGCTGAGCATCGCCAAAATCCCATTTTACCGAATCGATACCGCTCAGACGATTCAGTTTAAAAGCCACATTCAGGTCGCTGCAATTGCCGGTACGGCTGAAGTCGTAAGGAACAGAAGCCGTATCAAAATAGCTTTGCACAAAAGTGGGTAACCCGTATTGTACCGGAGTATTATTGCCAAGGCCTAAAAAGATCTTATTGTAAACAAAATTACAACCTGCTCCATAGGTATTTGGATTATCAATCACAGAAAGAGAAGTGTCGTTATACATAGCCAAGTACATCTTCAAATCGGGGCCTGTTTGCAGGTTCCCCATCAAATATGTGTGATTTTGATGAATGATTTGTTTTGAAGCTTCAATAGTAGCTGCAACATTCGAAGTAATATCATATTGAAATAGGGTTGCTGTCTGGCCTTCATAATCATTTGATGTTACATAGAGCAATTTTCCATCTGGGGAAAATTCAGCCCCATATACTCCCAGTGTAAGCTGCGTAGGGTTGGGACGTACTACTACTGGGTTTGAAAGCACTCCTGTTGTATTATCAAAGTCCATTATTTCCACACAATCGTTTTCCAAAGAATGAACAGCAACAAATTTTGAGCCCTGTGCTGAAAATTTTAAGGTTCCGAGTTCGTTAAGTTCAAATGCACCGCCAATTGTAAGTCCGGTATGACTGATTACGGGTACAGGGTTTAATCCAGTAGCAGTGAGCAGATAGGCATGATACTCATCACTATTCCATTTATGAACAACTATCCAGGTATCTCTATTATTACAATGTTTTACAGCAGCCAATTTTTCAAATATTTTGTCTTCTATCAATACGTTCATACCACCAGGTTCAACTTCACCAAATCCATTATCACCGTTCATATTTACAATGTTATACTGAAATTGCTGAATGATTTCATCAGCAGCACCGGTTGTAAAAACATAATAAATGCTGTCACTTCCGGGTAGAGGATCAATTACCGTATTATTAGTACTGCTTGTGTGTCCTGCTAGCGCCCCCCCATTTTTCATAAGCACATGCTTCCTGTTCATGATGGCTACTCCGTTTGTATAAAAAAGTAATTTGCCGTTATTATCAGCAATACTTGCGGTACCTTCTACCGAATTTAAATTACTGTTACTTAGGGGCTGTGGTGGCACCTGGTTGAAATCCAAACCGGCCCGATTTCCGAAGTACCAGATATTCGTCTGCTTCTGAGCAAACAGACAACCCGATGATAATATTAAGCAGCATATGAATAGGGACTTTTTCACAAGGTGAAGTTCTATTTATTTTGAAGTCAGCAATACCGTAGCAAATGCCTGTAGCCCCTCTTCCCGGCCAACAAATCCCATATATTCTGTTGTTGTTGCTTTTACAGAAACATCCTGTAGATTAATTTTTGCAAGCCGTGCTATGGTTTCCTGCATTTGCAAAACGTATGATTTTATTTTGGGAGCCTGTAAACAAAGTGTGCTGTCGATATTGACAATCTTGTATCCTTTCTCTCCTATCAATTCTATGCATTTGGCCAGCAGTATCTTGCTGTCGATCCCTTTGAATGAGCTGTCCGTATCAGGGAAGTGGGTACCAATATCGCCCAAGGCCAGAGCCCCCAGAATAGCATCGCAAATAGCGTGCAATAAAACATCGGCGTCACTGTGTCCGAGGGCTCCTTTTGTATGGGGGATCAGAACTCCGCCTATCCATAGTTCCCTCCCCTCTATTAACTGATGAAAATCAACCCCTGAACCTATTCGATATGCCATGTCTTACTTTGTTCTGTAAATATCCGATTTTTGAGCGATTTAAAAGAAAAAGCGCCACATATGTGACGCTTTTTCTTTTATTATTTAATGCTTTGAAATTATTTTCCGCCGAAATCAAACAACAGACCAAAACGATAGGTGTTTGAAAGAGGGATACGGGTGATTCCGCTTCCAGAAGGGAATACATAAGAGAAGTTCAGGGCTGCTACACTGTATTTTACGCTGGCACCCACTGTGAAATACTTCCTGTTTCCTTTGCTTGGATTTTCGTAGAAATAACCGATACGGAAACCAAACTGGTTGTTGTACCAATATTCCGCACCTAGTGAAAAATTGAGCTCTTTAATCTCTTCGCTAAGACCATCGCCCTCACCAAAAGATTTTACCCAGCTATTTAAAACACCATAGCTGCGATATTTGCTGATAGCTGCTGAGCTTGAATATCCAGCAGAATCAAGTTTAACAGTAGGAACAAGCAACTTGTTCATATCAACTGCGAAAGTAACTTTATTGGCTTCGTCGAATACTTTTGTATATGCTGCTCCAATGCCTAAGTTAGCAGGAATAAAATCCTTTTGATTGGCTTCACTTGAATACGATATTTTAGAACCCAAGTTACTCAAGGTAACACCCCAGTTCAAACCCTGGCCATTTTCTTTAGCTCCATGATGATATAAGTGAAGGTCACCGGCTACAGCAGAACCTGCTTTGTAAGTAGTTCCATTGAATTGTCCGGTAGCAAGGCTTGAGCTAATGTACCTGATAGCAATACCCAAACCGAATTTGTTTGATAACTTCCTGGAATATCCCAAATCAACCGCAAACTCTCTAGGCCTTCCTTCTGCCAGATCAAATCCTTGTGCATCAGTAAATTGGATACTTCCCAATTTGAAAAAACGCATGCCAACAGAAAGAGCTTGTTTGTCATCCATCTTGTAATATGCTGCTAAGCTTGCAAGGAAAACATCGTTAACTGAAAGATCCCTTAACCATGGAGTATAGTTAACACCAATAGCAATTTTACTAGTAGCGAATGGGGTTCTGGCAATGTTGGCGAAAGCTGCATTCGCATCAGGAGTAGTAGCGATACCCACATCTCCCATACCGCCGCTGCGGGCATCTGGTGAAATACGTAAGAATGGAACAGCGGATGTTACAACGTTTATTTTGTTCTGGGCGTTTGCTACAGTTAATGTTCCTCCCAGTAACATAACTAAGGCAGTTAGTTTCAAAGTTACTTTTTTCATGCGTTTTGTTTTGTCTTGGTTAGGTAGACTTACCTCTATAAGCGTTAAGTTT
>CAZYAT010000003.1:0-138996 GCA_964645235.1 uncultured Ferruginibacter sp. | reverse complement strand
ATGTATGCAGGCGAATTCAGCAGGTCGAAGAAAATACTGGATGAGGCAGAAGCCATTAATCCTTATCCGCTGCCGGAAATAGCAGACCTCCGTGCCCGGCTTTATTTATTGCTCAATAACCCTGAAAAAGCCATTGCTTTTTATAAATCCCTCCTGGTTTTTAATCCCAATGATGCAGGTACCAGTTATACGCTGGCACGCTTGTACGCGGGTAAAAAGAATAATAAAGAAGCTTTTCGCTGGCTCGAAACAGCTCTCCGCCAGGGATTCAATTACAACTTTGTATTAAATAATGATCCGGTCATGAACGGCCTGAGTAAAACAAGCAGGTGGAGTTCATTGGTAAATGCTGTACAGAGCAAAAACTGGAACAACAGAAAGTAATGCAGTATTGATAATCACCATTGCCGGGATATTTTTCCAATGAATGTTTTAGTATATTGTACACTGTACGGTCAAAACGAATGAAGAATACACTGCTGTTCCTGCTTTCTTTTTTACTGATTGCCGCCGCATCAGCGCAAACGGTCAATCAAATTGCTTCAACCGGGAATGGTAACGTTTATGCCGTTGTGATCGGTGTTTCCAATTACCAGGATCCCGATGTGCCAAAACTACGGTTCGCCAACCGCGATGCAGGCATCTTTGCCGACTTCCTCCAATCCAAAGCAGGCGGGTCAGTACCCAAAGAGAACATCCGGCTCCTCATCGACTCCAGCGCCACGGTAAGCGCCGTACACATGGCCATCCGGTGGCTCACACGAACCTGCAAAAAAGGGGATATTGTATTCTTTTATTTCTCCGGTCACGGCGACCTGGAGAGCATAAGCATGTTCAACAACGCTTACCTGATCTGTTACAATACCCCTATCGAAAGTTATGTAGGCATGTCGCTCAGTGTTACGTTTCTGAACGAGGTTGCCAATACCTTATCGGCACAAACCGAAGCCAAAGTGGTATTGATCACCGATGCCTGTCACTCGGGGAAAATGGCCGGCCGGGAAAATGTGAATGCCCTGGTCGGAAAACAATTACTCAACGCAACCGAAAACGAGATCCGCATCGCTTCAAGCCAGGCAGATCAATTGTCGAATGAAAATGTGGATTGGGGAGGCGGCAGGGGCGTTTTCTCTTACTACCTGTTGAATGGACTGAAAGGCCTGGCCGATGGCAGTAAAGACGGCATCATAACATTGGGTGAAATTCGGGCCTACCTGCAAAATTATATGGGGAATGACCCGGTACTGAAAAGAGAAGGCAAAACACAAACACCGGTATTCAAAGGCGGCGATAATTTTGAATTGGCCAGGGTCGACAACGATGAAGCTGTACTTGCAAAATCCCAAGCGATCCTCGATTCAGTGGCACATGTGTTATTAAGCCCGGCGCCGATGGTAACCAATGACGAAATTTCCGGGATGATGGCGGATGATTATTTTCTTTCCGTATTGAAAACCCAGGGATTGGAAACCTTTATTGACAGCCTGGGTTTAGATACATATACGGCAAAGCAGGTTCCGGTCATTTTGCTGAAAACGCTCCGGGACACCCTGCAGAATAAAGCGGGCGTTGCCAAACTCAATGAATTACTGGCAGAGATAGAAGGCAGTCCGGATGCAGTAAATCGCATCAATGAAATGCTGGTGATGGCATTTGACGACAAGGTGCAGGAAGTGATCAACCGTTACCTCAAAGGTGATGAAGCCGAACTGGAGCGGCGCCGGTATTACAATGTAGCCAATAACGGGTACGATATTTATCCCCGGATGCTGGAGGTGGCAATGAGGTTGACAGATCCCTCCGGGTTCTATTATAACATGCTCCGTGTAAAACGTCATTACTTTACCGGGGTAACCCTTCGGTTGAAAATACCGTTAAGTCCTGCACCAGCCGAATTGATTGAACAGGCCTTTACCGAACAGCAAAAAGCCCTGGCGATTGAAAAAACGGCGCCATATATCTATAATGAGCTGGGCATTCTTTACATGCTGAAAAAACAATACGGCAAAGCGGAAGCAAATTTCAGGGAAGCCATCAGGCGGAATGACACCTGGTCCATTCCCCTCAGCAACCTGAGCGGTTTATATGCTATAACAAACCAGTATGTACAGGGATTCGTGGTCAATAAAAAGGCCGACAGCTTACAGCCCGACAACCACAACACCACCATTAACCTGGGATTGCTTAACGAACGGTCCGGTAACCTGTTGTATGCAGAAGAAGATTACCGCAAAGCCATTGACATCAACGACCGGCATTACCTGCCCTTTGAACGCCTGGGATTTGTTTACCTGAACATGACCGACTATGCTGCTGCCGATTCTTTCTTTTATGAAGCCGATCTGCGGAAGAAGGGCTACCATTTCAAAGGCAACGCCTGGATGGCGATGGCGCCATCCATTGTCATGCCTCCCACGCTGCCCCAGGTTTGCGAACTGGATACTGCCAGATTGAACCCCCATGATTTTATGGCATTCTTTTACTGGGGGATCAAAGAATATGAGCAAAAAAACTACGCCAATGCGCTGCGCATCCTGAGGAAAGTGATCGTTGCAGACCAGGATAACCCGCTGGTCTATCATTACCTGGGCAAGTTGTACTACGACCAGGAGAAATGGGAAGAAGCAGAAATCTATTTTCAGTATGCCATCCAGTATTACCTCGACGACTCCTCTTTCCGGCAACACATGAATGAGGAGATCGCAAAAGCAACCGCTTATGGCTACGAACACAGTTGTTTTGAACGGTTTTACGAAAAGCACTACTATGAACAGAAAGAAGACCTGTACTTCATAGCCCAGACCTATGAAAATTGGAATCATGTAGAAGAAGCCGAACAATATTACCAGCAGATCATGGATACATATCCGTCTGAACTCGGTGGATATATCAAGCGCTGGAATTTGCTGGAAAGATTGGGCCGTTATATTCAGGTCGAGGATGTTATTAAGTCTTATGACGGCTATGGTGAAACAGAGTTGGTGGAGCGGGAACTGAATGCTTTTTACCGGCGGATGACGGAACGTTATCCCGGCGAAGCAACCTGGCATTATAAACTCGGGGTATTGCTTTACGGCAGATCAGCCGATCGATCGATGTATCCGTATTTCGACACCCTGATATGGTTTCCGCAACTGAACAGGGAAGTATTCGTGGACCATGAGGTTTACACGCATTTAGGGTTCGGTGAGTACAAAATGGATGCTAATGTTTACCCGGACCTGCAGACTGCGATCAAAGCACACAAGACCACAGAGGATGTAATGCCTTACCGCATCCCCGGAACCGGGGTGTGGATGCCATTGGCTGAGCCGATATACATGCCGCGGAAAGACGGAATCGAATACTTCTCCCGGGCGGCTGATCGCATGACTGACAAACGGATACTGGGTGAGATCAACAACAAGATCGGTGATATATATACCTGGGCGGGCTCCCGAAAGAGGGCATATCCTTATTATAAGAAGTCGGTCGAAATGGAACCCGGTAATGCCAATGCCAGGCTGAACCTGGTGGATGCAGGAACCGCCATTTATAAGGACCGGGAAGTGTTTAATCAGTTGAAATACCTGTACGACAGTTCCCAGATCAATTATGTTAAACGCCTGACCTATGTAAACTTTGCCATGTATGCAGGCCAGTTTGACCTGTCGCAGAAAGTATTGAATGAAGCCGGGGAGATGCAGCCGGTTGAAATGTACGACCTCCTGGAAATGCAGGCCCGCCTGTACCTGCTTTCGGGGAAGACAAAAGAATCAGTCAAAAAGTACAGGGCATACGCCGAACGGGTGCCATCTGTACCGGAAACCGAATATTCGCTTGCCAGGCTTTATGCACGGCAGGGCAAAAAAAGCGAAGCGCTGCAATGGTTGGGCAACGCACTAAAGCACGGATTCAACTACTCCTTCATCCTGGCTGCAGATCCGGATATGGATAGTTTGCGGAAAGGAAGTCAATGGAAAACACTCATGAAATCATTCCAGCCGAAGGAATGGAAAAAGCCAGCCCGCAATACCCCTGCGCCATAGGGTGAATTAAAATTCTACTGGGCCGATTTTTCAAAATAAGGGATCTGGTTACAACGGCCAGTTGGCTTGCCTTCTTCCGGGCATTCAACCCGTAAAGACATCTTTCTCGTCTTAGTCAATGCTTCTTCGGTGATCTTATCCCAGTTTGCATTACTGTTCAGAAAACTCAACTGGCCTTCGATGGCGTTTAAAAAATTATAAGAGAAGAACCCGCCGAAATCGTCGTTGCAGATCGAGCGTTGGCCGGGGTTGGCGCCGGTTGCCAGTATTGACATCCGCTTTGAGTTAAGGAAAAGGTCGGCACCATTTCGGAAACTTCCGCTCAGCGAAAATCCTTTTGTTACGGAAGGAGGTTTGGCTTTTACGCTGTAGGTCTTACTCATATCGTTGCAGCAATCACTCAGCACCAGTTTGAACCGGGCTTTCATGCCGGAAATACTTTGAAAGATATCGGCAAGGCTTTTTGAATTCAGGTTATTCGGGTTCTCGTCGTAATTCGGTCGCAGGTCGATGTAAGGCGGACGCCGGTTATCGTCCTTCTGCCTGAACCCATGGCCACTGTAATAAAACACGATGATATCGTTCGGACCTGCACTAGCGAGTTTTTCAATGGCTTTCTCCACTTCGGTGAGGCTATACCGCTTGCCGGCAATGGTATCGTATTGAAACCGTATTCCCAGAAAATCTCCCAGTTCCTGGAAGAATTTTATCGTTCTGCGCATATCCCTGGCGCAGGCATTGCCGATACTTTTATCGAACGTATTGGCCACCACCAGCAGGTGCAGTGTAAGATTACGGTCTACCGAGATCACATCACGGGTGGAAGCAAAGAAAGACGTGTAGAATTTTTCCCGGCTGCCGAAATAGGTGAGCAGGAGGTTTTCGGACAGGTCCTTTTTCTCCAGGTAATCGATGGTTGAGAAAGGAGTAAGTGATGTTTTGCAATCGCCGGGGCTAAGACTGAAGCCATAAGGTTCAAAAAAACCGGTCTGGCTGTTCTTCTGGAAACCGAAGAGGGCTGGAAGCGTGACACCGACATCGTTCCCAAACAGTACCTGGTTCTTCTGTAATTTATAGAACAACATATCGGAACAGGCGCTTATGTTATCATTGATATCCTCTTCGGCCTTCATGTCAACCAGCGTACTGTCGTTATCCCCGGGGGCATTGAACCGTATCCTTGCCTGCGAACTTCCATCCGGATAATTAATAAAAAAAGCTTTGCAAGGAACAGGCCCACCAGGTTGAGAAAGCTGGAATGAGAACTGATATGTAACTTGTGCAACGACGGCGAGTTTTGCAATAACGGATAATATAAGGAGTGAAGCGGCCTTTTTCATGAAAGTGTTCTGTTGATGATCGATTTGATCTTTTTTGCCAACCTGTTTGATTTATTGGAAGAAATATAGTAAACTTATGTCTTAAAACTACTAAAATGATCAAGCAAAACAAAACAAAACTGACTCTTATTGCTTCTGCACTGTTCTTTGCAGGCGTTCTGGCGATCGGATGTAATAACGGCGCCGAATCAGAAAAAGCTGAAAAAAAGGATACCGCAGCAGCGGCTCCTGCTCCGGCCCCCGAAGTGAAAAATGATTCTGCTGCTGCCAATACCGGCGATTCTACAGCACTGAAAGGAAACACGAAACCAACCCCTGAGAAACCATAGGTTTAGGGTTATTCGCTGGTCTTCCTGACGGTGTACTTTGTCTTTTTGAATTTAAAACGAATTGATTCATTCCGGTGAATCAATTTTTTTATGAGCCATCCTTCAATGCGGTGATGGGCAGGGATGAGTATGGCTGCAATACTCACAAATATCAGCATCTCCAGTACCGGGGTATGGTTGGTGAGTTCTGCAACCGTGGGATGAAGGAGAAGAAGGAGGTATTCGAAAAGGATGAGCAGGGAAAGGATACCCAGCGCCTTTACGATTCTCGTGTGAATGCGGATCCTGCTCAGCAGGAGCGTGAACAGGAAAAATCCAGGGATGAATATACCGATGAACAGAAGCTGCAGTTGTTGTTTCCTTTCCTTCGCAGCAATGCGGTTCCTTTCTGCGATCTCGAACTGGCGCAGGTTTTCATTAGTGGACAGAACCTGTATCTTCCGGATATTCTCTTTGCCATTGATGGAATCGTTCAGCTGCCTGGCCTTGCTCAGGTACAGGAAGGCACTATCGATCCCGTTCTTTTCCCTGTACATGTCGGTGAGAGCATTGGCCGCATTCAGCTGCCAGTTAAGGAACCCGTCCTTTTCTGCCAGGAGGAGTGAACGTTTTGCATAATAGATGGCCGAATCATGAGGTCCCCCCATCTTCCTGAATAAGTTGGTGAGCCCAAGGTATGCTTCGCAGAGCACCTCATCGTTATTGCTTGCTTCCAGGTGCCGTATGGCGGAATAATAATTAAGCTTAGCGAAATCGTAATTCCCCATCTTCAGGTAAGTGTGGCCAAGCCCTGTCATGGAGTTGCCGATGAAATCCTCGTTCTTCAGGTTGGTGGAAACGATAAGTGACTTATTAAAGTAATCGAAGGCAGAATCTGTTTTATTAAGGCGGTCATATACATCGCCCAGGTTCATCAGGATATAATACTTTGAATCCTCCAGCCGGTATTTCTGTATCACCGAATCGGCTTTATAATAATAAAGGAGCGCATTAGGGTATTCTTCCTGGTAGCGGTAAATGATGCCGATATTCATCAATACCGTAGCCAGGTCATCGGGGTTATCCGCTTTTTCGGCAATGGGCAGTTTTTTGAGATTGTATTCCAGTGCCCGGGAATAGTTCCCCATTTTGCGGAAGGTGGTAGCCATTACTCCCAGGGCTTTTGATTTCCCATCGGCATATTTTATTTCGGTGGCAAGGTTAAGCGCCCGCTGGGCATACTGCAATGCAGTATCCGGGTTGTACACGCTCATTACACTGGCGATCCTCCACATCAGCTTCACTTTGGAGGTATCGTGTTTCTCCTTTTGGAGCAGCAGCAGCAGGCTGTCGGCCTTTTGCTTCTGTCCGCAAAGCATTACCGGTAAAAGGAATAGGCAAAGAATGGCGAGTTTGATTTTGGTCATGCCGCTGGTTTATCGGCAACTAATTTAGCTGTTAAATATGATTTAGGGAGAAATAAAAAGTGCTGCCTATTTCTGGGCAGCACCTTATCTTGTCGGCTGGTCAGAATAATCTTTCTTCCGGTGGCTTGATGCCCTGCAGCCTGATATAGATGGTTGTCTGACCACGGTGGTGTGATTGATGTTCAAATGTTTTAATCATTAATGCAAACCGGGTCTCTTCGAATTTGAATATTTTCTTTTTCTCACCCCATTTTGCCAGGTCGGTTTTCTTTACGGCATTGATGCAATAGTCGTAGCTGCTTGTTACGTAATACATGACAGAGTCTTTTTTCTGCGCCCCGGCGCTGTGCTCCAGGTCTGCCATTAGGAAGGCCGGCGGCTGAATGTCAGTTGCGCTGGACATGAGGAAAAGGTTCCCTTGTGCCAGGTGCAGCATCTGCTGGGCAAAACTGCGGATACTGTCTACTGCTTTGAATGAGTATTTTTCAGCAGGCATGGTGTTGAGATAATCGATCGTATAAGCTTTTGCCCGTTCCCATTCCTTGATCATTTGCGACTGTATATCGGCCGCAGATAAAGTTTGTGCATGAACAGGACCTGTTGTACTCATGGCAATGAGGATCAAAGCAACAAAAAGCATTTTTTTCATACAAAGTAGTTTTAGTTAGTCAAGGTATCAATAATTCGGGGAATACCATAGTTTTGAACGGTTGCTGAGGCAGCTTGGTTGCCGGCCTTGTGCACAAAATAATCCGGCAGGCATTCCGTTTTAGTATTTGTCCGGAAGAGCTGATCCGCATTCGGGCATCTAAAAAACATTCCATGAACAGACATTTCAAGACCTTATTGATTTTTTCCATCTTGGCCTCCAGTGCCATCGGCCAGGACAAAGGTATCCTGCCCCTCACCGGCATCAAGTATTTCAAAGAAGGTATCCAGACTCAATCCATCTCCATGAAGATCGATGGTGCGCAGCTGATGAGCAACCGGATCCCTTTTAATAAAGACATTGAGCTGGTACTTGGCCAGCCTTCCGGTTTCTCGGCAGATGGAGCCAAAAAAGTATACGCAGGGGCTGAACTGGTGATCGTATCTCCTAAAGGCGAGGTGCTCGCAAAAACACCCAACCTGCTTTCACAGAAAGAAGCCAGCGGGTTCTCTTACAAAGAGCTTTCAGAGTTAAGCATACGGTTCAATATTACGCCCCAGATGCTCAAAGTATATATGAATGGGACACTGCAGTTAAGGCTTTACGACCTGAAAAGCAAGAGCCAGATGCGCTTTGAAATGCCTGTAACGTTCAGCAGGGTGGGAGAGCAGCTTCAACTTTCCAATACGGCAAAGACCATCCTCCAGAAGGAAGGGTCAGTGGGTGTTGTGAACGGACTTAAAGCTAAAAAAGTACAGGTGTCTGTTGATACTACGATCAGTGTCGCTCCCAAGATGGCCTATACAAGTCTCGACCTTTCTTCTATTGAAGGTTCCAGCATATCGGGAATATTCTCTGGTAAGGAAAGCTTTTGGGTATACGATGATAACCTCAATGAGGTGAAGATCACCGATATACTCCTGAAGCAGGTAAAAGGCGCAATGGAAAACAATAATGTGGACTACACGCTCAAGATACCATATCGTTTGAAAGGCAGCCCGTCAAAACCATATACAGTCCGTTTCCGCTGGGAAAGTACCGATAAGAAGCAGGTGATCGATGTAGTGGTCAGGATCTAGCGTTATCTACTTGCATTTGTTCACAAATTCCAGCAGTTCTATCAACGATATTTTTTTTGCATCCTGGTAATTGTGGTATTGTTCAGCCACCACGTCTACGGCGCAGTCACAATACTTATGTGCGTTGTCCTTGCCTACAACTACTTTGGCCTTGTCCTCGCAGTTGGAAACGAATTCTTTGATCTCACGGTTAAGCCAGTATTTGGCCGCAATCCGCCCTACTGTTTTACAGGAAATAGCTGATGCCAGAAAGGCTACCGAAAAAAGAAGCAAAAAGGAAACGGTTTTCTTATTCATAATGGCTTTTTTTGGTTGAAAAACGGCATAATGGACCGCATTTATTTTTAAATATACTGGTAATTCTACCACGTAAAAAGCCGATGTGGATTTTTTATGCACAATAATTCGTGGCTGGTTCAGTTTTTGTAAAAGAATACTCGTTAAAATCCCATTTTATGAGAACCATTGCTTACCTGGCCGTTAGTTGCCTCACGCTTTTATTCATTGCCCTCGTATTGCTTGTTGTGCTTTTTATCAAGCAATAAACGTTTGGTTCATTAGCACTTTGCCTGGATGAAAAAAGGTGCTGCTTTCAATAAAATTGGCCGGCTCGATTGAGCCGGTTTTTTTATGGATAAGCCCGCACCTGAATACCCCTGTTAGTTTTGCACAAAATGGTCACATGTTGATTTTTTAAAGAGTTTGATTTGTCCAAAAGAGTACGCTAAAAAGCCTATCTCCACTACATTTGCGGCAGTAACCAAGCATTGTTAATCTGCAAAAATTTCATGTGATGTTGAGAAAAACCATCCTCGTTTTCTGCCTGTTCATCGTATACCAGACCGGGTCAGCACAGAATATAAAAAGCCAGGCAACTTTCCGTATGCTGAAGACAGCCACTACGCTAGTTGAAGCGCAGCAGTTCGAGGCAGCTGAAGAATTCTTCAAGAAGGGCCTTGAAAAGGCAAAAGCCAACTATGATGCTTATTGCCAGGCATTCGCTTACGAAGGTCTTGGGAACCTGTACAGTAAAATGGACAGGTCGGAACTGGCTATAACCAACTATAAATCGGCCGTACGCATCTACAGGAGTCTGGGACTTACGGTTATTGCCGACGTGGTTGAAAGCTTATTAAAGAGCCAGCAGGGCATAGGCGACATGTATGCCGGCATCGAAATAGGTGCAAAGGGTATCAAGCTGAGCGTGATCGAAGTAAAACTGAGCAAAGACCGGGAATACGATTATACGCTGATCAGTGACACATCCATTAATACCGATGCCGCGGCACTCTCATACCAGAGTGAAAAAGAAACAAGGGAAGCCATTGCATTTCTTTGGAACATCCTCCGTGCCCGGTATAAAATCCCAACTAAAAAAGTGCATATTGTCATCAGCAGCGGGGTCAAACAGGAATTGGACAAATACAACAAGGTGGATTACTTCGCCAATGTTGTTCGGCCTGATAACCTGGATCCAGACATTCATATAGCCTACATAACACCTGAGCAGGAATCACAGCTCAGTGTATTGGGGATCGTGCCGCAGAAACGCCGGTTTACCGCTACCCAGCTCGATGTAGGAAGCGGCAACACCAAGGGCGGGTATTACAATGAAAACAAGACATTCATACCAGTTACCTTCCCACTAGGCACAAAGTCGTTCCAGAGACTGATCGAATCCAAGGCAGATGCCGGTCTGGATAATTATGTGAAAACAGCCGAAGACCTATGGAGGGACAGCCTGAAACGCATCGTAGTAAACGAGTTCTTTATCAAGCGTGACGTACGCAACAGGGATATCATGTACATTTCTGGTGGGGTGGTTTGGGCCGTGGTGTCGTTAATGCATCCCGAAAGTGCCAATTACAACTACACAGAGATCACCAGCCAGGATATTTCTGAGTTCCGTAAACTATTGTATACGGATTACGAGAACCTGATCAAACCAGATCTGTCGTTTATGGGCGATCCGGAACAAAGGAAAGTGTCTCAAAAGAACATAGGGAGGGTAGTAAATACCTACGACAAGAAAGCCCTCCTTGCCGGAACGATCTGGCTGGATGAGTTGATAAAAGAAGTTAATACAGCCAACCCATCCAAAAAGTTCATATATGCTAAGTATGCATATGTGGGATGGATCAGCGGTTATATTATTAAGAAAGTCACCCAGCAGTATACCGGCCTGGTTAATTAACCCCCGATAATTCGACAAAATTCTACGCGGGATCAATTCGGGCGTCGATGGTATGGGTACCCGAACAGGATTAGTTTTGTATTGCTTAATTGTTCAATACCTCTGAGACTGTTCAGTTCCTGTAAAAGATCGATCCCTGATAACTCTTTTCAGTAAAGGCCTTCATTATGAGGGCCTTTTGTTCATTACTTTTATTTATAAATTAGATAAAAGCATCCACCTTTCCTGTAAGAACACACCGATTTTAGCAATAATAATTACCTGAATCCGTTTATTGTGCAAACCCTGATAACTATGAAGAAATTTATACCCGTACTCGCACTCCTGTGCATTGGAATCTCGACACTTAACTCCTGTTCTACAAGCCAGAATTCAGTAACTCAACCTTTAAATGAAACGCCGGCAACCGACCAGGGCATGAACTCCTGTTACGTTATCAAAACCGACGGATCTACACAGCAGTACTCCAGCCTTAAATTGGTGACCGGTATATTGACGACCCCGCATCTTCTGGCAGATGGAAAAACAGTGATCCATGCAAAAGATGTATTGGCCTACCAGGATGGTAAGCGATATGCAGTTTCACAGAAGTTACTGACAACTCAAAAGACCAGCTATGTGGCCAGTGAAACCTTACCAGGTTTCGCAGTTCGTGTAACCAAGGGGAAACTGAATATATACAGCCGTAAATACTACAATGGCAATACCGCAGTAACCGAATATTTCGTTCAATCCGGTGATGAAGGTGAGATTGTGGCATATACTCCCGCCGTGATGAAAGATCTGATCAAGGACAACAGCGCCGCAATGGATTACTACAACAGTAAAGTGAAAGTATCGCCTAAATCGAAAAAACTGCTGGTAACTGCCGACATGTATAACAATCCCGGACAGTACATCTCAAAGAATTAACAGGCAGAACCCTTCTTAGAATATAGATTTTAGATTAACACCGACAAGCTCACCATGGTTGAAACAATACCAGGCTGGGCTTGTTGGTTTTATTTAGTTCAGCACTGAAAGCTGGCCTGTTTTCAAAGATTCAGACCCATAATCTTTTATGATGTTGTAGAGCGTTCCTCTTTCTACGGGTCTGCGCTTTGCCTGTTTTATGAGTGCAACCAGTTCATCGGTTGTCATAGCAGGGTTTTGTTCCTCACTGCCTGCCATGCTGTAGATCTTAGTTGAATCATCGATGGTACCATCGATATCATTCACGCCAAAGGACAGTGTCAATTGCGCATTTTGCCGGCCCAGCATTGGCCAGTAAGCCTTCAGGTGAGGAAAATTATCGAGGTAGATACGGGCTATGGCATACATCCGCATATCTTCTGTTACCGACGATTCAGCAATATGGTTCATGTCGTTATCCTTGTTGCGGAATTTGAGCGGGATGAATGTATTGAATCCTCCTGTTTTCTCCTGCAATTCCCGCAATCTCCTCATGTGATCGATCCGGTGTTCGTATTTTTCAATGTGACCGTAAAGTATCGTCGCATTACTGTGTAAACCCAGGTTATGGGCTGCCTCATGAATGGCCAGCCAGCCTTCGGCATCTACCTTATCGGCGCAGATCTGCTGCCTGATCTCGGAATGAAAGATCTCGGCTCCGCCACCAGGCAAGCTATCGAGCCCCGCTGCATGAAGCTGCTTCATACCTTCTTCCACACTCAGTTTTGCCTTTCTGAACATGTAATCGAGTTCAACGGCAGTAAATGCTTTCACGTGCAGGTCCGGGCGATGGGCCTTTATCTTCTGCATCAGTTCAATAAAATATGCCATGTTCATTTTAGGATGCACGCCTCCAACAATATGTACTTCTGTAACGGGTTTTCCATCGTACGACTTTACGATGTCAAGCATCTGGTCGATACTCAGTTCCCAGCCGTCTTCCTTGTGAGCATAGAGGCGGGAGTATGAGCAGAAATTACAGCTGAACACACATACGTTGGTCGGTTCGATATGAAAGTTCCGGTTGAAATAGGTGATGTCGCCGTGCTTTTTCTCCCTGATATGATTTGCCAGTGAACCAACAAAAGGGAGGTCTCCTTTTTCAAACAGCAGGAGGCATTCATCATCGGTAATGCGCTTTGCCTCTTTGATCTTTTGGGCAATCTGTTTGAGACCGGAATCTTCTGTATTACTTATCAGGGTATCAATCGAGGAGGACATTGTAACAATTTTACGCAAAGTTACGGGGATAAGGGATGCAGCGATTTCCTTTTTCTGGATTAGCGGGCCAAAAATGCCAACTGTTTACATGATGAGAATAAATGGTTATCTTCCAAGTCTAAAACCAAATACCGCCATATGAGTATCAAGTTTCGTCTTACGCTGATGAGTTTTATGCAGTTCTTCGTATGGGGAGCCTGGCTGATCACTATCGGAACTTATTGCCTGAATGCAAAGGGCTGGACTTTCCCTCAATTCGGTGCCATATTTTCTACGCTTGCTCTGGCGTCGCTGTTCATGCCGGCCATAACCGGTATTATTGCCGATAAATGGATGAACGCAGAAAGGCTTTATGGCATTCTGCATATCTTATATGGGGCAATACTGTTTTATGTGCCGATTGTCAATGACCCAGATACGCTCTATTATGTCATTTTCGGAGCAATGATCTGCTATATGCCAACCATTTCCCTTTCCAACTCAATTGCCTATACCATACTAAAAGGAAATGGTTTTGATGTGATCAAGGTATTCCCGCCGATACGGGTATGGGGGACCATCGGGTTCATCGTTGCAATGTGGATGACCAACCTGAGCGGCAGTAAGGCGAATGCGAATCAGTTCTATATAGGCGCCGTGGCAGCCATCCTGCTTGGGCTATATTCATTCAGCCTGCCCAAATGTCCCCCGCCCAAATCCATTTCAAAAGACGCAGGGATTGTTGAGCAACTTGGGCTAAAGGCATTCAAACTGTTCGGGAACTATAAAATGGCCCTGTTTTTCCTGTTCTCTATGATGCTGGGTGCTGCACTACAGCTAACCAATATGTATGGAGATTCTTTCCTGAGCGGGTTTGAAGCAAACCCTGCATACAAGGATTCTTTCGTGGTAAAATATTCAACCATCATACTCTCTATTTCACAGATGTCGGAAACGCTGTTCATCCTGACCATTCCTTTTTTCCTGAAGCGTTTCGGAATCAAAGTGGTAATGCTGTTTGCCATGTTCGCATGGGTGCTCCGTTTCGGACTATTCGGTTTTGGAGACCCTACCTTATTCGGAACGGTATTGATCGTGTTGTCGTGTATTGTCTATGGCATGGCGTTTGACTTTTTCAATATCTCCGGCTCTTTGTTTGTGGAAACAACCACCGATTCAAGTATTCGGTCTAGTGCCCAGGGCCTGTTCATGATGATGACAAACGGTGTGGGGGCCTGGCTGGGGAGCACGATCAGCGGTTATATCATAGGAAAGTATTTTGTAGCAACTGACGGTTCAAGAGACTGGCAAGGTATCTGGCTAAGCTTTGCAGCATATGCCCTGGTGGTAGCTGTGTTATTCGGGATCCTGTTCAAACACAAACACGATCCAAAAGCACTAGAAAACGTTCAGCATTGATTTCCGGCAAACATCGGGTCAACTCAACTATTGCTGTAACAAAAATCCCCCCGTTTTCGGAGGGATTTTCTTTGAGAAAAATCCTGGATATTATTTATGCTGTTCGATCTTTTTTACAAAGTTCGCCTTAGGCTGTGCACCTACTAATTTATCTACCACTTGCCCGCCCTTTACGAAAAGGATAGCCGGGATACTGGTGATACCGTAATTCATCGAAATCTGGGGGTTATTGTCCACATTCACTTTACCTACATTAACCTTGCCATCGTATTCTTTTGACAATTCTTCGATCACGGGGCCGATCGCACGGCAGGGGCCACACCATTCTGCCCAAAAGTCGATCACGGATAATTTATCGGATTCCAGAACATTGGTTTTAAAGTTCGCATCTGTGAATTCTAGTGCCATAATTTTTTAGTTTTTTATTGTATTAGAAGGGGGCAAATTTAGGCCCAATCCTGTTAAGATGCTGTTATGACATATCCACAATCCATTTGGCAGTGTGAATAGGAGGATTTGTCAAGTAGTTTACAAACCCTTTTGGCCTGGTTGCCAAGATGACGGGTTACTGGCCAACGTTCTTACAAACAGTAGTTGTACGCTTTAGTTGTTTTTTCGATTTGGTAATTTTTTCGTCCGTTTGACTGCCGGAACCAGTGTTCCCGGCAGGTTTCCTTTCGGTACTTTTTCTTAACGCTGGTATATTGGTAGCCGCTGGTAAATCTGTGGTTGCATTGAGTATTTCTGTTTTCAATGCTTCCCTGGTTTCAAGTTTTGTCTTCGGCAAAGGTCCGGGGGCTGCCGGGAATCTTTCTTCTGAGTATCTGGCAATGCTTCCATCAGGGTTGGTGTCATCGGCCCTGTTAGCAATGATGGAGTAACTAAATGGAGTATTGGAACGGCCTCCGTTCAACTCTACCACATCAAAACTATTCTGGGTCTTATTGGTCACAAAAACCCCCCGGCAATCACCTTCCGGTTGCACAAACACACGTAAGGGGTGCTTATCATTAACTGCAATGTTTTTCGCAAAAACAGGATCAATATCTACATGGGCAAATCCGTCTACCAGTTTTGCCTGTCCATAATCCTGGAACAGGTTTTCGGGAGCTTCCGGAGCCGAAAGTGCAACCAGTTTGTTGTTGAGGTCTTTAACAATGGTGTTTACTGTTCCGGGGCCGATTATTTTTCTTAAAGTAGATGTGTTATCACGTACGCCTATATATGTCCAGGTTTGGGCAACTGCGGCAGCTTGTACTTCAAAATATCCTCCTGCAGAGGCAGCGGCGCCATTGGTACCAGCGGTTGAAGTGCCTGTGGTGCTGACAGTGGTGGTAGCAAACCCCATTATTCCATACTGGCTCCCTGTACCAATCACCCCCGCACCGGAAGCAGGCGTGGTGATACTGCCGGTTAGATTATTCCCAACACCAACTATACCTATACCGCTGGCAGCCGTTTTGGCAATACTGAAAGTACCAACTCCTGAACCATTGATGGCAGCACCGGAGCCGGCGGCCAGAAAAGTGCCGGCCGCATTATTTCCAATGGCAAATAGGCCGGTGCCGGATGCGTTGGTATTGACTCCGTCGACCCCGTATCCTGTGGCAGAAGCGCTTTGTCCATAAACGCCGTATGTAGTGCCTGTTGCACCCGATGCATCGCCACGTACACCCATCACAAAGCCGGTGCCCGTTGGTGCAGCATTTGCAGAGCCCCGAACACCTATGCCACCCTGCGCACTACTAACAGTGGTTGCCGTATTAAACCCCCGTACGCCAGCGGCTGAACCGAGAGCAGCCGTTTGCCCTTGTATTCCATGAGCAGGATTTGCGGTAACATCCAGGTTCACCCCGAATACCCCCATCGCATTGGGAGAGGAAGTCTGGCCGTATAGCCCGAAAGCAGAGCCGGCAGTACCTGTATTTACCCCGAGTACGCCCATGGTAAATGCTGTTCCGGCTGCGCCGCTTGCGTCCCCTCTTACTGCTGTGGCTACCGCAGCTGTGGCGCCTGCGCCTGCGGGAGCTGTACTGTTTGTACCCCAAACACCTTCACTGGTGCCGGAAGCAGTTGTTGCAGTACCATAGAGGTTGCCCCAAACAGCAGTGCCAACATTTGTAGCGCCGCCGTTCACCTCTCCGTAAACACCGGTCCCATTTCCGGCGCCATAGCCGCTTACGGCAAATGTGCCGATTGAATTATTGATGGATGCGGTGGAACCATTTGTTGTATTGCTGGCATACACGGAAAAGACGTCTCCTGAAAGAATACCGGTATTATTAACTACGATCTGTCCTGGTGTAGGGCCGGAACCGATGATCCGGATTCGTTCATTGGAAGCGGCACTGCCTGATGTTTTTATAACCATGTCTTGTGCATCAATGGTCCCGATAAATTGTACTGACGGGCTGGTGCCACTGTTGCCGCTCAGTTTCCAAACAGATGTGTTCAACTGGTCCACACCAGGCATCCATATCCAGCCTGTGCCGTTATAATAATACAACCCTATGCTGTCCGGTGCATCCTGGAATATCAACAAACCTGTTGCGGGACTGGTGATGGCATTCTTATCTGTTTTGCTCATGCGGGGGATAAGCATTCCTTTCAACGTGGATTTAACATCAAGGATGGCACTTGCATTTGCCGTACTGCCATCTGTATTAATGGCGACAGATTGGCTGAACGTTTCAACGGTGTATAAGAATGCGATGGTGAAAGAGATTATTTTTTTCATGCGGAAAACTTATTATTTAAAAGAAAATTTTCAAACCAATGCCATCAAAGCATAAAAGAACAAGCAGTCGTTTGCAAAGGGTTGGATGCTTTAAACAGTAACCACGCTAACATCAATGTCTTTGTTTTCATTCAGGAATATGGCGAGGTCATCGTTCATCGTAAAACCCCGTTCGAGGCTACGCATACCTACTTTAAAATTGTGACGGGTATCGATGATATTGAACTTCAATGCTGTATTACCAGGGTGAGCTTTGATGTTCTTATCAATGAATTCCAAGAGGGATTCATTGATGAATTGAGGCTCCACATCGATCACCACCTGTTTGGTCAATGTTGATTTCACCGTTTCCAGCAAATGCAGTTTTGCCAGCCTGAAATCCCATTGATCACTATTGTACCGTTGCCGGAATGCTCCTTCCACCATCACGATCATACCTTTCTCAAGATAATTCTGGTACTTCACATAGTCTTCACTCCAGAGCATGAATTCGCTTTTACCACTGTAATCTTCAAGGGTGAGCACTCCAAAATTCTTTCCAGCTTTTGTGAGGCGATGTTGCGCATCTACCACCAACCCTGCCAGCCGGATTTGCTTGGCCGGGTTGGCATGAGTGGTAACAGCTGCCTTGAAGTCGTTATAATCGGCCAGCGCCGTGATATTGTAGTGCCGCATCTCGAACTTATAGTTATCAAGCGGGTGCCCGCTCATATACATGCCGGTTACCTCTTTCTCATAGTCCAGCTGCAGCGATAAAGGCCATGGCTCGCATATCGGAAGTCGGGGAGGGACGATCTCCGGCATCTGCAGGTCTCCGAAGAGTGTATTGGAGGTATTGGCTGCATTAGACTGGTATACGCTTCCAAACTTCAGTATTTTCTCCAGGCCTGTGATATCGCCCGGCGGCTGATAGAAATACTGGGCACGTGAGATATCGGGGAAACAATCGAAGGCGCCGGAGTATGCCAGGCTTTCGATCGATTTTTTATTCGCTGAGCGGTGGTTGACCCTTTTGGCAAAATCAAAAATGGACATGAACGGACCATGTTTGGTCCTCTCTTCAATGATATTCTGAATGGCATTCTCACCCACACCTTTCAGCCCGCTGAAACCAAAACGGATCTCCCCATTGTTATTAACAGCAAAACCGTTCTGCGATTCATTGATATCCGGGCCGAGCACTCTAATACCCATGCGCTTACATTCTTCCATGAAGAAGGTGATCTTATCGATGCTTCCGGCATGGTTCAGTACGGCGGCCATGTATTCGCTTGGATAATGGGCTTTGAGGTAAGCCGTTTGATAGGCCACAAACGCATAGCAGGTACTGTGCGACTTATTGAACGCGTATTGGGCAAAAGCCTCCCAATCGGTCCATATCTTTTCTAAAATATCCGTGGGGTGGTTCCTTTCCTTAGCTCCGCTCACGAACTGCGCCTTCATCTTGTTCAGTACCGCAATTTGTTTTTTACCCATTGCTTTCCGCAGTACATCTGCATCGCCCTTGCTGAACCCCGCCAGTTTCTGAGAGAGCAACATCACCTGTTCCTGGTAAACGGTGATCCCGTAGGTCTCTTTAAGGTGTTCCTCCATATCGGGCAGGTCGTATTGCACTTGTTTCTTACCATGCTTACGATCGACGTAATCGGGAATATAGCTCATGGGGCCTGGCCGGTACAGGGCGTTCATCGCAATAAGATCGTCGAATTTATCGGGTTTCAGTTCCCGCAGGTATTTCTGCATACCCGGACTTTCGAACTGGAACGTACCGTTGGTATCGCCGCGTTGATACAACTGGTAGGTCTTTTCATCATCCAGTGGAATGGCATCGATATCGATCTCTACCCCATGATTTTGTTTGATGAGTGCCAGGGCTGTTTTCAAAATACTAAGCGTCTTCAAACCAAGGAAGTCCATTTTGATGACACCGGCTTCTTCGATCGTCCCGCCTTCGATCTGTGTGAGCCACAGATCACTTTCTTTTGAAGTGGCAACCGGTATCAGTTCGGTCAGGTCTTTCGGGGCGATAATGATCCCCGCTGCGTGTATACCTGTATTACGCACCGAGCCTTCCAATATTTCTGCTTCATGCAGGATGGTGCTTTGAAGGCCCTTGCTGTTATAGATGTCACGGAGTTTACGCACATTCTCTATGTCATCGGCGATCAATGCCTCTTTTTCTTCCAGGGATTTTTCACCGTTCTTAGCTTCCTTGATGGTGAACGGAGCATGCAATAATCGTTTCAGGTTAATGCCAGGCCGTTCGGGAACCAGTTTGGACAAAGCACGGCTCTCTGCAAGCGGCAGGTCCATCACCCGCGCCACATCTGCAATACTGCTTTTGGCCGCCATCGTACCATATGTGATGATCTGGGCCACTTGGTTCTTTCCGTATTTCTCCACCACGTAATTGATCACTTTCTGCCGGCCATCGTCATCGAAGTCGGTATCGATATCGGGCATGCTCTTACGATCAGGGTTCAGGAATCTCTCGAAAAGCAGATTATATTTGATGGGATCGATATTGGTAATTCCGATGCAATATGCCACCACCGACCCGGCTGCAGAGCCACGGCCGGGACCAACGAACACACCCATCTCCCGTCCAGCCCGGATGAAATCACTCACAATGAGGAAGTAACCGGCAAAACCCATTTGCCGGATCACGCCGAGTTCGAATTTTATACGTTCTTCCGTCTCAGGTGCCAGTATCTTATACCGCTCTTTGGCACCGGCCCAGGTGATGCTTTCCAGGTATTCGTCTTGTGATTTGAAGTTTGAGGGAACAACGAAGTGGGGGAGAAGTATGTCTCTTTTGAGGTCGAGCAGCTCCACCTTGTCAACGATCTCGTTGGTATTATCGATCGCCTGGGGGAGGTCTTCGAACACCTTGGCCATCTCCTCCGTCTTCTTAAAATAGAACTGGTCGTTAGGAAAGGCAAAGCGTTTGTTCTTTACCAATATATCGTCGTCGGTGAATTCCCGCAGAGCCGGGGTTGATTGTTTTTCACCGGTATTGATACAAAGCAGTATATCGTGGGCATTGAAATCGGTTTGATCGATATAGTGCGAATCGTTGCTGGCGATCACCTTTACGTTATATTTCCCGGCAAACTTCAACAGCACCGCATTCACTTTTTCCTGCTCGGGTATACCATGCCGTTGCAACTCCACGTAATAATCCTGCTGAAAAATGTTCAACCACCATTTGAATTCATTCTCTCCTTCTTCTTCCCCCTTTTTCAGTATGGTTTGTGGTACCAATGCTCCCAGGCAGCAGGTAGTTGCGATAAGGCCCTCGTGGTACTTGTGGATCAGTTCTTTGTCGATGCGTGGATACTTGGAGTACATGCCTTCGATGTAGCCAAGCGATGTGAGTTTTACGAGATTTTTATATCCCTTTTCATTTTTGGCAAGCAATATCTGGTGATGGCGGGGGTCCTTTTCATCTTTGCTGAAATTCTTGCGGTGCCTGTCTTGAGTAATGTAGAATTCACAGCCAACGATCGGTTTTACTTTCAGTGTTCCGTCGTCGTTCTTATGGTTATAGGCTTCCTTCACAAACTCAAAAGCGCCGAACATATTGCCGTGGTCGCTGATGGCAAGGGCGGGCATGCCATCAGCAATGGCTTTTTTGTATAAGCCTTTTATTGAGGCCGCTCCATCTAGAAGGGAGTATTGTGTATGTACATGTAAATGCGAAAACTTCATATGTGCCTGCTCCTGACCCGTTCGTTTGCAAAGATCGTGAACTTAAAACCTTTCATCACAGCGATTTAGGTACTGCGTTCACCAGACTGCAATAATAAATTAATTATTCGTTAAAGGGTTGCAATTCCGGGGCTTAGCATTTACCTTTGCACAAGTTATCACCATTAAGATACGTTAGTAGAACAGAACCAGAAGAAAGGGTACGATAAATAGCGGAACCAAGGAACAATCAAGACGACCAAAGAACAGAAGACTAAGTTGTACTTACTGATAAAACCCCTCATTTTATCGTATGAAACACTTAATTTTTGTTTCTGTTGCCGTTGGCATTTTTTCAGGAACACCAATCACTTCACAGTCGCAAAAAAAGCTGGGTTCTCTCCGGGCCAAGGATCCTGTAGCAGAAACCAAACAGGTAAAATTCATCGAAGGCATTGAGGTAAGGCAGGAAAATGATACACCAGTACAGGCATCTGTTCCGGCAAAGACTTTTTCCAAAAAAGTATCTACCGGAAATGTTACTGGATCTGACAGAGATGAAGCGGCGATAGAAAAATGTACATCCCTCCAGTTCAAATATGCCCAGCTCCTAAATGTAGAAGTAGAAGCACTCAGCAATACTGCACTCTACAATTTCATTGAGCAATGGTGGGGAGCCCCATACCGGTACGGCGGGGCCACCAGGGACGGGATTGATTGCAGCGCCTATTCCGGCACCCTGGTCCATAATATTTACGGGATCACTTTACCCCGTACTGCCCGTTCGCAATACGACGAATGTTATAAGCTTAAAAAAAGCGAACTCCAGGAAGGAGACCTTGTATTTTTCAGGACTAGAAGAGGGGTCAGCCATGTGGGTGTTTACCTGGGCAATGGATATTTTACACATGCCAGTACCAGCAGCGGGGTGGTCATCAGTAACCTGGAAGAAGAGTATTATAACAAACGGTATATCGGCGGTGGGCGCTTACCTTCCAAGACCGATGCAGAATAACAGCGGCAAAACCTATTCTTCCCTTTTTTTTATTCCCAGTTTTTTCAGCATACCATCCCACACGGGCTTTAAGTCCGGCGTGAGATTCAATAGTTTGGTACCGGCAATGAACAGTGCCAGGAAGAGGGTGCTACGCATTATCATGCCCAAAAATCCCTGCATATTGCTGAAAAGAAAGAAACAACAACAAAAGACACCGGATCCCAGCAAAATAGTATAAATCGTTTTTACGGTAAAGGGCTGCAATCCGAATTTCGAATACAGGAACCAGTACCGGATAGTATTATATATGATCATTGCTGAAAGATTGGCGATAGCGGGGCCCCTGATTCCAAAATAATACTTGGTAAGTATATAATTCAATGGGAGGGTTACCAAAAGAAGTATTATACCGGTAATGAAATCAAATTTCCATGAAGTGGATGTGTTGATGATCTGGCTGCTCACGCCCGTGCCCATGTCAACAATGCGCATCAGCCCGATAAAGAAGAATACCCAGGCCGCCTCGAGGTATCGGTGCTGCAGGTGAAAGTTCAAAACTGCGTCATCAAAATTCAGCCAGATCAATGCAAACATCGCTACCGAGAAAAGCAGTTGATTGATGGAAGAACTGTGGTAGATACGGTCGATCTTTGCCATATCCTTATCTTTCCAGGCCTTTGATAAGGCGCCAAGAGAAGAGGATATCACTCCCCGTTGCGGGGCCTGGATCAAGCTGGCAATATTCTGTGCCAGGGTGTAAATACCTGCAAGTGCCAGCCCATCAGGCAATACAGCCGCAATGATAATGGTATCGATTACCATCGAAATAGTGAACACGAGGCTCCCGCCGTAGACGAATGAAATCAGCGTAACAATCTTCCTGAAGAATTTCTTTGTGACCCGGCTCACGGAGAACGTAAAAGACATCTGCTTACTGAACAGGAGATAACCAAGAAGGATGGCAGCTACAGCCAGGTAAGTAAATGAATATATCTTGATGAACAGGTCGAAGGAGGCAATCAGGCCGGTAAAGCTTAATGCGATCAATAGTGTGGTCAACAAGCGGAACTGGGCCTCCCGCAAAAAGTTGGTAAGTACCGAACGCTTCAATTGCCAGCCATACACTTCCAGCACCGTGAACAAAGTAAGCCCCAACCCGAATGGGAAAATATAGTAGTAATACTTCACCAGGTCGGGAGAGTTCGTTCCGTATTTCCTGATGACGAGGTCCTTCAGCAAAATGCCCGCTATCACCACCAGGCAGAAACCAACCAAAGAAAACAGCAATGCCCAGGTGATCATGTCGTTCTTTTTCCGCGGCAGGTTATCATTATAATATGGGTAGAATTTGTAGATATAAGCAACCATTCCAAGGTTGGCAAACGAGTACATGATATTGGCGATCGCCATAAAAATGCCTGTCAGCCCATATTCTGCCTGGGAAAAGCCGCCTTGCCGCGTAAAGAGGTAGGTGTTCAGAAACCCAATAGCAAAACCAATATATACTACGATCGAGGAGACGATGCTTTGCTTTCGGATCTGCGACATTCGGTTCGGTTTCGTTGGCCGCTAAATTACTCTGTCTTTTTTGTATTGATGTAAAAATTTGGGTCTACAGTGAAACTATTATCACCTTCCGGGTACAGGTTAAGCGACTTCCATTCTTCTGTTGGACGTATCCACTGTTCGGTTTTGAACTTTACTTTCAATGGCAGGTTGAACCCTTTTATACAGTTGGTATACCGGTAAGAGAGTTTATTGCCTTCCACCTTGTATTCGAGTACCGGTACCTGGTTTGTGCGCAGGTACTGATCGAACACTTTGCTGAAATCGATCTTACTTTCCTTACTGATATAATCTTCCACCTGTTTTGTGGTAACGGTTTGATGATAGAATGTTTTATTTAATCCACGGAGTATCTGCCTGAACTTTTCATCGTCATTGATCACCTGGCGGATGGTGTGGATCATATTCCCCCCTTTGTAATACATGTCGCCGCTTCCTTCTTTGTTCACATTGTATGTGCCGATGATGGGGATATCGTTGGCAATGAGTTTTCTCGTACCCTGCACATAGGCATTACCTGCCTCTTTGCCATACCAGTAGGTCGTAAACAGGGTTTCGCTGTAATTGGTGAAACTCTCATGAATCCACATATCTGCGATATCCCTTGAAGTGATGTTGTTGGCAAACCATTCATGTCCGCTTTCATGCACGATGATAAAGTCCCACTTCAAACCCCAGCCGCTGCTGCTCAGGTCGCCGCCCCGGTATCCATTTTGAAAACCATTGCCATAGGCCGTTGCACTCTGGTGCTCCATACCCAGGTGCGGAGCCTCCACCAATTTATATCCATCCGCATAAAACGGATATGGCCCAAACCAGTGTTCAAACGCCTTCATCATCCTTGGAGCATCTTTGAACTGCTCTTTGGCTTTATCCAGGTTGTCCTGCAATACCCAATAGTCCATATCCAGTTTTCCTTTCTCCCCCTGGTAGGTTTCTCCAAAATGAGCATATTTACCGATGTAGGGAATGAGATTATAACTATTGATCGGATTCACTACCGCCCAGTCGTACGTGGCTGTGCCATCACCATTTTTGATAACACCCCTGTAACGGCCGTTGCCTACGCATATTAAAGTATCGGGGATGGTGATATGCATTTCGGCACTATCGGGTTCATCGGCCTGGTGATCCTTGCATGGATACCAGACGCTGGCGCCCAGACCCTGGCAGGCAATACTAACCCAGGGACTTTTGTCTTTGCTCTTGCGCCAGATAAGACCACCATCCCAAGGCGGGCGCCGGGCAATACGGGGTTTACCATGATAATAAACGAACAAATAATTCTTCTTCTGCAACCCGTGCTTCATCCAGGTAGAAGGCTCGATGAAATAGGCATTCCCGTCTTTGGTGAAGGGTACATTGCCAAGTTGGTTGGTATTGCGCTCTGAATTCGCTTTAATACTGTCCAGTACCAAAGGCTCCTGCAGATCGATCTGTATCACAGATCCCTTTTTTAAAACAGTAAAGTCGATGATATTATATCCGCTGATCGTACTATCAGGAATATTAAACGTCACATGGAGGTCATACTTGGTTGCATCCCACCAATCCCTCGAAGGACCAAAAGTGCCCCTTAAGGTATCGGCATGGGTCAGCACTTTTTTCTGATTCAGGGGCTGTGCCGGTACACAATTAAGAATCAGGAATGAAAAATTAAGAACGGCAAAAGCCTTAACAAGTTGTTTCATATGTATTTGTCTAGATGTGCTAATTTAGATTTCTTTATACATATACATGCACCTCTCATCAAATAAATACACGAGGCTTACCGCCGGTTTTGCCTTTTGCGTTTTGATCTTTGCATGCTCTTCACACCGCCACTCCGATAAAAAGATCTTCCGGTATAACGAAAGCAGCGGACTGGCTTCCCTTGATCCTGCATTTGCAAAAAATAAGCAGGTGATGTGGGCGGTACATCAACTGTACAGCACCCTGGTGGAGATCGACAGTAATATGCAGATCAAACCATCGCTGGCAAAAAGCTGGAATATTTCTGAAGACAACCTTGTCTTCACCTTTCGCCTCCGGAAAGATGTTACGTTCATCAATGATGGCTGTTTCGCAGGGGGCAAAGGCCGTCCGCTGACCGCATCAGATGTTGTGTACAGCTTCAACCGCATCATCGATAAGAACACAGCCAGCCCGGGCGCATGGATATTCAACAACAGGGTCGACCCGCTGCAAGGATTCACAGCGGTCGATGATTCCACTTTCCGGCTGAAGTTGGTGCGCCCTTTTCAATCCATCCTTGGTATCCTCAGCATGCAATATTGTTCTGTTGTACCAAAAGAGGCCGTGGAAAAATACGGGACCGATTTCCGGAGGCATCCCGTAGGTTCAGGGCCATTTCAGTTCGTTGCCTGGGAAGAAGGCCAGGCACTGATCCTTAAAAAAAATGAACATTATTTTGAGAAGGACAGCGCAGGGAATCAACTTCCTTATCTCGATGGCATCAAGGTTTCTTTTTATGACAGCAAAGCAACAGAGTTCCTTGAATTCCAGCAGAACCGGCTTGATTTCATCGACGATATCGATCCTTCCTTTAAAGATGAGGTACTTACCAAAACGGGTAATCTTAAAAGAACATGGCTTGGAAGGATAGCATTACACAAACATCCTTACCTCAATATCGAATACCTGGGTATCCTCGTAGATCCTGAAAATACAATGGTCAAAAATTCACCGCTTCGTTTGCAGAAGATCAGGCAGGCCATCAATTACGGATTCGACAGGAAGAAGATGATGCTTTACCTGCGCAACAGCATCGGCATTGCCGCAGAAAGCGGCTTTGTGCCGGCGGGGCTACCATCCTTTGACCCCGTCGAGGTAAAAGGATATCATTACAACCCGGCAAGGGCAAAGCAATTGCTTGAAGAGGCTGGCTTCCGGGATGGCAATGGCCTGCCGGTTATTAAGCTGTTAACCATTCCCATTTATGGCGACCTGGGTACGTATATTGCAAACGAGCTGATGCAGATAGGGATACAGGTCCAGGTGGAAGTGATACAGAAAAGCCTGCTGATGGAGCAAATGGCCAAATCGCAGGCTTCATTTTTCCGGGGCAGCTGGATCGCCGATTACCCGGATGCAGAGAATTACCTGAGTGTTTTTTACAGCCGGAACCCTGCACCACCCAACTATACCCGGTACAGGAATGCGGCTTTTGATGCCCTGTATGAGGCGGCCTTGTCACAGCGAAACGATTCACTGAGGTACCGGCTTTACCGGCAGATGGACCAGCTGGTAATCAATGATGCCCCGGTTGTTCCTTTGTGGTACGATATGGCCATCCACCTGGTACATACCAACGTACAGGGTTTTTATCCAAACAGCCTGAACCTGCTTGAATTGAGAAGAGCTAAAAAACTATAACCATGAACTCGATCAAAAAAATCAAAACGCTTGCTGCACTGGCTGCGTTCGTACTCATCGGCATGGCGGCCATGAAGCACCCGGATAACGACCGGTTTAAGAATCTCCGGGTATTGCCTAAGAACATAACGGAAGATTCGCTTGATAAATTAATGGATTTCTATTGCGCCAGCCTGAAGGTGGAATGCACGTTCTGCCATGTACATGATAAGAAAGCTGATACGATGATCTGGCATATTGACGATAAGCCCGAAAAAGAGATCACCCGCAATATGATACGGATGACCGGCGAGATCAATGAAAAGTATTTTCACTTCAATGAAGACATCAAGGCCAGCGAAGTACAGGCGGTAACATGCTTTACCTGCCACCGGGGAAAACCAAGACCTGAAAACGAAACAGGAGCTAAAAAATAGCTCCTGTTCACTTTAAATACGATCCGTTAGTGCTTCTTTAGTTTATTCTTGAAAACCTTTTCGAACTTTTCGACTTTTGGCCTGATCACGAACTGGCAATATCCCTGCCCCGGGTTGTTCAGGTAATAGTTCTGGTGATATTCCTCCGCAGGGTAGAATACGGTGAACTTTTCCAGCGTGGTCACAATAGGTTTGTCAAAGGCGCCGCTTTTATCGAGGGCTGCCTTATATTTTTCGGTCTTGGCCTTCTGCTCATCATTGTGATAGAAGACCACGCTGCGGTATTGCGTACCGACATCGGCACCCTGCCTGTTGAGCGTGGTTGGATCGTGTGTTTGCCAGAACACCTCAAGCAATTCGTCGAAACTGATCTTAGCAGGATCGTATACAATGCTGAGACATTCGGCATGGCCGGTGGTTTTACTGCAAACCTGCTCGTAGGTAGGGTTGGGAACAGTACCTCCGCTATAGCCACTGGTCACTTTTTCCACACCTACCAGTTGCTGAAAGATGGCTTCCGTACACCAGAAGCACCCGGTGCCGAAAGTGGCGGTATCTAATCTAACATTGGATGTTGTACTCACTGTAGTCTCCTTTTTTATTTTGGTGGAATTATTTTTTTGCGCACAGGAACTCAATCCTGTAATACTGATCAGCGAAATGAACAAAACTTTTAACATGGGTGTGATTTTTTTCATTTACTTACGCAAAGTTAGCAGGTGCAGATTGCATAACAACTCCTTAGCAACAAAAGTTTAACAATGTCAATAAAGCCTTTTTCAGCGAGTATCTCTTTACTTATTTTAGTATCGGGAATCTTAATTTCCTGCCACCAAAAAATGAATATGCAAACCATCCATGCACATGCTTTCAGGCTGAAACCCGGCGAGGACCTTAAAAAAGAGATACAGAAACTGGTAACCGAAAAGCAAATTAAAGCCGGTTGGATCAGCACGGGTGTCGGCAGCCTGACAAACTATAATATCCGTTTTGCCAACCAGCCGGCAGGCAGCATCGACAGCGGCCATTTCGAGATCACAAGCCTCACTGGTACCGTATCTGTGAATGGCTCGCATATCCACATCAGCCTCAGTGATAGCACAGGAAAAACAATCGGTGGCCACCTCCTTGATGGTTGCACGGTATACACAACGGCTGAAATTGTTATTTTAAGCAGTGATGAATTCGTATTCAAGCGGGAAAAGGATGGAACGACGCAATGGGAGGAGCTGCAGGTAGAAAAATTAAAGAATAGAGAATAAAATTACCTTTGCCTCTTTTAATAAACGTTTTATTGAGGAGTCATGAAATTCTTCCCCGAATCCGCCCTCGTGCAGCTGGAATATGAGAAGGTGAAAACCCTGCTGGCGTTGCATTGCCGTACAGAATTCGCCAAGGCAAAGGCCGACAGTCTCCGCATCCATACCAAAAAAGAATTCATCCTTACTGAACTGCAGCAAACCTATGAGTTCAAATTGCTGGTCCTGGGAGGCCAACACTTTCCGAACGACTTCACCCACAATTTGCATAAGGAACTAAAACTGATCGGCATACCCGGCGCCGTGTTGAGCGGCGAACAGTTTTTGCTTATCAGAAGGCTGGTTGAGAACACAGGCAGCATCTTCCGCTGGTTCGATAACGACCGGAGGACCGCATACCCGGCCATGGCAGAAGTGATCAGGGATTCATACTATGAAAAGGCCATCAATGAACTGATCGATGAAGTACTGGATGAAACCGGTAATGTGAAAGACAGTGCAAGTGAGGAACTGGCTGGCATCCGTATGAACCTTTTCCGCAAACGCAACGAATTGCGCAGGGTATTCGAACGCATCGTCAGTAAGATGAATAAACAGGGCTACCTGGCCGATATTGAGGAGAGTTTTATGAACGGGAGAAGGGTGCTGGCCGTTTTTGCAGAGCAGAAGCGGATGGTCAAGGGTATACTGCATGGGGAAAGCGACAGCAGGCGTACCACTTTCATCGAGCCGGAAGAAACAACGGAACTCAACAATGCGATCTTTTCTCTTGAGAACGACGAGCGGAAGGAGGTTTACCGCATCCTCCGCAAGCTTACCCAGGACCTGAGCCTTTATTCCTCTTTGTTAAAAGCATATCATGGTATTGCCGGAGAGTACGATTTCATCCGTGCCAAGGCAAGATTTGCCACAGAGTACAACGGAAACCATCCTGTGGTGACAGATAAGGCACAGGTAAAACTGGCCCAGGCCTATCACCCGCTCCTTTATCTTTACAATAGAACGAACAATAAAGCCACCATACCGGTCGATATCGCCCTGAATGAAAAACAACGTATCCTTGTTATCAGCGGCCCCAATGCAGGTGGTAAAACAGTTACACTGAAGACGGTCGGACTGCTGCAACTGATGGTGCAAAGCGGTTTACTTGTTCCTGTTCATCCCGATAGCGAGATGGGGATATTCAAACAGCTGATGATCCATATCGGCGATACGCAAAGCCTCGAATTCGAACTGAGTACTTATTCCTCTCACCTGAAGAACATGAAACATTTCATGGAGAATGCCAATGGAAAAACATTGTTCTTCATTGATGAACTTGGCAGCGGAAGCGATCCTAACCTCGGCGGCGCTTTTGCCGAAGTGATCATGGAAGAACTGGCGCATAAGCACAGCATAGGTATTGTGACCACGCATTACCTGAACCTGAAAGTGATGGCCAATAAAGTGCCCGGCATCATCAACGGGGCAATGCAATTTGACGAGAGGAAACTCTTGCCTCTATACAAGCTGGTGGTGGGCAAGCCAGGCAGTTCCTATACTTTTTCAATCGCAGAACGGATCGGGTTGGAGAAACGCCTGATCGAAAAAGCCAGGAAACTGGTGGATGAAGACCATTTCACCCTCGACAAATTGCTTAACCGTACCGAACAGGACCTGCAGCATATCGACAAAGAGAAAGAAACCCTTGGAAAATTGCTGAAAGAGAACGAACGTCTTAAAAAAGAAATGCAGCAGGTGATGGACAAAGAGAGGCACAGGCAGGAGGTGGAACGTCTGAAACACCAGAATAAGATCACCGAAGATAAACTGGCCTACCTGAAAGACATGGAACGCCGCCTGAAAGCGATGGTGATCGAATGGAGAAAGGCCGAGGATAAGGACAAAGTGGTGAAGATGATCCATGCGCTATTATTTAAACAAAAGGAGAAGATCAGTGCGGAAAAGCAACAGAAAAAGCTGGATGAGAAATTTGAAGAAGTGGGAGGTGAGGTGAAAATTGGCGACAAGGTAAAAATGAAAAAGAATCGCAATACAGGCATCGTGAAGGAGATCAGGGGCAAAAAAGCCCTCCTGCAGGTAGGCGTCATGCCCATGACGGTAGAATTAAAAGACCTGGTGGTAATCCGCGATAAGACGGAACAATGAAAACACACTTCAGGAAATGAAAAATGCTCCCTTACGGGAGCACAATATCAGGTCAGCGGAGAGAGAGGGATTCGAACCCCCGGACCTGTTACAGTCAACGGTTTTCAAGACCGCCGCTTTAAACCGCTCAGCCATCTCTCCGGCGCAAAAATACGTTTACAATGTTTTCAATCCAAACTTATTTGTTACTTAGCCACAATGTGTTACAGGAAATATTCTTAGCAACTCCTGGATACAATGTCACCGGGTTACCTTCGTTTTAAACCCGATGCCGGTTCTGAACAAAATCAAGTCATAGGCGTTATTTATTATGCATTTTTCCGGAATTGGCCTCATAGAGAAAATTAGATAAATTGTAACCAAAATATCCCGACCAATGACCCGCAGATACCCTGTAAATAACTTCGCTTTCTTTATTTTACTATGTATCCCTAATTTTTCGCAGGCACAGGCTGATCTCAGCAATAAGATATCCGAATGGAAATCGGCATTCCCCAAGGAAGATGTGGTGGCAAACAGTTTTAAGGAGGTGATCGATTTTTCACTCAATAACAACGCCGCTGCTTCAGAGGCAAAAGTGAAAGCAACCGTTTCTTCAGAGACCATCCTGGTGCCGGTGAAGGATTTCCTCAAATACGAAGATGGTCTGTTCTATAACGACCAATCCTCCATTGACAATGTAAAAGTGCTGAACTCCGACAAGAAGGACGTGACCATCCAGAAACTATGCGGCGATTACAGCAGCGAGAACATCTTTCACAGCGATGCCAAGCTTTGCGTGGTCAAATTCCCTCTGGCCGAAAAAGGGAAAGCATTCACTTACACCTACCAGGAGAATTATAAGGATGTTAAATACCTGACGTCCTTCTACTTCCAGCAACATTACCCGGTGGTGGAGAGGGCCGTACAGTTCAACGTGCCTTCCTGGCTGGAGATGGATTTCAGGGAATTCAATTTCTCCGGGTACGACATTAAAAAGACATCAGTGAAAGACGGGGACCTGACACGGATCACTTTTACCATCAATAATCTTGCTGCCTATAAAAAAGAATCCAACTCACCCAATCATGCGCTGACCTACCCGCACATCATCTGTGTGACCAAGGCCTATACCGAAGCCGGCAAGCGTATTAAATTATTTGAATCGGTCAATGACCTGTATGCCTGGTACAGCAGTGTTTGTTCCACTATCGGTAATAATCCCGACGCATTAAAAGCCAAGGTGACTGAACTTATTTCAAACAAAAAGACCGACCAGGAAAAAGTGGAAAGCATCTTTTACTGGGTACAGGATAACATCCGGTATATCGCTTTTGAGAATGGGATCATGGGTTTTAAGCCCGACGCAGCACAAAACGTTTTCAAGAATAAATACGGCGATTGCAAAGGGAAAGCGAACCTGTTAAAGACGATGCTCACATTGGCCGGATTCGACGCAAGGCTCACCTGGATCGGCACATCGGATCTCCCGTATGATTACTCGTTGCCTTCGCTGTCGGTCGACAACCATATGATCTGCACCGTGATCATCGGCGGTAAACGTTATTTCCTTGACGGGACGGAAGAATACATTGCCCTGAACGATTATGCCCAGCGTATACAAGGCAAACAGGTTCTGATCGAAGACGGTATGAACCACATACTCGACAAAATACCTGAATTCCCTGCCGACAGGAATAAAGTGACCCTCTCCAGGAAACTCGCCATAGCAGATAACCAGCTTACCGGCAATGCAACGGCCCTCTACAACGGTGAATCAAAGATCTCTGTACAAGGGGCCTATGCATCTATCCGCAACGATAAAAAGTCCGAAAGCCTCGCCAACTTCTTAAGTAATCGGAATAATAACGTGGAAGTACTCAATATCGCCAACCCTGATTTCAGCGACCGGCAAAAACCACTGCAGTTCAAATACGACCTCAAGGTGAACAACCAGGTCACTAAAACCGGTAATGAACTCTATGTGGTGGTTGATTGGGATAAGGAATTCGGTGATATGGAGATGCCGGCCGACCGTAAGAACGATTATGAGTTCAACCAGAAGTATTACCTCAATTCGCAAACAGAACTTGCCGTACCTGACGGGTATAAAGTGGAGTATCTGCCTGCCGCATTCAAAAAATCAACTCCATCCTGGTCTTTCGAAGGAACCTATACCAATAAAGGGAAGAGCATTGTTTACACCAAAACGATCATCATCAACAAACCCATCCTGAAAAAATCAGATTTTGCTGCCTGGAACAGTTTCATAGCCGATATCAGTAAATTCTATAATGACCAGGTGGTACTTGCCAAATAACCCTGCTTTGATTACAACCAAAACCTTTTCTATGATCCGAATCGTATTGAACGTATTATTCTTATGCCTGCTTGTCTCACCGGCATTTGCACAATCGCCTGCCATTGGTGAAACCATCGAGAATGAATTCAAAGTTACCGAAGTACCCGAAAAATGGAAGAATGAAAGCGCCGTCATCATCGGAATGAAAGAAGAATACCTTTTCAGCAGGCAGGTGAGCCGGGGAAGGGTTACTGCCGGCGTCAACATCAAGGAATATGTACACAAGCGGGTGAAATTGCAGGATAAAAATGCCGTGGAAAAATATTCCACTTTTTATTATGTGACCATTGGTACCGACGGGAAGGCAGTTTATAAAGTGATCAAACCGGGCGGTAAGGAAGTGGAAATCGACATGAAAAGTGCCATCGAGGAAGAACAGGATATCCCGGAAATATACAAACCTATTTACTATAAGATGAAAGTAAAATCGATGAAAATAGCTATCCCCGACCTGGAAGTCGGAGATATCGTCGACTATACGATCAACTCAAGCCTTGACTGGGATATGAAAACAGCAGGCATCAATTTTACCCCTTTCATCTTCTCATTGGCCAACAATTACCCGACGATGTACCAGCAATACCGCTTTACAATGGCCAATGGGATGAAAGTGAAATACCGCAGTTACAACGGCGCCCCGAATCTTAAGTTCGATTCCAAGGCATCGGTTTACGGCGACAGGGAATCCTACCTCAGCTATTATTTCCTGGATAAAGACAGGGAGAAATCTTCCGATGAACGGTGGAGTTATGAGATCAGGAATACACCCAGCGTAAAGTTCAGGGTGGTGTTTTACGACTATGACCCTGCCGACAGGACCCTGGGAGAGGCAACTGTTGACCGATCGGGCATCGATATTCAACAGATGTACCGCGGTTATGCCGGAGCAGCTTTCTATAATACACCCGTAGTGACCTCCATGGTGGCATATACCACGCAATACCTTACCAAAAAGAGGAGTGATGGAGTTTTGAAGAATGATGCTGATATCATCCGCGAATGTTACTACTGCCTTCGCAAAGTCTTCCTGGAAATGTACTACAAAGGGCCGGTTCACTCAGAGCTTGAAAAATATGTGACCGGCAAGCGGCTTTATAAAAAGATACTTGCCGCCGAAGCAAAGAACGAAAAGAAAGAAGAGAAAGAGGACGAGATCAGGATCAATGCGGCCTCTTTCGCTACCGCACTTCGTTCATCACTGGCTGCCCAGGGAATAGCCTCGGAACTATTTGTGTACGTGCCACGCAAACTGGGCACCTGGCGGGATGCGATCTTCCTGGAAGAGCTCGACTTTGTAATGAAAGTAAGGATAAAGGAGAAGGTCTATTACCTCGAAGCCTTCAATAATTTCGATGCCTTTTCCACACCGTATTCTTATCTTGAAAATGCGGAAGGCTACAGCATCCGTTACGATGAAGCAGACAGTTATTATAAAAGCACGATACCGGGTACCCAGGCCGGCATGAATCTTTCCCGTGAAGAATATACCGTGAACTTCACCGATGCAATGGAAGTGATCAATGTAGAACGTACAAGCACATATACCGGCACTGAAAAAACACCGCTGATCGGTAAAGCCAACCTGGATCGTGAATACCTGAAAAAGGATTTCCAGAAGTATTTTGCCGAGCCGCTGGCAAAAGACAAGAAGAAAGACAAGGACAAAGAAGCCGCACCCGTTGAATCGGGTACCGGCTATGATTACCCCGATAAGGAAGAGCAGATCAAGGAAAGAAAAAATCTTTTTGAAAAAGAACTAAAGGCCGATCACGATGTGGATCAATACACCGACTTTGAACTGATCGATGAGGGCCGGTACGGAGATACCGCTGCATTGAAATACAAGGAAAAATTCAGCCTGAAAAAACTCATCAGCAAGGCAGGCAAGAACTATATTTTCGAAGCCGGTAAGCTCATCGGTGGCCAGATAAAACTGGAACCGAATGAATTGAAGGAAAGGCAAACGGATATCTGGCTTCCATCCGCCCGTACCATCGAGAACCTGATCACAATCAATGTCCCGGCAGGATACACGGTGGATGGGTTACAGGACCTGAATATGAATATCGACAACCCGAGCGGCAGCTTTATCAGCAACGCAACAGTTACCGATAATAAAGTGCTCATCACCACCAGGAAGATCTATAAAAATAACTTTGATAAAAAAGAAACATGGCCCAACTATGTTGGTTTTCTTGAGCCGGCATATAAGTTGAGCCAGGCCAAGATCGTACTCAAGAAAAAATAATATTACAGTGATCAGGAAAGAAGGCAGGCGGATACCTGCCTTCTTTATTATGAATGGTACTGTAAAACGAAGCTTTTTGGTAATTTTGCCTGGCCATGAAGCATCTCTCTTCCCTCAACAAATATTTCTGGAAATACCGCTGGCACTTTTTGCTGGGGATCGTTTTCATTGTGCTTACCAATTATTTCCGCATCCTGTCGCCCCAACTGACGGGTTACGTGGTCAATACTGTGGTTCACTCGCTCAATACTTCCGCCGACCCGGCCAGGCACGCAGAAATAAAAAAAGGAGAGAAGAACTATGATTACCTGGTACGGGAGATCATCGAACGGTTTGAAGAGAAGCCTGCGAATAAGATCCTGTTTGCCGGGTTAACGCTACTGGTGATAGCCATCATCAGCGGTTTCTTTATGTTCCTGATGAGGCAGACCATTATTGTGATGAGCCGGCATATTGAATACGACCAGAAAAACGAGATATTCAATCATTACCAGAAACTGGATACCGGCTTTTACAAAACACACAGCACCGGCGACCTGATGAACCGTATCTCGGAAGACGTAAGCCGGGTACGGATGTATACCGGCCCGGCACTAATGTATTTTATCAACCTTGCCGCAGTCATCGGCTTCAGCATCTTTTTCATGCTGAAGGCCAGCCCCAAGCTGACTTTGGTAGCCTTGTCGCCGCTTCCGGTGCTGGCCATAGCCATTTATTTCGTCAATACCATCATCAATAAAAAAAGTGAACGGATACAGGCTCTTTTGAGTAACCTCACCACCAATGCACAGGAGTCTTATTCCGGGATAAGGGTGATCAAATCCTTTGTGCAGGAAAAGGCCATGCTTGGTTTCTTCAGAAGGAACAGCGAAGCCTACCGGGACAATGCATTAAGCCTTGCCAAAACCGAGGCGATTTACTTTCCCAGTATGGCATTATTGATCGGCCTTAGTACCCTCATCACCATCATGGTGGGCAGCCTGGATGTGGTCAATAAAACCCCGGGTGCCAGTGTAGGACAGATCGCAGAGTTTGTGATGTACATACAGATGCTCACCTTCCCTGTGAGTGCGATCGGCTGGACGGCAAGCATGACACAACGTGCAGCGACGTCGCAAAGAAGGATCAATGAATTCCTCCTTACAGAACCAGCCATCAAAAATCAGCCGCAGCCGGAAACACCTTTACTGCAGGGAAATATCAGTTTGACCAATGTTACATTCACCTATGCACATACCGGTATACAGGCATTGAAAGATTTTTCTTTACAGGTAAACAAAGGTGAGAAGGTTGCGGTAGTGGGCCGGACGGGTTCGGGGAAATCAACCCTCGCACAATTGCTCCTGCATATGTATGAGCCACAACAAGGGTTGATCAGTTACGACGGGGTTCCCATAAACCGGATCGATATTCAATCGCTGAGAAAACAAATCAGTTTTGTACCACAGGATGTGTTTCTTTTCAGCGAAACCATTGGAAATAATGTCCGGTTCGGTATGGATGAAGCATCCGATGAAGTAGTAAGAACAGCAGCCAGGCAGGCAAGCATTCAAACCGAGATCGAAACGTTCAGCGAAGGGTATTACACAATGGTGGGAGAGCGGGGCGTAACTTTAAGCGGTGGGCAAAAGCAACGGATCTCAATTGCCCGGGCACTGATCAAGGATCCCCGGATCGTGATCTTCGACGATTGCCTGAGCGCCGTTGATGCCCGGACAGAAAAAGAGATCATAGGCAACCTGTATCAATTCCTTGCCGATAAAACTGCCATCATCATCACTCACCGGATCTTCTCGTTGTTTGACTTCGATAAAATCATCGTGATCGACGGAGGCAGGATCGTTGAACAGGGCTCACACGTACAATTGCTCGAACAAAAGGGATATTATGCAGAGATGTACGCCCGCCAGCAAGAGCAGGATAACGAAGGCCCATCTGCCTGATAGCCATGGCAAAACGGCTTTCCAAATAAACCCAGTTATATTTTGCAGATTGAAAAACAATTTTATCTTTGCTTCGCCCCGAAAAAAAAGGGGATCGTTATAACCTAAAACTTAAAACAGTGGCGTACGAGAACAACGACAAAAAACAGGACAGTGTTTACAGTAAACGCATCAGGGCCGGCAAACGCCGGACTTACTTTTTTGATGTAAGAGAAACCCGTGGCAATGATTTTTACCTGACCATTACCGAAAGCCGTAAGCGTTTCGATTCGGATGGATACGACAGGCACAAAATCTTTTTGTACAAAGAAGACTTCAACAAATTCATCAAGGGATTGAACGAGGCGGTTGATTACGTTAAAACAGAATTAATGCCCGATTTCGACTTTGATGCCTTCAACCACGATACTCCGTATGAAGGGGAGGAAGGACAACAAGCTGCGGCGGCTCCTGCACCAGTTGCTGAATCACCAAAAGCAGCAGAACCCGCTCCCTCAACACCTGCTCCGGAAGCCAGCAATATCTCTGCTGACAACGGAAGCACCGAGGAAGTGGACAAATGGTAAACCAAGACCAAAACTAATTGCTTCAGGAACCTCCCAACCGGGAGGTTTTTTAATGTAACTTGTGATGGTGAAGCAGTTTTTCTTTTTATCGCTATTATCTCTTTTTTCATTTACGGCAGCTGCCCAAAGCAAATGCGGAATCTACAAAGCTTACGCTTATTTTACTGTATCCATCCCGGGTGCTCAAATGGTAGATGATAACGGGAGAAGAATACCACCGGTCCCGAATGTGGAGCGTTTCATTTACCTGGAATGCACCGGCAAAAAAAAACCTGCGATCGGGAGCATTACCTATAACAGTATCCTTTTCAAGGCAACCATCACCGACGTATCAGCCAATAGTATTAAAGTGGGAAAACGGAACTTGGACGAAAAAGAAATACTTCTCAAACCTAAGAAAGGGAACCGGGTATGGAAACTGGAATTACAGCCTGTGATTGCTCAGGCACAAGACCGGGAGGCTTGCAAGAACATTCGTATTAATTTAATGCAACTGTCGGGTGTATGTACTTACAGGGTAACAGGTGGTGAACTCCAGCTCTATACTCCTCCAATGTACTGATCAGCGCATTTGTTTGTACATATTGATCAGCCCGTTGGTTGAACTGTCGTGTGAAACAATCGAATCATTCCCATCCAGCTCCGGCAGTATTTTATTCGCAAGTACTTTGCCCAACTCCACACCCCACTGATCGAAACTGTAAATATTCCAGATCGCCCCCTGTACAAATATCTTGTGCTCGTATAAGGCGATCAGCTGCCCCAGGGTAAACGGCGTGATCTTTTTCAGGAGGAAGGAGTTGGTCGGGCGATTACCTTCGAAAACCCTGTATGGGTTATCCTGAGTGGTACCGTTCATCAATGCCTCGGTTTGTGCAAAGAAATTACTCAGCAGCTTCTGGTGGTGATCACCGGTTGGATTATGGCTGATGGCCGGCGCAATGAAGTCGCAGGGAATCATCTGAGTACCCTGGTGAATGAGTTGATAGAATGCGTGCTGGCCATTGGTTCCCGGCTCTCCCCAGATGACCGGCCCGGTGGCATAGTTCACTTTGTGCCCGTTGCGGTCAACATATTTACCATTGCTTTCCATATTTCCCTGCTGGAAGTAAGCGGCAAAACGATGAAGATACTGGTCGTATGGGAGTATTGCCTCCGTTTTACTATCGAAGAAATTGCCATACCAAATGCCCAGCAGCGCCATTAATACGGGAATATTCCTGCTGAATGGCGCTTCAAGAAAATGCCGGTCGGTATCATAAGCTCCTTTCAGTAATTGCTCAAAATTATCATAGCCAATGGTAAGGGCGATCGACAAGCCAATGGCGCTCCATAAGCTATATCGTCCACCCACCCAGTCCCAGAAGCCGAACATATTTTTAGGATCGATGCCAAATTTGATCACCTCCGGCTCGTTGGTACTCAAGGCTACAAAATGCCTGGCCACATGAGCTTCGTCCTTTGCCTGCTGCAGGAACCAGTTTCGGGCAGTATGTGCATTGGTCATCGTTTCCTGGGTGGTGAATGTTTTGCTGGCAATAAGGAAAAGCGTTTCCTCCGCCTTTACTTTTTTGAGCGTTTCGGAAATATGTGTCCCATCCACATTGCTTACAAAACAGGTTTCAATACCATCCACCCAATATGGCCTTAGTGCTTCCGTGGCCATGACCGGGCCGAGATCGCTGCCCCCGATACCGATATTTACAATGTATTTTATTTTTTTCCCGGAATACCCCTTCCTGGAACCAGTGTGTATTTCGGAACAGAACCTTTTCATTTGTTCCTGGACCAATTTAATACCTGGCATCACATCGGTTCCATCCGTCATAACCGGTTTACCGGACAGGTTCCTTAGTGCCGTATGAAGCACCGCCCGGTTCTCAGTCTGGTTGATCTTTTCCCCGCTGAACATGGCATCAATGGCTTCTTTCAGCCTGCACTCCTCAGCCAATTGGATCAACAGCTCCACTGTATTTTCTGTAATGATATTTTTCGAATAGTCGAAGAATATATCCCCGAATTGGATGGAGAATTGGCTGAACCGCCCCTGATCATTGTAAAAAAGATCACGCATGTGTACATCTTCAAACAATTGCCGGTGCTGCCGGAGGGCCTGCCAAGCGGAGGTAGTGGTTGGATTGATTGTTGGGAACATAGGTGGGTGGAAGAGTTAAGAATTAGTCATTACGTAACGGTTGCGAAGATAAAGTTTGTAAAACAAAAACCGCAGGCATTGGCCTGCGGTTGGTAAATAATCAGTACAAGTTGCCTATTGTTTTTTGGGTATCATACCCCTTATACCCATATCAATGACCGTATCTCCGTTGCTGGGGTCGTAAGTACCGTTCCCGTCTGCATCGATCCATTCAAAGCTTTTATTTACGGAAAGGGAAACAACAATATTGATATCACTGGTTTCATTGCCGGTGATCGCCAGGGGTGTTGCAAATTCACCGGTGACCAGGCAAGATCCTTGTGGAATAGGCGAAGTGGCAAATAGTGGGTTGGGAACGGTAGTTGCTCCCGGAGGTGCCTGGCCGGTGGTCAGGAAACCAAAACCAAGGTATTTTCCTTCTACTGCCCAATAACCCTGCAGTTTGTTAGCGTTCACTGTTACAGTAGAGTCTTTCACTTTGTAACTGGTTAAGTAAGTGTTGAAGCCTATGAACGAAGCTACGGTTGCGTCGATGGTCTGCCCGAGTGAGTTCATATACACATTGTAATTCTGATATGCCAGTGAAACCCGAAGCCAGGTATAATTCCCGGCTGCAATGTTCTTGATCGGTACACTGAGGAATACCTGGTTATCCCCGGCGAATTTGGAATTAACGAAATCGATGGCCTTGGTACCTCCGGTCGTTACTTCCGGTGCTTTATACAGCACCGATCCTGCTCCGATGGCGGTATAAGGGGAAGTGGTCATCTCCACATAGTGGGCACTCATGGTATTGAACCGGGGTGACTGACCTGCATGCCCGGCTGGCATAGGCGCTGGCTGGCCGATCGCATTCAGTCGTACCTGGGTGGAATCGAACTTAAAAATGAAATTTACTTTCGCTTCACTGGTACCTGATTCTACATTCTTCTGACAAGACTGAAACAAAAAGGCGGCGATGGCTATCGCCATGGTGGATTGTAACTTCATAGTTGGTTTGAGTTTGTTTTGTTGGAAACGCGATGATCCCGTGTTTATTTCAGGTTTACATCGATTCGATCACCCCCAGCAGGCCTTTTAGCATTTCTTTAGTAAAATCGAGGTGGGTTACCATGCGTACCTGGGTTTGAGAAATAGGCAAACAAAGAATATCGTGGGCTTTCAGCTTTTCGCAAAAGTCCCTGGCTGACGCATAATTGCCTTTCACTTCAAAAATTACAATATTGGTTTCAACCGGCATTATGGTTCCGATAAATTCCTTATTGGCCAATGCTCCTGCTATCTGCCGGGCATGATCATGGTCGTCGGCCAGTCGGCCTAAATTATTTTGAAGAGCATAAATTCCTGCGGCAGCCATGTATCCCGCCTGCCTCATCCCGCCCCCAAATACTTTTCTGACCCTGCGGGCCTGCTTAATAAAATCCTTTTTACCTAAAAGCAGGCTACCAACCGGGGCACCCATTCCTTTGCTAAGGCAAATCGAAATACTATCGAAGATCTTTCCATACTGCCTGGGTGTTTCAGCCTGAGCTACCAAGGCATTCCAAAGTCTGGCACCGTCTAAATGGAAGCTAAGATTATTTTTTAAACAACTTTCTTTAATGCGCTGTATTTCAGAGAATTCATAACAACTTCCACCCCCTCTGTTTGCTGTATTTTCCAGACTCACCAGCTTTGTACGTGCTTTATGGACATCATCGGGATTAATCGATTCCTCCACTTGTAAGGCTGTTATACGGCCACGGTCTCCATCGATCGGTTTTACTTGGCAACCGCTGTTAAAGGCAATACCTCCACCTTCATATATATAAACATGGCTCACTTTATCACAGATCACTTCATCCCCAGGTTGGGTATGGCATTTAATAGCGATCTGGTTGGTCATAGTGCCGCTTGGGCAATATAAACCTGCTTCCATTCCAAACATGTCGGCGGCCATTGCTTCAAGTTTATTTACAGTCGGATCCTCGCCAAAAACATCATCTCCAACCGGAGCCTTGAACATGGCTTCCAGCATAGGGGCAGTTGGCTTGGTAAATGTATCAGAACGAAGGTCAGCTATCATGCCCCAAATATAAGAAGCCTTTAATGGGAAATCCGAAGTGGTTATTTGGAATTTGAAGGAGTATTCACGATTTGAGTGGTTTATTGACAAATTTCAAATTATCATTTCCTATCCTGCATTATTATCCCCATTCGTCCCTTTTTTTGCCCATTCACTATGAAATGCGGGCTTCGTAACGTACCTTTGCAAATAATTTTCGCTGGAATTCGAAGCATTAACCATTCGTTTGCAACCTTTTCCTAACAAAATGCGTCTATTATCTGTTAAGAGTACGGAATTCACAGAATATAAGATTTTAATATATAGAAGATGAGGCAATTAAAGATCGCTACGCAGATTACCAACCGTGATTCTCAAGCAGTTGAGAAGTATCTGCAGGAAATTTCAAAGATTTCGATGATTACTCCTGAAGAGGAGACCATCCTGGCCCAAAAGATCAAGATGGGGGATCAGCGGGCATTGGACAAACTGGTTCAGGCAAACCTCCGTTTTGTAGTATCGGTGGCCAAGCAGTACCAGCACCAGGGGCTATCGCTGAGCGATTTGATCAACGAGGGTAACCTCGGCTTAATTAAAGCGGCACAACGCTTCGACGAAACCAAAGGTTTCAAATTCATTTCATACGCGGTATGGTGGATCCGCCAGTCCATTTTACAGGCGTTGGCAGAGCAGGGCAGATTGGTCCGCCTGCCTCAAAACAAAATTGGCACCTACAACAAGGCAAATAAGGCCTATATGGCTTTTGAACAGGAGCACGAAAGAGAGCCATCGACGGAAGAACTGGCTGAATTACTGGAGATGAGTGAAACCGAGATCAACAACATTTTCCAAAGTAATACCCGCCACACATCCCTGGATGCACCTGTGCATGAAGCGGAGGATGTTGCAATGGGTGACCTGCTGAAAGGCGGCGACGAAACCGATGAGGATGTCATGCACGATTCATTAAAAAATGAGATCCGCAGGGTGTTGAAATCATTAAGCCCACGTGAAGCTGAGATCGTAAATGCTTATTTCGGATTGGATGGCGAGAACGGGGTGACCATTGAACAGATCGGCCAGAAATATGATCTTACCAAAGAGCGTATCCGCCAGATCAAGGAAAGGGCGATCAAGCGTTTACAGAAAGCCCGCTACAGCGGTGCATTAAAAGCCTATTTAGGATAATCAGATTTTGATGGGTTATAAAAAAAATCCTCCAGCCTCAAGCCGGAGGATTTTTTTATCCGGTACCACTAATACTTTGCTTTGTGGAAATGTTAACATATAATTCCTGAAGCCCGCACAGAATAAAAGTGACATCATTTAATTTTACTGTATGAAGCGGTTAATCCTATTTACATGTACCTGTTTAGTTCTTTCTTCATGCGAAAAGAATATAGACTTCGAGCTCAATTCTGCCACCCCGGTATTGGTTGTCGATGGACAGATCGAGAACGGTCAGCCGCCTACGGTAGCACTTTCAAAAAGCCTGGATTATTTCGGTGCCATCAACCCTCAAATACTTGCCTCATCATTTGTTCATAATGCCGAAGTAACCATGAGCAACGGCATATTCACACATCGTTTGAAAGAGTACATGGTACCGCTACCCAATGGTTATGCCATCTACTATTACGGGATCGACTCTTCAAATCTTGCCACCGCATTCATCGGAGAATTCGGAAAGCAATATGACCTTGCGATCAAAGCCGATGGGATCACTTATACCGCAAAAACCACCATTCCGCTGCTGACGAAAGTTTTTGACTCCATATGGACCAAAACACCGCCACCGCCAACCGATACATCCAAGCGGGCGCTATGGGTAAGGGCCACTGACCCACCCGGACTGGGAAACTATATCCGGTATTATACAAAGAAGAACAGCGAACGTTTCTTTCCCGGGTTGAATTCTGTTTTTAACGACGAGGTTGTAGATGGTACGACCTATTCGGCACAGGTCGACCAAGGGATCGATCGCAACCAGCCATTGCCAACTGGCGACGACAAATTCTTCAACCGTGGCGATACGATCTATTTCAAGTTATCCAACATCGATAAAGCTTCCTATACTTTCTGGAATACCTGGGAATTCAATCAGCAAAGCATCGGCAACCCATTTGCCCAACCCGGCAAGGTCATCGGCAATATCAGCAATGGCGCCCTGGGTGCATTCTGCGGATATGCTTCCAAGATAGGAATGGTCATCGCCCGTTAAGTTCAATTCTGCTACATTTGCACTAAACAAGAGAGGAGATAAATATGTCAACAGAGAAAGTACATTGTTTGATCATTGGTTCGGGTCCTGCGGGCTATACGGCAGCTATCTACGCATCGAGGGCAGGGTTGAACCCGGTACTGTACCAGGGCATTCAGCCGGGTGGCCAGCTTACGATCACCACAGAAGTAGAGAATTACCCGGGTTACCCGGACGGGATACAAGGACCGGATATGATGGTGCATTTTGAGAACCAGGCCAGGCGTATGGGCGCCGATATCCGTTATGGATTGGCAACCAAAGTTGATTTTTCTGTCCGGCCTCTTAAAGTTGAAATCGATGAAGAGAAATGGATCGAAGCCGATTCGGTGGTCATTTCCACCGGCGCTTCGGCCAAATGGCTGGGCCTCGAAAGCGAACAACGATTGAACGGCTATGGCGTGAGTGCTTGTGCGGTTTGCGATGGGTTCTTCTTCAAAGGCAAAGAGGTTGCGATCGTAGGTGCGGGAGATACCGCAGCTGAAGAGGCCCTCTACCTTTCCAAGATCTGTTCGCAGGTTCACATGATCGTTCGCCGTGATGAAATGCGTGCCAGTAAGGTGATGCAGGAAAGGGTAAAGAATACCGCCAATATAAAGATCTATTGGAACAGTGAAGCCGGGGAGGTACTGGGCGATAAAACCGTAAGTGCTGTCCGCTTAATAAACAACAAAACAGGTACAACCCAGGACATACCTGTGAGTGCCTTTTTCGTAGCCATCGGGCATCAGCCTAACAGCGATATCTTCAAAGGCTGGATCGATATGGACGATGCGGGCTATATCAAAACAGTTCCAGGAACATCCAAAACAAATGTTGAAGGCGTTTTTGCGGCAGGTGATGTACAGGATAAAGTGTATCGACAGGCCGTAACGGCTGCAGGAAGTGGTTGCATGGCCGCTTTGGATGCAGAACGTTACCTGGGAGAAAAAGGATTGCACTAATGTTCGTTATCCAGCTTAATAATCTCGAATTCTTTGCTCGTCATGGCGTTCATGAAGAAGAAAGGGTATTGGGTAATACCTTTATTGTAAATCTTAGCTGTTCCTTGAAGAACATTGATGAAGTAAAGAAAATAGAACAGACCATTAACTACGTTTCTGTTTATGAGATCATAAAGAAGCGGATGAGTACCCCGGCACAACTCCTGGAAACCCTGGCACAGGAGATCGCCGATGAGGTATTTGACTCCGATGAGCGGGTACTGCGTGTGGCCGTTTCCATAGAAAAGAAAAATCCGCCGATTCCCGGTATGGAAGGCTCTGTAGCAGTGCAGTACCTGAAAGGATTCTAGCTTTCCCTTTCCCCAATTCTGTGTTAAACGGCAATTATTTCCCCTGCGATTTATATACCTTCGGACGATTAAACTTCCTTTATGATAAAAAAGATCTTCAGCATCCTTACCGTAGGCATCGTTGCACTCTCAGCACAGGCGCAGGATGACCTTATCAAACAATCCAAGTACGATCCGCATGCACTGTTCGGCCCGTTGTTCTATACCACCGGCGGTACCATCAGCCGTGCGGCCACCGGTGAACCCAATACCGGTTACTGGCAGAACAAGGCCGATTATGTTATCGCAGCCTCAATAAATGATGAAACCAACCTGGTCAGCGGCACGGTTACGATCACGTACAAGAATAACAGCCCGCATGCATTACCATTTTTATGGTTACAGCTCGATCAGAACCTGTTCAACAAAGAGAGCAGGGGACAGGCACGAATGCCACTCAACAGCCGCAGCCGGTATGGCGATGCGAAAAGCGACTTCAACGGCGGATACAAGATCAGTTCCGTGAGGCTACTGAATGAGAACTCCGATGCGAATTATATCATAACCGATACCCGGATGCAGATACGTCTTCCTAAAGCAATGAAGCCGGGCGGCGATGTTACCCGGATAAAGATCGATTACTCTTTTGCGCTTCCTGAATACGGCGCAGACCGTTGCGGCATACTGAAAACGAAGAACGGGAATATTTTTGCCGTGGCACAGTGGTTCCCCCGCATGTGTGTGTTCGATGATGTGGAAGGATGGAACACCCTGCCCTACCTTGGCCCGAGCGAGTTTTATTGCGAGTACGGCGATTTTGATGTGACGATCACCGCTCCATCATCCCATATAGTTGTTTGCAGTGGTGAATTGCTGAATGAAGCAGAAGTGTTGACCCCTTCACAGGCTACCCGCATGGCCCAGGCAAAGAAAAGCGATAAGACTGTGATCATCCGTTCAGCGGCTGAAGTAACCGATCCGTTATCCCGCCCTTCCAAAACAAAAACACTCAGCTGGCATTACAAGATCAGCAATGCGAGAGATGTGGCCTGGAGCAGCAGTAAGAGTTTTATCTGGGACGCCGCAAAAATGAACCTGCCCAGCGGTAAGACAGCCCTCGCCATGAGTGTTTACCCAGTAGAGAGCGATGGTGCAAAGGGTTGGGGCAGGGCTACCGAATATACCAAAGGCAGTATTGAAAATTATAGCAAACGCTGGTTCGAATTCCCATATCCCTGTGCAGTGAATGTGGCCACCAATATCGGCGGCATGGAATACCCGGGCATTGTTTTTTGCGGGTATAAAGCAACCGAGGCCGATCTTTTTGGTGTAACCGATCATGAATTCGGGCACACCTGGTTCCCGATGATTGTCGGCAGCAACGAGCGCAAATACGGATGGATGGACGAAGGCTTCAATACGTTCATTAATTCACTGGCCGATGACGATTTCAATAGCGGCGAATACAAGGAGGCGCCCACCAACATGGAACAAGTGGTGCCATTCCTCTTCGGACCGGGCAGCGAGCCCATTATGCTGACACCCGATGCCATGAAAGAAAGGAACATCGGCGTGGCTTTGTATTTCAAACCGGGTCTCGGACTTGCTTTGTTACGCAAGGAGATACTTGGGCCCGACCGCTTCGATTATGCTTTCAGGGAATATATCAGGCGCTGGGCATTTAAACATCCGACCCCATGGGATTTCTTCCGCACCATGGAGAATGTTGCCGGGGAAGACCTGCATTGGTTCTGGAAAGCATGGTTCCTCGAGAACTATAAATTCGACCAGGCCATCGCCTCAGTCGCCTACGATAATAATGATGCAAAGAACGGGGCCGTGGTCACCATTGTGAATATGGAGCAGGGCGCATTGCCTGTAAACATCAGCTATGAAACAAAATCAGGTTCAAAAGGAACACTGAAGCTTCCGGCAGAAGTATGGAACAACACCAATAACTGGAAAGTGAAACTGCCTACTACTGAAGAGCTGAAAAGTGTGACCCTCGACGAAGAAAAAATTTTCCCGGATTCGAACTTCGGCAACAACAGCTGGAAATCGAACTAAGGTCTGCTATTCCGAAAATACCGCAGGCCTCCTGCGGTATTTTTTATGCCATTGCCACCATCTTGTTATACTTATTCCTGTACTCGATCGGTGTTAAACCGGTTATCTTTTTAAAAACCGACCGAAAGGCTTTTGTATCGGTATACCCTACGTTGTACATGACTTCATTGATGTTCTTACGGCTGTTCTCAAAACTTCTTTTGGCTGCTTCGATCTTGATCCGCTGAATGTATTCCAGTACAGAGTTATTGGTTGCCTGCCTGAACCGCCGCTCGAAACTGCGCCGCCCAACCGCCACAATGCCGGCCAATTCATCAATACTGATCTTTTCCTCGATATTTTTCTCGATGTAATCCTGTGCTTTCTTTATGGCTTCGTCGCGGTGACCTTTCTGCCCTTTAAACATGGCAAAGGCCGATTGGCTGCTCCGGTCGATATCGATAGCAAAGTATTTTGACGCAAGTATCGCCGTTTGGCGGTCGGTATACTTCTCTAACAAATGCAACAACAGGTTCCAGTAGGAGTTGGCTCCACCGCTCGAATAAATACCACTCTCCTCGGTAACAATGCTTCCGTCCTGAACATCCACACCCGGGTACATAGCACGGAACTCGTTGGTAAATCCCCAATGCGTCGAACACTTTTTTCCATCCAGTAACCCTGTTGACGCAAGCAGAAAAGCACCCACGCACAAGGAAGCCACCTCTGCACCCTTATTATACTGGTCAACGATCCATGGCACCATTTGTTTGTTCGCTTTAACAGCAGCTCCCATATCGCCGAACAAAGCGGGGATAAAGACCAGGTCGGTCCTTTTTACGTCTTGCAATAATTTATCAGGATATACACTGTATTTTCCTTCATTCAGTTTGATCTGCCTTTTTGCTCCGACCAGTTGGACATCGAATAGTGGCTTCCTGCCAGAAGCTGCTAGGAATTGATTGGCGGCGCTGAAACAGTATTGCGGATCGGCAATGGCCTGCATCACCGAACTTTCCGGAACCAGGATGGCTACTTTTTTCATGCTTTAAAGGTAAAAGAAATAATTTGTCGCAAACAGCCCCCGATTTGTCGTTTTTGTACATCACGGAGCAATGATAACTGCCGTATGTTTGTATCTGTAAAGTTCAACATTCATTTATTAAAACAATAAACATGACGACTACTGAAAAGACAGTGATCACCATTGAAACAACCGTAAAGGCACGCCCCGAAAAAGTATGGGAAACATGGACTGCTCCTGAACACGTGGTACAATGGAACACCGCCGATCCCAGCTGGCATACGCCCCGGGCAGAGAATGACCTGCGTACCGGTGGTAAATTTCTTTACCGAATGGAAGCAAAGGATGGAAGTTTCGGATTTGATTTCGGGGGTGTATACGATGCAGTAACACCCCAGGAATACATTGAGTATACCATGGGGGACGGCAGGATTGTGAAGAATCATTTCAAAGGATCCGGGGAGCAGACAGAGATCGTGATCCATTTTGAAGCAGAGAATGAAAACCCGATCGATATGCAAAAAATGGGTTGGCAGTCGATACTGAACAATTTTAAGAGATATACAGAGTCAAAAGCCTAGTACATCCTATTCATGGTGCATAAAGCAAAACAACATAATTAACTGCTAATATAAATTAATTTACTATGGCACAACCGATCCATCCCTGCATCTGGTTCGATGGGAATGCAAAACAGGCCGCAACGGCATATTGCAGTATTTTCACCAATTCAACAATCACGATCGATACACCCATGGTGGTCAACTTCAATCTCTGCGGCAATAAGTTCATGGGATTGAATGGCGGCCCGATGTTCAAGGTGAATCCATCCATTTCCTTCTTTGTAAAATGTGAATCGATCGAGCAGGCCAATACGGTATGGGACAAACTGATCGAAGGAGGCAAAGCATTAATGCCAATTGATAAATATCCCTGGAGTGAGCGGTATGGCTGGGTACAGGATCGGTTCGGGGTTAGCTGGCAGGTAATGGTTCATTACCAGGAAGGAACTCCACAGAGTATCACCCCCTCTATGTTATTTACCAATGCACAGCTCGGCAGGGCAGAAGAGGCCATTACCTTTTACTCATCTGTTTTTAAAAATTCATTGGCGGGAAGGATGGAGCGGTACCCTCCCGAAGACAAGGCCCATGCTGGCATGCTGATGTATTCGGAATTTTCACTCGGGGCCTGCGATTTTATCGCCATGGATGGACCGGGCGGGCACGATTATGTATTCAATGAAGCCATTTCCCTGGTGGTGGATTGCGATACACAGGAAGAGATAGACTACTTCTGGGATAAACTAACCGAAGGAGGTTCGGAAAGTATGTGCGGCTGGCTTAAAGATAAATTCGGTGTTTCCTGGCAGATCGTTCCATCGGTACTGGGTAAACTGATGAGTGACCCATCCAGGTCGCAACGGGTGATGCAGGCATTTCTGAAGATGAAGAAATTTATCATTGCTGATCTTGAAAATGTTTAACTGACATAAGTGGCTTCAAAGAAAGGAACACTTCGGGTATCGGGCAACAATCATCGCTACTATAAAAGCAGTGATTTTGGAGCCTGCCCCATTTGCGGGCAGCAATGTAACCCTGGCAAGACAAGGTTTAACTTTTAAAATATAAATCATGATAACGCTCAAATTTGACATCGAGATCAACGCACCCCGTGAAAAAGTATGGGCAGCATTATGGGATGACAGATCATACCGGGAATGGACCTCCGTTTTCACACCCGGTTCGTATGCAAAAACAGACTGGAAAGAAGGCAGTCGTATCGATTTCCTTAATCCGTCCGGCAGTGGCATCTTTGCAACCATCTATAAAAAAATACCGAATGATACCATGGTGTTCAAACACGCCGGCGAAGTAAAAGAAGGGAAAGACATTCCCGGAACAGACTGGGCAGGTTCTACGGAGAGTTATTTTCTCAGCGACAGGAATGGCGCAACCACGCTGCGTACCGAGCTGGAAAGCACGGAAGATCTTCAGAAATATTTCAACGACACTTTTCCGAAAGCCATGAGCCTGTTAAAGCAAATTGCCGAACGATGAGGGGTATCAAGGGCTATTTGAGTTTTAATGGAAATTGCCGGGAGGCTATGCTCTTTTATAAAAACTGTTTTGGCGGCAAGGTCTATTTTCAAACAATCGGCGATTCCCCGATGGCGGAAAAGATGCCCGCCAAAATGAAAAACTGCATTCTTCACAGTACCCTCGTAAAAAAGGATTTTATTTTGATGGGAACCGACCTGCTGGGACATACCGGCCTGCAGAAGGGGAACAATATCGCACTGATGGTCCATTGCAGCAGCGAGAAGGAGATCAAAGACTATTATATCAAGCTTTCCGAAGGCGGCAATCAAACACAACCCCTGGCGATATCTGTCTGGGGTGCTTTATCCGGTAACCTGGTAGACCGTTACGGCAATAACTGGTTACTCTATTTCAACAAAGAAAAAAACTGAGCACATGCAGAATATCGCTATTAGGAATATAGATGAATACATTGCAGCCGCATCTGTGCAAATGAAGCCTTTGCTGGAAAAGATCAGGGATACTATCCGTAAAGCCGCCCCCGGGGCAGAAGAGGTCATCAGCTATGGTATGCCCGCATTCAGGTATCATGGTGTATTGGTATATTTTGCGGCTTTTAAGAACCATTGCAGTTTTTTCCCGGCCAATTCCACACTGATAAAAGAAATGGGCGAAGAACTGAAGGCCTTCAAAACATCGAAGGGAACCATTCAATTCACCGTGGAGAATCCATTACCGGCATCCCTGGTAACCAAAATGGTGAAAATACGGATGAAGCAGAACCTGGAAAAAGAGAAGGCGAAAAAAGCAATCCCCCGGAAAAGAAAATAACTATCCTCCTTTCCACTTCCCGCTGCGGAGATAAAGGAAAGACAGCAGGAAAATGCCCGACCAGTAGATGATCTCGTTGCTCCAGGCCATGGTCAGCGATACATAATTCACTTTGAGGAAATACCAGGTATAGCCAAGATAGATGGTAATGGCAATGATCTCTATCAACAGGTTCACTCTTGTTTTCCCTGTACCCGTAACGCCGTTGAGCCAGATATTGGCAATACTCATCAGCATCAGGCCTGCGCTTACGATGCGTAATACGGGTGTTCCCTGCCGGATAAAATCCTCTCCCTGTCCAAATAAGCCAAAGAAGGCGCCTGGGAAGATGTTCACCAGCAGGCACATGATAAAGCAGAGTCCGATACTCAGTAACATGGTCCGTGTGATCGCTTCGATCACTTTGTCTTCCCGTTTCTGGCCCATCAGGTTGCTTACCATCACATTGGTGGTGCTGGCAAACGCCCATACAAACACACCGGTTAACCCGAAGACATTCCGCATGGTATTGCTGATCGCCTTGGCGGTTTCATCATGCAGGTTCTCGATAAGGAAGAAAAATACCAGCCAGGTGGTAACACTGATCACATATTGCAGTACCAGCGGCGCCGAGATATTTAAGATCTGGCTGGTGATCTTTTTGTCGTAGGCATAGCTTTTCAGCAGTCCGTACTGTTTTTTCAACCCGGTTCGGAACAACACCATCAGAACAACGATCATCCCGATGATCTCCGATACTACGGAGGCAACGGCTGCCCCGTTAAAACCCATTGCAGGGAAACCATAACGACCTTTGATAAGAAGGAAGTCGAGTAATATATTGACCGCCGCTTCACAAACAAAGCCGATCATCAGGTAACGGCTGTTAAGCGATGCCACCAAAAAAGCATTTCCCATCTGGAATAAATACAGGAAGGGCAGGCCTAATACACGGATCTTGAGGAATTCCATTTCGGCAGGGTAGGCTCTTGGATCAGCCACCTGCTGCATGATGAACGGGGCAAGGAACCAGGTGAACAGGATCCCGCCAACGGCAAACTGCAGACAAATGCGTATCCCCTGTGCAAGTATCGTTTTGAACGAATCGCTGTCATCGCTGCCGGCATATCGGGCGAAGACTGCCTGCAGGGCATTGTTCATACCATTTCCCACAACGGCAAAGATGAGGTAGAAAACTCCCGTAATACCGGCATTGCCCAATGCTTCGGTACTCAGGTTTCCGAGGAATATGCTGTTGGTAAGCATATTGATCTGGGGAATAAGAATGGCCAAAGTGATAGGTAAAGCAATCGACAGTATCTGTTTATTGGTAACCTTAACCTTTAAGTCACGCGGCGTTGCAGTACTTTCCATAAAGTCAGTAAAATTATCTTATTTTGCCTGCCCAAATACAAAAAGATGAATCCATCTTTTAATTTACAGGCTCCAAAGATCTATACCGAATCGGCCGATCTGTTCATTGAAGCAGGCCCATCCGGAATTTCATTCGTTGTACTGAATACCGGCGATTGTTTCCAGGCGGTGGTTTCGTATTCTTTCCCGAATAAGATGCCGGAAGCGGAGGTGCAGGAAGAATTGGAGGAGATATTGCAGACGGAGCCCCTGCTGAAAAGATCATACAGGCGCACGCACATCATCTGGACCTACCCAGAAAGCATCCTGGTGCCACCCGAATTGTTCGACAGGGAAAACAGCAAAGAAATGCTTGGTCTTGTGTTCGGTGACCTCCGGCATGGATCCATCTTTCACGATTTCCTGTATAAACACAACCTGCACAATACCCACCGCATCCCCGATGCAGCGCTTCAGCTTTTCGAGAGCCGGCTGCATCCTTCCACCCAGCGGCACCAGTATTCCTTATTGGTGGACCGCATGAAAAATGGCGGCAATGAACTATTCATCGTTTTCTATACGGGCAGCATGACATTGATGCTTTGCAAAGAAGGAAAACTGCAGTTGATACGCAATTTCAACTACAATACCCCCGAAGATGTAGCCTATCATTTATTGAATGTTTGCAGGAATTTTGATGTTGAACCTGCTTCTGCCAGGTTATACCTGAGCGGAATGGTTGATAAGAAATCAAACCTTTATGCCGCCGTTTATAAATACTTCCTGAATATCGAGTTCGATAATATACCGGTCAACCATACGGTAGCGGAAGAGATCAAGGCTCAGCCGCCTCACTTTTTCAGCCATTTATTCTACCAGGCTCTATGCGTATAATCAGCGGCATACACGGCGGAAGGAAGATAAGTCCGCCTGCTAAGATGCCCTACACGAGGCCGACCACAGATATTGCAAAAGAGGGGCTGTTCAATATTCTTCAGAACAATCTGGCAATCGACCAGTTGAAAGTACTGGATCTTTTCGGAGGCACAGGCTGTATCAGCTACGAACTGGCCAGCAGGGGAGCTCCCGATATCACGATTGTAGAGAAAGACGACAAAATGTACCAGTTCATTAGAAAGACATCTGCCGAACTTGAGCTGGAGAATTTCAACGTGGTGAGAGCGGATGTGTTCAGGTTCATGGAAACAAGCGGCCAACAATACGATTTTATTTTTGCAGGCCCCCCATATGCACTTTCTACGATCGATGAACTTCCGAAAAAGGTATTTGAAAAGAGCTTGTTGAGGCCGGGAGGCTGGTTTGTATTGGAACATACTCCCCGGAACGATTACAAGAAATTTGAACATTATAAAACCGAACGCAATTACGGCACCACGATCTTTTCTATCTTTATAAATAGCTGATGGCAATTCAATCATAGTTCACTAACATAAAACGATCCGCGTGCTCCGCAGTTTCAGATATCTTCTCTTTCCTTTTTCGCTCATATACGGAGCTGCTGTATGGCTGCGCAACCGTCTTTTTGATATGAATATCTTCAAGTCGGCGGGTTTTAATTTCCCTATCATCTGCGTCGGAAACCTGGCAGCCGGAGGAACGGGCAAGACGCCCATGACGGAATACCTTATCCGTTTCCTGAAAACTGATTTTAAAACAGCAACGCTTAGCCGTGGCTATAAAAGAAAAACAACCGGTTTTGCGATCGCCAATACAAATACCACGGCTCTGGAGATCGGCGATGAACCCATGCAGTTTCACCAGAAATTTCCAGACGTGGTGGTAGCTGTGGGAGAGGAGCGGCTCGTAGCCATTCCGCAATTGCTGCATGAGCGCCCCGGAACACAGGTGATCATCCTCGACGATGCATTCCAGCACCGGCAGGTGAAAGCAGGATTGAATATCATACTCACCGACTATTCCGACCTGTATACCAGAGACCTGATGCTGCCTGCAGGCAATCTCCGTGATGTACGCAGCAGCAGTAAAAGAGCCGATATCATCATTATAACAAAATGCCCTGCCGGATTATCGGAGGAGGAAAGAAAGAACATCATTGACGAGATCGCTCCTTCTGAAAAACAGAAACTGTATTTCACCACGATCGTCTATGGAAAGCCATTTCATCTTTTTGGAAAGCAGGAACTGGAATTGAACCATGAATACGCCGTACTGCTTGTATGTGGCATTGCCAACCCAGCCCCCCTCAAGAAATACCTTACCGATACCGTACACACTTATGATATGCTTCGCTATGCAGATCATCATATCTTCCATAGTAACGACCTGCTTGATATCAAACAACAGTTCGAAAAAATGAAGGCAGAGAAAAAGCTGGTTCTTACCACCGAAAAAGATGCTGTAAGGCTTGAGAAATTTGCCACTGAACTACAGCACTTCCCTATCTACGTGATACCGATCAGCCATTCTTTCCTGTTCAATGAAGAAGGTAAATTCCGATCCCAGGTAACCAGCTTTGTAAAAAACCTGTCGAAGCCTGTAAACTGACCGAAGATTTTTCTATTTTTCGGCATCTAACTAAAAAGTTGCAGACTATTGACTGACCAGGACTTGCTTTCGGGGCTCCGGAATGGGGAGGAAACCGCATTCAGGGAATTGGTCTCCCAATACCAGGATAAGGTATTTAACACCGCATTAGGATTATTGCAGCACCATACAGAAGCGGAGGACATTGCGCAGGAAGTTTTCATCCAGGTTTACCGTTCGATAAAGCAATTCAGGGGAGATGCTCTTTTATCCAGCTGGATCTACCGCATCACTGTAACCAAATCATTGGATCACCTGCGGAGAAGGAAAAGAAAGAAACGCTTCGGATTTCTGAGTAATCTTTTTGGTGACGATAATCAACCGTTGCACGAACCCGTGGATTTCAATCACCCGGGCATTGCACATGAAAAGAAAGAAGATGCCTGCCTTCTTTTTAAATTAATTGATGAATTACCGGAAAATCAGCGGACGGCCTTCATATTGCATAAGGTGGAAGACCTGAGTTACAGGGAGATCGCAGACATCCTGAACAGTTCAGAATCAGCCGTCGACTCACTTTTACAAAGGGCCAAACAGAATCTTCGAAAAAAAATAGCCCAATTACCACCGTAGGAGCGAAGGATTTTACAAAAAACGACATCTAATCATTAACAGGTATACAAAATGGAAAAGAACACAGAAAGAACGGACCGCATCATGGGCAGCCTGGACGGCCTTTCAAAGGCCGGTGCCCCAGACTTTTTTTATACCCGGCTGATCGGCCGCATGCAGCAGGAACCGGGAAAAAAGCAGGGCTTTGTACTGAAACCGGCATTTATCACCGCAGCGCTATCACTTTTTTTACTGGTGAATATCATATCTGGTATAAAAATGAACAAGACACCTGATCAACCTGATATGGGATCCAGGGAAAATAAACCTGCAACGATCGAAAGTTTTGTCAGCGCCTATAATATGAACACAGAATCTGTATACGAATAATAAATGACCATGAGCAATTTTACAAATAACCGCTGGTTCACCGCTGTGATACTGCTGTTGCTCACGGCCAACATCGTTACACTGGCTTTTTTATGGACCAGCAGGAATAAAGAGCAGCATTCAGGGCAATTCCTTCCGCCGCAAGGAAGAGGCAATGAAGTATTCGAATTTTTAACCCATGAATTGCAACTCGATCCTGCACAGCAGGAAACATACCGCAAAATGAGGGATGAACACCGGGCAGGAGCGAAGGCCCTGCAGGACAGTATACGGCAGGCAAAAGATGCATTGTTTGAATTGCTTAAACAACAGGATGTTCCGGATTCTGTCATTGCGGCGTACAGTAAAAAAGCTTCCGGTGCAGAACAGAAACTGGATGAATTCACCTTCAGGCATTTTCAAAAACTGCGGTCAATATGCAATAAAGTGCAGCAGGAAAAGTTTGATAAGATCATCCAGGATGCATTGAAGAGGATGGCCCCCCGCAGACCCGGCCCGCCACCGCCGGGCATGCATCATCCCGAAGATGGCCCCCCGGGGCCTCCGGCCGGTAACAAACCGATTTAAAATACTCTCTAATAAAACCCCTGACCAATTTATGCATCAGAAAAAAACGATTGTCATCAGCTTATTAATTCTAAGTGCTTTTGCGTTTCAATATTGCTCAAAAAGCAGCGATACCGGGACGGGCACACCAACACCGGTCGACCCGTTTGCAGCCATCAAAACAACATTCGGAACGAATATCGATCCCAACAACCTGGCCAATTACGGGGCGCAGGGAAAACCGGTTTACATAACCCGGGAGAATGCCGGTGGGGTGGCTATCTCAAATGCAAAAGCAACACTTGGGCGTGTCTTATTTTATGATAAGAACCTGAGTGTGGATAACAGCATTTCCTGTGCCAGTTGCCATAGGCAGCAGTTTGCCTTCAGCGATACGGCGATTTCCAGCAAAGGTGTATTGGGAGGATCTACCGCCCGACATGCCATGCGGCTGATCAATACCCGTTATGCTGTTGAGCCTAAGTTCTTCTGGGACGAACGTGCCGCAACCCTCGAAATCCAGACAACCATGCCCATACAGGACCATGCCGAGATGGGATTCAGCGGGCAGAGCGGAAGGCCTAACCTGGCAAATCTCATCACCAAATTACAGGGCATCAATTATTACAATGAACTATTCAAGTTCGTTTATGGCGATATCACGGTAACAGAAGCCCGTATGCAGGAATGCCTGGCCTCTTTTGTGAGAAGCATTCAATCCTTCGACAGCAGGTACGATGCCGGCAGGGGGCAGGCACCTAATGATAATGCCCCATTCCCGAATTTCACACCGGAGGAGAACCAGGGAAAACAGTTATTCCTTGCCCCGCCTGTATTTGATGCTACCGGCAACCGGATCAATGGAGGTGCCGGCTGTAATGGCTGTCATGCTGCACCTGAATTCGATATTGCCCCCAATTCGGGCAATAACGGGATCATCGGCAAGATCAGCGGAACAGGAATTGATATTACCGTAACACGTGCACCGAGCCTGCGTGATGCAGTGAACGGAGCAGGCTTCCCCAATGGACCGTTTATGCATACCGGCAATCTGGCTACTTTGCAAAATGCAGTGGGGCATTACAATACCATCAATCTTGCACCGGGAAATACCAATCTTGATCCCAAGCTCAGGCCGAACGGTTTTGGGCAGCAATTACACCTTACCGGTGCAGAGATGAGTGCGATCCAGGCATTCATCCGGACCTTATCCGGTAATAATGTATATATCGACAAAAAATGGAGTAACCCGTTCTTATAAACTTAGCAGGTTTCTTGGTTTCGACGTATACCGGTCCGGGGTCACTGCTGGTAGTAAGGCCACCATCCGTATCCCGGCCGGTCTTCTCTTTGGCTATTAAAGCTGAAAGGGTCACATATAAAAATCCCCAGACCAAGATTGACCCGGGGATTGGTTTCAAAGGAAAATCGGCGTTTTAAACCTTGTTGTTCTGCACAACAGTTATAGATAACCAGGCACAAACACCTGGATTCAGAGATCACATAATAATGTTTACGGCTAAATGAGATTTCTTCAGAGGTACGGATCGGGAGAATTAATGGGACTATTTCTTTTTCAAACCCTATGCCGAAAATTAAAATCCGGTTAGACCAACGTATCTGTTGATTGAGCAGTTTCTTTTAAACCCATACTGGTACTTGATTTCATCCTGAAGTAAAATATCCATGCACCTCTTAACTTTTTGAAACATGCTAAGCGGCATATGTTCCTTTTAATTTTATAATTAATATTATGTTAAGTAAGCGCACATTCTGGATGAATTAAATAACCCACCGCCACCCCGGAGCAGAGATTATGGCGTAGATTGGTGGAGAGTAAAATTATTGCTTTCTATTATTTATTATTATAAATTAGCAATCAAACTATCTACCCTTTGCCAGTCAGAAAAATGTTCCATACCCAAGAAAAGCGGGGAAATATATTGATTGAGCCGATACCTACAACAAATCCAAACGCTTGGCTTGGAGATGGCTACTACTTCTGGTATTATGAAGATGATGCCGTATTTTGGGGTAATAGTAGTAAAAGAGAGACAGGCTACTATGAAATTTATAGCGCCGAAATTGATTGTGAAAATATTCTTGATACGGTTTTTAATGAGGAGCATTATTTATTTTGGATCAAAAACATAGAAAGAGCAATTAATAAGTTTGTTAGAGGTCAAAAGAATAAATTAACAATAAAATACATAAACGACTTTTTTAAGGACAGAGGGTTATTAGAAGGTGTAGATGGTGTTATGTTCCAAGATATATCGGGAAATAAGGATTATTGGATAGTTGACAAGTTTCAATACAAGAAGCGCATACAGTTAGCCGTTTATAATTTACCGATATTAAGTAACTTTACATTATATTTCGAAGGGAAATGTGTATAAATAACTGAAAATGTTAGATTTAAAAAAAATACAAGACAGGTTTGACCGCTTCTTTAATGAAGAAACAGAGGAAACATTCAATGAATGGTTATCTAGCAAGTTAACCAAAGAGGTGCTTTTATTACTTGGTAATGGCAAAATTGAGGAATTAAAAGCCTCTATTTCGACCGCTCCAAATATTGAATGCCCCAAAATCATATCTGATTTCAATGAAAAACACAGTCCATATACCTGTGTAACTCCTTATAATGAAAGTCAATATGCATTAGCAGCATAAATGGAAGTAGGGAAACAAACTAAATTACATTTTGATGGCGTAGACTTTATTCAGGTCAACGTAAACGTAATCAAAAGATTAGAGGGAGAAATAGACCTTGAGTCAAACATAAATCCGAAGGTTTTTTATCCAGCAAACGATCCAAGTAGATTTACAATAATTTTTGATGTTTCAATAATCTCAAAGGACTTCTTTAATATAGCTATTATTGCTTTCGGACACTTTAGATTAGACGAGAATATACCAGAAGGCGAAATCAAAAAAGCATTTGTAAACACTAACGCTCCAGCTATTATGTTCCCGTATGTTCGGGCTTTTATCACTACACTCACTGCAAATTTAGGTGCTGGTGTTGCTCCTCTAATCATGCCTCCGCATTTCTTTAAAGGACAACTAGAAGAATTGTCTTTTGCTCAAATGGAAGAGACTACAAAATAATTATACTTTTTGGGCTGCTTCGCACCCCCACTCCGTGAGCTTTTATTTAATTCATTCAGAACGCCTACATCGTTCGGGTTGTACTGGAAAACTTACAACCCTTCACTTCACAGCCCCAACTTACGCTAACATAATATTGAGTTATTAAAGTAACTGTTTAATTATGCTTAGTTTGGCTTCGCCAAAACAAAGAAAGCCAGCCGAGTTGCGATTTTGTCCTAATATAGTTATTAACACAATGGAACAAAATCGCAACTCGGCTGGAAGGTAATAAACAATAATTTATAACTAACTTTTATGTTAAGTAAACGCTTGGTAAATGAATTTTTGATATCCCCTCCCGCTCTCAGAGTGAAGGTTCTTTGGAAGATTTGGCAGGATGCATTTGGAGTGTGAATTGCCTGTAAAATGCGTTGTGAACTATTTTTGTATACGATTTAATCGTTCACAAAAATAGTTCACAGATTTCTTGTACAAATTTTTGCCGGCCCGGGTAACTTCTAAACAGTAATTGCTTTAAGGGACTTTCAAACAAAAAACCCAATATCACAATTGGGTTTTAATTACCTGTATATTTCTTTACCAATTAACTTTCAAGCGGTTCGTCGCCTGCAGGTTCATTACCATTTTCATGGTTCCCGTTCCCGTTCTCGTCCTCTTTATCCTCCAGGTTGGTAATGGCGGCAATGGCATCGCCTTCGTCTACGCGGATCAGTTTTACACCCTGCGTGGCTCTTCCCTGTTCACTGATCTGGTTCACCGGCATCCGGATGGTCACACCCGATTCGCAGGTGATCATCAGGTCCTCAGTCATGGACACGTCCAGCAGCCCCACCAACGAGCCCGTCTTATCGGTTACGCTGATGGTCTTAACTCCTTTGCCTCCCCGGTTCGTGACACGATATTCTTCCACAGCCGTCCGCTTACCGAATCCTTTCTCACTTACCACCAATATCGTACGGCTATTATCTTCCCGGTTCACGCACGATAATCCAACTACTTCGTCTTTTTCATCATCCACTTCGATACCGGCAACACCCTGGCCACCACGGCCTGTGCTGCGCACTTTCTCTTCGGGGAAACGGATGGCACGCCCGCTTTTTACCGCCATCATGATCTCGCAGTTGCCATCGGTCAACCGGGCTGCCAGTAACTGGTCGCCTTCGAGGATGGTAATGGCGTTGATGCCGGTCTGCCTTGGCCTGCTGAAATCTTCCAGGTCGGTCTTCTTGATAAGGCCTTTCTTGGTGCACAGAACAATATAATGGCTGTTCACATAATCTTTGTCTTCGAGGTTCTTCACATCAATAATGGCACGTACCTTATCATCAGGCGGTATCTGAACCAGGTTCTGTATCGCCCTTCCCTTGCTGGTCTTGTCGCCCTCGGGGATCTGGTACACGGGCAGCCAGAAACATCTTCCTTTTTCAGTAAAGAACAAAAGCGTGTGATGCGTGGAGGCAACGAACAGGTGTTCGATATAATCCTCCTGGCGGGTGCTGCTGCCCTTTGCGCCACGGCCGCCACGGCGTTGCTGCCTGTATTCCGTTGCCGAAGTGCGTTTGATATAACCAAGGTGCGAGATAGTGACCACCACATCTTCTTCTTCTATCAGGTCGATCATCTTGATCTCATCATCGAGGTAAGTGATCTCAGTGCGGCGTTCATCGCCGAATTTATCCTTTACTTCTGTCAGCTCCTTCTTTATGATATCGAACCTCATGCTTTCGTTGGCAAGGATCTCTTTGAGGTGTTCGATCAGTTTCATGATCTCGGCATGCTCTTCACGGATCTTCTCGATCTCCATACCGGTAAGGCGTTGCAGCCTCAGCTCCAGTACTGCTTTGGCCTGTATCTCACTCATACCGAATTCGGCCATCAACCCTTCCTGTGCTATGGCCGGTGTGGATGAGTTGCGGATCAGTGCGATGACCGCATCGAGGTTATTCAACGCAATGATATACCCTTCAAGGATATGAGCTCTCTCCTCGGCTTTTCTCAATTCATACTTTGTGCGCCGAACAACCACTTCATGCCTGAAATCAACGAACTCCTTGATAAGTTCTTTCAGGTTGAGGGTTTGCGGCCTGCCGCGTACAATGGCCACATTGTTGATACCATAGGAGGTCTGCAGTTCGGTATGTTTATAAAGCTGGTTGATCACCACCTGTGCCACCGCATCCCTTTTCAGTTCAACCACGATACGTGTACCTTCTTTGTTGTTGCTCTCGTCGTTCACATTGGCAATGCCTTCCACGATCTTCTCGGCGGTAATCTCACCGATCTTTGCGGCCAGGTTGTCGATGTTCACCTGGTAAGGCACTTCATAGATCACCAGCTTCTCCCTGCCGCCTGTACCTGTTTCGATATTCACTTTACCACGCAATACCACTCTCCCTCTTCCCATGTGCATGGCTGCACGGACACCCTCAAAACCATAGATGGTTCCCCCCGTAGGGAAATCGGGTCCTTTTACATATTTGATAAGGTCCTCGATGGAAACGTTGTTGTTATCAATGTAGGCAATACATGCATCGATCACTTCCGAGAGATTATGCGGCATCATATTGGTAGCCATACCAACAGCAATGCCACTGCTGCCATTCACAAGCAGTTGGGGAATGCGTGTAGGTAATACAGTTGGCTCCTGCAGGCTGTCGTCGAAGTTGAGTTGAAAATCCACGGTGTCTTTCTCGATGTCTTCCACCATGGCCTCGGCCAGTTTCTGAAGGCGTATCTCCGTATAACGCATGGCCGCCGGCGGATCACCGCCCTGGCTTCCGAAGTTACCCTGTCCGTCGACCAGCTTGTACCGCATATTCCATTCCTGCGCCATACGAACAATGGTATCGTAGATAGCCGAATCGCCGTGCGGGTGGTAACGCCCCATCACATCACCCACGATACGGGCCGATTTCTTATAAGGTTTGTTGCTGTTATTGCCCATCTCATTCATGCCGAATAAACAGCGGCGATGAACGGGTTTCAAACCGTCACGTACATCCGGTAACGCCCTTCCAACGATCACGCTCATTGAGTAATCGATGTAGGAGGTTTTCATTTGCTCCTCAATGTTAACAGGAATTATTTTGCCCCTGTTATTAGGATTTTCTTCGTGTAAATGCTCAGTATTTTCCATAAAAAATGATAGGCAGCGAAGGTACCGAAAAGGGGTCGTTTTTCCCTCCAAAAAACGGTCTTTTTGAAGCCTATTTTCACACATTTTCCGGCTTATTGTGGATATTGATCAGCCTCCTGAAAATGCGGTCTTTTTGATGGCTTCAAAAGCTATGAATTGCCGGAAAAATCGGCATTGAACAGAGCTCCTATCCGGCAAATAGCTAACTTGTGCAAAACATTTTACTTGAAAACGATTGTACTGATCGGGGCCGGGAAATCGGCCACTGTTTTGATCGACTATCTTATAAAAGAATCAGAAGCCAATAACTGGAAATTCATTGTAGCAGACTCGAACCGGGAACTCATTCTTGCCAAGACCAGCCACTCTCCTTTTGCCGAAGCTGTTCAGCTGGATGTTACTAATGAAGTGCAACGAAGTACACTCATTCAGCGGGCCCATGTGGTAATATCGATGATGCCCCCTGCCCTGCATTTTTTAGTTGCCAAGGATTGCGTTGAGTACCGGAAACACCTCCTTACCGCCTCCTACCTGGATGACAAGATCAAAAGCCTGCAGGACGAGATCAACGACCGAAGACTATTATTCCTCTGTGAGATGGGCCTCGACCCGGGTATCGATCATATGAGCGCCATGAAGATCATTGATGAGATAAAAGCGAAAGATGGAAAGATCACTTCGTTTAAAAGTCATTGCGGAGGACTGGTAGCACCGGAAAGCGACAATAATCCCTGGCATTATAAGATCAGCTGGAACCCCAGGAATATTGTGATGGCCGGACAATCAGGTGCTGTTTACAAAGAGGACAATGAAATAAAGAATGTCAGCTACCAGCAGCTGTTTGATGTTTCAAATGAAGTTATCCATTATGGGCTGAACTCGCTGGCTTTTTACCCTAACCGGGATTCGCTGAGTTATATACCCACTTATAAACTTGCTGATACAGCCACCTTCATACGCACCACCCTTCGCCATGTTGATTTTTTCAAGGGCTGGAATGCGATCGTTCATGCAGGGCTGACGAATGAAAAGGAGCAGGTGAATGTTAAAGGGCTGACATATAAAAAATGGTCGGAACCCATACTCCCCTTTATGACCAGGGAAAATGAAGGCCTGCTGAAATTCCTGGGTTTGTTTGATGCGGCAAATGTTCCTGAAAATGCAAAGTCATCGGCCGATATCCTGCAGCACCTGGTGGAATCTAGGCTGGCCATGCGTTTAGAGGATAAGGATATGGTCGTGATGCTGCACGAATTTGAATACGAACTGGATGGCAAGAAGCATTATATAAAGAGCTGCCTGATCGCCAAAGGTGAAGACAGTTTGCGTACGGCGATGGCAAAGACAGTTGGATTACCATTGGGCATTGCTGCAAAGCTCATCCTGGACGAAAAGATAAAGCTGAGGGGACTGCATATACCCACAGCAAAAGAGATATATGTCCCGGTATTGAAGGAACTGGAGACAAAGGGGATACGGTTTATTGAAACCGTATCATAACGGAGGTAAAAGATCATACTGACTGTTCAATATTCAATTTTCCGGTAGTAGTAGAACATGGTTCATTGAGCGTTGAATCTTGAGCATTCATTCTTCTTATTTCCAGTTCTGTATTCCCAACTGCCTGCTCAATATTCGTCTCAGCTCCTTTACCCCCTCGGTTGCAGGCATCTCTATCAATGTCAGGTTGGATTGCCGTTCTGTCTGTGGTATTTTTTTGTCTATGATGAATTTTGGCAGGTGCTGTTGGGTATAATACAAAAGGGAGGCGGCCGGATATACCTGAAGCGAGGTTCCGATCACCACAAAGTAATCGCACTGCTGAACAATGACAGCTGCCTGCTCCATCATGGGTACTGCCTCACCGAACCAAACTATGTGAGGACGAAGCTGGAACCCGTCATCGGCTTTATCACCCAACATGATGTCTCCCCTTATCTCATAGTGAACCTTTTCATCGACAATGCTTCGCATTTTGAATATTTCTCCGTGCAGGTGCAAAACACGGGAAGAGCCGGCCCTTTCATGAAGGTCATCGATGTTTTGGGTGATAATGGTTACGTCGAAATCCTTTTCAAGCTCTGCAAGCCCGGTGTGAGCTGCGTTTGGAAAGGCCGCAGCCACATCCTTCCTGCGGGCATTGTAAAAATCCAGTACTAGTTGGGGGTTATTTTGCCAGCCTTGGGGAGAAGCTACCTCGTAAACGTCGTAGCCCATCCAGAGGCCATCACTGTCGCGGAAGGTCTTTAAGCCGCTTTCAGCGCTTATTCCGGCCCCGGAAAGCACAACGATATGTTTTCGCTTATCAGGCATGCTGCGATATAAGAAAGGGAAAGCTAAGTTCGCTTTCCCCTATTTTGTAAAATCTTAATACAGCTTCTATCGTCAGGCCATCTGCAGCAACTCTGCAGAGAATACCGCCCTTCTTTTCAATACGGTTCCCTCTTCCGCCAGGCTGCGTTCGAAACGTGCAGCACTCCATACATTATCCATGGTAACCATTTCCACTGCCTCGAGGCATTGGTCGGCTATAAAGTCCCAGTTCTTATCGCGGCACAAATCGCTGGCGATCTTGGAAGTTGGCTTCGGATAAGCGATCCAGAGCTTTGCATCGTCCTGCAGGCAGGGAACCACGTCTTGCAGGATGTCGACCAATTGGCGCTGGCTAACGGCAAAAACAAGGGCAAAATCGATCTTCCTTTTTTTCAGGAGCGGGGTTACGTTCTTTGAAAAAGACAATTTTATGAATTGCTTTTCAATCGAAGATGGTAAACCCTGGATGAGAAGGTTCTTTTCGTCCTTTAATTGCAATTTTTCCAGTAATGATTGTGAAGACATATGGTTGCACTTAATGGTTAAAAACTCATTTTTTCAACTAAAAAGCCCTGCTGACAAGGCCCCCAGAGAATTGAGCGGAAGGCAAAGGTAAGCATAATCCGGGTCAGAGAAAAGTTTTGGTATAAAAAAACTCCCTGTTTTAGGGAGTTTTAGAAGATTTTCGGGGATTTTATTATTATTTACCAACAGGCTTATAGTAGCTAAGCGCCTCGTCCATATAACTTTGGAGTTTGGCGATCCGGTTTTCATCAGAAGGGTGGGTAGAAAGGAATTCAGGCGGTTTTCCACTTCCCGAGGCCGCAGCCATTCGTTGCCAGAAGGGAACCGCTTCTCTCGGGTTGTATCCCGCCATGGCCGCAAAATTGAGCCCAAAATGATCGGCCTCATATTCCTGGTTGCGGGAATTGGGTAACAACACACCTATTTGTGCCGTAGGTGCGAACACATTATTGAAAATATTATTTGCCTTCTGGTTACCTGAGGTGAAAATATTACCGGCTATTTCCAGCCCCTGTGCAAGGGCTACCTGGCTGATCCTTTCATTGCCATGGTGCGCTACCGCATGAGTGATCTCATGCCCCATCACCACCGCCAAAGCTGCTTCGTTCTGCGTGATATTAAGCAGCCCGGTATAGACCACCACTTTTCCACCGGGCATACACCAGGCATTCACTTCTTTTGATTCAACAAGGTTGAATTCCCATTTATAGCCGTTCAGTTCGCTGGCAAGTCCTTTTTGTGTATAGTAATCGGTAATGGCTTTTGATATCCTGGAGCCAACCCTGCCCACCATCTCAGCATCTTTGTTCACATTACCACTAAGTACTTTGTTTTGAGAAAGGAACGACCGGTATTCGGTCACAGCCTGTTGTTGCAGTGTTTCTTCCGGGAAAAGTTTGAGTTGCTTACGTCCGGTCACTGAGTTGGTACTGCAACCAATGAAGAAAGATAAACCAAGTAAAGAAAGAAATAACCTTTTCATTTGTTAGGGGTTTAGGCTAGCTGATAAACAATTGCCGTACCAATCTGAAATGGTACATCATAAATATACAAATTTTAGAAAAACGGATTTGCCAGGTAGTTAGTGATCCAGGCGCCGGCGTGCCTTTCTTCTATCCCGGTGTTTCAGGATGGGGATCCTGCTTTCTACTCCACGCAGGATGCGGCCGATATTCTTCTGATGGGTAAATATCACCATGATGGCTACAATGAGAGCAAAAATGCGGTAAAGTATCTCACTCTCGTTCCATATCCACAATACACAGACCGGAAGTGCTACAGCTGCCAGAATAGAGCTAAGCGATACATACCTGGTCAAATACAAGACAAGTAAAAAAACACCTGTACAACTAATGGCGATCACGGGCTGAACGGCCAGGATCATTCCAAACAAAGTAGCAACACCCTTGCCTCCTTTAAAATTGGCAAAAATGGGGAAAATGTGGCCAATCACGGCAGCCAGGCCCAAACCGATCATAAAATTGGTTCGTTCCAGTTCATGATGCATGTAATAAGGAATGAAGCTGTACAGGCCGGCAGCCACCAGACCTTTGAAGATATCAATGGCCATTACAATGGTGCCATATTTTGAGCCCAGTACACGGAAGGTATTGGTTGCTCCCATATTGCCACTGCCGTAATCCCGGATATCAATACCAAAAAAACGTTTGCTGACAATCAGTGCGGTGGGGATAGAACCAATAAGATATGCAAGAATAATAAGAAGCAGTTCTTTCATCCGTTTCCTTAACTTGAGTTGATGCCACAAAGGTAATGATTAATTAACAGAAGGGCTACGTATATTTACCCGATTCTGAGGTAAAATGTGAATAACGGGTAATCCAACTGCCGGCCAACAGTTGAGATATAGTATTGCAGGTCAATCTCTTTTGAGCTTAATACATATCCATTCACCCCGCTGCAGGGTACTTCGATGAGAAAACCCAAATCCGGAAAGTATTTGCAATAGTTGGGATTCATCTTGTTTCAAGAAACCACTTAGTAATATTTCAGCGCCTTTTTTTGCAGAGCGGGATATTGCTGTAAGATTATCCAAGATCACGTTGAGGTTGATATTGGCCAGTACTAAGTCGTAATCGCTTCCGGTATTGAGTGTTTCAGACTTCGTTAGTTCAATTGTATGGCATTGGTTGGTTTCGATATTTTCCCCGGCATTTTCGATGCTCCAGTCGTCGTTGTCGATCGCATCAACCAACGATGCCCCCATTTTCTCGGCCAAGATCGCCAACACGCCGGTACCCGTTCCAAAATCGGCTACTTTCATCTTCCGCATGTCTATCCCGGACATTTGTTCGATCATCATATACGTGGTGGCATGGTGGCCGGTCCCAAAACTCATTTTAGGAGTGATAACTATGTCATGTCGTACATTCTTAATGGGCTGATGAAATCCTGCCCGGATCGCTGCGAAATCGCCAATGATGATGGGTTCAAAACCACTCTCCCATTGCTTATTCCAGTTCTGGTCCTGTATAGAAGATATCGAATAAGTTACCGAAAGGGCTACGGCTATTTCATCAAGTGCAGGCTGATCAAATGATTCTGAATTGATGAAAGCAACAAGCCCGTTGCCGGTTTCTTCAAAACCACTGTAGCCAATGTTGCTCAGCAATGCGATCAGCATCTCGGCTTTCTCAAGCCCTGCGTCCACGAACTGTACCTGGGTGAATTCTTTGGTCATGTAAAAAAATAACCGGCAGTTTTGAGCCTGCCGGTTACTAGTATTTTGATTTTATCAGGCTTTCCCTTCCTGCTGCCTCTGCTGGCCTTCCGGTTTTGGCTGAGATTCCGGTTTAGGCAACAGCACTTTTCGGCTTAATTTGAACTTGCCTGTCTTCTGATCGATATCAAGCAGTTTCACCTTCACTTTGTCGCCTTCTTTGAACACGCCGTTCATATTCTCCAATCGCTTCCAACTGATCTCGCTGATGTGCAGCAGGCCCTCCTTCTTCGGCAAAAACTCAACAAAAGCTCCAAATTCCTTAATGCTCTTCACAGTACCCTCATATGTTTCACCAACTACCGGAACAGCCACCAGCCCATTGATCCACGCAAGCGCTTTATCAAGCCCTTCTTTCTCTTTCGAGAAGATGCTTACTTCTCCGCGGTTATCAATTTCTTCAATATTGATAGTGGTGCCTGTCTCACGCTGGATCTCCTGGATCACTTTACCACCCGGACCGATCACGGCGCCGATGAATTCTTTATCGATCATGATCTTCACCATGCGTGGGGCATGTGGCTTCACGTCTGGCCTTGGTTGATCAATGCAGGCGTGCATAGCATCTAGAATATGCAGGCGACCCTTCTTTGCCTGTGCAAGCGCTTCACGCATAATATCCATACTCAGGCCATCAACCTTGATATCCATTTGAACACCGCAGATGCCATCACGGGTACCGGTTACTTTAAAGTCCATGTCACCCAGGTGATCTTCGTCGCCAAGTATATCGGTCAGGATCGCGTATTTATCTTCTTTTTTGATCAAGCCCATGGCAACGCCGCTCACGTGCTTTTTCAATGGCACACCAGCATCCATCAGTGCCAGAGAACCAGCACAAACAGTGGCCATGGAAGAGGAACCATTACTTTCGAGAATATCACTTACCACCCTCACCGTGTATGCATAATCTTTACCCGGCATCATCTGTTTTAACGAACGCATGGCCAGGTTGCCATGACCAACTTCGCGACGCCCCACACCCCTCATCATTTTCACTTCTCCGGTGGAGAAGGGTGGAAAATTGTAGTGAAGGATGAACTTTGTATAGTCGGATTTAAAGGCGCTTTCTACCAACAACTCATCTAAAGGAGTTCCTAAAGTAACAGTTGTAAGCGATTGAGTTTCACCTCTTGTAAACAATGAAGAGCCATGAGGTGTAGGGAGCAGGTCTGTTTCCATAGCCAGCTGGCGGATATCTTCGGTACCACGGCCATCAAGGCGTTTTCTCTCATCCAGGATCATATCTCTGACCACGTAATACTGCAGTTCACCAAAATAGTGCCCTACAAGCGATTTATCCTCTTCCGGTAATTCCTCTCCAAGGAATGCTTTCAATTCTTCTTTCAGGGCATCAAAAGCTGCCGACCTTTCATGCTTGGAAGAAGCAGAAGCGGCGATAGCATGCATCTTACTTTTTGCAAAACCGATGATCTTCTGGTTAAGATCTTCATTCCGGTATGGCTTTGTATATTCTCGTTTTGCAGTAATACCCAGCTTTGCCCTCAGTTCTTCCTGTGCCTTTACCTGTAAGCGGATGGCATCATGTGCGATCTCCAGGGCCTTTACGAGGTCCTCTTCCTGGCATTCCTGGCTCTCTCCTTCCACCATCATGATATTCTTATTGGTGGCTGCGATCAGGAATTCCATATCGGATTGTTCCAGTTGTGTCCTTGTCGGGTTTACGATCATTTCTCCATTGACGCGTCCGATACGCACTTCGGAAATGATTTCCATGATTGGGATATCAGAAACGGCCAGTGCAGCTGATGCAGCCAGGCAGGCCAATGAATCAGGCAATACCTCATCATCGGAAGAAATAAGTGTTACAAGTACCTGTACATCGCAGAAATAATCCTCCGGGAACAACGGCCGCAAGGCACGGTCGATCAAACGGCTGGTAAGTATCTCATAGTCGTTCAACCTGGCTTCTCTTTTGAAGAATGAGCCTGGTACACGGCCGGCAGAAGCGAATTTTTCCTGGTAATCTACCGAAAGCGGGAAAAAGCTTTGGCCTTCTTTTGGCTCTTTGGTAGCTACTACAGTGGCCAGAATAATACAATTCCCCTGGCGAACGGTAACGGCACCATCAGCCTGGCGGGCCATTTTGCCGGTTTCGATGGTGACCATGCGGCCGCCACCTATATCAAATGTTACTGATTGTGGTTTTAAAAATGACATAGTAAATGTTGTAGGTTTATGCTTTACTTCGGGCTGCGACGATCCGTTTTGGAGGAGGGAACAGGCAAAAGCAAATCTTGTTTAAAAAGAAGAATTCCCAACCGGATTAAGCGTAGTTGGGAATTATTCGTATTACATTGTTGGAATGGTTTATTTGCGCAGCCCTAATTTCTCGATCAAAGCCCTGTACCCGGTCAGGTCGTGCTTGCTGAGATAAGTAAGCAAACGCTTGCGCTGGCCTACCATCTTCATTAACCCCCGCTGGGAAGAGAAATCTTTTTTATTCGATTTCAGGTGATCGGAAATGTGGTTGATACGCTCTGTCAGTAAGGCGATCTGCCCTTCAATAGAGCCTGTGTTCGTAGCTTTTGCACCAAAACTGGTGAAAATATCCGCTTTTTTTTCAATTGTTAAATAAGGCATCTTTCTTTGTTTAATAACGTCTTTGTTATACTTCTTTTTTTTATCGGCGCAAAAGTACATAGAAATATTGATTTTTAGGTGGTTGGTTGCGATTTTTTTTTGAATATTGCCCTTGATTCAGGGCCTTCCCGGCCACCCGGGCGTAGGTTGATTTTTAAGTATTTGACACCGGCTGGAATATAGAACCAGCCTAACCTGAGCATTTGAAAAAGATAGTATTTACAGTAACCAATGACCTCAACTATGACCAGCGGATGATGCGCATCTGTACCAGCCTGGCATCGTCGGGGTTCAGCGTACTCCTTGCGGGCGTCAGGCGGAGCTCTTCAACGCCCCTGTCAGAAAGGCCATACAGGCAAAAGCGTCTCGAATGTCTTTTTCAGCAAGGATTTGGGTTTTATGCGGAGTACAACATCCGCCTTTTCTTTTTCCTTCTTTTCGTTGAGGCCGATATTTTCTGCTGTATCGACCTGGACACCATGCTGCCTGTAAGGCTGGTGTCTGTTTTTCGAAATAAGAAAGCCGTATACGATGCTCATGAGTATTTTTCCCAACAAAAGGAGATCGTAACCAGACCGGGCATATACCGGGTATGGCATTGGATCGAAAGGAATTTTGTACCAAAATTCAAAAACGGCTATACCGTTTGCCAAAGCATAGCCGATGAATTCTATCGGTTGTACAACGTGAGGTATGAAGTGATAAGAAACCTGCCTTTACTAAAAGCAACCTGTTTGCCTTCGCCTGGGGAGAACAAGGTGATTCTTTATCAAGGGGCAGTAAATGTAGCCCGGGGACTTGAATTCCTGGTACCTGCCATGAAAAAAGTGGAGGCCACACTGGAGATCTATGGAGATGGGAATTTTATGGCGGAAACAAAAAAACTCATTACCAAAAACAATCTGCAGGCTAAAGTGTTGGTAAAAGGGAAGTTATTGCCTGAGTACCTTGATAAGATCACGAGCCAGGCCTATATCGGCCTGAACCTGGTTGAGAACAACGGTCTCAATCAATATTATTCACTGGCTAATAAATTCTTCGATTACATTCACAGCGGGATCCCCCAATTGACCATGGATTACCCTGAGTACAAAAGAGTAAATGAATTGTATGAGGTAGCCGTACTTATTGATGACCTAAGCGAAGAGACGATCGCTGCTGCCTTGAATACATTACTCACGGATAAGGTACTGCATGAGCGTTTAAGACAAAACTGCCTTAGGGCCCGTGAAGCGCTGAACTGGCAGGAAGAGGAAAAGAAACTGATTCATTTTTATAACCAATTGGTTTGAACGAAAGGCAGCTCCATATCGTAACCCATGATGTTCCCTGGCCAACTGACTATGGTGGCGTAGTCGATCTTTTTTATAAACTGAAAGCGCTGCATCAACAAGGAGTGCGTATAAAGCTTCATTGTTTCACACAAGGCCGCCCTCCCCAGGATGAACTGAATAATTACTGCGAAAGTGTACATTATTACCAGCGTAAAAAGGGGTTCGGAAGTTTTTCATTTCGGCTGCCCTACATGGTAAACAGCCGAAAAGACAAAGATCTCATAGCCAATTTGCAAAAGGACGACCACCCCATTTTGCTGGATGGAATCCATTGTACTTATTATTTTGACCAGTTGCAGAATAGGAAAGTAATCGTCCGCCTGCACAATGCGGAATTCGAATATTACAGACAACTGGCAAAAAATGAGCACATTATTTTCAAAAAAATCTATTTCCTGTTTGAGAGCCGTCTATTGAAAAGATACGAACGTTCTATCGCAGGCAATGCCACTTTACTGGCAGTTAGTGAGAAGGACGTGGAGTTATATCAAAAAAACTTTGCTGTAAAAGATATACATCATCTTCCTGTATTCCTTCCCTATACCCTTTCAATCGGTAAGGAAGGGAAAGGTTCTTATTGCCTGTACCAGGGTAATTTGTCTGTAAATGAAAATGAGGAAGCAGCGATATGGCTTATGAAAGCCGTTTTTACCGGATCGGATATCCCCCTGGTAATTGCAGGAAAAAATCCATCGCATCGCTTGCAGCAGTTGGCGCATATGTATAAAAACACCTGCATAGTAGCCGATCCTTCCCAAAAGGAAATGCAGGACATGATCGCCAAAGCACATGTGCATATCCTGCCCTCGTTTAACAATACAGGCATCAAACTGAAACTGCTAAATGCTTTGTTCAACGGCAGGTTCTGCCTGGTGAACAAAGCCGCAGTGGAAGGCACTTGTCTTGCTGACTATTGCCAGGTAGCCGAAACTGCCGCTGAATTTCAACAAAAAGTAAAAGAGTTGTACAACAGGCAATTCTCCGATGAGGAAACGCAACTGCGACAGGGTCTTTTGCAAAGGGAATACAACAATGAAGCAAATGCCAGGAAACTTATGACATTTCTATGGTAGCATTGTCCCATACCTTACCCATTTCTGTTTTAATGGTGCGGGCGGGGAATTTTTTAATAACAAGGTAATCATGCGTTGCCATGATAATGGTTGTATTGTAATCGCGGCATATATGGAAGAGCAATTGCATGATCTCGTCGCTGGTCTCCGGGTCAAGGTTACCGGTAGGTTCATCAGCAAGTATCAACCGGGGTGAATTTAACAAGGCGCGGGCAACGTCCATACGTTGCTGTTCGCCACCGCTCAATTCAAACGGCATTTTAAAACCCTTGGTTTTAAGTCCCACTTTTTCCAGTACATCAGCAATTTTTTCGTTCATCAGCTTTTCGTCCTTCCACCCGGTCGCTTTTAATACGAATTTCATATTCTCATTCACATTACGGTCAGTGAGAAGTTGAAAATCCTGGAACACTACACCAAGATTACGACGAAGGAAAGGGACCGTCTTCCAGGTAAGTTTGCGCAGGTCGTGGCCTACCACCCACCCCTCCCCTTCGGTCAGCTGAAGGTCTCCGTACATCGTTTTCAGCAGGCTGCTTTTCCCGGTACCCGTCTTCCCAACCAGGTAAACAAACTCTCCTTTATCTACCGAGATGTTTACGTCACTTAAGATGAGGCTGTTGCTCTGGTAAATATTCACATGCTTTAGTTCAACAATTGACTGCGACATTGGTCCGCTTGGGTTTTCGTTAACGTTCTGATTGCCAATATCACTATGGCAGGTGGCAAATTTACCTTATACCAACTCAGGTGCAAACATTAATTTCTTCACCATTTGTTAAAAAATGTGAACAACTAAAAAAATAGTTGTACAACTAAAAAATTAGTTTATATATTTACGGTATATACAAAAAAAGACGACATGAAGACACTCACAAGGGCCGAAGAGCAGATCATGCATGTGATCTGGAAACTTGAAAAAGCCTTCCTGCGGGAGATCATTGATGAACTCCCCTCGCCCAAACCGCACAACAATACCGTAGCGACGATCTTAAAAATACTTGTTGAAAAAGAGTTTGTCGGCATTACTGTGTTCGGCAGAATGCACCAGTATTTCCCACTGATAAGCAAAGATGCCTATAGCAAAACAACAATGAAAAGTCTTGTGAAAGGATATTTCGAAGGCTCATTCAGCAATGCTGTCTCGTTCATGGTTAAAGAGAATAATCTCAGCGTGGAAGACCTGGAGATGTTGCTGAAACAATTAAAGAAGAATAAATAAATCTACACCAAAACCTGTTTTATGTTGGCATTCAGCTGGTATATGCTCAAAGTGGTGCTTTGCTCAGGTATACTCTTCGGTTATTATTGGGTTTTCCTGCGCAACAAAATCTTCCATCGTTATAACCGGTTCTATCTCATATCGGCCATACTGCTTTCACTGCTGCTGCCCTTGTTGAAGATCGATTTCTGGCAGCCTGAGCAACAGCAAAGCCAGGTGATCCGGGTATTACAGGTCGTTTCGGCCGGCGATGAGTATATGAACAATCTTGTGGTCACCGCTGATCAGAGCAGCTGGACGGTCCAGGACATCTACCCGCTGCTCTACGCACTGGTAAGTATCCTGGTTTTCATTCTCATGGTTCGTACCTTGTTACTCATCCGCTCGCTATTGAAGAAATATCCTGTTCAGCAGGTGGAGCAGGTTGCTTTTGTAAATACCGATGATAACAGCACGCCATTTTCATTCCTTCAATACATTTTCTGGAACAGCAGCATCGATATCAATACAACTACAGGCAGGCAGATATTTAAACACGAAGTGGCGCATATACAAGAGCGGCATACACACGATAAATTGTTTGTGAATTTGGTCCTGATCGTCTTCTGGTCAAATCCATTTTTCTGGCTTTACCGGAAAGAATTGAATATGATCCACGAGTTCATAGCCGATCAAAAAGCCGTGGAAGATTGTGATACCGCCGCTTTTGCCGCCATGATCCTTCAGGCTGCTTATCCGCGGCATAGATTCGAACTCGCCAATAACTTTTTCTACTCGCCGATAAAAAGGCGCTTACTGATGCTGACTAAAATGAACAACCCCCGGGTTAGTTATTTTGCCAGGGTGATGGCATTGCCATTGCTATTGCTTGTCTTTGCAGCATTTACGTTTAAAGCAAAAGAGGGCATATACAAATCGTCAAATGTCATAACCGATACCCTCCCCTTACCAAAATCATGGGCACAGGCATATTTAAATAATCCAGGCAGGATAAGGGCCCCGGTATTATTTTATGAAGGCATAAAGATCGACAGTGTGAAATTCCTGAAGAACGGCAATGCCGAGTTCTGTTTGCGTGATGGTAAAAAAGTGATCCTGGATCAGCTGGAAGCTTCAAAATGTGGGTTATTGCTGACCGTTCCCACACCTTCGTCTGCTGCTGTAACAAAGGCATCCACAAAAAAAATAGAAAGCCTCGTCATTGTGGATGGTGTAATGAAAGAAAAAGGGTTTAACCTGGACGGGATCAGTCCTGCTGACATCCTTTGTGTGGAAGTATTGAAAGACAGTTCCGCCATCGTTCAGTACGGCGAGCAGGGAAAAGACGGGGTTCTGATGATCACTACCCGGAACTACCACCCGGTTGTTGAGCAGGCGGTCGATCCGCAAAAAGCCTTGCTGGTGGTGAATGGAAAGGTTATTGGAAAAGGAAAGATGAATGAGGGAGAATTTCATCAGTTGCACGCAGAATCGATCACAGTGAACTGGCTTGGTAAAGAGGATGCAATGGCAAAATATGGCACTGATGGGGAAGACGGCGCCTGCGAAATGAATTACGTAAACGGCATTACCATTACTACCAGCTACCTGGACGAGAACAAAATGTCGGTCTTCTATATAGGCATCAATAACCCGCTTACCGTTACCGCACAGAATATCAAACCCGAGGAATTGCAGGTGAAAATTTCCAGAGGGAGGGTTTCCGGCAGCAATGGCAGGTACATGATACAGGTAAGTGAGCCCGGGCAGGTAACACTTACATTCTCAAAAAAAGACGGAACCGTTTTGCCCGGCACATTCACCATACGAACTGCGGTCTTGCCCGACCCGGTTGAAAGCAGGTCAATCAACACCGAGCCGTATGCCCTGGAGTATAAAGTGAATGGGGAAAAATTGCTGGAAGCAGAAAAACAAAATCTGCTTGCAACACAAATGCAGGAGTCTAAACTGGCATACCAACAACAGGTATTAAAAACTACTGAACTTGAAGCAAAAGCAGCCATTGAAAAAAAGGTGTACGGACAATTACTTGATAAATCAAAAGCCTATATAACAGGTTTGCAAAAAAGTGACGCTTACCTGCAATTGCAAAGTGCGCAGCTCGACAGATCAGTACAGCCAACCAGGGCACTATCAGAAAAAAGGCTCAGAGAACTTGATGCCGTCAAACTCAATCAGCAGCTGTTGCTGGCACAGCAATCCCGGGAATTATACGATCAGTCTCGAAATGATCTCCTGGCAAAATCAACAGAAGGATTCTACGAAAGATCCCTGCAAGGACAGGAAAGCCTGGCACTGGCGGGAACAATAACAAGTCCTTCGTTTGTGGGCGGTGAAGATGCCTGGCAGAAATACCTGGCCAAAAATCTGAAAGCTTCTATTCCCATGGAAGAAGGCTGGAAACCCGGGAAGTACACCGTGCTTGTGATTTTTCTTGTACATACAGACGGAACGGTTTCCAATGTAACTGCGAGGAACTACCAGGGTACCAAGACGGCCGGGCACTGCATTGAGATCATCAGGAAAGCGCCTAAATGGAAGCCTGCGTTGCAAAACGGACAAAAAGTAAATGCCTATAGGATACAGCCGATCACTTTTATTGTTGGCCCTCAGTAAAGCCATGAAAACTCCAAAACAAGAAAGACAGCCTTGTGCTGTCTTTTTTTTCAGTACCTGATCTCTTTGCCACCGGTCCTGATAAGCAATTCTTTTTTATCACCTGTTTCTATTCTCCCGATGACCTGTGCGTCGATGCCGAATTGTTTTGCAGCACTGATCATAATTTCCGCATCTCCTGCGTCGCAATAGATCTCAAGCCTGCAGCCCATATTGAACACTTCATACATTTCTTTATCGCTGCTGCCGCTGTTCTGTTGTATGATCTTGAATATCTCCGGCGTTTCAAACAAGTTATCCTTTACAATCCTGAAATTACCAGGCAGGTATTTCATACACTTTGTTTGCCCGCCGCCACTGCAATGAATGAGTCCATGAATTCTGTCAAAATGATTTTCGAGCAATAGCTTCATCACCGGTGCGTAGGTACGTGTAGGGGAAAGAATGAGCTGGCCAATTGAAAGGCTCCGGGACGTGGATCCCGGACCGGAGAGTTTATTCTTTCCGATATAAACAACGTCGTCCTCCAGGTTGTTATCGTAGCTCTCTTTAAAATTGTCTGCATAAAATTTGCTCAGAACATCGTGCCGGGCACTGGTGAGTCCGTTACTGCCGATTCCGCTGTTATAGGAGCGTTCATACGATGCCTGGCCATAGCTTGCCAATCCGACGATCACATCCCCTGCTTTGATCTTCTCATTGCTGACGATATTTTTTTTCGGCCAGCGGCAGGTCATGGTACCGTTCACAGCTATTGTTCTTACCACATCACCGACATCAGCCGTTTCCCCACCCAGGTAGTGAATATGAATGCCAAACTTCTTAAGGTCTTCAAACAATTCCTGTGTGCCATTGATCACTTGTTTCAATACCTCACCGGGAATCAGGTTCTTGTTCCGGTCGATCGTAGAGTTAAAAACGATGTTGTCATATACCCCTACGCAAAGCAGGTCATCTAGGTTCATCACCACTGCATCCTGTGCAATCCCTTTCCAGACGGAAATATCGCCTGTCTCTTTCCAGTACAGGTAAGCCAGGACGCTCTTTGTTCCGGCCCCGTCTGCATGCATGATATTCACAAACTTATCCTCTCCGCCGAGGTAATCGGGATAAATTTTACAAAATGCATGTGGAAACAGTCCCTGGTCGAGGTTTTTAACGGCAGCGTGCACTTCTTCTTTTTGGGCAGATACGCCCCGCTTGGTATAAAGGCTCATACCGCAAAACTAAATGCCAATCGGCAATAATCCATTTTCAATTATCAACTACATTTGCACCCTGCCTGCCGACAGCAGGTTCGTATTTATGCAGATACACCGCGATATCAATCGGTTGCCCGAATTCAAGAACGCTGTTGTCACCATCGGAACTTTCGATGGTGTCCATCTTGGCCATCGCCAAATAATCGATAGCCTCAAACAGGAAGCAGCCATAGCTAATGGCGAATCGGTCATCATTACTTTCCATCCCCATCCCCGTAAAGTGGTTTCATCTGTAATCACAGGTGTACGCCTGATCAATACCCTTTCCGAGCGCATTGAACTGATGGAGAAAGCAGGCATCAATCATCTTGTGATCGTTCCTTTTACGGATTATTTTGCCAACCAGACCGCCGAAGAATACATCCGTGATTTCCTGGTGGCAAAATTCAAGCCGCATACGATCATCATTGGTTACGACCACCGTTTTGGAAAAGAACGTGCCGGCGATTACCGGATGATGGAAGAGAAGGCAGCGCTCTATAATTATGAATTGAAAGAGATCTCTGAACACCTGCTCGATGCCATTAAGGTCAGCAGCACCAATATCCGCAATGCCATCCTTCACAGCAATATAGAAGAAGCCAACCGCTTGCTGGGCTATACTTTTTTCTTTGAAGGAGAAGTGATCCATGGGGATAAGATCGGGAGGGAACTGGGGTACCCGACGGCCAACCTGAAAAGCACCGACGAAGAAAAGATCGCTATGGGCGATGGTATCTACGCAGTGTATGTTGAATTCGAAGGCAAAAAATACAAAGGCATGATGAGCATTGGGTTCCGCCCAACGGTCAATGGCCGTACGAGGGTAACCGAAGTGAACCTGTTCGATTTCAATGAGCAGGCATATGGAAAGGTCATGAGGGTATATGTGAAGAAATACCTGCGCAGCGAGGTAAAGTTCAACGGCCTGGAGGAATTAAAGCAACAATTGCATAAGGATAAGGAAGAAAGTTTGAAATGGCTGTAAAAGGTTCAGGCAACTTTGAACCATTTATTTCTCAGGCGATCATTTTCACCACCATCTCTTTCATCAAGGCCGCATCAGAAGTGCCGGTATTTCCTACCCCTACTCCCTTCAAATTGTATTGATGCAATAAAAGCAGGATGCGCTCAATGCCATCGTAACCGTAATTATTGATCGTTTCGAGCGCATTTTTCACTGCCACCGCATTGAAATAGAAATGGGGTTTCAAAGCTGCTTCACTCCGGTCGTTCATCCCGAACACCGTATATACCTTGCTGAAACTGGCATACAAGGCCGGCAGAACCATCTGGATAGGGCCTGCTTTGGGGTTACCATCGAAATACTGGATGATCCTGATGGCCCTGGCCAGGTCTTTTTTGGCAATGGCAGCCTGCAATTCGAAAACGTTGTATTCTTTGCTGATCCCGATGTATTCCTCGATATCGTCCTCGGTGATCTCCTTGCGGCCTTTCAAATTCAGCGCCAGCTTTTCAATTTCATTTGATATACGGCTGAGGTCGTTGCCAATGTGTTCATCCAGCAAGCTCACCGCTTTTGAACTGATCTTGAATCCCTTTGTTCTCACAAAATCTCCGATCCATTCCTGCAGCTTATAATCCTTGATCTTTTCCGAATTGAAGATCTCTGCATTCGATTTAAGCAGTTTGTAGAGTTTTGTCCGCTTATCAAAGCTTTTACCTTTATAGGCCACAACGAATATGGTGGAACTGAGCGGGTTCTCGATATAACTCTCCAGTTTATCGATATCCTTCATATGCTGGGCCTCTTTCAGCAATACCACCTGCAGTTCGGAGAACATGGGGTACCTCCTGCAGGCATTCACCACCGATGCCCAGTCCGCATCCCGTCCATAGAATACCGTAAGGTTAAACGCTGCCTGCGATTCTTCGAGGATATGGTGTTCAGCATGGTCCACCACCATATCGATGTAATAATCCTCCTCGCCTTCCAGCCAGTAAACCGGTTTAAAGCTCTTTTTGTCCCACTCGCTGATGATCTTTTCTGCGCTCATGGTCCAAAGATAAAAGTTAGCTTCATGCCCCTGAAATTGTTTTTAACACGGCAATAACTCGGGCGGCCAATCCGTTTTTAACCGCTATCTGTACCTTTGGCACAATTTTAGAACAGGCAGCCCGTCCATCAATATCCAGGTCGTTACTATAGCATATTCCTCGGGCATATTATTAAATTTATAGACGAAAAACCTTAACCATGGCTTTTGAAAATTTTCCCGGCGCTGAAAAGTCAGCAGAACCAACCCCGCCACCGGCTTCCGGTAACTGGCGGAATTACCTGACCGGCGGACTAATTGTAGCCCTGTTGGGCACCTGGGGTTATATTATCTGGGATAAGAACCAGACCAAGGAGACCATCAGGCAGAAGGAAACCGTAATCGCCACTACAACATCACAGCGCGACCAATTGCAGAGAGAGCTGGAAGAAGCAACCATGCGCTATGATATGATCAAGACCAGCAGCGCCGAAATGGCCCACGTAAAGGACAGCATCATCACGAAGCAGGACAGGGACATTTCCCAAAAAAGGATCAAGATCCAGCAATTGCTTTCGAAAGTGAACGCAACGGAGGAAGAGTTGAACCAGGCCAAGTCGCTGATCTCGTCTCTTAACACAGATATCACTACATATCGTACCAAGATCGAGACCCTGGAAGGAGAAAAGATCGTTCTTACCCAGGAGAAGAATATGCTGACTCAACAACGTGATAAAGTGCAGAAGGATTTCGATTCGGCGAAAACCGTGATCAGAGAGAAAGATGAAGTGATCGATATCGCTTCTACCCTCCATGCTTCCAATTTTTCCATATTGGGCATCAATGAAAAAGGCAGCGGTAAAGAAAAGACAACCACGGTGGCAAAACGGGTTGATAAACTCCGCATCAGCTTTGACCTGGATGAGAACCGTACTGCCACCTCAGGCACCAAATACATCTACGTATGCGTATACGCCCCTGATGGAAGCCCTGTCAGTGTTGAATCGCTTGGTTCTGGTAAATTCAATACACGGGACGGCAAGGAAAAACCGTTTACACAACGCATCGATGTTAACTATACACAGGGCCAGCGCCAAACCCTTAGCATCGACCTCAAGCAGGATAACAGTTTCGCTACAGGCGATTATAAAATAGAAGTGTATAACAATGGCTTTAAGATCGGTGAAGGTGTCCGCAGCCTAAAAAAAGGCGGGATATTCAGCTGATTAGAAAAGTTTTTAAATGAAAAGCATCCGCCCCGCGGGTGCTTTTTTTATCAGAAGATCGCCCGGATGGAGGCCCGGCCAATATGTACCATCCTGGATTCACCTGGTTTCCTGCCATCGTACTGGATGCTTACTTCGATATTGCCAGCCAGCCTCTTGGTGAATTCAAGATTCCATAAATAGTTTTTGCCTGGTAACAAACCATCCAGGAGGATATAACCAACCGTGGTATTGGCTGCGCCCGGATAGCCTTTAAAACGGATCTGGTTCAGTGAGAACCGGGCGCTGACAGTACTGCTATTAAGGATATTATACCGGACGTCTGCCGAGATAACGTGACTGGTCGCCCGCTCCATTGAATCGATCTGGTTGCGTTTTTCCCCGAATGTATAGGTGATGTTCAATTTGAAATTGCTTTTATGCACGTAACTGACCGAAGGTTCTATGATATTCTGTTCAACCAGGTAATTACGGTTATTGAATTTGGGTCCAATGGTATTCAGTACGTTCTTGATATTCCTGTAACCAAGCATGGTAGTAATGGCCCGGTTAGGGTTCCATCTTATCTTACCGGCCAGTGTACGCAATTTCCTGCTTTCAAATCCATAATTGAGCAGGGCCTTACCTGTACTGATGCTGTGCGTTACGTCAAAACCCCATTTGATGTTCATCCGGTTGTAATAAAAAGTATTTGACAGGAATGAAGTGAGTGTGATCAGCGTGGTATCCACCAGTTTCTTACTGAAAGGGTTCAGCAGGAAATTCCCTGTTGATATTTCTTTTTTACTTATCTGCAATGCCGAACTGGTGCTGATGCGGGAGAATATCTTTTTGAAACCCGAGAGGTTCGGTGTTTTAAAAAGCATTCTTGGGTTCAGGGCAAAACTATAATTGAACTGAAGATAATTCGCTTTTACGTACTGGTTGCTCGGTGTAAATACGCGGATGTATTTCTTCTGGTCCTGGAATACAGCGATCTCGAATTCATTCAGTTCCGGAATGCCATTGCCGTTGTAATCTATCCAGGTGTACTCCCCCTGCCCGGCCGGAACTTCCACATACGCGTATTCCCTCTTCTGCTCCTGCCCCGATCCCAGTTCATACAGTAGATTGCCGGTGAGGAACCCCTTCCATTCGTTTACATAATACTCTGCCCTCCCTAAAAGGCTTTTATCTTCTTTTTGCAGGCTGATGGCTGAATTCTGGATATGCAGTTTACGATAGGTCAGGTTGAGCTTGAACTGGTGCTTCTCGCTTTTCATCAATTCAGTAAATACGTTGTAATTATCGCTCCGGTCGGCATTTTCGAGTTTTGGGCCAACAGGCAGCAGGTCATTCCTTGTAAAATAAGATACCCCCCACCGGTTAAGTTTGTCAGGGTTAGACCTCAGGTACACCTGCCAAACATTGAATGCATAACTGAAGGACGTGAGCGTATCGGTAACCTTATTCCTCATGTGGTTGTGTTCGCTGTTGTATTTGAAACCAGCCTGCATCTTTCTCCATTTTGCAAGTTCCTTGTTCAGGTCGATCGTGGGGCGAAGGAAAGAGCCCTTTTGCAATGGGCTGTTCTGCGTGGTTATGCTTAACTGGGTGGTCAGTTTCCAACCACCAAAATTGCTGTAGGTATTCAACATCTGGCGCAGCCCGTTGTATTTATCACTACGGCTGTAATTAGTAAAGTCGTACTGAATAAAATTACCTTTTGTATCTCCCAGCCTGACGCCCGCATTGCCGATGTGCTCATCGGCAGGCTTAATATCATACGGAAGGCTCCAGTCACGCAGGAACTCAATATTCCTCAGGCGTTCGATCGGCTTGAACCGGTTCTGTACATATTCATAACCCAAACGGGTTTGCAACAGCAGGTCTTTGCTGAAAAGGTGAAGTTTGGTTTCGTCCGATTGAAATTGGAATTTGCCGGCAAAGCCTTTATCGTTTGCCTTATCTTTCCGGGAGAACAGGTTCACATCGTAGTTACTCATTGCGATTTCCGCCTTGATCTTTGTTTTTGAAGTGATGGCATACTCCCCTGCTACGGTCACCACCTGTAGTTTCTTGGGAGTTATTAATAACATCACGGGCGCATACTCCCCCTGCTTCACATTATTCACGTCCGGCGAAACCCAGCCGAAGACCTTTCCATTGGCTACACTCGGCAACACCACGTAGTTCCCCTTTCCGGGGCCCAGGTAAGTAAAACTCAGGCTGTATAATGTATCGTTGGGATTGACAGAATAAACAAAGATGGAATCGTGAAGAGTACTGTTGTAAAGCGTGTCTATCTTTTTGTATAATATCTTACCGGCAGAGAAAGTATCCTTAACCGCGTTAACGTAGTAAGCAGTATCAATGCCATCGCCGATATCGGCAAGGAATTGTTTTTGTTTATTATCCAACACCTGGTTAATAGAGGAATTCTTCGCATCGGCATTATTATAGAAGCCGATACTCAGGAAGAACTTATTCTTGAAATTCAACTCATCATGTACATATATCTGGGAATTGAGGAAATTGCGGTCGGCATATTCAAATTCCACCTGTATCCGTTTGTCTTTAGTGATAAGCCGTTTTGGAGTAAAGGTAAGCTCGGCAGTATTGTAGTTGATCACATAGTCCTGGTCTTCTCCCCGCTGTAACAGTTCTCCATCCATGAATACCCGTTCGGTTCCGGCCAGAATTACAAAGTATAATTCTCCAGTCGGGCTGCTCAAACGGTAAGGCCCCTGGTTTCCTTCCAATGGGGTAAGTAAGTTGCGGGTGAATTTTCCCTTTGCTATGGCTCCGCTCAGCAATAATGAATTGGAAATGCTCTTGTTTATCCTGTTATCAGTAATAAAAGAAACACCCTGGAGACGCTTATAGAAGTTGAGGAAATAATTACGGCTCTGGCGGATATCGATATCACCGAAGTTGGCTTGCCATTTTTTCTTTTTCACCTGGAGGTAGATGCGATCGAAATCGCGAAGGTCTTGTGTATTGCCGTCGGGCTGAACAGGGATATTATTGTCTGTAATGGCTGCAGTCAATTCGAGGCTATCCCCGATAAAGCCGTTCAATTGCAGGTTAAGGCTTGAACTTACAACAGCATCCTGGCTGTTCCCGAAAGAGATCCCCCTCCCAAAGCTGCCTTCCGACTTAATGTTCCCGAAATCGGTGAAGGGGCTGGTTTGTTTGTTATTGTACTTGTAAACAAATGGGTTGTTACTGAGAAAGTTATTCTTGATACTATCATAACTGAAATGCCTGGTTACCGCATTCAGCCTGTAAGGGAATATGCGGTAAGTGACCGTCACCGTCTCCGAATTTGGTTTTTCAAGCCAGGTAAGTGTGGCATTCACTTCATCGACCTTATAATAAAAAGGCGATACGCCTTCGACGCTCACCGAACCGGGTACAATGCTCATTGAATCGAGTTTTACAACCTGCGGCTGGGTGGAAATGGCCTTCCTGAAGAGATTGGAAAGAGAAGATGGGTTTACCTGTGCAATGGCAATATGCAACAGTAGTATCAAAGGCAGGGACAGGTATATCCTTTTCAGGTTCAAATGTGTTCTTTGGGATTAGTAATGCTAAAATTAACGATAATTGTACAAGACGGCTAAAACCTGCCAACTGCTGTATCAACACGATGGTGAAGCCATTTCCCCTTTCCCGCAAGCAATCATCCATACTCTAACGAACGGATGTGAAAAAACTGTGCGAAACATAGAGCATTTTTTTAAACTGTTAGACTACATTCGCCCCTGAAGCCACATGGTACTTTGTTATGAGGAGTTTGAGAACCACCGAATATCCAGTTAAACACATATCATGGGCAAACTGTACTCCACTAAACGCTGTATTGCATTAACCCTGCAATTCGTAACCTTCTTTCTATACGCTTTTAATGTTTCCAAGGCTCAGGCACCGCCGGTACTGACGTTCACCCCTGTTATTACAACCGGGTTCAGCTCGCCGCTTGATATTGTAAATGCGAACGATGGAACGAACCGCCTTTTCATTGCTGAAAGGTCAGGCAAGGTACGGATCGTATCCGGGGGAGTGTTACTATCGGGAGCGCTCCTTGATGTAAGGGATAGCCTTCCCGGTAACCTTGGTGAAGAAAGTGGTTTATTAAGCATCGCTTTCCACCCGGATTATGCGACCAATGGCTACCTGTTCATTTACTATCTGACAACCAACTACGATGTACGTATTACCAGATTCAAAGCAGCCAATCCAATCACCAATACACCGATCAATCAAAACACCGGTACGGTTATAATGACCATACCCACCCTTACCACAAGCTTCCATAACGGAGGTAAAATGCTCTTTGGCCCCGACGGCCATTTATATTTCACCCCCGGGGATGGCAGCCCGGGGGGCGATCCGGACAATCATGCACAGAACGGGAATATTCTCTGGGGTAAAATGATCCGGATCAACGTAGATGATTTTACGACACCACCGTATTATACCATTCCATCTGATAACCCTTTTGTAAATGATCCGGCAATCAGGGATGAGATCTATGCACTTGGCTTACGAAATGCATGGCGGTGGAGTTTTGACCGTCTTAATAATGACATGTGGCTTGCGGATGTGGGTGAAGCAGATTGGGAAGAGGTGAATCATCACACTCTGGCAACTGCAGGAGGTTTGAACTATGGATGGCGCTGTTATGAAGGGAATGCAGACTTTAATACAACCGGTTGCCTGGCACAAACCAACTACTCGTTCCCCATGTTTGTTTATCCCCATAACAATGCCACCGGCGGCTTCTCCATAATCGGAGGACACGTTTACCGCGGAACCGAATACGCAGCACTTTATGGATATTATATCTGTGCCGATTATGTATCCGGCAATGGATGGCTGATAAAATCCAATGGCAGCGGGGGTTGGAATATCAGTATGCAAACAAGTCTTCCGGTCTCGATTGTTGGATTCGGAGAAGCCGAGAACGGGGCCTTATATGCTGTTACACTGACCGGGACTTTATACAAAGTGACCACCAACAGCGGGGGGCCTTTACCCGTTTCACTCAGGTCTTTCACAGCTAAAATGCATATGGGTTATAACGAACTCAAATGGAGCACTACGAATGAACAGGATGTAATGCAGTATGAAGTTGAATACAGCACCGATTCCCGGTCCTATATAAATGCGGGGAAAGTTAATGCCTTCAATACTCCCCTGGAAAACAATTACCGTTTCAATCATTTCATTTTCTCATTCGACAGGTTATTCTATCGCCTGAAAACGACCAATAAGAACGGCAGTACGGAATACTCCAACATCATCGAATTGAATAAAAAGCAAACCGGATCTGTCAGGATATATCCAAAGCCCATTACCAATAGTCAGCTGAAGTTCATTACGCAAAGACCCCTTGATGAAGTGCAATTATATGCTGCCGACGGCCAGAAGGTGTTTCAACAGAACCTGGGTGGTAATGCCGGCTCCTTCACGCTCCGGCTTCCGTATTTGCAAGCAGGGGTCTATATCCTTCGATTTAGGATAAAGAATGAATATATAAGTGAGAAATTGCTGATGGGCGGGCGCTGATCCAGGCTGATTTTTACCCTTTCACCCTCTGGCACCGTATTTGTGCAACTCATCAGGTCTATCATCCGCTAAACCCTGTTAGCATGAAAAAACTGTACGCCGCTAAGAGAGACATGATGGCATTGTTGCTTTTTGCAGCTATGCCATTTTTATTTTTAACCCGGTCCATGGCACAGCCAATTCCAGTATTGATCTATAACCCGGTCGTTTCATCCGGCCTGAATTCGCCTGTTGATGTGGTAAACGCCGGTGATGGAACCAACCGGCTTTTTATTGTAAACCAGGGGGGCACAGTAAGAATATTATCGGGAGGTTCATTGTTGCCAGGAAATTTTCTTGATATTCCGGATAGTATTTCCAGTGGCGGTGAACGTGGACTGCTAAGTATCGCCTTTCACCCCAACTTCGCCACCAACAGGTATTTCTTTGTCTATTATACCAACACAGCCGGCAACCTGAGGATCACCAGGTTTCAAACACAGGCAGGTAATCCCAACGCCGCTGATGAGAGTACCGGGGTAGTGATCATGACGATACCCCATCCAACCTACTCCAATCATAACGGCGGCAAACTTATTTTCGGCCATGATGGGAACCTGTACCTGGGCACCGGCGATGGTGGCAGTGGCGGTGATCCGGATAATAATGCACAGAACGGGAATTCGTTGCTGGGTAAAATGATCCGTATCAATGTAGATAATTTTACCACGCCGCCCTATTATACCATCCCTTCCGATAATCCGTTTATTTCCGATCCGAATGTAAGAGATGAGGTCTTTGCATTGGGGTTGCGCAACCCATGGCGCTGGAGTTTTGACAAACTCACGCATGATGTATGGATCGCTGATGTAGGGCAAGGTGCCTGGGAAGAAGTGAACAACCGGACCTTTGCTGCTTCGGGCGGTATCAATTACGGGTGGCGTTGCTATGAAGGCAATGCAGGATATAATACATCAGGGTGCCTGCCACAGAATACCTATATCTCTCCCATATATGTCTATCCACACAATGGAACCACAGGAGGATTCTCAATAACAGGTGGATATGTATACCGGGGTGCAGAATTTGGCGCCATGTATGGTCACTATATCTGCGCCGACTATGTATCGGGCAATACCTGGATCATGCGGCCCGATGGATCGGGTGGGTGGACCATCAATATGCAAAGCGGTTTGCCAGGCAATATTGCCGGCTTTGGAGAGGCAGAGAACGGTGACCTTTTTGCCCTTTCAAGAAATGGTGTCCTTTATAAAGTGATCACCAGCACCATACTTCCCGTATCCGTCCTTGATTTCTCCGTCACTCCTTCATCGGGGTACAATGATGTACGCTGGCGTACCACCAATGAACAAAATGTATCGTTCTTTGATATTGAGTTTGGAACAGACGGGGTTACCTTCATCCAGGCAGGAAGGGTTAATGCAAATAATAACCCGCCTGCGAACAACTACAGTTTCCACCATAACATAACCCTTTTCACCAAATTATTTTACCGGTTAAAGGTCACCGACAAGAACGGACGCGTCACTTACTCGGACACCGTGGAAGTGAACAAACCTTTCAACGGTACCGTATTGATATATCCCAACCCGGTAAGGAACGCTAAATTCAGCCTCTTTACCGATAAAACTGTTGAGTGGGTAACGATCTACTCGACCGATGGGAGACAGGTATTCAGTAAAATGCTCATAAACCAGTCGGGTGCAATACCGGTCGACATACCTCACCTGCAAACGGGTATCTACCTGGTACGGATTAAATTGAAAGATGCCGTCTACACAGAAAAAGTGATCATCAGTACGGCTAAATAGCATCAGTTCCGGCAGTAAGTTCGCTATACTTTCTACCGAAACAACTCATTATCAATTGATCGGAATAATCCTTCAATTTTAATAAGCAAACAGCATTGGACCAGTTCAGCTATTCCCGCAAACTGGCGCAGTTTTGTGTCGCCGCTGCAATTACTAGAAAGAAATTTGCTTTGTGATATGCTTCAATAAAAGAAATAGGCTAAAAAATATATAAACTGTAACTTAAGTTACATTAACCATCTGGAAAGCTGGTTAATATTACCAACAAGTCAACAAGTCAACTACTCTATACGGAAATGAACACCCTGGACAAAGCATTTCTATTCATATGGCTCTTATCGACTTTTGCATTTGAAAAGCCCGCCCTCCCATCCATCTATGTGGTTAAAAAAAACCAGGTGGTATTTCATTCCAACGCCAAGCTGGAACTTATCAAAGCCACTTCAACGCAATTGAAAGGCTTGATTGATGCTGAAAAAAGGACCTTTGCTTTTTCGGTAAGTATAAAATCATTTGATGGATTCAACGGCCCGCTGCAAAAAGAGCATTTCAATGAGAATTACATGGAGAGCGACAAGTATCCCAATGCTACTTTCACCGGGCACATTATTGAAGAAGATGACTTTACAAAAGACGGAACCTATAACTTACGGGCCAAGGGAAAGTTCGTGGTACATGGAGTGGAGCAGGAAAGATTACTGCAAGGCGACCTGGTGGTAAAGAATGGCACGATAAGACTTGTATGCATATTTACAGTGCTTCTTGCCGAACACGATATTAAGATACCCCGGATCGTGCATGAGAAACTGGCGGCTGAAATAAATGTCATTGTGAATGCTGAATTCGTAAAACAATGAAACGTTCCATAGTACTGGCCATATCCTTCTTTTATCTAACGGTTGCCGCGGTTGCCCAATACCCCTTTTCAAAAACAGTCAGCATAGAAGAAGATAACCTTACAATGAAATCCACCCGCCTGCTGAAAGATCATAACGGGTTTCTATGGATAGGTACTTCAGAGGGAATATTCAAATACAACGCAGTTGACCCGGAAAAAGTACCCACCCCCCCGAAACTCAAAGTCTACGTAACTGCCCTGTATGAAGATCATACAGGTACCATTTGGGCAGGCTGCAAAAATGGGGTCATCATCATCATCAAAAATCAGCGGGCCTCGGTGATGAACTTTAATGGAGACTCTCCCACCGAAGCCATCAATTCCATTTACGAGGATAGTAAGGGAAGGCTTTGGTTTGCCACAGGCGGTGAGGGTATTTATTGCTACGAAAACCAAACTCTGAACAGCATCAGCAGTAAAGATGGCCTGAGCGATAACAACGTGAATTGCCTGTACAGCAACGACGGCAGGCAGATCATAGCCGGAACCGACCGGGGGATATCCTTCATCCGTTTTGAAAATGGCAGGAAACAAGTCCATTTCTTCTCAGCTAAGAACGGGTTGCCCGACAATATCGTCACAGCCATTTCGGAAAGCAGGGAAAAAAACAACCTGCTGATCGGCATGCAATCAAAAGGCATACTGCTGTTCGACCTGTTGAGCGAAAAGATTACAGATACGGGGTACAGGAGCAAATGGCAGTTTGGGCAGGTGAACGATCTCATAGACACCAAAGGCCATATTTTCATTGCCACGGAAGAGAAAGGGATCATCACTTACAATAAATCTTCAGGGAAATTCGAAGGCAATGGCCTTTCTGAGACCGAATACAACAAACGTATCTCCGATCTGCAATACGACAACGAGGGGAATATCTGGGCAACCTTTGAAGGGAAATTGATCAGTTTCACCGGCGATTACCTGCGTTATTGGTATACGGTCGATGGGATTGCGTTAACCAACGTTCATTCGATCCTTGCCGACGATGAAAAACATCTCTGGTTCACCCCCGATCTTCGCTTGTATGGGGCCGACCAGGATGAACTCGGAACTAAAAAACTAAGGGCATACGACATCACACCTCCGGAAAACCACATCGATATAACCAGTTTGTATAAAGACAGGTTTGGTTGTTTATGGATCGGTACGATGGGTGAAGGGTTGTTCCGGTTGAACATTCAAACAGGCAAGTGGCGGCGGATCGATGAAAACCCGATCGCCTATTACGGCAACATCCTGAACATCGCAGGCAAAGACAACCAGGTGTGGATATCCACTCTCAATGGGGTTGCCCGCTTCGACCTGAAAGAGAATAATTACGACATAAACGAAAAGATCGGGTACACGAATTTCAACAAAAAGGATGGCCTGGGCAGCGATTATGTATATTCTATTTTAATTGATGCCAAAAACAGGGTCTGGTTCGCTACCGATGGTGCCGGGGTTACCATGCTGGAGAAAGGCATGTTCATGAATTTCAATGCACACGGACTGTTCCCCTCAAAAGTTGCTTATTCACTCGCACTGGATAAGAATGAGCACATTTGGGTAAGCACATACAACGACGGGCTTTTTGAATACGATGAAAAGAAATTCATCCCGTACGGCACCCGGAACGGGTTGACCGACATCACCATTACATCCATTGCCATAGACGATTTCAATAACGTTATTGCTGTAAATAAGAAAGGGATCGATGTTTTCAACCCAATGAAAAATATCGTTCAGCACTACGGTGGCGAATCGGGCATCAAAGAGCAACAACCCAATCTGAATTCGATCACCAAAAGCCAGGATGGAACGATCTGGATAGGCACCAATAACGGGATCGTTTGTTTTAACAGCCACTCCAATTACGGAAGTTTTGCTCCCATTGCCGTCATCGAAAAAGTGAGCCTGTTCAATACCCCCATCGATACAGCCGCCCAGAAAGAATTCGCCTATAACCAAAACAGTTTCAGCTTTAAACTGGCGGCTGCTTATTATAAATCGCCTGAAAAGATAAAATTCCAGTATTGGCTTGATGGATACAGCAAACAATGGGAAACAACCGGCGACAAACTGATCGGCTTTTCGCAGTTGCGTCCCGGTAGTTACACATTAAAAGTCAGGGCTTCGGCCAATGATAATTTTGAAGCATCACCGGTTGCAACTTATCAATTCACCATACAAAGGTCCTTTTGGACCACCTGGTGGTTCCGTACAGCCGCCCTATTTGTTACAGCCCTGCTGATCTACTGGATAGCCACACGGCGGATAAAGCAAGTGCGGGGGACTGAAAAAGAAAAAAGGGAAAAGTTCCAGCTGCAGTACGACGCACTGAAGAACCAGGTGAACCCACATTTCCTTTTCAACAGCTTCAATGCCCTGCTGAATATTGTAGAAGACAACCCGAAGGAAGCTGCCGCACTTATCAAACATTTATCTCAGTTTTACCGTAAGATGACGGCCTACAGCCAGAAAGAATTAATTACCTTAGCGGAAGAGCTTGAATTACTGAACTCCTATTTATTTATCCAAAGCAAGCGCTATGGAAGCGCCTTGCAGGTTACGGTGAATGTAGATACTGCGGAAATGAAGGCCGGGTATATACCACCGCTTGTATTGCAGTTACTGGCTGAGAATGCCGTTAAGCACAATACCATCAGTAAAGAGAAACCCCTGTACATAAACATCAGCACCGAGGATGGGCAGATCGTTGTGCGGAACAACATCAGTTTCAAACTGGAGAAAGAAGAAAGCGAAGGTGTTGGTCTCGAAAATATAAGGAACAGGTACAGGATATTAACCACCCGGGAAGTTGTAGTGGAAGAACCAGGAACAGAATTCATTGTGCGGCTCCCGATAATTCACGCAGACTGAACATGAAAATACTAATCCTTGAAGATGAAGAACAGGCATTGATCCGGTTGCAGAAGATCATCGCTCAAATCATTCCCGATTATGAACTGACAGGCACTGCATCCAGCATTGAAGAGGCCATTGCATGGCTGAACAATAACCCAATGCCCGAATTGATCTTCATGGATATACAGCTGGCCGATGGGAACAGTTTCCAGCTCTTTAACCTGGTAAAGATCACCTGCCCCGTCATTTTCACCACAGCCTACGAAAGCTATGCGCTGCAGGCATTCAAAGTGAACAGTGTGGATTATCTCCTGAAACCGATCGACGAGGATGATGTGCGGCGTGCCGTTGAGAAGCTTAAATTACTGCAGGGCTCAGGCCCCTTCATTGTTGATTATGCCCAGATCCTGCATAACATCCAGCAACCGCAAAAAAAATACAAAGACAGGTTCATTATTAAATTTGGTGACACCATCAAGTCTATCAGGGTGTCAGATATTGCTTACTTCTTTACCGAGAACAAATCAAATTTTATCTGTACCAACGAAGGCAAACGCTTTCCCATCGACTTCAACCTCGACCAGTTGGAAGAGATGGTGAACCCAAAGAATTTTTTCCGCATCAACAGGCAATTCATCATTGGTCATCATGCGATCGACGAGATGAAAGCGCATACGAGGTCCCGCATTAACGTAAAACTCACCCCCCCTCCCGGCTCGACACCATCGTGGCCATCGACCGGGCACACGATTTCAGGAACTGGCTTTCTGAGTGATCAAATTCCCCTTTTTTATCCCTGCAGATTCAGCATTTGATAATGCAGTTTCAGCATGATTTTACCTGATTATTACCAACACTGGCTTATTTTTCGTGTAAAAAATGAGCAAACAATACCATTCTGTAAACAAAATGCGGTTCCCTATTTAAGTCACACAAATCCAATTATGTTTATGAAAAGAAATCTTTCCTTTAAAGTTGTAGGTTTCCTGGCTGTGTTGATCACTTTGATCCAGTTTGCCTGTAAACACGAAATACCCGCCCCTTCGTGCGAAGCCATCGGTTTTACAGTAACAGCCACGCAAACCCCGGCTACACTTAACCAGAATAACGGGACCATTACTGCCACTGCTACCGGTGGCTCTGGGTTCCAGTATAGTTTGAACGGGGGCGCTTTCCAGGATACCGGTTATTTTTCGGGGCTTGAACCTTTCAAGAATTACAACCTGGTGGGCCGTAATTCCATTGGCTGTACCGATACGGTTGCCATACAGATCGATTCATACGACCCCTGCCAGGGTGTTACCATTACGGTCAACCTTGTCAAAACCGATGCTTCTCCCAACCAGTCAAACGGTTCTATCACTGCTACGGCAACAGGTGGCACGGGATTCACATATAGTCTCAATGGAGGTCCGTTCCAGGCAAGCGGCACATTTAGCAACCTGGCAGCAGGTGCATACACTGTGGCGGCAAAAAGTGCAGCTGGATGTATCGGCACCGCCCAGATCACGGTAGGCACAAATAATCCATGTGCCGGTGTGACGGTGGTAGTAACCACCACTACTGTTCAGCCAACAACAGGTCAAAGCAACGGTTCCATCACTGCTTCGGCAACAGGTGGTACCGGGTTCACTTATAGTTTGAATAACGGTGCTTACCAGGCAAGTGGTACCTTTTCGAACCTGGCGGCAGGTAACTATACCATTACCGCCAAAAACTCAAATGGCTGCACCGGTGTTACTACCGTAGCCCTTGGATCTACCAATCCTTGCGCAGGTGTGACCGTTACCGTAACAACAACCACCGTCAACCCGACCACGGGCCAGAGCAATGGCTCTATTACAGCTTCGGCAACAGGTGGTACCGGGTTCACTTATAGTTTGAATAATGGTGCTTACCAGGCAAGTGGTACCTTTTCGAACCTGGCCGCGGGAACATACACCGTTACAGCTAAAAATTCAAACGGCTGTTTGGGGTCCACACAGGTTACACTAACTGCCACCAGCCCTTGCAGCAATATAAACATAGTGATCACCACAGCAGTAACAAATACGACGCCTTGTGTTTCGCCTGCCAACAACGGCGGCATCACCGTAACGGCCACGGGGTCTACAGGGTTCACTTATAATATTAATGGCGGCGCCTACCAGGCAAGCAATGTATTTGCTAACCTGAATGCAGGTAACTATGTAATTGGCGTAAAAGATGCCAATGGATGCACCAAAACGCAGACAACTACAGTGGGTGTTGTGCCCAGCGGGCCGTTGTTTGCGCAGGTACGGAACCTTATCTCCACCCGTTGCAACGGAAGTGGTTGCCATATCGGCTCGGGGAACAATGCAGCCGGTTACAATTTCGATTCCGATTGCAATATCGTCTCGAAGTGGGCGCAGATCAATCATACAAGTGTATTATATACCAGCGGCTGGGTGAAGATGCCGAAGAGTCCGCAGCCATTGTTAACCGCAGCTGAAAAAACGATTATTACCAACTGGATTAATGCCGGTCACCGGTACTCGGACTAACAACCGTTAGGTAAGAGAACAGAGAGTGTATCAGGATACTGACATGCTGGCCTGGTTTAAGTAAGATTAAACACAGGCTCAGCATGCTCAGGTGCAGGTTCAGCGATGAATATAAATATCGTAACATATCTGGCTTTATTTTTAATAAAACAGGAAAAGAAAACCCGTATGACAATGTCAAAAAAGAAAATGGTTGTTTGGATTCTTTCCGTACTACTGCTGGGAATCGTTACGGCTGGTTTTGTAGGTTACCGGATGTATACAAAACCCCACCGGGATGTACAGCACATCAAAGCGATCAAGGTTGCTGCAATGAAATTGGTGTCCGATTATGAAGCAAACGAAGCCCAGGCGAATGCCGAATATCTCGATAAAGTATTGGAAATATCCGGCCAAATAATCGATGTATCAAAAAACCAAAATGGCGAAACCGTGATTTCTTTGGATGGTACCGGTATGGGTACCGTCAGGTGCACTTTGGAGGGTAATGTTCAGCATGAGATAAAACCAAAGACCCAGGTGGTCATTCGGGGCATCTGTACGGGCTATCTAACGGATGTCATACTGGTAAGAAGCATCATCCAAAGCCAATAGAATAACAATACTTTTTGAAAAACCATTTTAATATCCTGAATATGCATACTTACAGGTCAAAATTACTGGAGCTAATAGGGTTACTTCTCTTTTTGCTCATTATCATTTCCTGCAAACATGATATTCCTGTTAAAGTCATCGAAACACCTGTAACCGGTGGCGAACAGACATGCAGCGCAGACACCGTTTATTTTCAGAATAAAGTATTGCCTTTACTTAACTCAAGTTGTGCCATGAGTGGTTGCCACGATGCCATTACCCACCAGGATGGTGTGAACCTTACTACCTATGGCAATATTATGGCTACCGGAGGAGTAAGGCCTGGAAACCCTGCCAATAGCAAATTGTATAAAGTATTGAATCAAACCGGAGGCGATCGTATGCCACCCCCTCCTGCTGCGGCATTCACGCAAGCCCAGAAGGACATCATCTATAAATGGATCCTGCAGGGTGCACAGAACAATGCCTGCAACGATTGTGATACAACGGTATTTACCTACTCAGGTGCTATTGCCCCGCTTGTTAATAATTATTGCAAGGGATGCCATAACCCCTCTTCGCTCGGCGGAGGAATCGACCTCAGTACTTATGCAGGAGTAAAAGCCATCGCCGTTAATGGTAAACTAATGGGCAGCATCAAGCACCAGGGCGGTTATATCGCTATGCCGCAGGGAGGGAACAAATTGTCCGATTGTAAGATAACGCAATTCCAAAAATGGGTAAATGCCGGATCTCCCAACAATTAATTAACTCAAAAAACCAATTCACAGCATGAAAGCCATCTTGATCATTCTCACCGGTTCACTATTGATAGCTGCAGCCTCAGGCTGTTATTACGATAAAGCAGCATTGCTTTACCCCGACAGTGTGACCTGTGATTCGACCGCCGCAGCTACTTATTCGAAAGATGTAATGCCAATGATGAATACCCATTGCAATGCCAGTGGTTGTCATAATACGGCTTCGGCCTCTTCGGGAGTGATCCTGGACACGTATGCCGGCGTTAAAATACAAGCACAAAACGGCCGCTTAATGGGCTCAACCGGGCCGAATGGGTCCATGCCGAAAGGTGCATCCAAATTATCGAGCTGCAACCTGTCGATCTTGCAAAGATGGATCGATGCGGGCACACCCAATAATTAAACTACATCAACTATGAAAAAAACAATCCTGGGCATTACGCTCTTACTGGCAACATCTATTGGATTTGGACAGAACATCCAGATGACAAAAAACGGCAAGGTATCTTTTTATTCCCGGGCAAAGTCACCGGAAAAAGTAGAAGCAGATAATAATGAGGTATCCAGCGTTCTCAATACTCAAACCGGCGACCTCGTATTTGCCATCCTGCTGAAAAGCTTCCATTTCGAGCGTGCGTTGATGGAGGAGCATTTCAATGAGAACTATGTTGAAAGCAATAAATACCCTAAATCAACTTTCAAGGGGAAGATCACCAACCTGGGTGCTGTGAACTTTGGCAAGGACGGAGCCTATCCCGTTACTGTGGAAGGTGAACTGACCCTCCACGGGGTAACAAAAAAAGTGTCTTACAACGGATCCCTCTCAATAAAAGGCGGAAAGATCAATGCCAGTTCCAAGTTCTCGCTCAGACTTAAAGATTATAATATCAGCATCCCTTCACTGGTTGCAGATAAAATATCCGAGGATATAGACGTTACCATTGACTGCAAGTACGAACCAAAAAGCTAATTATAAAATCCTGATCATGAAAAAACTTATTGTAGTATTCTTTCTTACCGGTTTTATAACTCCTTTGCTTTATGCCCAGGACGACCTGATGAAGATGCTGGAAGACGAAAGCAAAAAAGAAAAGAAAAAAGATTTTGCAACGGCTACTTTTAAAACTACCCGGCTGATCAATGGCCAATCGATTGAAAATGTAGCAGCGGGCGTGCTGGATGTGAAGATATCCCACCGGTTTGGTATGGTGAACAAGGGAGCATATGAGTTCTTCGGGCTGGACCAGGCATCGATGCGGATGGGCCTGGATTATGGAATCTCCAACCGTCTGATGGTCGGCATCGGGCGCAGCACTTACCAGAAGCAATACGATGCGTATTATAAATTCAAGATACTGCGCCAGTCATCAGGAGGACGCGGTTCTTCACCAATATCGATCAGTGCCACTTCATCCATCATGCTCAGCACCCTGAAATGGGAAGACCCGAAAAGGCAGAACTATTATACTTCTAGGATCAGCTATTCGCATCAGCTGATCATTGCCCGGAAGTTCAGTGAAGGGGTTTCCTTCCAAATCATGCCCTCTTATGTTCATTATAACCTAGTACAGGCAGCAACCGACCCCAATGATATCTTTGCAGTGGGCGCAGGCGGCAGGATCAAGCTTTCAAAAAGACTGAGTTTTAACGTGGAGTATTACCATGTGCTGCCTATCTCCTTTGTTGCAGGACAGGATTACAGGCTGCCAGGAACAAAGAATTCGCTGGCAGTAGGATTTGATATTGAAACAGGCGGACACGTATTCCAGCTTCAGTTCACCAATTCAACCGGCATGACAGAGAAAACATTCATCACCGAGACCACGGGTGATTTCTTTAAGGGAGATATACATTTCGGATTCAACCTTTCCCGGGTATTTACCATTAAGAATAAGAGAAAAGGGAATAAAATAAAATAGGAAACTGGATTCGGGCAAATGCTGTTCGACACATATGAGGAAGTACCTGCATCGACTAAGAGCATCTGCTAAGTGTTTAGGGTAACGGGTCTGGCTTATTCCTTATCCTCTGTCATAAGCCCTGCCCAGAGGTATTCCCGGTTCAGTCTTGCAATGTTTGCCACTGAGATCCCCTTGGGGCACTCCGCTTCGCAGGCATAGGTATTGGTACAATTACCGAAACCTTCTTTATCCATTTGTGCAACCATGTTCAATACCCTTGTTTGCCGTTCCGGTTCTCCCTGTGGCAGTAAGGCCAGTTGAGATACCTTGGCACTTACGAACAACATGGCACTTCCATTCTTACAGGTGGCGACGCAGGCCCCGCAGCCGATGCAGGCAGCAGCCATAAAGGCATCGTCGGCATCTTTTTTATCAATGGGAATCGCATTTGCATCCACGGCATTGCCGGTATTCACCGAAATATAACCACCAGCCTGAATGATGCGGTCGAATGCAGTACGATCGACCACCAGGTCTTTTATTACCGGGAAAGCAGCAGCCCTCCATGGCTCCACCACAATGGTATCACCGTTTTTGAACGCACGCATATGCAACTGGCAAGTGGTATTGTTCGACCATGGGCCATGCGCCTGCCCGTTGATGTACATGCTGCACATTCCACAGATGCCTTCTCGGCAATCGTGATCAAAAGCGATCGGGTCCTTTCCTTCCCTGATCAGCTGCTCATTCAATACATCGAACATCTCCAGGAACGACATCTCAGAAGAAATATCCTTTACCTGGTACGTTTCAAAAGCTCCCGCCGAACTGCTGTTCTTTTGTTTCCACACTTTCAGTGTGAGGTTCATCATGTAGTGTTCCATAAAAATAAAATACGTTTTTCCTGTTGTAACCTTCCTGTTTTGACTATTTATACGAACGCTGCGTTGGTTTCACGATCTCGAAGTCCAGGCTTTCTTTGTGCATCTGCCAGTCGCTCTCATTCCTGTACTCCCAGGCAGCTACATAACTGAAACCGGCATCGTCCCTCTTTGCTTCTCCATCTTCCGTTTGAGATTCTTCCCTGAAGTGGCCTCCGCAGCTTTCGTTCCTGTTCAACGCATCCTTACACATCAATTCGCCCAACTCAATAAAGTCTGCCACACGGCCTGCCTTATCCAGCTCGGGGTTCATTTCATTTATTTCGCCTGGTATGCGAACGTCGCTCCAGAATTCTTTTTTAAGTTGCTGAATCTCTGCGATGGCTTGTTGCAATCCGTTTGCGTTCCGAGCCATGCCACATTTATCCCACATGATCTTCCCTAAGCGCTTGTGAAAGCTTTCAACGGTCTGGTTTCCTTTGATGCCCATCAATTTGTTGATGCGGTCGTTCACTGCTCTTTCTGTTTCTTCAAATGCCGGGTGAGTAGTGGGTATCGACGGATTGCGTATCTCATCTGCCAGGTAGTTACCAATCGTATACGGGATCACAAAATAGCCGTCGGCAAGCCCCTGCATCAGTGCGCTTGCACCCAGGCGGTTGGCTCCATGATCGCTGAAATTCGCTTCTCCCAACGCATACAGACCCGGAACGGTGGTCATCAGTTCATAATCGACCCACAAACCACCCATGGTGTAATGTACGGCCGGGTATATCCTCATCGGAACTTCATATGGATTTTCGCCCGTGATCTTTTCATACATGTCGAACAGGTTGCCATATTTCTCTTTCACCACTTCCTTACCCAGGCTGATAACGGCGCCCTCATCCGGATTCGCGATCCCTTTTTTACCTGCCTCGATCCGCCCGTATCGTTTAATTGCGTCTGCATAGTCAAGATAAACGGCTTGTTTGCTGGAACCAACACCGTATCCGGCGTCGCATCTTTCCTTTGCGGCACGGCTGGCCACATCTCTTGGTACAAGGTTTCCAAAGGCCGGGTACCTTCTTTCAAGATAGTAATCCCTTTCTTCCTCGGGTATTTCGTTCGGCTTGCGGTTGTCGTTTTGTTTTTTAGGCACCCAGATGCGTCCATCGTTGCGTAACGACTCACTCATCAACGTAAGTTTGCTCTGATGGTCGCCGCTTACAGGTATACAGGTTGGATGAATTTGAGTGAAACAAGGGTTACCAAAGAATGCTCCTTTCTTATGTGCTTTCCATGCAGCTGTAACATTACTGCCCATGGCATTGGTGCTTAAATAGAAAACATTCCCATATCCCCCGGTACAGAGCAATACTGCATGCCCAAAATGCCTTTCTAGTTTACCCGTAATGAGATCCCTGGCGATGATGCCCCTTGCCTTTCCATCGATCATAACGATATCAAGCATCTCGTGGCGGCTGTATTGAGTAACCGTTCCCAGGGCCACCTGCCTTTCCAGCGCACTGTAAGCGCCTAATAGTAGTTGCTGACCGGTCTGGCCCGCTGCATAAAATGTACGCTGAACCTGCGTACCGCCAAAGCTCCGGTTGCTGAGCAGTCCTCCGTACTCCCTCGCAAAAGGAACGCCTTGGGCCACGCACTGATCAATGATGGCTGCACTTACTTCGGCCAGGCGATGAACATTTGCTTCCCGTGCCCGGTAATCACCGCCTTTTACTGTATCATAGAACAAGCGGAAAACAGAGTCCCCATCGTTCTGGTAGTTCTTTGCTGCGTTGATCCCTCCTTGTGCCGCAATACTGTGAGCCCGGCGTGGGCTGTCCTGGAAACAAAATGCTTTCACCTTATAACCTAACTCACCCAGTGAGGCTGCTGCAGAGGCACCAGCCAATCCGGTACCCACAACGATCACTTCCAGTTTACGCTTATTGGCGGGGTTCACCAGTTTTACGTGGCCTTTATAATCGGTCCACTTTTTATCCATTTCGCCGTGAGGAATTTTAGAATCTAAAGACATATGACAGCTCAGTTGAGTGAGTTAATTTTTATTGGTTTATCAGTCGATCCAGTTTAAATAAAATGCCAGGGGCATCAGGGCAAACAAAATACATACAATGACAGAAAAAGCAGTACCTGCCATCTGGATAATGGGCGTATAACGTTTGTGGTTGATGCCAAGGGTTTGAAAAGCACTGGGAAAGCCATGCAGCAAATGCCAGAATAATGAAACAACACCGGCAATATAAGCGACCACCACCCACAACTGCTGAAAGTATTCTTTCATTTCCTCGAATGTATTATGAGGTTCGTCACCGCTGTATAAAGCGATCTTGGTGTTCACAAAGAATTTTGAAATATGAAGGATAAGGAAGAAAAGCAGCAGCGTTCCAAGCAGCCCCATGCTGCGGCTGTACCATTTACTGTTTTTGCCGGCCGCATTTGCCGCGTATCTGATTGGCCGGGCCGTACTGTTTTGCCTCATCAGTAACAGGCCCTGGATGATGTGGGCCAGCAGCCCGGCAAACAAGCCGATCTCTATGACACGGACGATATAATTATGGCTCATGAAATGAGCATAAGTATTGAACATCTCTCCCCCGTCGTTGAAGAAGATCATCGAATTGATCGTACAATGGACCACCAGGAAGGATATTAAAAAAAGCCCCGTCAGGCCCATCACAAATTTCTTACCAATGGAAGATGTGAAAAACTGTTTCCAGGTCATAGCGAAAGCATTAGGTTGTTAGTTGGAGTACAAAAATACGTCAGGAACGATCAAAAACCGTAACAAAAAGATTTTTTATGAAGAATTACGCCGCTTGATCAGCCGATCCTGCGCAGTATCATATTGTCGATCTGCTGGAAAATGATCTCGGGTTTAAGTGTGCGCCACTGGGGAAACTCGACCAACTCGATGTAGTTGGTAAGGCGGGCTGCTTTGAAATCGTACTGGCTTTGTGCAGGCATATCCAGGATCACTACCCAGCCGCCGGAATCTTCCAGCTGTTCCCTCCATTCTTCATAATAACTGTCATCGCTGCTGTGGAAGTTGAGCACGTTCTCGGCTATGAGGATGAATTTGCTGATGCCTTCGGTGAACATGATATCGGTGATGTCCCGCCGCAGTGTCATGATGTCGTTCTCGATGGCATCGTTCCATTCGCCCAGCAGCTCGATGATCGCATACCCCTGGTCGTAATCAACAAAAAGGATCTTCATGTACAATGTACGGGACCCGAATTCGTCCCACTGGGGATGGATGAAATAATTATACACCGTATGGGAAAATTCGAATTCACTGTAGGTACGCCGGTAAAAGGGCGAGCGCTCATCCTCCTCAGCGGTGTACAGGTGGCGCCAGTTGTAATATGGTTCTATATCCTGCAAAGGCCTTGTTTGTTAGCACAAAGGTCAAACAATTGCCGGAATAAAAAGGCCCCGGAAAATAAAAAGGGTTGTCAATTTTTTTGACAACCCTTACACTTAATAACCATAATATCTTATTGAACCACGATCCGTTCAGTGAAGATGAACTTGTTGTTCGAGTCGGTCACCCTGACCATGAACACACCCTTGGCAAAACCACGGCTAAGCTGGATGGTTTCAACCTGGGATTTTGAAGCGACATTAACAGACCTGCTCATCAGCGCTTTGCCGCTGAGATCGGTAATAATGACATTGTACCTTCCGGCCTGCTGGTCTTCAAAAGATATTTTGAATTCGCTGTTGGTTACAGGGTTGGGGAAGATATGTGCTTCATTGGTGATGACAGGTACCACGGCTTTGAAATCGGCAGATCCGAAATTCTTAGCTGCGTCTGCTTCTTTCTGATAAAGCAGGTTACCGTTGGCGAGGTCAGAAGCATTGTATACCATATCTGACCCTTCGATCTGTTTTGCATTCAGATCGTTCAGGGTGAATTTGTAATACCCGGCGAACATATTGGCGCTGGAAACCACGATGGCGCCGTCCTTATCCACGGCAGCCCCGTTGGTTGAATAACCAGCGGGCAGGCCATTGATATAACCGATGTATTTGGCCACCCTCGACTCTACGTCCACCGCGAATACATAATGATTGGCGGAAATGACATAGAGTTTATTATATGCATCTGCGATCATATCTCCGCCCCAGCTGCTGCATTGGTTATGCACGGATATCCCCTTATTGGATTCATCGTCGATCAGGCTCCCCAGGTCGGTGATAACAACCTTTTTCCCCGTGGTAAAGCGGATCAGCCTGGTCGCATCATTGGTCAGCGCATAGCCGTTTCCATCGGCGCCGATCACCATACGGGTAAAGTTCTTTGCTTCGTCCCTGATGTTCTCGGCAGAAGTGAAAAGAGGTGATCTGAGTGTATAGAACTTCTGCACATCGCCTTTGGCATTCAGGTCGAGCCAGCGCAATTCACCAATCCGCATGGGAGTGAAGAATAATTTGTCATGGTTCTTGTCGTACGCTGCAGCTGCCACCATGGTTGCTGTTGGCAGCGACAGGTTATCAACCTGCTTCTTTGTATCCGCATCGGCAAGCACAAAAGATGTTTTGGATTGCTGATAAACCTCCCTGGTTATTTTTCCAGAGCCGATATCCACCTGGCGGATGTTCATCCACCTAAAATCTCCATTGCCGTCACCGGTGATGGCAAATGTACGGTTGGCATCCTGTGCCGATGAAACTAAACTGGTAACAATTAAGGTTGAAGAAAGTAAAAGTTTAAGATTCATAAGAGGAGTTTTAAGTAAACAATTGAGATACGTAAATTACTCAAATTGCACAAACCCTCCAAGATTTTTTTACAGCTGAAGGCTTTCTACTGCTTTTTTAACACTTCCTGTTTTTAATAGAAGTTGCTTGGCCGCATCATAGTCTTTCATGTCTGTTTTTTCCATCAGCATCTTCACACCGCGGTCAACCAGTTTATCATTGGTAAGCTGCATGTTCACCATTTTATTATCCTCCACCCTTCCCAATTGAATCATGACGGTCGTAGAGATCATATTAAGCACCAGTTTCTGGGCTGTGCCGCTTTTCATACGGGTGCTGCCGGTAACGAATTCGGGGCCTACCACCACTTCTACCGGGAAATCCGCGGCAGCACTTAATGGTGCATCGGGGTTGCAGCATATGCTCCCGGTGATGATATTATTTTCCCGGCATTTATTCAATGCACCGATCACATATGGGGTGGTACCGCTTGCTGCGATGCCGATCACAACATCCTTTTGGTTTACGGAATGCGCTTCCAGGTCCAGCCACCCCTGACGGATGTCGTCCTCAGCGAACTCGACAGCTTCAGTAATGGCTTTCTTTCCTCCGGCAATGATGCCGATCACCAATCCGGGTGGTACGCCGTAGGTTGGCGGGCATTCGCTGGCATCAACAATGCCAAGCCGGCCGCTGGTGCCTGCTCCGATATAAAAAAGTCGTCCACCCATCAGCATCTTATCGACAACGGCATTGACAAGCTGCTCTATTTTAGGTATCATCTTTTCTATGGCTGCCGGTACGGTTTTATCTTCCTTATTGATGCTGGTGAGTATATCCATTACCGGCATCTTCTCCAGGTGCCGGTAATTGGATGCTGATTCTGTAATCTGTTTGAATGACATAGATCCTTTTATCGGTGAAACTTTACTAACCCATCCATGGGTTTCTTTATCACTCTGCCCAGTTCCAGTTCGTACGAATGACAAAGGTCTTTCAATACGTCCCTGAACCCATAGGCGATGCTCCCGGTAAAATGGATGGGCAGGGTCCAGCTCTCCCGGTATTTGTAAATATGATTAAAGAAGAAGTCGTTGAACCCGTCTTCAATGATATTCTCTACCATATAGTGCCCCCTGTTCTCGGCCAAAAATAGGGCAAAAGAAGCGAGGTAACGGTTAGGTAAGGGTTTTTTATATACTGCGGTAAGTATCTCGTCGCTGTTAGTGTTGAACTTTGCCTGGAACCGGTCCATCAGGTCGGCATCGAATGTCTTGTAGAGGAAATACTGGATCACTTTGCGGCCCAGGTAAGCTCCACTACCCTCGTCACCCAGTACATACCCTAACCCCGGGCTGTTCTTCACGATCTTTTTGCCATTATAATAACAGGAATTAGAGCCGGTTCCCAATATGCAGGCTACCCCCTTCTCATGCCCGCACAGTGCTTTGGCAGCTCCCATCAGGTCGTGGTCAACAGTGACTTCTTTAGCAGAGGGAAAAACCTTTTGTATCGCCTTGCTCACAAGTTTTACATTTTCGGAATTACTGCACCCGGTTCCATAAAAGAAGATCTCTTCCGGCTCGGCTTTCTTCATCTTTGGTTTCAATTCCTCGGAAATGATGTATTCGATCTGTTCGGCGGAAAGGAAATAAGGACTCAACCCCTGTGTGTAAAATGTCCGGGCCGACTTCCCGTTCAACAGGCACCATTCGGTTTTAGTAGACCCACTATCGGCAATTAGTTTTATTGACATGATCGTTCTTGCGATTGCAGATTGAAGGTAAAGTATTTGGATATACATACCAAGCATGTGACAGCAAGCCGGCAGATCAACAAATCATCAAATTACTTCTCACCAGCCCTCCTCACTTTGTAAAACTTCCCTGGTAAGGGTCTTACGGTTGCAGCTTCTTCCTATCTTCGCAACATGAATAAGAAGATTCAGGTTTGGCTGCCCCTGCTTTTCAGCATCACCCTGATCGCAGGTATGTACCTGGGATATAAGATGAGGGACAATATGCCCGGGAGAAAATTTTTCTCACTTGAAAAACGCAGGCCCATCCAGGAAGTGATGGACCTGATCAGCAACCGGTATGTCGATGAGGTGAAACAGGAAGAGCTGACCGATACGGCCATCGAAGCCATACTTAGCAAGTTAGACCCCCACTCTGTTTTCATACCTGCAGAAGAACTGCAGCAGGTGAACGAAGACCTGGCGGGAAAATTTTATGGCATCGGGATCGAATTCAACATTTTCGACGATACGCTGAACGTGATCAATGTATTGAAAGACGGTCCTGGCGACAAAGCCGGGCTGCTCATCGGCGACAAGTTCTTAAAAGTTGGCGACAGCCTTGTAGCGGGAAGAAAAACTTCCACCGAAACATTCAGGAAGTTATTGCGAGGAGACCGGGGCTCAGAAGTTGCCATCACATACCTGCGTGGCAATGAACAGCGCAAAATTTCCATCACTAGAGATGCCATTCCGCTTTCCAGTGTGGATGCAAGCTATATGCTGACCTCCGATATCGGCTATATCCGCCTGAATAAATTCTCTTCCCAAACTTACCGGGAGTTCATGCTGGCACTGGAAGCACTTAAAAAATCAGGTTTAAAAAAACTGGTACTCGATCTCCGTAGCAACGGCGGCGGGGTACTGGAAGAGGCGGTGGAGATCGCCGATGAATTCCTGGACGGGGATAAACTGATCACTTATACCGAGGGTAAGCACGTTGACAAAAAAGAATACCGCTGCCGCAGGCAGGGTCAATTCGAAACCGGCCCCCTGATCGTTTTGGCCGATGAAGGAACTGCCAGCGCCAGCGAAGTACTCATTGGAGCCCTGCAGGATTGGGACCGGGCAACCATTGTGGGCCGCCGTTCCTTTGGAAAAGGACTGGTACAGGAACAATACGACTTGAGCGATCGCAGTGCATTGCGACTGACAGTTGCCCGATATTATACCCCGATCGGCCGGAGCATCCAACGCCCCTACACAAATGGAACTAAAGTTTATTACGATGAGATCGCCAATCGTTATCACGATGGAGAGACGCAACACGCCGATTCTGTTAAGAACGACACAACAAAGATATTCAGAACCAAAGCCGGTAAAAAAGTATACGGCGGAGGGGGAATCACACCGGATTATTTCATCCCCCTTGACACAACCGGCCTTGCCGGCAAGGCAGGTGATGTGTACAGCAAGAATACCATTGGCAATTTTGCCTATAATTTTTACCTGGTAAATCTTTCCCAATTAAAAACATACAAAACCCCTGTAGATTATATAAAGGGGTTTGTCTTCACCGAGGCCGATTGGGCGCAATTCGTACGAGCGGCTGCAAAAGATTCTGTCGATGTTTCATTAGTGGGCGAAAAAGAAAAAAAGGAGATGATCGATCGGATCCGGGCCTCTATCGCCCGCCAGTTATGGCGAAACGAAGGCTATTTCGAATCCATCAATGCGAACGACGAGGCCATCAGGAGGTCGCTTGATATCCTGGCCAGATAAAAAAGCCTCCCCGAAGGGAGGCCATGAATTCGTTCACAATATTTAACCTTTAAGGTATTTTTTAAAGATTGCGTACGGCTTCAGAGGTTTTGGTTTTTGACAGGACTTGGTTGTTTTCTTTCGGTGTTCTCTTTGGATAATTGGACAAGACAAATTTGCCCCATGTCATTTTCATTTATGGTAGAGGCTGAAATAAACATTTTGTAGAGAACTTTCGATTTTATCCGCCCTTTCTCTTTCCCTGCCCCGCCCCATTTCCTTACCTTTGCGGCGTTAACGATTCTAAACGACTCTATATGTGGCTTAATAATATTTTGGAAACCATTGGCAATACGCCTCTTATCAGGATCAACAAGATAACAAAGAACCTGCCCTGCACCGTACTGGCCAAAGTGGAATACTTCAACCCCGGCAACAGCATAAAAGACAGGATGGCCCTCAAAATGCTGGAAGTGGCCGAAAAAGAAGGAAAGATCAAACCGGGCGGCACCATCATTGAAGGCACCAGCGGCAACACAGGCATGGGGCTGGCATTGGCAGCCTGCGTAAAAGGCTATAAATGCATATTCACCACCACTGATAAACAATCGAAGGAGAAGGCCGATATATTAAAGGCTGTAGGTGCAGAAGTGATCGTATGCCCCACCAATGTTGAACCGGAAGATCCACGCAGTTATTATTCTGTTTCAAAAAGGCTTGCTACGGAAGTGCCGAACAGCTGGTATGTAAACCAGTATGATAACCTTGCCAACCGACTGGCCCATTATGAGCAGACTGGCCCGGAGATATGGGAACAAACCGAAGGAAAGATCACCCACCTGGTGGTAGCTGCCGGAACAGGGGGCACCATTGTTGGTACAGCCATGTATTTAAAAGAAAAGAACCCGAATATAAAAGTGTGGGCCATCGATACTTATGGTTCTCTGCTGAAAAAATATTTTGATACCGGCGAGATCGATCAGAAAGAGGTATATCCGTATATCAGTGAAGGCTTCGGTGAAGATTTTGTTCCGAAGAACTATGATATGGGCGTGATCGATGAGTTTGTAAAAGTAACAGACAAGGATGGTGCAGTTATGACAAGGCGTATTGCAAAGGAAGAAGGTATGTTCTGCGGGTACAGTGCCGGCAGCTGCATGCAGGGATTGTTTCAATTGTCGAAAGGGCCGGATGGGAAAGACAGGTTAAAAAAAGACGATGTGGTGGTAATGATCTTCCACGATCATGGGAGCCGCTATGTAGCTAAGGTTTACAATGATCAATGGATGATGGAAAGAGGCTTCCTCGATGTGAAAACATTCAAGGATGTTGTTGGGGGGCGTGGTACACAACGTTTGATCAGCCTCGTTTCATCTGATACCGTTGCAGCCGCAATTGACCTCATGAAGAAATATGACATCGAGAACATACCCGTGCTTGAGGATGGAAAGAACATTGGTGCCATCTCTGAGGGCGGCTTATTTAATAAGATCCTCAATAACCCCGATATCAAAACACAAACTGTTGGTACTGTAATGGAAAAAGCCTACCCGGAAGTGGCTTTTGATACCCCCGTGGAGCGTTTGAGTACATATATCACCAAAGAAAACGGGGCCGTTTTGAGTAAAGACGAAAGCGGCGCATATCACATTGTAACCAAATATGACATTATCCAAAGCCTGAGCAAATAAATCAGCCCGGGATTCTACGAACGTATATGACCCTTTCCAGTGCTGCATCTGACCGGTGCGGCATTTTTAATATTAGTAAAAACAAGTATCCGATAGTCGTAGTTTTACGATTCCGCACTTCGTAGCTCCCGCAGCATAAAAATGACCAATCTACGATTCGGACAGTAATTAGAGAAGTCCGAAAAAAGAGCAATATCGCTCTGGTACAGAATGTTTTTGTTCTGCATCTTTGTATCAGAAGTTGATTGATAGATTAAATATCAATCGTTATCCAAGATCCTTACTAAAGCCAAAAAAAATTCAATCCAATACTTGTAAAAAACCAACAAACGATCCAATATCAGTCAACTTCTTTTTAAATTAAAAACCAAGATCCAAAAAAACCAATATTACGCTTTAAGTTCTTTGTCCGACGAAAAACCAACAAGAGTTCTAAGTTTCTAAGTAGTAATTTGAAAAGATCCAATATCCAGCCTATGCCGTAAAAAGCGATGATGGCATGAATAACCAAAGAGAACCGATATCCACCGCCTATGCTGTAAAAAGCGATGATGGCATGAAAAACCAACGAAAAACCAATATCCAGCCTATGCCGTAAAAAGCGATGATGGCTAAATGAAGAACACTGAAACCAGGATTAAATTATTAAGGAACCACTCTGCTATTATAAGGTAACCCCCTTAAGAGAGCAGATCCAATGAAATCCTGAGAAAACCAACTCCCGTGCTTGGTTGGTTAAAGTTTAAGCTTCCACAGTTGTTTGATATAATATCAAAAGGCTGTGGAAGCTTTTTTTATGCCGTATTTTTGGCCATGATCCTTCAGCATCCTTCCACACTTGGCCATATCCCTCAGCGTATTGTTTCCCTGGTGCCATCCCAGACCGAACTCCTTCACTACCTTGGGTTGGAAAATGAAACAGTAGGCATCACAAAGTTCTGTATCCACCCTCGTGAGTGGCATAAAACCAAAACCCGGGTAGGCGGCACCAAATCGGTAAATTTCAGCATCATGCATCAACTTGATCCCGACCTGGTCATTGCCAATAAAGAAGAAAATATAAAAGAACAGGTGGAGGAATTAGCTGCCGATTACCCGGTGTGGGTCACCGATGTAGATGATCTTGATGCAGCCATTCAAATGATAACCGATATAGGTGAATTAACAGGCAAACAAACCGTCGCGGCCTCACTCTCTCATTCAATACGATATAACTTCCACGGGTTAAAACAGCTACCTGCCATCATTGATAAACCACGAGCCGCCTATTTGATCTGGAAAAATCCATACATGACCGTTGGGGGCGATACCTTTATAGATGATATGCTCAACCGGTGTGGCTTGGTGAACGTTTTTGCCGGCCGGCACAGGTACCCCGAAACCTGCATCACTGAACTAGCTTCTGCCAACTGCCAGCTGATACTTCTTGCCTCAGAGCCATACCCGTTTGAACAGAAACATGCTGAAGAACTTTCAGCCCTGCTCCCATCATGCAAGATCATGCTGGTGAACGGCGAATATTTCAGCTGGTATGGAAGCCGTTTACTGGAAGCCCCAGGTTATTTCAAAGAGCTCATTAAGCATTGTTCCTAAGCTTTTTATCTGCTTCTTTTCATTCAGCGCATTTTATATTACATTTGCCCAAAACCAAAAACTATATGGCTAACAAAAAGATCATTGATTTACTGGGCGACCAGGCCGATTCATTGCTGAATCACCAATGCAAAACGATCACCAAAGACCAGATCACGGTTCCCAGCCCAAACCATGTGAATGAAGTATGGAGCCAGAGTAACCGTACCAACCAGACATTAAAGAGCTTACAAAGCATATTCAATACCGGCCGCTTGTCGGGAACCGGTTATGTTTCCATCCTCCCGGTTGACCAGGGAATTGAGCACAGCGCCGGCGCTTCCTTTGCCCCCAACCCTATCTATTTTGACCCGGAGAATATTGTAAAACTTGCCATCGAAGGTGGTTGCAACGCCGTAGCATCTACGTTTGGCGTATTGGGTATCGTAAGCCGCAAGTATGCACACAAGATTCCGATGATGGTTAAAGTAAATCACAACGAATTCCTGAGCTTCCCTAATAAGTTTGACCAGATCATGTTCGGTAAGATCAAAGACGCCTGGAACATGGGTGCCACATCCGTTGGTGCAACTATTTATTTCGGCAGTGCAGAAAGCACCCGCCAGATCCAGGAAGTAGCCACTGCTTTTGAAATGGCACATGAATTAGGCATGGCAACTGTACTCTGGTGCTATCTCCGCAACAGCGGCTTTAAGGTCGACGGTGTCGATTACCATACAGCTGCCGACCTCACCAGCCAGGCCAATCACCTGGGCGTGACGATCCAGGCAGATATCATCAAACAGAAATTACCAACCAACAACGGCGGGTACAATGCCACCAAGCATGGCAAGACATCTCCGCTGGTATATTCCAAACTCACTACCGATCACCCGATCGACCTCACCCGTTACCAGGTGGCAGGTTGTTATATGGGCCGTGTGGGATTGATCAACAGTGGCGGGGAAAGCAAGGGCGCTACCGACCTGGCAGAAGCGGTTACAACAGCGGTCGTAAACAAACGTGCTGGCGGTATGGGACTGATCAGCGGCAGGAAAGCATTCCAGAAACCCATGAAAGACGGCGTGGAGCTGCTGAATGCCATCCAGGACGTTTACCTGGACTCCAGCATCACCGTTGCATAAAATAGTTTCGCAGGCTGTGGCTTGAAACAGGTTGACCGGACATCAGGCCCAGGCTATTAACCATAAACCATCCAAATGAAAAAAGAAGAAGACTTTGATGCGAGCCTGGCCGGCGAAGGTGATCCTGCTGATGAGGCAAAGAGCAGTTGGTTCAAACGGATGAAAAAAGGCATCCTCACGTCTACAAAGGACAAAAAAGATGCACCGGAAGGATTATGGTCCAAATGCCCTTCCTGCAAATATACCTGCACAGTTTCCGAATTGAAGGAGAACAAGTTTGTTTGTCCAAAATGCGAATACCACCACCGGATAGGCAGTGAAGAATATTTCGAGATCATCTTCGATCAAAATGAATACACAGAACTCTTTGCCACGATTAAATCAAAAGATTTCCTCCACTTTGTAGATCTCAAACCGTACGACAAACGCCTCGATGAAACTTATTCAAAAACCGGCATACACGATTCGATGACCGTGGCCCACGGCAAAGTAAATGGCTACGACCTCGTGATTGCCTGTATGGATTTTGAATTCATTGGCGGGAGCCTGGGGAGCGTGATGGGTGAAAAGATCAGCCGTGGATGCGACTATTGCCTTGAGCACAAGATCCCCTTCATGATCATTAACAAGAGTGGCGGCGCCCGGATGATGGAAAGTGCATTTTCACTGATGCAGCTGGCAAAAACATCGGGTAAATTATCACAACTCAGCGATGCCAAAATACCTTATATCTCACTTTGTACCGACCCAACCTTTGGAGGTACCACGGCTTCCTTTGCAATGCTCGGTGATGTGATCTGCGGCGAGCCGGGCGCACTCATTGGTTTTGCCGGGCCAAGAGTGATCAAAGAGACCATCAAAAAAGATCTGCCAGAGGGTTTCCAGCGCAGCGAATTCCTGCTTGAACATGGCTTTCTAGATTTTATCATTCATCGAAAAGAATTAAAAGAGAAACTGGCTACCCTACTGATGCTGTTCAAGGGCTGACCATACGCTGCAAATCTCTTCTGCTGCAGAAGCCGCCTTCGTTACAGAACCGCTGTAAAGCCATTAACTTTGCGCAAAATCAAAACTGTTGGAGATCTCTAACCGAAAGGCATACCACGATTATTTTTTTGAACAGACCTATATCGCAGGTATGGTACTTGCCGGTACCGAAATAAAGTCCTTAAGAGCAGGAAAAGCCAGTTTCATTGACAGCTATTGTTTCTTTCACAAGGGCGAATTATTCGTAAAGAGCCTTCATATTTCCGAATATGCTTTCGGCACTTACACCAACCACCAACCCATGCAGGAGCGTAAGCTGCTGCTCACCAAACGGGAGCTCCGGCGGCTCGAAGCGAAAAGCAAAGAGAAAGGCTATTCCATCATCCCATTGCGGATATTCCTGGCCGAATCGGGTTATTTCAAAATGGAGATCGGGCTGGGCAAGGGTAAAAAGACCTACGATAAAAGAGAATCCATTAAAGAGAGAGAAATGGACCGGGATGTTAAACGGAAATACGGGGTTTGATATCTTAACACCCAATGTCCTGCAATAAAGATCAGCATTCCGACAAACTTAACGGAACGTTGACCGCCAGCCCCCCATCTGCAGTTTCTTTGTATTTGCTGTTCATGTCCAATGCTGTATCCCACATTGTCCTGATTACCCCATCCAGGCTTACTTTGGCATAGTCTGGTGTACTCTGGAGCGCCAGCTGGCTTGCCGTGATGGCCTTTATTGCACCCATTGTATTCCGCTCGATGCAGGGCACTTGTACCAATCCTCCTATCGGGTCGCAGGTCATTCCGAGGTGATGCTCCATTGCGATCTCGGCAGCCATCAATACCTGCCGTTGCGTTCCCCCCATGCATTCGGTCAATGCTGCAGCAGCCATGGCGCTGCTCACACCGATCTCCGCCTGGCAACCACCCATGGCAGCTGAAATGGTTGCTCCTTTTTTAAATATGCTGCCTACTTCAGAAGCAGTCAATAAAAACTGGATGATCTTATCGTTATGGTTGCCCTGGCAAAAAGCAATATAATACTGCAACACTGCAGGTATTACCCCTGCTGCCCCGTTGGTAGGCGCCGTGACCACTCTTCCGAAACTCGCATTCTCTTCATTGACCGCCAGTGCAAAACAACTCACCCAGTCGAGTATATAGGTGAAATTGCTTCCTCCTTCCTGCACGATTTTAAGCCAGCCATCGTAATCGTTATATGCCCGTCCTGCCACCAGCTTTTTATTCAATGCAGAGCCACGCCGCTTTACCTGTAACCCACCCGGCAGCATACCTTCTGCATGGCAACCCCTGTATATACATTCTTTCATTACCCGCCAGATATTCAGCACCCCTTCCTTAGTTTCCTGCTCGCTGCGCCAGGCATGTTCATTCTCCATCACCACATCGCTGATGTTCAGACCGGTCTTCATACACCAATGCAACAACTCATCGGCGGTATTGATGGGAAAAGGAAGATGTACCTCGTTTTTCGCATAGGCATCCTCCCCTTCTTTGACTACAAACCCACCGCCGATGGAATAATATGTTTCTGAAAGACTGTCTCCATTATCGAGGTTGACTAAAAAGCTCAGCCCGTTCGGATGGTACGGCAAAGATTCACTCATTAAGAATTCAATATCCTCTGCCGGATCAAAATCGATCTCATGCCTGGCCGCCAGTACCATTTTTCTCATGCTCCGGATATCGGCAATTTTAGAATTGATATTATTTACGTCGAAGGTTACCGGATCGTCTCCGGCAAGGCCAAGCTGAACAGCCACATCCGTACCATGTCCCACACCGGTTTTGGCGAGTGAGCCATATAAGATCACCCTGAGTTCCTTTACCCTGTTAAGTAATTCCTTTTCCCTAAGACCGCTGGTAAACCGTTGGGCCGCTCTCCAAGGGCCAAGCGTATGACTGCTGGAAGGACCCACGCCTATCTTGAACATATCAAAAACTGAAATGGCTTCGTGATTCAAGAGACTGATTTTAGGTTCCTGTTTAGTGACTTAGTCCATGAGTCCATCCGGCTAACGGGTTATTGTACGTCAATAAGGTTTACGTCGTAGATCAGTATTGATCCAGGAGAAATGATGCCGATCTGCGAGCAACCATATCCCAATGATGGAGGCAGGAACAATTTGATCGACCCTCCCTTCTGTATCAACGGAAGCCCCATCTGCCAGCCCAGTATAAGTGTGGGCATCTGGAAAACGGTACCATTCAGGTTCTGGTCGAATACGGCACCGGACGTGAGTTTACCCACATAGGAAACCGTAATGGTTGAATTCGGGCCCGGGCTGGCCCCCGACCCAGGGTTATTAATGATATAAAAGAAGCCCCTCGCATCCTGTGTAGCAGTAATGGAATTGGCAGAGAGATAATTCTTCAGCGCATTTATTTCATCAGTGGTGGGTACGCCACTGTTATTGGGCACACAATTGCCCGTACCGCCGGAACTGCTGCCTGATTTGAGGCAGCCGGGCATGCTTGCCAGTATACCGGCTGATACGAGTACAACCAAAACTGTTCTCTTCATATAGTTTTCATTTTACAGTGATCGGTTTATGATGCTTCTTTCTTTTTCAGCTCCTGGTAAAGTTGTTCGTTCATTTCCCATTTATAGTGCATCCTGAAATAAGAAAAGAACAGGATGCAGATAAATGATGCAACCAACACCGTTATAAAACTGCCGGTTGATGTATTGGATATACGGGTATACCACTCCGGCAAAAACAATCGTACTCCCAATACAGATAGTACGATGGGCATGCTGAACAGAACGGCCATGGGGAAACCGTTTATGAGCTTGGATTGCACCGTACCCAGTTTCTCCCTTTCCCGCTCCCAGTACACAATAAACTGCCGGTCTTTTTCCGTTATCATGCAGCAAAACTAAGGCAATTTGAGTAATGTTTTGGCTGCTTCATTGGTCCTTTAATTAGCCGCAACCAAAACGAAGCCAGTTGTTTATTCACTGCCAGGCCCTTTGATATATAGCGAATATCTTGTAGGTTTGTTACGCTTAACTTTTACCAATGAAGATAGAACACCTGCTGGTACAACACTTTTACAAACAAAAGGAGGTTACCCTCCAGGGTATCGGCACGTTCAGCCTCTCGCCCGATTTTGTACTGCCGATGGATAACGACAAAAAAGAATCGGCCATTCCAGAGAACGTCATCTCATTCAAATTCGATCAAAGGGCCACCGAAGATGATGCGCTTATCAATTACATCGTCGAGCAAACCAGGAAGATGAGGCCCCTCGCCGCAGCCGATCTTGACTCATACCTGGTCTTGGGCAAGCAGTTCCTCAATATCGGTAAGCCGTTCAAGATAGAAGGCTTAGGCATGCTGTTGAAAAACCAGCAAGGGGAATACCAGTTCACACAGGGAACAAGCCTCCAGTCGAAACCAGAAGAAACTCCGCCAACGATCGTGAAAGAGAAACTGGAAGAACCGGAAACCAGCTTTTCCGATGAAACGAGAAGTTCGTCCGGCAACAAGAATTTCATTAAAGCAGCTGCGGCCATCTTAGTACTGGCAGTAGCAGGCACAGCCATATGGTATTTCTTCATGAGGAACAATGAGCAGTCACTCTCCTCAAATGCAAAAGACGGACCTGCTATGCAACAGTCAGCACCAGACACAACGCAAAACATCGCAACGGCCCCGGATTCAACATCATTGAAAAAAGATTCGGCTACCCTGCTGACAGCTGCACCTGTTACACCGAACGGTAACTATACCTTCAGGGTTGTATTCAGGGTACTGAGTAAGAACGGTGCATTAAAAAAGAAGGAGGAACTGAATAAGGCCAATGTGATCATGTATAGCAGCGATTCTGTGCATTATAAACTTGCTGAAACCTATACACTTCCACTCAGCGACACCTCCCGTATCAAGGATTCGCTCAGGATATTCTATGCTTTCCGCACCTTTGTTGAAGTTAATCATTAAGACCCACCAACAGGATGCAACAACCTATACAAAGAAGACTGAGCATGGTGTTCTGGCTGCTGGCAGCGCTGGACATCACGGCAATCAGTATCGACCAGCCTGTACTGCATTATTGTGCTAAACCCCTGCTGATGCCGGTTCTGTTCATACTGATGTATGTTTCTCATAATGCCATTAATGGGAAAGGGCTTCTGATGACAGGGCTGGTGTTTTCCTGGATGGGCGATGTGCTGCTGATGTTTGAATCAAAGCATTCATTGTTCTTTATCCTGGGACTGGTTTGTTTCCTGACCACTCATATCTTTTACATCGTTTTCTTCCTGCGGCCCAGGTCAGCCAACCCCTCTTTGCTGAAGAAGCAACCGGTACTGATAGCCTTGGTATTGGGATACGGCATCACCCTGGTATGGCAACTATACCCCCACCTTGGCGACCTTAAACTTCCTGTAATGGTCTATGCCTTTGTCATCTGCACCATGCTTCTTTGCAGTTTACATGCTTTTTTAAAAGTGAACCGAAAAGCGTCGGTTTATTATGTGGTTGGTGCCTTTTCATTTGTTTTATCCGATTCGCTGCTGGCAGTGAATAAATTCTATCAGCCATTTGCCTTTGCAGGCCTCTTTATTATGCTGACCTATTGCGCTGCACAGTATTTCATCGTCAGCGGATATACCGAACAAAAGCCATGACAAAAGAAGAGCTGCTTAAAGAACTTTCCTTTAATACCTGGGTGATGCTCCGCCCCTCACCTGTAGAGGGCATTGGCGTTTTTGCCATCCGGGATATCCCTAAAGGCTGCCGCGATATGTTTGGAAAGCCCGATGCTGCGGAAGACTGGATGACCATCAGCAAGAAAGAGATCAGGGCACTCCCGGCACATGCCCGGTTCATTGTTGGTAATTATTGCCTGTACGATGAGCAGAACTATTATATACCGGCACACGGGTTCAAAAAAATGGATGTGTCGCTTTTTTTGAACCATGCGGATGAACCTAACATTGTCTCTGTCAGCGACGGTGACTATTTTGAAGCCATACGTGAAATCAAAGCCGGAGAAGAACTCCTGGTCGACTACGGGCAGATAGTGGACGCTGAATAGGCAATATTCGGATAACGGGATACCTTTAGGTGATTCCTCATTTTCATTACACAGAATGGCCCCTCTCTTAAAAAATATCTCACTTGCTTTTATTTCATTCTTCATCGCAGCATTGCTATGCCAGTACCGGGGCGACGATTGGGAAGAGAAACTACGCCAAACACTTTACAAACTTACAAACGACTCGATCCCTAATTATGCAAAAACGCTGACGGACAAGGATGGGATCCCTTACGTACTTTATTCAAGTCCAAAAGAAAAAGATACAAGCAAACAATACAATCCGACCATCGTAGCCAATTATGCGATCGACTATTACAGCCAGCATGGGACCAGTAAGAATGATCTGTCTGAAAAGAAATTCAGGAGCTGCATAGAATGGTTGATGAAAAACATATCCTCCCAAAACAATTATGCCTTATACGAGTTTCATTGGAAGCAACCCTTTTATGATTCGGTAGGCGTACCATGGACATCCGGCATGAGTTCAGGGCGTGCCATGGAAGCTTTCACGCTTGCATACAAGCGCTACCAAAAGCAGGAATATTTGGAAGCAGCGACAAAACTAATGCGGGGTTTCTACCAGCCTATCGAGGCAGGTGGGTTTACCTATAAGGAACCGTCAGGCTGGTGGTATGAGGAATTTGCCGACAGTAACCTGCATACTCCCCGGATCCTCGACGGGCATATTTATGCAATCACCGGTGTACATAGGTTCCGGGAGCTCACAAAGAATGATTCGGCATCATTTATTTTTCAGCAGGGTATCAGGTTGCTGAAAGATCACCTGTCTGCCTACGATGTAGGCAACGGCTGGAGTTATTATGATATTTATCAAAGTGCTTCCGACAAAAAATATCATATACTCCTGACCGCCCAGATGAAGGAGCTGTGGGAAATAACCGGCGATTCAGTATTTCTCCGTTATTACCGGTCATGGGAAAAGCCCCTTAACAGGCCATATGTATATCGGATCATCAAGGAAAAGAACCGTTCAGGCCTCATCCTATATTTCCTGCTAAGCAGCCTGTTTTTCCTGGTCATTTACCTTGGACTCCGCCGGTTAAGTGCATAAACTGTCAATTACTTTTTTGGTGATGCACCGGCAATTTTGATTTGCCCCTGATATTTTTTACATTTATAAACACTAACCCTGATGCTTTTACTCCGCCCCCTCATTTTTTCAAAATCAAAAAACAAGTAAACAACATGAAGCAATTCAAGTTTCTGATGCCGTTTGCTATCGGAGTGAGCATGACGGCTTTCCTTTTCTCCTGCAATTCGGGAGAAGAAAAAAAAGCAGAAGAACCTGCTAAAGACACCACAGCTAAAATTCAACCACCCCCTCCTCCGCCACCACCGCCCAAACTGATGGTGATCATGCACAAGGTTGCCAATTTTGCGAAATGGCTGCCTCAGTATGAAGGACATGATTCGGTACGCCAGGCGGCAGGCCTGCACAACTTCGTTGTTGCCCGGGGCGTACAAGACACGAACATGGTCATGATATCCCTGATCATGGATGATGTTGCCAAAGCAAAAGCCTTTGCCGCTGACCCGGGACTGAAGGACCGGATGAAAAAAGCCGGGGTGACCGGTATGCCGGATATAAGTTATATGGAAATGGAGATGCTTGGCACATCCGATAATACTTCTACCCGCCTGTTGGTAAGGCACAAAGTGAAAGATTATGCTGCCTGGAAAAAAGTGTACGACAGCGATGCAGGTGCACGGGCAGCGGCCGGACTTACCGACCGGGCCCTGGGGTATGAGATCGACAATAAGAATAGTGTATCGCTCGTATTCCTCGTTTCGGATATGAAGAAAGCAGAAGAATTCGGGAAATCTGAAGAATTGAAGAAAAAGATGCAGGAAGGCGGCGTCGAAGGAGCTCCTACCATGTTCTTTTATAATGTGGCAAAAAAATATTGAGGCTTAGGTCTATCTATCAATAAAAGCTGTCGGATAAAACCGGCAGCTTTTTTATGCGCTGGCCTGCCTCATCCGGCGGATCATAAAGAAGTTGATCAGCATTGCACTTAAGACTGGCAGGTAAATGATACAGAAAAAAACAACATACCCCACTGTTACCTGCGGTACAGGTTTTACTTCAACAAACAACTGATCACCTATCACTGTTTCAGAAAACACCACACTGCGTATAAGGTTCCAGCCTAAATGGATGGCAATGGGATAATAGAGAGAAAATGTTTTACTGTATGCATAGGCAAAGACCACCCCCATCAGCCCCGTAGTAATAAACTCGATCAACATCGGTATCGGCTGTCCGAACACCTCATGCGTGAACCAATGATAGATGCCGAAGCTGACCGAAGAGATGATGATGGCTTTTACCGCACCGATCCGTTTAATAAGAATATACATGAGCGCTCCTCGGAAGATGAACTCTTCGAACAATACCGATTTCAGGTTCCACCAAATGCCGCTGAAAATAAGTCCCGCACTTAGTTGCGGGTTCAGGAACCAGCGCTCTTCTACAAAAAACATCCGCAAAAAATAAGCAGAACTGCTGCACAGTGCCGTTACCAGGAAAAACAAGGAAAATCCAGCAAGCCTTTCCCTGCCCGGATAAAATCCCAATACGCCCAGGCCCTTCTTCTCAAAAAGCCACAATAATAACCAGGAAACCAAAAGCTGAATAAGAATACCGATCATACGGCGAACCTATTTTTCAACTGAAAATAAGTAAATGTTGCCAGACGAAACCAGCAACCAATAAAAAATCCCTCCTGCATCGCAGGAGGGATCTCTCTTATAAGACCACATAAGGGTTATTATCCCAATGATCGGTCGTTTTAAATCCTAATAACTTCTTGCAATAACAATAGAAATGCTTTAAACGGATCTGCATAGGCTTTCGTCATTTTAACTGTTAAACAATATTTATTAAGAACTAAATTTTAAACGGACTCTTCTTAGTATCCGCCCATGCCGCCCATGTCGGGTGCGCCATGGGTATGCGGGGCTTCTTCTTTCGGTTTATCGGCCACCACGCATTCGGTGGTAAGCATCATACCGGCGATGGAAGCAGCGTTTTCGAGGGCAACACGGCTTACTTTAGTGGGATCGATAACACCAGCCTTGAACAGGTTTTCGTATTTCTCGCTGTGAGCGTTGAAACCGTAATCGGCTTTACCTTCCTTGATCTTATTCACCACCACGCTTCCTTCAAAACCGGCGTTCTCTACGATGGTACGCAGCGGTTCTTCCACGGCACGGCGAACAATGGCGATACCGGTGGTTTCATCTTCATTAGAACCGTTCAGTTTGGCGAGCGCTTCGCTGGCACGGATATAAGCCACTCCTCCGCCCGGAACGATGCCTTCTTCTACAGCGGCACGGGTTGCGTGCAGGGCATCGTCCACACGGTCTTTCTTTTCTTTCATTTCCACTTCAGTGGCAGCACCTACATACAGTACTGCAACACCTCCGGCCAGTTTGGCAAGGCGCTCCTGCAGTTTCTCCCTGTCGTAATCGGATGTAGTGGTTTCGATCTGGGCTTTGATCTGGTTAACCCTTGCAGTGATATCTTTCTTGGCGCCTTTGCCACCAACGATCGTAGTATTGTCTTTATCGATGGTTACGCTTTCAGCAGTACCCAGGTAGGTAAGGTCGGCATTCTCCAGCTTGAAGCCCTGCTCTTCGCTTACAACGATACCGGCGGTCAGTACAGCAATATCCTGCAGCATCTCCTTACGGCGGTCGCCAAAGCCTGGGGCTTTAACAGCAGCCACTTTAATGGTGCCACGCAGTTTATTCACCACCAAGGTTGCCAATGCCTCACCGTCGAGGTCTTCGGCAATGATCAGCAGCGGGCGGCCGGTTTGGGCTACTTTTTCCAGGATATGCAGGATATCCTTCATGGTAGATATCTTCTTATCATAGATAAGGATGAAAGGATTGCTCAGTTCAGCTTCCATTTTTTCGCTGTTGGTCACAAAGTATGGGGAGATATAACCACGGTCGAATTGCATTCCCTCCACCACGTCAACGGTGGTATCGGTTCCTTTTGCTTCTTCCACTGTGATCACACCTTCCTTACCCACTTTTGCCATGGCCTGCGCAATCAGGGTACCGATGGCGTCATCGTTATTGGCAGAAATCGAAGCAACCTGCTCGATCTTCTTGTTATCGTTACCCACGGTCTGTGATTGTTTCTTCAGGTTGTCCACGACAGCGTTAACGGCTTTGTCGATACCACGTTTCAGGTCCATCGGGTTGGCCCCTGCAGCAACGTTCTTTAATCCTTCGCTGATGATGGCCTGGGCCAATACGGTGGCAGTAGTGGTACCGTCACCGGCAATATCGGCAGTTTTAGAAGCCACTTCTTTCACCATCTGGGCACCCATGTTCTCGATCGGGTCTTCCAGTTCTATCTCTTTGGCAACGGTCACACCGTCCTTGGTTACTGAGGGTGCTCCGAACTTACGTTCGATCACTACATTGCGGCCCTTGGGTCCGAGGGTGACTTTCACGGCATTGGACAGGGTGTCCACGCCTTTTTTCATTTTATTCCTTGCTTCAATATCGAAGAATATCATTTTAGACATACACTATTACAATTTGATGATTTGAAAATTTTATGATTGAAATCTGGATGCACAGGATACGGGATCAATATTTTAAACGATCGCCAGGATATCGCTTTCCCTCATGATCAGGTAATCTTTTCCATCGATGCTGATCTCGGTCCCGGCATATTTGCCATACAATACAGTATCTCCGGCTTTTACCATTACAGGCTCGTCTTTTTTACCAGGTCCGGCAGCAACCACCGTACCTCTTTGGGGTTTCTCTTTTGCAGTATCCGGTATGATGATCCCACCGGCAGTCTTTTCTTCCGCAGCGGCAGGTTGTACGATCACCCTGTCGTGCAAGGGGGTAATGCTCAGTTTAGCATTCTTTTCTTTAGCCATAGTTGTATTTGTTTGATTGATTTAACGAAATAGCGCCCTTTTTTAGGGGACGGCAAAGGTATATTAAATTTTATACCAAGCTGACATTAAAGGGCTGGATATGAGAAATTGACATGAAGACGGGTACGATTGATTCTCAGACCGAAAAAAAGACAGCAGCTCCGAAATTTTTGGCAGGCCCGATCATACAAGGCTTTTGCCGGCAGGGTCCATTCCCGGGTACTCCTAGCCCGAATCCCTTATCTTTGCGGCCGTAAAAGTTCTTAAGCATGATCAGCAGAAGAAATATCCGGGTGAAAGTGATGCAGACCCTTTACAGCATCGACAGCATGAGCGGAGACCTGAAACCCGGAGAAGCGGTGACCATCCTAACCAAAAAGATCGAGCAAAGTCGCCAGCTTTTCACCTACCTCCTCTATTTCATCACCGAAGTGGCCAGGTATGCCGAGACCGATGCCCGCCAGCGGGCCTCCAAACACCTGCCTACCGCCGAAGACCTGAACATCAATACCAGGATCGCGGGAAATGAATTATTATGGAAGATCCTGGAAGAACCCAGCTATAAAAAGGCCGTTGCCGACCTCAAACCCCAGAATATCATCGATACCGAGTTACTGAAGAAGACCTACCAGCAACTGGTGGCCTCACCCGAATACGGGGAATACATCGAAATGCAGGCCCGGGATAAAAAATCAGAGAAAGAAATACTGGTTTTCATCTTCAGCAACCTGATGTTGCCCGGCGAAACCTTCATCACCCACGTGGAAGAACTGTTCATCAACTGGGACGATGATGCCGAAATGATGAACCAGTTGGTACTGAATTATCTCCAGAAACCATCCCATTACAATATCACTGAGATATTGAGCCCGGATAAATGGGACTTTGCCAAGGGATTGCTGGAGACCGTGCTCGCCAAAAAGGACCTGTGCATGGAACTGATCAAGCCCAAGCTGAAGAACTGGGATGCAGAACGCATCGCTGCGCTTGATATGATCATACTGCAGATGGGCGTTTGTGAGTTTTTGTTCTTTGAAACGATCCCTACCAAGGTTACTATTAATGAGTACATCGACCTGGCAAAAGAATACAGCACCGTACAGAGCGGACAGTTCGTGAACGGACTGCTCGACAACATCCATAAGGAACTAAGCGCCCAGAACAAGATCCAAAAGAAGAGTTTTAAAAACAGTACTTTATAAAATACATTTGCAAACCATGAAGATGAGAATTCAAATATTGGTCGTTGTTTGCCTGCTTTCATTGGGTTCCTGCGATTTCCGCCGAAAAGACAAGATCGTGGACGATAATGCCAAGCTCAAGGAACAGGCCCTGAAAGATTCCACAACGGTCCAGCTGATCGACTCGGCCTATGACTTTGGAACAGTGACCGAAGGAGAAAAAGTAGAATACAGTTATCGTTTCAAGAATACAGGAACCAAGCCCCTGGTGATCATCAATGCCAGCTCCACCTGTGGATGCACCGTCCCGGAAAGGCCTGAAAAGCCGATTATGCCGGGCGAAACCGGCTTCATAAAAGTCGTGTTCAACAGCCAGGGAAAAGTAGGAGAAAATGAAAAGCCGATCAATGTGATCTCAAATGCCAACCCGCCCTTCGGCCCCATGAAACTTACAGGCAAGGTCATCCGCAAGAATTAAACACTTTATTCATCGTAAATCAAATAAATAAACAACATGCAACTATTAAGTATTTTTCTGATGATGGATCCGCAGGGTAAAGGAAGTGCCACCAGCACAATCATTATGATGGGATTGATGATCCTCGTTTTCTGGCTGTTCATGATCAGGCCACAGGCCAAAAAAGCAAAAAAGCAGAAGGAGTTCATCAATAACCTGCAAAAGGGAGATAAGATCGTGACCATTGCCGGTATCCACGGCACGGTGAACAAGATCAACGACGACAATACCACCCTTATGCTGGAGACCAGCCCGGGCAGCTATATTAAGATCGAGCGCAGCGCCATCAGCATGGAATGGACCGCCAATGTGAATGCAGTTCCTGCTGAAGCAAAAAAATAATCTTTACACATCAAATCGCAGATCCGGGGCCGAAGAGTAACTTTAGTCCCGGATTTTTGCTTGATACAAACCTTAACCTTCTCCATGCTCCGAATAGGCCTCACCGGTGGAATAGGCAGCGGCAAAAGCACCGTTGCAAAAATATTTGAGGTACTGGGTGTGCCGGTATATTATGCCGACGATGCAGCCAAACGATTGATGAACGAGGATGAAGACCTGAAGCGACAGGTAAAAGAACAGTTCGGTGAGGAGGCTTATAAAGACGGTAAACTGGACCGCAAATACCTGGGCTCGATCGTATTCAGCTCGCCGGAAAAATTAGAGGCACTTAACAAACTCACCCACCCTGCGACCATTGCCGATGCCGAACGCTGGATGAAACGGCAAACAACTTCTTATGCCATCAAGGAAGCAGCCCTCATCTTTGAGAGCGGTGCCCAGCAGCAACTCGATTATGTGATTGGCGTTACCGCACCCGCCCCTTTACGCATCCTGCGTACCATACAACGCGACCAGGTGACGCGGGAGGAAGTGCTGGCCCGTATGGACAAACAAATGGACGAATCCATCAAAATGCGGCTCTGCGATTTTATACTGAAGAACGATGAACAGGAACTGCTGCTGCCGCAGGTGATCCAATTACATGAACAACTAATGGTACTCAAAGAATAATTCTTTGCTTCACCGAACTATATGGTTGAGATTTTCCCGCTTTACTCAAAGCACTCTTTCGTAACTTTAGGATATGAAAATCTTCAGTGCATCACAGATCAGACAATGGGATGCATATACGATCACCCACGAGCCTGTTGCCTCCATCGACCTGATGGAGCGGGCTGCTTCCGCCTGCTGCAAATGGTTACTGGGAAAAAATTTTGGCCTGCATCATTTCCGCATCTTCTGCGGCAAGGGCAATAACGGTGGTGATGGGCTGGCCATCGCCCGGATGCTGATCGCACACCAATGCCGTGTTACGGTCTACATCCTGGAATTCGGCAATATCGGCACACCCGACTTCCAGACAAACCTGGAAAGATTGCATACTGTTACCACCGATATTCATTTTATCCAGTCGGTCAATTTTTTCCCGGCTATCAACGAGAACGATATTGTCATCGACGCACTATTCGGCACCGGCCTGAACAAGCCGCTTGAAGGGATCAGCAGGGAATTGGTTGAGTACATCAACCAAAGCCATGCAACAGTTGTGGCGATCGACCTTCCATCGGGTTTATATGTGGACAGGAGTTCAAAAGGCCTGGTTGTTGTGCATGCAAACATCACGCTCTCATTTCAAAACCATAAGCTGGCTTTCCTTGTACCAGAAAATGAGGAATGCTGCGGAGAAATTCACCTGCTTCACATCGGTTTGCATAAAGAATTTGAAGAGAAGGAATCGGCTGTTTTTGAATTTGCCGATGAAGATTTTGTAAAGCCGATCTACAGGCACAGGTCAATGTTCGGGCACAAGGGAACCTATGGGCATGCTTTGCTGCTGACCGGTTCGTTCGGGATGATGGGTGCTGCTGTTTTATCGGCCCATGGCTGCCTGCGCAGCGGTGTGGGCAAACTTACCTGCCGTATTCCCGGATGTGGCTACGGAATTATGCAGGCAAGTGCGCCGGAAGCAATGTGTTCAGTGGATGGTGATGAGTTTATTTCTTCAGCCGGTGATACTGAGAAATATAATTCGATCGGCATCGGTCCCGGCATCGGGCAGTTCCCCTCACACAAAAAATTACTGGGCGATCTTTTTCACAAAACAAAAAAGCCTTTGGTGATCGATGCCGATGCCCTGAATGTATTGTCGCAACACAATGAATTGATCTCACTGATCCCCCGTTGTTCAATAATTACTCCCCACTTCGGTGAATTTGAACGGTTATTCGGCGTTTGCCTGGATGATTTTGACAGGTTGGAAAAAGTTATGCAGAATTCGAAGAAGTATAATATTTACATTGTATTGAAAGGGCATTATAGTTTCATAAGCACCCCTTCAGAGCCTTGTTATTTTAACAGCACAGGCAATGCCGGTATGGCAACAGGTGGCAGTGGTGATGTACTAACAGGTATACTGACCGGCCTGCTGTCACAGGGATATTCCCCGCTTGAATCCGCACTGCTGGGGACTTTCCTTCACGGCCGTGCCGGAGATATTGCCGCCGAAAGGTTTTCGGAGGAGTCAATGATCGCAGGAGATGTGGCAGAATGCTTAGGAGAGGCATTCAAAACACTTGCCTAAAAAAAAACCGGCAGATGGCTGCCGGGATTACTCTATAATAAGATGGGCATCAGTTTACCAATGCTTTTCGCTGGGTTGTATACAAAGCGATGAAGATAATAGGTATCAACAGGCTGGACAATACTGCAAATCCGCTGAATATACTGCCAAACCCTACAAATATCGCCACGGTCAATACGGGCAACAGCTCTCCTACGACATACACGAGGTATCCCTGTTTTTTCAGGTTGCGCATCTGCATGGCGCCATAAAAACAAAGGGCGGCCCCCAACAGGGTCAGCACCATGATCATAAGCCTGTTCTCGTATTGTTTCTTCAATATTTCAGTTGATTGGCTGATGAGGCCCTGAAATACCTTACTCTCCGTACCGGCCAGGCTTTCAGAACTGGAATTCAACCCCTCCACCACCTTATACGATGCACTGATGGTAAAATAGCTGTAAACAGCGCCCAAGGCGGCCAAAGCACTGCCGATATAGGTCAGTATGGTCAGCACATTCAACATCTGCGGAAGCTTTTGCATGTCCTTTTGCTCAAGGTTAAGCACATCCTTGGCCTGGTTCAAATTTTGATTTAAGTCGGTCATAAGTTTAAGTTTTAATCCTACAAAATAGCAAAATGTTTCATTTAAACAATGTTCGCTCAAATTCGGGGGGAAATACCGGTAAACAGCGTAATTATCGGGCAATTAAACCCACTGATATGCCTGTTTTTAACCCTTTTACCCTATTTTTGCCGTCCAAAAATCAGAACAATACTACACTTATGACTAATTTGATTTATGCCGTTCCGGCTCTGGGAGTTCTAGGTTTACTTTACACATTGTGGAAATTCAATTGGGTAAGTAGGCAGGATGCCGGCAGCGACCGTATGAAGGAGATCAGTAATTACATCGCTGAAGGCGCCATGGCTTTCCTAAAAGCAGAGTGGAAGATCCTTACATATTTCGTTATCATTGTTGCCCTGCTGCTGGCTGTTATGAGTATGAGCAATACCCATAGCCACTGGAGCATTGCCCTGGCCTTTGTGCTGGGTGCAGTATGCAGCGCCCTGGCAGGCTATATCGGTATGAAAGCCGCTACTAAGGCAAATGTGCGCACTGCTCATGCAGCTCGTACCAGCCTCAGTAAGGCGCTGAATGTTTCTTTTACGGGTGGTGCGGTGATGGGATTGGGTGTTGCCGGTTTGGCCGTGCTTGGTCTGGGTGGATTGTTCATCGTTTTAAAGATGATGTTCGCTCCCGGGGCTACTGCCAACAGCGAAGAAATGCTGAGAACGATTGAAGTACTTACCGGTTTCAGCCTGGGCGCCGAAAGTATTGCCCTGTTTGCCCGTGTGGGAGGCGGTATCTATACTAAAGCTGCCGACGTGGGCGCCGACCTGGTAGGTAAAGTAGAAGCAGGTATCCCCGAGGATGATCCCCGCAACCCGGCCACCATCGCCGATAACGTGGGCGATAACGTAGGCGACGTGGCCGGTATGGGCGCCGACCTGTTTGGATCGTATGTTGCTACCGTTCTGGCGACCATGGTACTGGGGCAGGAAACTGTTTCAACCGATAATTTTGGCGGATATGCCCCTATCCTGCTGCCCATGCTTATTGCGGGCGCAGGGATCATTTTCTCTATCATCGGAACCTTCTTTGTACGCATCAGCGAATCGGCTGGTGTAAATACCGCCAGCGTTCAAAAAGCATTGAACATGGGTAACTGGGGCTCTATCATTTTAACCGCTGTTGCCTGTGCTGGGTTGGTTTATTATATCCTTCCCGAGCAAATGTCGCTGCGTGGACACGAGTTCACCCGTAATGGTGTGCTTGGAGCAATCGCTGTTGGCCTGGCCGTAGGTACATTAATGAGCATCATTACCGAATACTACACAGCCATGGGCAAACGCCCGGTTAATTCCATCATACGCCAATCCGGAACCGGGCATGCCACTAATGTGATCGGTGGTTTGGCCATTGGAATGGAAAGCACATTCCTGCCGATATTGGTTCTCGCAGGTGGTATCTGGGGCTCCTATGCATGTGCCGGCCTGTACGGTGTGTCCATCGCAGCCGCCGGAATGATGGCAACCACTGCCATGCAGTTAGCCATCGATGCTTTCGGTCCCATTGCAGATAATGCAGGCGGTATTGCCGAAATGAGTGAATTACCAAAAGAGGTGCGTGAAAAGACCGACGTGCTTGACGCCGTGGGTAATACCACTGCTGCAACCGGTAAGGGTTTTGCGATCGCATCGGCAGCTCTTACTGCCCTTGCGTTGTTTGCTGCCTTCGTAGGTGTTGCAGGCATCTCAGGTATCGATATTTATAAAGCAGATGTGCTGGCCTCTCTCTTTGTAGGGGGCATGATCCCCTTCATTTTTTCTTCACTTGCCATCCGTGCCGTAGGACAAGCGGCTATGGCGATGGTGGAAGAAGTTCGCCGCCAGTTCCGCACCATCCCTGGTATCATGGAAGGAACCGGCAAACCTGAGTACGACAAATGCGTTGCCATCAGTACCGATGCTTCTATCAAGAAGATGATCGGACCAGGTGCTTTTGCGATCATTTCTCCCCTTGTGATCGGGTTTGTTTTAGGCCCCGAAGCATTGGGTGGGTTCCTCGCAGGTGCAACCGTAAGTGGTGTACTGATGGGCATGTTCCAAAACAACGCCGGCGGTGCATGGGACAACGCAAAAAAATCATTTGAGAAAGGTGTTGAGATCAATGGGGAGATGTATTATAAAAAGTCTGAGCCGCATAAGGCATCAGTAACCGGGGACACGGTTGGTGATCCGTTCAAAGACACATCCGGCCCATCTATGAACATCCTTATCAAGCTCATGAGCATTGTCAGCCTCGTGATCGCTCCTACCCTTGCTTCTATCCATGGCAAGAGTGCCTCTCATGAAACCGTTACACAGGTTACCAAAGAGATCTCCATTTCCAAGCAGGATAGCGGCCGCACAACCGTTACTACAACTGTTGACGCGGCTCCCGCCGAAAAACTGATCGAGGCATTGGCTGCTGACAAACTGATCGACAAGGACAATTTTTCCCTTTCACTCAGCAAGGGAAAACTGACCCTGAACGATAAAGAGCAATCTGCGGAGATTACAGATAAATACAAGGCATTGATCGATGCTTTAGGAAATACAGATCTTAATATAAAGAATACAAAGAAATAAGTTTGCTATATTCTTTTCTAAGCCCCGACTGGTCGTCGGGGCTTTTTTATTCGGTCATTTCTTTTAGGGATCAGGCAACCCGGATCGCAGTGTTAATTGTCGTATAAAATTTATACGGGTGGATTTGGTAATTACAATCAATTTCGTACATTGCCGTACGAAAACACTCGTATTATGACCATAAATAAGAACACCCGGCCCACCGAGAGCGAACTGGAGATCCTCCAGGTATTATGGAACGAAAAGGCCGCTACCGTGCGTACCGTTCACGAAGAGTTGTCAAAAACCAAAGAATCCGGTTATACCACTACCCTTAAACTCATGCAGATCATGTTTGAAAAAGGGCTGGTTACCCGCGACGAAAGCAGCAAGACGCATATCTACCAGCCTGTCGTGAGCCGTGAAAAGACTCAAAAACAATTTGTGAACCGGATGATCGATACGCTTTTTGCCGGCTCGTCCTCCGAACTGGTAATGCAGGCCCTGGGCGGGCACAATGCCAGCGAAGAGGAACTGAACAGGATACAGGAACTGATCAACCAGCTCAAGAAGGAAAAATAATAACAAACCAATACCACTAACCTGCAGACCACCATGGCAATTTTTTCTTATAGCTTTTGTATGGCAATGCTACACAGCCTGTGGCAATCGACCTTACTTATGCTTCTGTACCAGGTTGCTGCCAGGACCCTTCTGCAAATAGATTCGCCGCTTGTAAAGCGCAATTTCTTATTTACGATATTAACCTCGCAGGTAGCCCTGTCTGGTTTTACCTTCTGGATCTATTTCTCCGGTGACCCATTCGTATACACATACAGTGCTTTTACCAGGAACCTCTCTGCGTTCGTACAGAATGACACTCTTCACACAATGGCTCCGTGGTTATTCCTCGCGTATATGATTGTCATTGGTTACAAGCTGGCAAAAACCATCTACACGTGGGTACAATTCAAACAACAGTTCAAACTGGGTTTACAAAAACCTCCGGTAGAACTCAAGCTTTTTACAGAACTGAGATCATACCAATTCGGAATCAGGCGGAAGATCAGGATATGGCTAAGCACTACGATCCATACTCCGGTCACATTTGGTTTCTTCAAACCCGTGATAATACTACCGGTGGCCCTCGTGAACCATATCAGTATTCGCCAGGCTGAAACCCTGATCATACATGAGCTTACACACATTCGCACCAACGATTACCTTCTCAATTGGTTCCTGCTCTTTGCCGAAACTGTTTTCTTTTTTAACCCTTTCGTACGCAATTTCTGCAGCAAGGTGAGGATGGAAAGAGAAAAGAACTGTGATATGGGCGTGATCGCTTTTGAATATTCGCCGGTTTTATATGCTGAGACCCTCTTACAAGCGGAGAAAATGAAGCAACTGGTACCCGGGTTTCATCTCGCCGCTGTAAACCGTAAGCGCCAGTTACTTGATCGCATACGGTTCTTCTCAGGCAATATCGATTTCAAACAACCGGTACGGCTGAATAAGATAGTGCCGCTTATGGGCCTCTTCCTTTTACTTTTCTTTTCTTCCCTGATGATATTGAGCCCATCCCGTTCAAATACAGACCCGTCACAGGAATCAACAGCAGTACCATACCTGCCTTTCAGCAATATCGAAGTTCCACCTGTATATGAAGTCAATGGAGTGATCGACGCAAACGAAATCAAGCTTCGCACCCGGGAACTGCATGAACAGGTTGTTGCAGCGGCAGAATCGATCGACAGGCAACCCGGGCAATTGACCGCTGAGTCAGAAAAAGAAGCCAACGCAATCATCGACCTGGAAAAGCAAATGGAGCAAAGTCTTATTGTTCCCGTTACAGTTACTGAAAACGATGCATCAAAGCAGATCATCATACAGGAAGAAAGTTCCGGATCTTCAAAATCTGCCTCTATGAAGACCTATTCATTGCGCTTTGAGAACGGTCAATGGGTACTCGAACCTGTTTGGAATATCCTTGCCCGGGAGATACCAGAAGATTCCCTGCTTAAGAAAATGGATAGCAGCAACGGCAGGTTAAAAAGGGCAATTCCGCCACAACAATAAACCAGGATTACATAATTAAAGAAGCCGTAGTTTGACCTACGGCTTTCTTGTATTGTAAGGCAGAATCGATTCGATTTACCAGGCACAGCGTGGACAGGTCTCTTTGTAGCGGTTGCCCAACACAAACCCGAGCATCACTTCATGCGTTCCTTTTGTATAGGTTTGCAACCTGGAAGTTGTTTGGTGCTCATATGCATAGCTGATGTTGAATGTGTTGGAGATGTTCATGCCGATCATACCTGAATAACCGGCCACCAGGTCGGCATACCGGTAGCTACCCCCTATCCATAAAAAATCTTCGTATTGTAGTTTAAGGTTTGCATGAAGACCCAGCAATTGTGGTTCCCAGTATTGTACCATCACCGAAGGCATGGCTGTAATCTGCTCAGTAAGGGCGAATTTATAACCGGCTGTGGCAAAGTAATTGATCGTATAACTGGACCCGTACTTATCATTGGTTACAAACCTCGCTTTGCCCGGAATGATGTTCAGGGCAGAGATACCCACGAAATAGCGGGCAGAATAGACCCATATACCGGCCCCGATCTCAGGCTTTATTTTGGATATCTCGCCATTGCTGATACCGATCGCCGGATCATTGGGATCCAGGTTACCCCATTCGATCTTGGAGCGATCAAGGCTCACACTGGTCACGCCTGCACTCAACCCCGCAGAAATACTGGTCTTTGCTGTGATCGGTAAGTGATACGCATAATTGGCGGAAATACCCCAACGGGTGATATATCCTGTTTTATCATTGATGGCCGTAAGCCCGATACCATGGTGAGGGCTGGATACCGCGTATTCGTCCCAGGCTTTCGGACCTGCCGGATTCTGTCCGGGCACGGCAAATGAATTGGCACCAGTGCGGAAGTCCCTCTTCCCAATAGGCGCATGGATCGATAAGTAAGTGGTGATCGGTGCACCGGTAATACCAGCCCATTGGTTACGGTAACTGAGTTTTACATCGGTGTAATTCTCTATCCCTGTAATGGCAGGATTAAGAATGTAATTGTTCAGGATATACTGTGTATAATAAGGCTTGGCTTGCGACATGGCCGTCAAACCTGCGGCACATGCGATCGATATTAATGATAAAATTTTCTTCATGGCTTTCAGTTTATTTTCATGTTGATCACTTGTCTGTTCAATTCTATTTTAGAGAGTTCAGCCGACGGTATGATCCACCGGCTGAACATCTTATTTGATTATGGTCACATAGCCAGTGAGCGGGTCACGACCGTTGCCTGGTTCAATGATATAATAATACGTATCGAATGGCAATGGCTTCCCTTTGATGGTACCATCCCATGGTGTATTGTACCCTCTTGATTCAAACACCAGCTGGCCCGACCTGGTGAATACCTGTACCCTGTTTTCCGGGTAAGTATTCAGGTAATCGATCCGCCAGGTATCGTTGATACCATCTCCGTTCGGAGTAAACGTGTTTGGAATCTTCGGGAACTTAAGCAGTTTGATGAATACATTATCACTGGCAGCACAACCTCCCCTTGCAGTAACAGTGAGGGTGTAGGTCATATCTGTCAATGGTTTGTTCACTTTTACATTTTCCACTGTGTTGTCGATCAGGTATTGATTCGGTGTCCACAGGAACTGCAGGTCATTGCCGCTCACTACAGGCTGCAATGTGATCTGTCCGCCTTCGAGGATGAAACGGTCCGGGCCGGCATCCACTACCGGGTAAGGATGAACAGTAAACGACTTCGTGATCGTATCACTGTTACAACCCTGGCTGTTCACTGAATAGAACCTGATCGAGTAAGTCTTTGCAGTTGTATAGGTATACGTGAGCGGATTTGAAGTAAGAATACCGCTTCCATCACCCATATCCCAATTCCATTGCGTAACCACGCCGTCCTTACCATCGGTCAGGTCAGTAAGGGTTACCGCATCACCGATACAAACGCCGTTCGGGTTGCTGAAAGCGAAATCTGCTTTTGGCTGAGGATGGATGCTGTTCAGGGCAATGGTACGCTGTGTTACACAACCTGCATTGCTGGTGGCAGTAAGGATCACGTTGAACGGCCCAACCGCGGTATACTGGTGCGATGGGTTCAATCCTGTGTTGGCAGGTGAACCATCACCAAATAACCAGGAATAGGTCATCGGCGTTCCGTTGGAAATGGTGCTGAGGTTCTGGAACTGTACCAGTGCGTTGGGCAGACACACGGAGTTGGTAAAGCTGAAGTTCGTGTTCGGGAATACATTGCTCACATCGATCACCACATCGGCCACACTCATATTCTGTACGCAGGCTGTTGTACTTCCGTCGCGTACGCTGATGAGACGGTATGTAAATGTTCCAGCAACATTGGTAGGCGCCTGCAGTGTTACCGATGTATTCGTGCCGGTAGTGCTGATGGTTTGCGGAGCACCTCCATTGATACTGTATGTGAAAGTATAAGGAGTTGTGGCTCCTGAACCGGTAAAGGTTATATCCGGGGCAGGAGTTGAATTGATACAAACCAGTGTTTTAGAAGCGGTGAAAGATGCTGTTGGTAAAGGATTAACTGTTATAACAGCTGAACCGGTCTGTGCCTGGCTGCAGGCGGTAGCCGTGCCGTCCTGTACGCTGACCAATGCATAGGTGAATGTTCCGACTGTACCAGTTGGAACAGATACTGAAACAGAATTACCAACCGTGGTCGACACCGTTTGAACAGGTCCACCATTGATCGTATAGCTGAATGTATACGGTGCTAATGTACCAGCACCTGTGAAAGTGATGTTAGGAGCCGGGGCATTTTGACAAACAGCAGTCGTACCATTTACAGATGCGGTAGGCAATGGATTGACATTGACAGTTGTTGAACCGGCTTGCGCCTGGCTGCATGCTGTACTGCTTCCATCCTGTACGCTTATCAATGTGTATATGAATGTCCCTATTGTAGTTGTTGGAACTGCTACAGTTACTGAGTTACCTGTAGTAGTGGTTACTGTTTGAACAGGACCACCATTGATCGTATAACTGAATGTATATGGTGCAGTTGCGTTTGCCCCGGTGAAGGTCACATTGGGCGATGGTGAATTCTGGCATACAGTAGTTGCACCGCTGATCGAAGCGGTAGGTAATGGGTTTACGGTGACGATGGCCGATCCCGTTTGGTTCTGGCTGCAAGTGGTGCTGCTGGCATCACGTACACTTACAAGTGAGTATGTGAATGTTCCTGCTGTTCCGGTAGGCACCGCTAATGTAACCGAGTTACCCACTGATGTGATGGTCTGTACCGGTCCGCCATTGATCGTATAACTGAATGTATAAGGCGCAGTTCCTACCGCACCCGTAAAGGTGATGTTAGGCGAGGCCGCATTGAGACAAACGGCAGTCGTGCCACTGATCGAAGCCGTCGGTAATGGATTAATAACTACGGTTGCCGTTCCTGCCTGGGCTTGGCTACAAGTTGTACTGCTTCCATCCTGCACACTTACCAATGTATAGACAAATGTACCCGGAACAGCAGTAGGTGCAGGCACGGTTATGGAGTTACCCGCAACGGTGGTTACCGTCTGAATTGGTCCGCCGTTGATCGTATAAGAGAATGTATAAGGAGCGGTTGTATTGGCACCGGTAAATGTGATCAGTGGTGAGGCACCGTTCTGACATACCACGGCATTACCAGCGATAGAAGCGGTAGGCAGGTCGTTCACTGTAACTACAGCAGACCCAGTTTGTGCCTGGCTGCAGGTGGTACTGCTTCCATCCTGTACGCTTACCAATGTATAAGTATAAGTCCCAACGGTTGCTGTAGGCACAGCCAGTGTCACGGAGTTACCAACCGAACTGATCGTTTGAACCGGGCCTCCATTCAGCGTATAGCTGAATGTATAAGGAGCTGTACCGGTTGCGCCGGTAAATGTAATATTAGGCGATGCGGCATTTCTGCACACGGCTATCGTTCCGCCGATGCTGGCAGTTGGCAACGGGTTCACCGTCACCGTTGCAGAGCCAGTCTGTGCCTGGCTGCAAGTGGTACTGCTTGCATCCTGAACACTTACTAATGTGTAAACGAATGTGCCAGGAACCGCTGTTGGAGCCGATACGGTAACCGAGTTACCTGCTACAGTGGTTACCGTTTGGATAGGACCACCGTTGATCGTGTAGCTGAAGGTATAAGGGGCTACCGTATTAGCGCCCGTGAATGTAATATTCGGCGCCGCTGCATTCTGGCAGACAGCAATGGTTCCTGCTATCGAAGCGGTGGGCAATGGATTAATGGTTACAGTTACGGAGCCAGTTTGTGTCTGGCTGCAGGCGGTACTGCTTCCATCCTGCACACTCACCAGCGTGTAAGTAAATGTACCAACAACAGCTGTTGATACAGGAATACTTACAGAGTTGCCAGCTACCGTGGATGCCGTTAATACCGGTCCGCCGTTGATCGTATAACTGAACGTATAAGGTGCAGTTGCATTAGCCCCCGTGAAAGTCACATTAGGTGAAGCAGCATTCTGGCAAACAGTGGTAGTTCCGGAAATGGATGCAGTTGGTAACGGGTTGACCACAATAACTGCAGAACCGGTTTGCGCCTGGCTGCAGATGGTACTGCTTCCATCCTGCACACTTACCAGGGAATAGGTAAAGGTGCCTGCAGTACCGGTAGGCGCAGTAATCGTTACAGAATTACCCGAAACGGTCGTAACGGTTTGTACCGGTCCGCCATTGATCGTGTAACTGAACGTATAAGGCGCAGTACCCAACGCACCCGTGAACAGAATATTAGGAGGAGTTCCGTTCAAACATACGCTTGTACTGCCGCTGATCCCTGCAGTCGGCAATGGATTTACAGTAACGGTGGCAGAACCAGTCTGAGCCTGGCTGCAGGCCGTGCTGCTTCCATCCTGTACACTTACCAGGGTATACGTATAAACACCCGGTACTGCAGTAGATACCGGTACTGAAACAGAATTTCCTGCGGCGGTTGTTACATTCAATACCGGGCCACCATTAACGGAATAGAAGAATGTATAGGGTGCTGTGGTGGTTGCTCCGGTAAATGTTATTACCGGTTGAACAGCATTCTGACAAACAGCGGTTGTTCCTGCGATCGAAGCGGTTGGCAAGTCATTAACGGTTACGATCGCTGAGCCAGTCTGGGTCTGGCTGCAGGTAGTGCTGCTTGCGTCCTGAACACTAACCAGTGCATAGGTATACGTTCCCACCGTTCCGGTCGGAACCGACAGGGTCACTGAATTTCCAACGGTGGTTGTTATTGTTTGAACCGGTCCGCCGTTGATTGTATAACTGAATGTATACGGGGCAGTTCCTGCGGCTCCTGTGAATGTTATATTGGGTGCTGCTGCATTCCGGCAGACAGAAATGGTTCCGCTGATGGCTGCTGTTGGTAATGGATTGACCGTAACAGTTGCCGAACCTGTTTGTGATTGTGAACAAGCCGTGCTGCTTGCATCCTGAACACTCACGAGTGTATATACAAATGTACCGGCAGCAGCTGTAGAAACAGGCACCGTAACCGAGTTGCCGGCTACCGTAGTAACTGTCTGGATCGGCCCGCCATTGATCGTATAACTAAATGTATAAGGAGCAGTTCCTACCGCACCGGTAAACGTAATGTTTGGTGAAGCTGCATTCTGACATACAGTAATAGTTCCGGCGATAGATGCAGTTGGCAACGGATTCACTGTTACCGTTGCCTGCTGACCGGTGATCGTCTTAACACACAATGCAGAACCGACAATCCGCACACTATCCAGTGTGTAGGTAAATGTGCCGGCAGTTGTGGGGTTGTGAACGATCTGTGCGGTAGTTGCCGTAGGCGAACCGCTGTTGATGCTCAAAGGCCCGCCGGCATTCAAATGATAATAGAATGTATAGAGCCCAACCGGAGCAGTGATACCCGATCCGGTGAACAGGATATTCTGCGGAGCACCATTTACGCATACGGTGTTTGTTCCGTCGATGATGGCAGAAGGCAACGGATCCACCACTACCTGGTGAGTAACCGTATCGGTTAAACAACCCGGCGTTGTAATGGCAGCGTACCTGACATTATACGTACCCGG
>CAZYAT010000002.1:153530-159818 GCA_964645235.1 uncultured Ferruginibacter sp. | reverse complement strand
TGTTACTGCCCCCTCCTGAACCTTGGCCGCTGGTTTTGCTGGCGTTGGTTGCGGATCTCTAACAGTTTACGTTTGAACTCCCCGTCCATCCGGAAGAAACGATCACATCGGCTGGCACCAAGTATGCGTACAAAATTTTCCTGGTATTTCTTTTTGATGTTCAGCCGGGCCTCTTCCTTCGCCAATTCCGTCAAGGATGGGTTTATCCCTCGCAGATCGTTCTCAAATTGAGTATGTACGGGCCAGAATTTCTGAGCTTCTTCGGGAGTGAGGTCAAGTTGCTTTGTTACGTATGCCACGTAAAGCGCCTTGATATCCCGAACCTTTTGATCCTCATTCCCCTCCTGCGCCTTTGCAAAAGAAAAACCACCCAGGATCATCATCAGTATTAGTAAATATTTTTTCATGCTTAGTCCTAATTTTTTGTTTGTTCAATATTGATACTGTTCAGGTATTTGTCCAATGCCTGGTCATCGAGTAAATAATCTTCTTCAGAAGGCAATTCGTTTTCATCAACACTATTTGCTACAAGAGCCGTTTTCACATCGCTCCCGTTTGCCTCCAGGTATTTCATGATCTCATCATCAGAAACCTTTGCCAGCTCCTGGTCAACATCTTTCACCTGCAAACCTACTTTCACATAATCAGGCAATTCCTGGTCAGTCTGCACAGGCGAAGTGAATTTGAAAACGCCCAAAGCCATCACACCAGTAAAAGCGGCAGCGACCGCATACTTAAAGAAAGCCGAAGTACGTTTTTTCATCACTACTACCCTGGTTCGCTGCGGCTGTACTTTGTTGATCACTTCATCACTCAAGGTCTCAAAATACCCGGCCGGCACATCAAAAATATTTTCACCCTGAATACTATACAGCATCGGCGACAATGTCCTGATCTCATCAAGAACCGATTCCGTTTCCACAGCTTTTATCCTGTTCATTATACTTCCAGGCAATCCTTCAAAATAACCTTGGGGGACGTCCGAATTTGATTCCTGCAAACCGGCAACCACCCCCTGCTCATTCTTTACTCCGGCCAAAATGTCCCCAACCAATACGTCAAAATATCCATCCGGAACCGTGTATACATTCCTTTTTTCAATGGCGGCAACTGCCGGACTTATTTCCCTTAATTCATTCAATATGTTATTTGTGCTTTCCATCTCTACGCTTTTCAGACAATTTTATGTGTCTGAAGTTTAACTATTCAGTATAAAATCCTCAATTTTTTTAACGGCATGATGATAGCTGGCTTTCAGGGCACCTTCGCTGGTCTCCAATATTTTACTCATTTTTTCATATGGCATTTCGTCGTAATAGCGGAGATTGAACACAATTCTTTGCTTTTCAGGCAATTGCTGTATAGCTACCTGCAATTTCCACTCCAGTTTATTGGCGTCAAAATGTTTATCTGCTTTGATCCGGTTGCTCAACCCATTCTCTACGTCGCTCAGTGAAACCGCACTTCTCTTTTTCTGTTGTTCCAGGAAGGTCAGGCATTCATTGGTAGCGATGCGGTAAAGCCAGGTATAAAGCTGGCTGTCCTCCCGGAAATTCTCCAGCGCATTCCACACTTTTATGAACATATTCTGCAATACGTCATTTGCATCTTCGTGCGAAACAACCATACGGCGGATATGCCAGTAGAGCCTTTCCTGGTATTTTTTGATGATCCGGGTAAAACTGCGCTCTTTGGTGGCAGGGTCCCGGAACTGCATAAGCAGTTCTTTATCGTCAAGTTGTTCTTTCATAATGGTTGAGCATAAAAATAAAAAAACCAATCCTAAGATTGGCTTTTACCTGAAAGGTTTAATGAATCACTTCCGAGAAATTGCTTTTTCGGCCGCGGCAACAATATTCGGGGTATCCAATCCGTATTTGACAAGCAGCTCATTGGGTTTGCCGCTTTCTCCGAATGTATCGTTGGTTCCAACATATTCGATCGGGGCAGGACAATTTTTTGCAGCAACCTGAGCAATACTGTCTCCCAGGCCGCCAATGATGTTGTGTTCCTCTGCTGTTACTGCACACCTGGTTTTTTTCAGGGATGCAATAACAGCCTGCTCATCAAGCGGTTTTATTGTATGGATGTTTATAAGGTCCGCACTGATGCCCTTCTCTGCAAGTACTTTGGCTGCTTCGATCGCTTTCCATACCATATGGCCGCAAGCAAATATTGAAACGTCAGAACCTTCTGCAAACTGTTGTGCCTTGCCAATGACAAAATCGGCTTCGGTAGTGAAGATGGGCCATACAGGACGGCCGAAACGGAGATAAACAGGCCCATCGTGATCGGCAATGGCCATCGTTGCCGCTTTGGTCTGGTTATAATCCGCAGGCACGATCACCGTCATCCCAGGTAACATTTTCATCAGCCCGATATCTTCCAGTATCTGGTGGGTTGCCCCATCTTCGCCAAGGGTAAGGCCTGCATGAGATGCACATATCTTCACATTCTTGCCACTGTACGCAATGCTTTGCCGGATCTGATCGTATACCCTGCCTGTAGAAAAGTTTGCAAAAGTGGTCGTGTATGGAATTTTTCCTCCAATAGTAAGGCCTGCTGCGATCCCCATCATATTGGCTTCCGCTATCCCGCATTGAACAAAGCGATCCGGGAATTCTTTCATGAATCCATTCAATTTCAATGAACCGGCCAGGTCGGCGGTAAGTGCAATGATATTGGGATTTTTTCGGGCGGCCTCTAGGATCCCGTCACCAAAACCACTGCGGGTATCTTTATTCCCGGTTACCTGGATTGCGTTGAGCATATTTTTTATTTTTTAATTGCCGCAAAGTAAAAGAAAGATTCGCAGGGCATCAAATGAGAAGAGAAAAGTTGCTCACAATAACGATTTCTAATACCGAAAGGAAAGAATGGATTTAATTAAGGCCTGCATTTTTTGACCCGAAAACATGTTCGTCTGCCTTTAGCCGGAGCTCCCATTTCCAGGCGGTAGCCATCATTTCGTGCAGATCATATTTAGGTACCCACCCGAGCATATTACGTGCCCGGTCGTTGTTGGCATATATGGCGATCACATCACCAGGGCGTCTTGGGCCAGTGCGGTAATTAAGTTTGACACCACTTGCTTTTTCGAACTCGGCGATCAATTCCAACACGGTGTACCCGTTACCCGTTCCGAGATTGAACACTTCGCAGTTGCTCTGGTTCTTACCCTCTAACAGGTAATTGAACGCAAGTGTGTGGGCATGAGCAATATCGCACACATGGATATAGTCCCGTACACAACTGCCATCCCGGGTTGGGTAGTCGGTACCAAACACCTGCATCATCGGCAATTTTCCGATGGCGGTTTGCGTAATGGCCGGAACCAGGTTTTGCGGCTTACCAATGGGTAACTCTCCCAATAATGCCGTGGGGTGAGCACCGACCGGATTGAAATAGCGGAGAAGAATGGCCTTGACACTGCTGGCATTTACCACATCCCTTACGATCTGTTCCCCCATTTGCTTGGTAGCTCCGTAGGCTGATTCAGCCGCTTTCATCGGTGTATTTTCCGTAACAGGTATCTGATCAGGGTTGCCATACACAGTACAGGAAGACGAAAAGACAAAATTATCAACGCCGAATTCTTCGGCGCATTTTAAAATATTGATCAGTGAGTTGAGGTTGTTCTCAAAATAAAGTAAAGGTTTTTCAACAGATTCTCCTACCGATTTATAGGCTGCAAAATGGATGATACCACTGAGTTCAGGATTTTCCTGGAAAATAGCAAAGGTATCGTCGTAATTACAGAGATCAACCTTGTAGTTCTTGACCTTCCGCCCGGTTATCTTTTCAACCGATTCAAGTATGCGATCCGTACTGCGGGAATTATTATCTGCGGATATTACATCATACCCATTCTCGATAAGGTCCACAATAGTATGGGCACCAATGTATCCACAGCCGCCGGTAACCAGGATTTTTTTCATGTTGCAAAGAAAACAAAAAATCACTCATTGCGATGAGTGATCAGGAAAAATAGATGAAGCGATTGATTATAAGAACAGGTGTATCAAATAAAAGATGCCTGCGGCCAATAATCCACTCACCGGGATGGTCAGGATCCAGGCCCACAACAGGTTAACCGTTACTCCCCATCTTACTGCAGACAGCCGTTTTGTGGCTCCGACCCCCATTATGGAGCCCGTAATTGTGTGTGTGGTGGATACGGGTATACCCATTTGCCCGGTAAAGAACAAAGTAAATGCACCGGCAGTCTCCGCAGCCACCCCTTCAAGCGGGGTTACCTTGGTGATCTTTGTTCCCATCGTCTTCACGATCTTCCAGCCCCCACTCATAGTTCCCAGGCCGATTGCAAGGTAACAGGCTACAGGCACCCAGTTAGGGAGATCAGAAAAATTCTGGATCGACCCATTGGCGATGAGTGCCGCCCCAATAATACCCATTACTTTCTGAGCATCATTACCGCCGTGCCCGATGCTGAAGGCTGCCGAACTGAACAGCTGGAGCTTTTTGAACATATTGGCAATCTTAAAGGCTGTGGGTGTTCGCACCTTTTCCACATACAGGTAAACCAGGCAGAATAAAACTGACGTGGCGATGATACCCCATACAATGGCACTGTTATCCGCTTTATCTATGTCCTTCGCCAACGATTTTTCAATGCTGAACCCTTCGATCTTTTTCTTCACTTTTTCCTTGTTTGCTTCTTTGATCGGGTAAATGGAATTCAGCGCTGTTAGTACACTGTCGATACCGATCTCCTTGTTGAAGTATTGCTTCAGAGGCCCTTTGTATTTTTCCGTTTCCACTTTTGCTTTGTCGTAGTCTGACTTCACTTTCGCATCATCTACCGACCTTGCTTCCAGCACCAGGAAATCATTGGCATTGCGTACGTCATCTTTTAACCTGCTTGCCTCAATATCTTTCAACCAGCCGGCCTCGGCGGCTTTATGAGCAATCGACTTGGCTCCCAGTTTATCAAAATCTTTCACCAATACCCCGATCTTTTCATAATTGGGGATTGCCTTATCCAATTTTTCCCTGGCAGTATTGTATGCCAGCAGGGCAATCGTATCCTGCGGGCTGGCCTCCTTTTTTGCCAGGGTTTCTTTTACTTCCTTTTTGTACTTATCGATCTTCAGGAATTTCTGCAGGTTCTCATCCATCTTGCTGGTCTCGAAGCGATCGAAGAATACAACAGCCAGTACGGTGGCAAGAGCAATGATGGCAATCCGGAGCCAGATATTACGCATCACGGTTACGATTGTAATGAATATCGATATAATCATACCGATGATCGGGGCAAGGAAAATGAACAATACCGTGTTGAGGATAATGTCCGACTCCACGATCTTTCCCCAGTTGTAACCCAGTCCTTTTTGAATCAAGGCATGCGCTATGGCTGCCCCAGCAAAGGCACCGATCAACGTATGGGAAGAAGAAGAAGGTATGCCGTACCACCAGGTGAGCAGGTTCCAGAAGATCGCAGCGATCAATCCGGATAAGATCACCGTAAGGGTGATAAACTCTTTATTTACCGTTTTGCTGACTGTATTGGCTACTGCGTGGTCCTTAAAAATGAAATAGGCAACGCTGTTGAAGATCGCTGCCCAAACCACTGCCTGGAAGGGCGTAAGCACTTTGGTGGAAACAACCGTGGCTATAGAATTGGCCGCGTCGTGAAAGCCGTTTATATAGTCAAAAATGAGTGCGAGGGCTATGATAACTATTACTAAGGTCATCTGTTGTCGGGTTGATGGTTGATGGTCTCTGGTTCAAGTTCACAATCCATGGTAAACGTAACTATGATCCATGAACTATTGACTAAGGCTACGCATATTTTACAATGATACTCTCAATCACATTCGCGGCATCCTCGCATTTGTCTGTTACGATCTCCATCACCTGGTAGATCTCCCGCTTCTTGATCACTTCTTTGGCATCGGGTTCTTCGGCAAATAATTTTTCAATGCTCATATCAAAAATATCATCTCCCTGGTTCTCGATGCTGTTGATGGTCACCAGTGCATCAGTGATCAGGCGCATATTCTTCATATTGCGCAGCTCACCTACGGCATTACGTACCGCCACACAACCCTGTGCGATGATATCAGTAAGCTTATGTATACCTGTATCATTGGGATTGACCCTGTAGAAGTTTATTTTCTTGGCAGAAGCCTGAATGTAATCGGCTATATCGTCAAGGGCAGATGCCAGGTAATGGATATCCTCCCGGTCGAACGGGGTGATGAAGTTCTTTCCCAGCTCTGTGAATATCTGGTGAGTATAGTCGTCGTTGACGTGCTCCATGTCTTC
>CAZYAT010000002.1:0-153430 GCA_964645235.1 uncultured Ferruginibacter sp. | reverse complement strand
CCAGCTCTGTGAATATCTGGTGAGTATAGTCGTCGTTGACGTGCTCCATGTCTTCAATCTCCTTGATCAGTTTTGCCCGCTCATCGAAATCCGGTTCATTCACTACCTCCTTCAGTTTTTCGCCCATTTTCACCAGCACATCCGCCACATTTTCAAACAGCTGAAAGAACACACGGTCCTTTGGTAAGAAGATCTTCAAGATCGAGTTCAAGCCTGCCATAATGATTACTTTTTTTAGTGTTGCAAAGGTTAGGTTTTAGAACAGATAATTCTTCTCTCAGTGGAATTGGTAATGATTTCTTAACACAGAGGTAATATTAATTTGTTATTCCTTTGCGGCGAAATTTGCCACATGCTTAAGAAAACACTGCCCATACTGGCAGCAGCGCTGTTATTTTCACAGTGGTTGCAAGCCCAATTCCTCATGGATATGGTGGATACTACAAAAGAAACTGGACGGGGTCTTTTAGCCGTTTACAAGAAGTTTGACCACCTGCGCATCGGCGGGTACATCCAGCCACAGTTCCAGACTGCAACATCAAAAGGCGCCAAGAGTTTTGAAGGAGGTGACTTCTCAGCGCAGGTAAGTAACCGGTTCATGCTTCGCCGCAGCAGGGTCCGCATCGATTATGTTCATTTTGGCAATGGCTTCAAACCCGGAGTGCAGATCGTTTTTCAATTCGATGCGAATGAACGGGGATTCACCGTACGCGACGTTTGGGGAAGGATCGTTGAAAATAAATTCAAACTTTTTTCCTTTACTACAGGAATGTTTGCCCGCCCGTTTGGTTACGAGGTTAACCTGAGCAGCAGCGACCGTGAGAGTCCCGAACGGGGGCGTATGAGCCAGATTCATATGAAAAGTGAACGCGACCTTGGCGCTATGATCAGCTTTGATGTCCGTAAGAACAAACACCCGCTTAAAAATCTCAAGGTCGACCTCGGCCTGTTCAACGGGCAGGGCATTAATGCAGCAGGTGATTTTGACAACACCAAAGACTTCATCGGGCGTGTTTCTCTGAAACCTATTCACCTTAATAAGTCCACCCAGCTATCCGCAGGCATCTCAATATTACACGGAGGCTTACAAAACAATACGAAATACATCTATACAACCGAAACAGTAAGTGGTATCAAAAAAGTTGTGGTTGACTCTGCCGCTACCAATTCCGGAAGCGTTTCCCCCCGGCATTATTATGGCGCCGATCTGCAAGTGAAGTTCAGCAACGGCCATAACCGCTTCACGGAACTAAGAGGAGAATTCATTACCGGCATTCAAACCGGCACGAATAACAACCCTGAAACACCCACCGCATTGCTTTCTGGCACAGACGGTTTTCATCAACGGCATTTCTCGGGAGCATATTTTTATTTACTGCAGCACCTGTTCTCGGCACAGCATCAACTACTCATTAAGTACGATTGGTATGACCCGAATAATAAAGTGAAAGGGCTTGAGATCGGTGTTCCCGGAACAAACTTTACTTCCGCTAATATCAAGTACAACACACTAGGTATCGGTTATTTATATTACATAAGCGAAAACATGAAACTGGTCCTGTATTATGCGCGGGTATGGAATGAAAGAACATCGCTTACCGGTTATACTACCGACCTGAAAGACGATGTATTCACCTGCCGGCTGCAGTTTCGTTTTTGATACATATTCCCATAACATTCGGGTAACACAGGGGTAACAATTACCTAACCTTCCATTCATTTTGGCGTAATAAACTTATCGTCCTTTTGCGGTAAATATTTACGGCATGAAATGGTTATTGGCAGCTGCACTTTTACTCCCCTCAACCTTACTGGCACAAAAAGGAAAGATCGACGGAAAGATCACTGATTCAAAGACCGGGAACCCCCTGGCCGGTGTTTCCGTGTTAATAAAGGAAACAGGCAAAGGGATTGCCACCAACACCGATGGCCGCTTTATCCTCACCGTGGAAACGGGCAAAAAGTACACGCTGGTCATCAGTTCTGCCAATTACGAAAGCAAAGAGGTCTCTGAAGTAGAAACAGGAGCCGATGGCATCGCTCACATAGACGTGGCGCTTGATATAAAAACAAGAACAGGCGACGAAGTAGTGGTTCGTTCCACTTCAGCAAAAAAAGAAACGGTGAATGCCATGATCAGTTTCCAGCGCACTACCAATACGGTTGCGTCTGTAATATCCGCAGAAGCGATCCGCAGAAGTCCCGATAAGAATACCGGCGAAGTACTCAAACGTACCCCCGGTGCCAGCATACAGGAAGGGAAATTCATCGTGATCCGTGGCCTGGCCGACCGATACAACCAGGCAATGCTCAACGGGATATTACTGACAAGCACAGAGCCAAACCGCAAGACATTCTCCTTCGACCTGATCCCTTCTTCGATGATCGACAACCTGATCATCAACAAAGCATTCGTACCTGAATATCCAGGCGAATGGGCCGGTGGATTGATCCAGGTAAATACAAAGGATATCCCGGTAAAAAATTTCTTCAATGTCCAGGTCGGGACCGGCTTCAATACGCAAACGATCGGAAAGAATTTTTATAAAGACCCTCAGGGAGGAAAAACAGATTGGTTGGGCATCGACGACGGAACAAGGAACCTTCCTGCCGAATATACACGTAAAGCGGAGTTCGACATTCTGACCCCGGCAGAGAAGACCGCAATTGGAAAACAAATGCGAAATACCTGGGCCCCTTCCGAATCTTCTTCATCACCTAATATCTCTTTCCAGGCCAATGGTGGTTTTACGACAAAAGTATTCGGCAAAAACCTCGGAGGCATTTTCGGCATCAATTACAGCAAATCCAACCGCCGCCTTATCCTGCTCAACCGTTCCAATGCGATCGACCCGGCGACCAATTCCGTGAGCATCATCTCCGAATACAACGATACCCGTTACCAACAGGATATCATGGCAGGAGCACTGGGCAGCATGACCCTTCAGCTTAACCCAAAAAACAAGGTTTCGGTCAAAGCGATCGTAAATGTGAATGCTCATAATAATGTAACCCAGCGGAACGGTGAAGATTATTCAAGAATGGAACAATTAAAAGGAAATGAATTCTCCTTTAAAGAGAATACCTTCTTCAGCGGCCAACTGACGGGTGAACACAGCATCTTCAAGCCGCTGAAATTAAAATGGTACGGAGCATTTAATATTCTCGACGGATATGTGCCCGACCAGCGTCGCATATTATACTCCAAGACAAGCAATATACAAGACCCCTACCGCCTGTTAATTTCCAACACACTTTCTCAGCAGAGCGGTAGCCGGATCTACCAGAGCCTGAGCGACTATATATATACGGCCGGTGGCGATTTGGGGTACAATTTCAAATGGTTAGGACTGGGACAGGCTATTAAAGCCGGCTACATGCTCCAGATAAAAGATCGTTTGTTCGATGCCCAACTGTTTGCGAACTACCTGCCCAAAGACAACCCGGCCTTGCGCCTGTTACCACCCGACCAGGTTTTTGCAATTGAAAATTTCGGCAACGGAACCGATGACAAGTTCGCCTTCGATGCCATCAAGGGAAATAATTTCCGCTATATGGCCAATACCATTCTTAATGCAGGCTTTATCCAGTTCGACAACCAGTTCAGCAGCAAGCTGCGGGTGGTTTGGGGTCTGCGTGTGGAAAATTATGATCAATTGGTGGGAAGCGTTAAAAAATGGGATCCACGTCATTCCTATTCAACCATCACTGACTTCCTTCCTGGCCTGAATGCAACCTATAAACTGAACCAGCGGACAAACCTGCGCTTATCGGCATCCCAAACGGTGATCCGCCCGGAGTTACGTGAATTGTCTTCTCTTAATCTTTATGATTTCGAACTGAACGCCTCCGTGCAAGGTAATCCACAACTGAAACGGACAAAGGTTTCCAATTTCGATTTCCGTTACGAGATCTATCCAAGGGCCGGTGAAGTGATCAATGCAGGCATCTTCTATAAACACTTCAACAACCCGATCGAACAGTTATTCAATGGCCTGGGTGGCGGAGCCAGCACATTGAATTATGCAAACGCCAAAGAAGCCAGGTCGTACGGCATCGAGTTTGAAGCACGCAAGAAACTCGATTTTATCCCTGGCATGAAGAACTTCACTTTCCAGGCCAATGCCGCATACATCTACAGCCGTGTGAAAGACAAGCAACTCGATGTGGACCGTTCGCTGCAAGGACAGTCGCCCTATATCCTCAACCTCGGATTATTATACGACCTGGAGAAACATGGATTCAACGCAACGCTTCTGTTCAACCAGATCGGTCAGCGTATCTACCTGGTAGGGGATATTGTAGGTGGCGCCCCCGACATTTATGAAGCACCAAGGCCCGTACTTGATCTTCAGCTTGCCAAAAAAATATTGAAGAAAAAAGGGGAGATACGCCTGAATGTTTCCGACATCATCAACAGAACACAATATTTCTATCAGAACACAAGCAATACGCTCAGTTTCCAGAAGGATTCGGATGCATATCGCTTCACCCGCAAGTATGGCACCACGTTCAGCATCACATTCAATTACTCATTATAAAATTTAAAAACAAAATAGAACATGAAAAAGTACATCTTATACTCGACAGCCCTGGTTGGTTTAGCTGTTACCAGTTGCAGGAAAATCGAAACAGACGGTGAAATACAGGTGGTGGTGGTAAATGGCGGAGGCACCGGTGGTAACACCGGGCAAACCATCACCCTGCAGGGCCGTATCAATGCCGATACTGTTTTGCGCAAGGCAAACACCTACATCCTTAAAGGCCTCGTGTATATGGTGGGCAATCATACGATGACCATCGAACCGGGAACCACGATTAAGGGATCTTATAGCGGAACCGATGTGGCCGCTCTTGTGATCACAAGGGGTTCAAAGATCATAGCTCCGGGTACAGCCAATGAGCCGATCGTATTCACGTCACTTTCTCCCAACCCACAATCCGGCGACTGGGGTGGTATTGTGATCTGCGGTAAGGCAGGTTATAACCTGAGCTACAATGGCACGGCCGGCCTGTTCCAGGTAGAAGGCGGCATTGATAATTCATTTGGAGACGGCCTTGCGGGCTCGGGCGACGCCGTTGCTCCGACGCCTGTTGACAACGACAGTTCGGGTGTATTGCAATACGTACGTATCGAATATGCCGGCTATGCCTTCCAGCCCGATAAAGAGGTGAACAGTCTTACGATGGCTTGCGTTGGCAACAAAACAGTGATCGACCACATTCAGGTTACGTATGCAAAGGATGATGCTTACGAATGGTTCGGCGGAAGTGTGAATTGCAAATACCTGATCGCCTACAAAACACAGGACGATGACTTTGATACCGACAATGGTTACAGTGGCAAGGTGCAGTTCGGTTTGGTCATCCGTGATTCCCTGATCGCCGACATTTCTACTTCCGAAGCATTCGAAAGCGATAACAATGCTACCGGCACCACATCCACCCCAAAAACAAGGGCCATATTCAGTAATATCACTGCCATCGGGCCAAGGGCCACATTGAACAATGCAGGCAATACGCTGTTCCGGGCCGGCGCACAGATCAGGAGGAACTCAGCCATCTCTATCTTCAATTCCATCATCATGGGCTGGCCGCAAGGCATACTGATCGACGCCACCACAGGCACATCTACCGCTTTGAATATCGAAGACAGCAGCCTTCGGTTGCGCAACGTTACACTGGCTGGTAATACCGTGAACATGAAATTCAGCGGAACCGCCGGTACCAGCATCACTTCGGATGCAACGCTGACCGCCTGGTTCACCAACTCTTATTACAATAATGATATACTGACCAATGTATCGGATGCGAAACTGATTCAGCCTTATAACTACGGAGCCCCGGATCCAACACCGTTTGCCGGATCAAATGGCAACCAGAAAATATTGACCGGCGGCGATTTCTCTGATTCCAAATTCAGCGGAGACGGCTTCTTTGACAAAACGGCTACTTTCCGTGGAGCCATTGCCCCCGCCGGTCCCCTTTCAACCTGGTGGAAAGGATGGACAAAATTCAATTAATGTGGTGATTGATCCTTACCCTCTGCCCAGGCCCCGTTAACCGGGGCCTTTTTTATAACAATCGCTTAATGTTATGGTAACGCTCAAGTAAAACAGTTCTTTGATATTGCAGCTGCAAAGACACGGCTAAGCAACCGTTTCAAATTTCTTAAGCAAATAGCAAGTTTCTCATGCTTGTGCCAGCTTTATTCTTATTGCTGGCCTTTTTATTTTAAAAGACCCAGTCGGGGTTGGGACAGGCTGATCAGAAAAGCCCCTGCTCGAAACACCTAAGCCGTTGTATTAAGTTAATGTTACCAAATTGTTACTATGCACATTTAAGCCACATTCTCGTCCACAGGGGAGAATCTGCCAAAAGAAGAAATTATTTTCACGTTCAACAAAACCGATAGTTTATGAAATGGGTCAGCGTAAACAATGGTTCTTCAAATGAAACCTTCGAACTCTGGGAAGCCAATGAAAAACTGGCAAATATCTCTTTCAGCGGCCGCACCCGGTTTGCCCGTATGGTCAGCCGGCTGGGAAAGCGTATATTCTCATTTGAAGATAGGGGCATTTTCTCTCCCAAGAAACTCATCCGCAACGAATATGGCATTCGTATGGGTAAAGTGGAAGAACTGAAGCCGGGTGCCGGTAAGGGCTTTGTTGTAATGGACGGAAAGAAATATTACTTCGTTTATAACCAGGCCGAATCTGGCGACCTGACCCTCTATGATGAATCCATGCAACGTAACCTGATCACATGCAGTTTCAATTCCATTACAGAACAATTGGGCAAAACAAGGTCTTTACTGCTCAACGGAAGATTCGCCAGCCTGTTGCTGGTTCTTTGCTGGTACACCTTACAACCACATAATCATTCTGTAAGGGACACGGTCCACCTGCATTGATCTTAAGGCACGATCAGTTTCTCATATCCACGAAGCGTTATAGTTTATTCCCTTCCTTGGGGAAGATGACCGTTGGTTTGTAGGATCTGGCTTCTTCAAAGTCCATCAGCGCATAAGAGATCACGATGATGATATCACCTTCGGCGCCTTTACGGGCAGCGGGGCCGTTCAGGCAGACAATGCCGCTTCCTCTCTTGCCTTTAATGATATAAGTTTCGAGCCGTTCGCCGTTATTCACATTCACCACCTGTACCTTTTCATTCTCGATCAGGTTGGCGGCATCCATCAGGTCTTCGTCGAGGGTAAGGCTGCCAACATAATTGAGGTTAGCTTCAGTAATGGTAGCCCGGTGGATCTTTGATTTGAGTACTTGTATCTGCATACGCGAAATTATCTGTTCCGCATTACATACGGAAAGGGAGACCGGGTGATCTGCCCAATGGGAACGGGTATCATATGGAAGTCAGTCTTTCTTGCTTTGCAGCGTGAACCCGAATGTGCTTCCCACGTCGATCTTGCTTCGTACATGGATGGTTTGGCCGTGGGCCTCGATGATGTGTTTGCAAATGGCCAGCCCCAGTCCGCTTCCACCTACTTTACGGCTGCGGGCGAGGTCGGTGCGATAGAACCGTTCAAATATCCTGGGCAGGTGGTCTTCGGCGATGCCAAAACCGTCGTCGCTTATTTCACTGAGTACATGTGCCCCGTCTACCTTATAAAAGCTGGCCTCCACAGTACCGTTCTGTTTCCCGTACTTGATCGCATTATCGACGAGATTGATAAAGACCTGGCGTATCTTTTCCTTATCGGCATACACAGTGAGCGGCGCTTCACAACCTTTTTTGATGATGCATTTTATTTCTTTTTCGTCGGCCTTGATGGCCAGCGATTCATACACTTCCTTCAGGAGGTCCTGTATCACAAAACTGTCTTTAAGCAAAAGCTGTTCGCCGCTTTCAAGCTTCGCTATGGCATCAAGGTCGTCCACGAGGTTTACCAGCCTGTCTACATTCCTGGAAGCGTTCTGCAGGAATTTTTTGTTCACCTCTGTATTTTCCAATGCACCGCTTAGTAATGTATCCACATATCCCTGTATCGCAAAGATGGGCGTCTTGAGTTCATGGCTCAGGTTCTGGAGGAACTCCTTGCGGTATGCTTCGTTCTGCTCCAGTTGCTCGATCTCTTCCCTGCGCTGGATCGCCCAGGCTTCCACATCTGCCCTCACTTCATCTATTCCTTTTTGGGGAAGAATGTTCTTATAATAGAACTCCTCTTTCTTGCTGGCCTTGGTTTGATATATGAACTTATAGATGAGCTTTATTTTACGGTAGATGAATGTCTGCAGCGTATAAAGGATCAACCCGTACGAACCGAGAAAGATCACGGCAAAAGAGATCAGGGCTATCCACCATACCGGCTTGAACACAAAAATACCCACGGCAATAGGAATGGCAAGTCCCAATGCTGTCAGAGCCGATAACTGTTGCGGGGAGATGTTTTTTTTAGAAAGCATGTAATAAGTTCATGGCTCATGGATCATAGCCGTTGCAAAAGTATAACTATTAACGATGAACTATGAGCTGCGAACTAAATCTCAAACTTATACCCCACTCCTTTTACCGTGGTGATGCAATCGAGGTTCAGTTTCTGGCGGATCTTCCGGATATGAACGTCGATGGTACGGTCCCCAACGATCACTTCGGTGCCCCATACCTGGTTGAGTATCTCATTTCGGAGAAAGACCTTGCCGGGTTTGCTTGCCAGCAGGGCCAGCAGTTCAAATTCCTTTCGGGCCAGTATGATATCATTTCCCTGGTAGTTAACCATGTATTTTTCCCGGTCGATCTTCAGGTCGCCGATCTGCAAAATGCCGGCCTCCTCCTTATTGATGCGGCGGAAAAGTGCATTGACCTTACTTACCAGCACTTTGGGGCTGATGGGTTTTGTCAGGTAATCGTCGGCGCCTGTTTCCAATCCCTTTATTTCGGTTCCTTCATCACTAAGTGCTGTAAGGAAAATGATCAGTGTCCTGTTAAATGCCGGCTGCATGCGCAAGAGGTTACATACTTCGATGCCGGTTTTACCCGGCATCATGATATCTAAAATAATAAGATCGGGGTTGAATCGCTTGGCCAGGTCCAGTGCATCGTTCCCGTTCCTGGCGGTTGCCACTTCATATCCTTCATTTTCCAGGTTGTACTGGATGATCTCAAGGATATCCGGCTCATCATCGGCAATTAATATTTTTTTAACCGTATTTGCTGTGCTCATATCGGGTACAAAAATAGTCTTTACCGTTAATCGGCAGGATGGTCCCGGCCCATTGCGGTATTATCAAATTGTTAAGCAAGTTTGGCCATTAACAATAATTTTCGGCCGGTTCAGCCGTTTACGTGCAGCCCCTCAGCCATTTTTTGCATCTTTGCAGGGTACTGATCATGAAAAGAAACTTGCTCCTTCTCGCACTGCTTGTTTGCGCCGCATCCGTATCTGCCTTCGTGGATACGGTGAAAGTGCCGTTGCAACGACAGCTCTTCCACGATCGCATCAATGAAGAACAACGCCTGCTGGATAAAATGGACGGCAAGATCGATGGCGTAATCAAAGCCTCCCATACCCCCGATATCAACCTGGTGATCACCGATATTATGATGCGGCGGATCAACGAACTCCAGGACAACGTGGAGCTGAATGAAAAGCTGTCGAGCAATAACCAGAAGATCCGGTACCTGAGCTATATTGAAAACCTGATCAAGGGTTATAAATATGGTATAAGGACCAAAGAGCTCAACCCGGCCTATGCGCCCATGCTGATGGAGAATTTTGAAAAGATCATGAAGGCAGATATCGACAGCCAGGACATGGCCCCGTTCATCAAAGAAATGCCTTATGCCGTTGGAAAGATCAATACGGGTATTTTCTCAGAGAATAAAGGCTATGACGAAAGCAAAAAGATCCTCTACCAGAAATACTGTTATTTGAACCCCGACAAAATCTTGCAAACGATCGACCCTTATGTGAACGAGCCTTTTGCCGACTCGCTTATTGTGATCAGTTGTAAGTTCAATCCAACTTCCATTTATTCAGTTGCACAAGCCCCCGAGTCAAAACTTGGTGCGCTGGTGCACCGCAATAAAAACCCCCTTGTGATGGCGGTGGTTGAATTGAGTAAAACACCCAATGCCCTTTTCTATTTTCCGTTCCTGGATGATCTCCTCAAAGGCAGGAAAACGGTGGAAGGCATCAGGAAATATGTGGGCGATGGCGAAACCGGCTACGACAGCGTCGGCTATTTCAAACTCCTGGTACAAACCGAGATCGATTATTTCAGGAGAACTGTATCACCAGCGAAAGATACCCCGATTGCCATGTTTGGTCCGAATGGACTTAGGGAGGTACTAAAGAGTAAAGCCATTCAGCATTTTGTCACGCCCATCAATACGCTGCACGACCTGAGCAATATCAATATGCGCATGAAAGCGATCGACTCACTTTCGGCAGTAGACATTTATTTTATGATGGTGATGAGCGAAAGCGAGATCTATACATCCAGCTATAAGCACAGTTTCTTCCGCATGCTGCAGCGGATGGGGACCGAACCCAGAACGGATTCCCTGCTCCTGAAAGTGCATTTTGATTTTTTCAAGAAGTTCATCAAAATGGCTGCCAACTACAATAAGCTGGATACGTTCCTCAAGTTCATGCCCAAGCAGGCATCCGAAACCCTGATGCGTGGCTTCATAGCCAACCTGGATAATACGGGTAACCTCGAGGACGCAGTGGATGTAGCCGATTCATACAGCAGCATTAACGATAAAAAACTGCAGGAGACCATCCTTGGCTATGTGATCGAGAATGAACAGAACTCTATTCAGAACAACAATACCCGGGGTAAGACCATCTATGGGTTGCTCAAGAACATTTTTCTTTCTGCCGACAGTACCAATAAGATCGACCTGACCTCCCTGCTGGGGATCCCCTCCATCTATGAGATAGACCTGAAGGACATGCAGGATGACAGCGGCCGGATCGTACAGCAGGTATACTGGTATGGTGATGCCGACGGGAAATTCTTCTTCCCTTCTTTTATCAGTTCATTTTCTCCAAAGGAATGGAAGATCACATCCAATAAGGAATGGTACGAGATCAAATCGCTGAAGGGCAATGTATGGGTGTATGCCAACAGGCCACTGGACAATGATGCCAATCTCGACGACAGTGCCCAGATCCACCTTAATAATTACCTCGCAGATAAGAATATCATTCCAACCGTAGTGGTACACCGGGGCCATAGCTATTGGTTGCCACGAACGATCAGGCGGATGCAGGGAAATGCAAAGATCGTCGTACTTGGTTCATGCGGTGGGTATAAGAACCTGAACGATATCATCGACATCAACCCCGATGCTAATATCATTTCCACCAAGGAGATCGGTACCGGCGATATAAACCGGCCCATCCTCAATTATTTGAATCAAACCTTCGGTTCCGGGAACAAACTGGTTTGGAAAACAATGTGGGCATCCCTTACAAGACTCTTCGCCACCGACCCGAACAAGGCTGTAAAAGAAAGTTGGGAAGACTACATACCTCCTTACAGGAACCTTGGAGCCATTTTCCTGAAAGGATATAACAATATGATACAACAGGAATGACCCGGCAGATGTAACAAAACGACAGGAATTTCCCATCGCCAACGGAACATACCTTCATGAATTCTCCATTACTTTTGCAGAATGAGCGACTCTACTGCTGGCAAAAAAAAGATATTCGATTTCTCATTACTTCGCAGGGTATTCCGCTTTGCAGCCCCCTACAAAAATAAATTCTATGCGTCGCTGGTGCTGGCCATTGTACTGGCTGTCATATCACCTATACGCCCCTGGCTGATCCAGTTGACCATCAATGATGGTATAAAAGGCCATACCCTATCCCATTTCATTAATGGCCCGGGTGGTTTCATTATCGAGATCACCATCATCCAGCTCGTGCTGCTGTTAACGGAAACAATATTCCGCTTCTTCTTCACCTTCCTGACCGCCTCACTTGGACAAAGCGTGGTGAAGGATATGCGGATAGGTACGTACAAAAAGATCCTCCATCTTAATCTTACCCAATACGACAAAACGCCGATCGGTACCCTTACCACCCGTACCATCAATGATATCGAATCAATCAACGACATCTTCAGCGATGGACTGATCCCGATCATCGCGGACCTGCTTTCGATCATTTCTGTCCTCACCTACATGTTTTATGTAGACTGGAGACTTACCCTCGTTTGCCTGGCTCCTTTCCCGTTCCTGATCATTGCAACCTATTTCTTCAAGGAAAGCGTGAACAAATCATTCATTCGGGTCAGGAATGCCGTGGCAAACCTGAATGCGTTTGTACAGGAACACATCACCGGGATGTCGATCGTGCAGGCATTTGCCGCTGAGAAGAGGGAGTTCAACAAGTTCAACAACATCAATAAAGAGCATCGCAACGCCAATATCAAAGCCATTTTCGCATATTCCGTATTCTTTCCGGTGGTCGAATTGGTGATGGCCCTGTCGATCGGTCTGCTGGTATGGTGGGCGGCTAAAGATGCATTACATCCCGGCCAGGCTGAAAAAGTTGCAGGGGTGATCACGGCGTTCATCCTCTGCCTGAATTTATTGTTCCGTCCCTTGCGGGTGATCGCCGACAAATTCAATGTACTGCAGATGGGTATGATCGCCAGTGAACGGGTATTTAAAGTCCTCGACAACGACGACACCACCATTAACGAAGGAAATAAAACGGCTGAACACATGAAAGGCAAGGTGGAGTTTGACAGGGTTTGGTTCGCTTATAATGAAGGGAATTTTGTGCTGAAGGATATTTCCTTTACCCTCAATGCCGGCGAAACACTTGCCATTGTTGGACATACCGGCAGCGGTAAGACCTCGATCATCAGTTTGCTCAACAGGCTCTACCAGATAAATAAGGGGGAGATACGTATTGACGACACCAATATCGAAGGATATCACCTCGATGATCTTCGTTCGCGGATCGCCGTTGTGCTGCAAGATGTTTTCCTCTTCAGCGGAACCGTGGCCGATAATGTTATCCTCCGCAACCCGGCTATCAAAAAAGAGGATGTCATCAGTGCCGCAAAGCTCATAGGTATCCATGATTTTATCATGCAGCTGCCTGGTAACTACGATTACAATGTTATGGAAAGAGGAGCCACCTTATCGTTGGGGCAGCGCCAACTGCTTTCCTTTGTGAGGGCGCTTTTATACAATCCCGCTATTCTTATCTTAGATGAAGCGACCTCTTCGGTGGATACGGAAAGTGAGGCCCTGATCCAGGAGGCCATTGACAAACTGATCTCCAACCGTACCTCTATTGTTATTGCCCACCGCCTGTCAACCATCCGAAAAGCCAATAAGATCATTGTACTTGATAAAGGCGAAATCAGAGAGATGGGCACTCATGAAGAACTGCTGGAAAAGGGTGGATTTTACTACCAGTTGCATAAAATGCAGTTTAAAAAACAGGAGTCGGTGGGTTTAAGCGTGTGAATCTGACTGTTGGCAGGCAGGGGGCTGGTTGGACAATTCTGCAGCTTTTGAGGTGTTTTTGGCCTCTCAAGTGCTTATTCAGTTTTAGATCTCCAAATCGCCACATTTTGGGCCCCCGATTTCATATTTCACCCCTCCCCCCTTATCTTTGCGCCAAAATTTAGGGAGAATATGATATCCAAGAGCATCAAATCTTTACTGGTAGCGGTTTTCGGCCTCGGTATACTGTTTTTTTCACAGCCGGTCAAAGCCCAGCACGGAGACCAAGACAAACAAGCCGAAACACCTGCCAAAAAAGAGAAGATTTTTGATGCCAATGAAGTGATCTTCGGCCACATCATGGACGCTCATGAATTCCACTTTTTCTCCTGGAAGGGTTCAGATGGCCATGAACACCACGCTACAATACCCTTACCCGTGATCCTTTATACAAAAGAAAAGGGGTTATCGGTGTTCATGTCTTCCGCTTTTCACCACGGGGAACATAACCACAAAGGTTTCGGCCTGCTTACCAATGAAAAGATCGATGAATTAAAGCTTGATCGTAATAAATATTCTGCGGGTCATATCGTAGCTGTAAATGAAGCGGGGGAGATCGACAGGAACACCCAGGTGTACGACTTCTCCCTGACCCGTAACGTGGTACAGATGCTGCTGGCATTGGCGCTGCTTGTCTTTATCCTGATCAAGGTGGCAAAAAGGTATGGAACCGGCGTTGGTGTTACGTCTGCGCCCAAGGGCATGCAGAATACGATGGAAACCATCGTGAATTTTGTGAACGATGAGGTTGCCAAACCAAACCTGGGCGCTAAAAGCAAAAAGTACCTGCCTTACCTGCTCACCGTTTTCCTGTTCATCCTGATCAATAATATCGTCGGCCTGGTGCCTGGTACAGCAAACGTGACCGGTAACATCGCCTTTACTTTTGTGTTGTCGGTGATCTCATTCGTAGTGATCCTGTTCAGCAGCAACAAGCACTACTGGGGCCATATCTTCAACCCGCCGGGAGTTCCGGGATGGGTCAAGATCATCCTGGTTCCGGTAGAGGTCCTCGGTATCTTCACAAAGCCCTTCGCTCTTATGATCAGGTTGTTCGCCAATATGGTGGCGGGCCACATCCTTATCATCTGCCTGATATCATTGATCTTTATCATGGCAGCACTGAACCAGTATGCCGGTTGGGGGTTCTCACCCTTCTCGGTGGCGTTCACCATCTTCATTTATTTCATCGAAGTGCTGGTAGCATTCCTGCAAGCCTTCATTTTTACGATATTAACAGCGGTATTCATCGGGCAGGCCCTGGAAGGGGCGCACGACGATCATCATGATCATGCTCATGCCCCGGCGGCCGCACATTGATAAACGTTTTTTTAACCAATCTAAAATCAGAATCATGGACGTACTGAACGTAATGTTAAGCGAAGTAGCCAATGCGAATGCAGGTGGTGCTATCGGTGCCGGATTAGGTGCTATCGGCGCCGGTGTTGGTATCGGTCAGATCGGTAAAGGTGCTCTGGAATCCATTGCACGTCAGCCGGAAGCCATCAACGACATCCGCAGCAACATGATCCTTACTGCCGCCCTTGTGGAAGGTGCTGCCTTGTTTGCGATCATCATCGGATTCCTGGCTATGGTGCTTTAATCCTTTTACTGCATCCAAAGCACAGGGCGGAGGATGCAGTATTTTTCACATCAGCGCCGGGAAAATCGGGTGCTGCGTGAAGCCAAAAAAGTCAACAACTGAATTTTAATAAAACAGCTTTATGCAATTACTTACACCGGCCTTAGGCCTTATCGTCTGGACACTGTTAGCATTCCTCGTGGTTTTCTTCCTGCTGAAGAAATTTGCATGGCCTGCCATCATCGGCGGACTCGAAAAAAGGGAAAAGACCATTGCTGATTCTCTCGCTACTGCCGAGAAGATCAAACTGGAAATGGCACAGATGAAGAACGACAACGAAGCTATCTTGGCAAAAGCCCGTGAAGAAAGGGCTACAATGCTCAAAGAGGCAAAGGAAACAAAAGACAAAATGATCAACGACGCCAGGGAAGAAGCAAAAGCCCAGGCAGCGAAGATCATTGCAGATGCCCAGGCTTCTATCAATAACCAGAAAATGGCTGCTCTTACCGAGATCAAGAACCAGGTGGGAAGCCTTGTGCTGGAAGTAAGCGAAAAAGTACTCAGGAAAGAACTGAGTAATAAAGCAGAACAGGAGAACTATATCAAAACACTGTCTGCAGAAGTTAAACTGAATTGATAATTACGAATCAACAATAAATGAACAACCCACGTTTAGCCGGCAGATATGCAAAGAGCCTACTCGACCTGGCCATGGAACAGAACCAGGTGGATGCCGTATGCACGGATATGAAATGGATCATGAGTATCTGCAAAAGCAACCCTGATTTTGTTAACCTGCTCCGCAGCCCGATCGTGAAGCCTTCCACCAAGGAAAAGATCCTGGCTTCCATCACCAGCGGCAGGGTAAACAATATCACCAGCGCTTTCATAAAACTGCTCGTGATCAAAGCCAGGGAAAATAACCTTCCGGAGATCGCTGCTACCTATGTAGACCAGTTCAATGCTATCCGCAACATTCATAAGGTAAAGATCACTACCGCGGCCCCGATTTCTGATGAAATGAAAAATTCCATCATGAAAAATGTGAAAGCTTCGGCACAACCTGGTCAGACCTTTGAGGTGGAAACACAAATCAAGGATGAACTCATCGGGGGGTTTGTGCTGGAAACCGGTGGCGTACTGGTAGATGCCAGCATCTTACGGGACCTGAAAGACATACAGAAGCAATTCATGAACAACGATTACCTGCACCGGATACGTTGATCAACCAATACTATTTCAATAGAAAAGCTGCTCATATGGGCAGCTTTTCTATTTATATATCTCATTGTTTATTGATGTACTTCTCCGGCAGCGGGTTGTCGGGTGATTCGGCCTGCCAGAACACCGACACGATCCACCAACGACTCCCATCGAACCATAGCTGAATGCTGTTAATCCCACGCATGAATGGCTTTTCATCCTGCAGCGTTTTCTTTGAATCGTAGGTACTGAACACGTGAACCACACTTCCGAAGCGATCCATTGTCCTGCCGATCTCCCTTTCAAAAAATCCGTTCTTTTCAAGGAATGGACCCGAAGTCTTGATATAGTCCTCCACTGCCATCACACGCCTTGCCATACTTCCATCCGGTCTCTTACCGGTAGCCATCATCTTTGCTTCCGGAATGAATAAGGTACGCATACGGTCCCAGTTCCTTGCTTCACCCGCCGGGCCTGAGATCACATTATACAGCGCCCCAATGATGGCATCGATCGATTCAACATCCTTCGGGTTTGCCGGGATACTGTCTTTTTTAAAACTACCTGCCGCCAGGCTGTTAACAAGCAGCAGTGTGAACGCTAGCAGTGTTGATCTTTTCATGGTAACCTATTTTCCGAAAAATAAGAATACGGGATGAAGAGCGACTCCCGCTTATCAAAAAGGAACTATTATTTTAAAATCAGAAGCTGTACACCGGCGATTTGATGTCGTGGTAGAACAGAAAGGTCCACTTCTCTTCCCTACCCTGCTTCCACCATTCCTGCCGAAGTTCCATGCATTTTTTTCCGTTGTAATCGTATTTGGCTATGAAGCGGCTTTTCATCTGTTGTAATTGTGGAGCCACGTCGCCTCCAAAAAAAACTTTTTTTCCCCCGTCTTCGATCCAGAATACCTGGTGGTAAGGCGAATGGGCTCCGCTCACATGGTAGGTTATATAACCATCCAGCTTTCCATCGCCCTCCAGTAATTCCACCTGGTCTGAATGCTGCATCCCATCAAAATCCGAAACATGAAAAGAAGGAGCCCCTTTTTTCAATGCAAACTCCAGTTCAGCCTTTTGCACATAATAAGCAGCATTTGGGAAACTCAGGAACTTCTGTTTAAGTATCCCGTCTTCTTTATAAATGCCCCCTGCATGATCCTTGTGCAGATGACTAAGCAGGACCTTGGTTACTTCCAGCGGCCCGATACCGTTGTTAAGCAGGTTCTGATGTATCTGCAATGTGCCATCCGGAGTGGAAAAACCCAGGCCCGTATCAATGATAATGATATCTTTTGAAGTGATCACTGCAAATGGCTGTATCTCTACCAGCAAACTGCCAACAGGCCTCTGTTGCAGGTCGTCCCTGCTCATATCAAAGGGAACGAATTTCTTGGTGCCGTCGATGGTAAAAGCTCCCTCACTGAGTGGTATGATCTTCATCATGCAAAAATAAACCTTAAACGGTTTGAACGGGGCTACCTCAGTACCATTTGCCTGTCGGCATCCAGCTTGATCAAAACAAAGAGGAGTATGGTAAATGTAAGTAAGGATGACCCGCCATAACTCATTAAGGGAAGTGTGATACCGATCACCGGCGCCAGTCCGATGGTAACACAAATGTTCACTGATACGTGAAAGAAAATGATACCTGCCACTGAATACGCATACACCCGGCTGAAGGTACTTCTTTGCCTTTCAGCGATCCGGATGATACGCAGTAACAGGAACAAATAGATCAACATGAGTGAAGCACTTCCCCAGAAACCGAAATTCTCCCCCACGGAAGTAAAAATAAAATCGGTATGCTGTTCCGGAACAAAATCACCTTGTGTTTGGGTTCCCTTTAAAAACCCTTTGCCGGCAAAACCTCCCGAGCCGATGGCGATCTTGGATTGCTTCACGTTATAATCCTGGGCTTCCTCCTTTTTCTTCTTTGTCTTTTCATCCTCTGCGCTCAGTTGAACCGTTTTATTATCGGCATATGGATTTGTTTTTCCTACCATGCTGAAGATACGGTCGGCCTGGTAGCCCTTAAGTGCATGCTTGAAAATAAAAGGAACCACAAACTGCGCAAAACCAACACAGGCCCCCCAGCCAAGTAATATGAACCCGAGAACAGCAAAATTACGTTTGATCTTACGCCAGTTCAGGTAAATGAGTATGGCAGCAATGACGGTAAACCCAATGAGCAGCTGAGTACTGCTCAGCAACAAGGTTGCCACCAGCAATACAGCAACAGATGCACCGGCGATCAGGTATCCGGGTGGTAACCCTTCCCTGTACATGGGGATGAGAAAGGAGAAATATACAAGAGCCAATCCTGTTTCTCCCTGGAGTATGGAGAACACGGCAGGGGTAAATGCGATGGCAGCAGCAATCAATTGTGATTTGGGCCTTCGGAAATCGGTTTCCTGTTGCGACAGGTATTTGGAGAGCGCCAACGCAGTAAATATCTTACATAACTCCACCGGCTGAAGGTTCATAAAACCAAGCGGTATCCAGCTCCGTGAACCTTTGATCTCCTTACCCACCACGAATGTGGCAAGGATGAGAAGGATGCCCACGAGGTATGAGAGATTGGACATGGCTGTGAAGAGCTTGCTGTCGGTAAGCAGGATGAAAATGGCCAGGAAGGAACAGGCAGCAAAAAAATACAGTTGTTTGCTGTAATTCTTTTTAAACCCGATAAAGGTTTGCACCAGGTTATCGCTGCTCCGGTATTCCACCGAGAAAATACAAAGTATACCTATGGCTACCAGTATGGCATATAACCATACCATTACCCAATCGATCCCCTTCGATATGGCAGGATTTTTCTGGTACACTGTTATTTGGTATCTGTGTTTATGGTTCGTTATTTAATGTATCCTTCGCCTCTTGTTTCTTTTTTTGATCTGGCAGGATGGCTTCTGTCCTGATCATGATCTTTTTATCCCCGCTGTCCTTTATTGGCTTGTTCTTTTTGGTATCCTCCTTACTTTGTTTGATCTGCTCCAGTGCATCCTGTTCATCCGTTGCATCCATTTCCATGGTATCCCGCAGGAGCTTGATGTACCCTTTTTCCAATAGGTACGCCGTATCTCTGGCATGGGTCAACGAATCCCTTGTTTTGATAGCCGCATATATCCTCGGTGGTATCAGGTTCAGGTTGGCAAATTTCTCCTCGATGGCTTTCCGGTTGGCAGCAATTGTGTCGTTGAGATATTTTTCTATCATCAACCCAACGATCGGGGCAGCATAGGTGCCACCAAAACGGCCGCTGTTCTCCACCACGCACATGATGGCGATCTTAGGATTATCTCTTGGTGCAAAGCCACAGAAGAATGCATGGTTGGGCTGCTTCACGCCGCGGAAATAATTCTCAACCGTACCTGTTTTTCCGCAGATGGTTATACCCGGAACCCTTGCACCGGCACCAGTACCTCCATCCACCACCGCCTGCATGCCATCATGCACCACATGAAAAACACTATCGGGAATATCCGTCGGTGTATGCTTCTCTTTATACTTTGTAAGCATTCCGAACTTATCACCACCTTCCATTGAATCGACGAGGTGCGGAATGATATACCAACCCTTATTGGCGATATAGGCCATTTCATTGGCAACCTGTATGGGTGTTACATCCACCTCCCCCTGGCCGATACTTACTGAGCGGTATGTACAGTAGTTCCATTTCCCTTTGCCGTGCATCTTGTCATACAAAGCAGGTGAAGGGATCAGCCCGGATTTTTCGAACGGTACATCAATGCCCAATTTATGTCCCAGCCCGAAAGCATACATATATTTATCCCATGCCCGCAGGCTGCTGTCCTGGCTGGGGTACTTCGGATTGTTGATCACCCGTTGCATCACCGTAGCGAAATAGGTATTGTCCGAGATTCGGATGGCGTTGCGGAGGTCGAAAGTACCTACGTCAAGGCATTTCATTGGCTTACCGCCGCCGCAGCCATAAAAAGCACCCCCGCAGGAGACCCTGAAATCGGTGGTGATCACACCTTCATGAAGCCCCACCAATGCCTGCAGGGTTTTGAACGTTGAACCCGGTGAATAGGTAGCACTTACCGAACGGTTGAACAAGGGGAGCGCCGGGCTCAGTAACAGGTCTGCATAATGTTTTCTTCTCTCTGCACCGGTAAGGAGTTTAGGCTTGTAAGTTGGGCTGCTCACCATGCACAAGATTCCGCCTGTCTTTGGGTCCACCGCTACGATTGAGCCCAGTTTATTTTCCATCAGCTTTTCACCCATGGCCTGCAGTTCAATATCGATCGACGTATACATGTTCTGCCCGGCAACTGCGGCCGTATCAAACCTCCCATTCTCCAACCGGTCGGTAAGACGGTTGAACTTATCCCTTTTCCAGAATTCGATACCCCGCTGACCCATCAACACTTTTTCATAGGTACGTTCCAACCCCGCTTTGCCAATATAATCACCCATTACATAACCCTGGTAAAGTGGGTTCTTAAGTATGTTGGAATCCACTTCACCAAGATAACCGAATATATTGCCGCCTGCATCGTACGGGTAGTCTCTCACTGAACGTTGTTGCAGATAATAGCCTGGTGCCAGCTTATACATGATTTCGTTCAGCTTGGCCATCTTTTCATTACTGAGTAATGGTTCAAAGATGGAAGCCCGGTAACTTTTGTTCTTGATGATAGCGGTGATGATGCGACGGCGGAATTCTGCCGTATCAATGCCCAGGATGCTGCAAAGGGTTGCCGTATCGGAGCCCTTGATCTTACCGGGAGTCACCATCAGGTCGTAGATAACTGTATTTTGAAGAATCGCCCGTCCTTTCCTGTCAAATACGATCCCCCTGTCGGGATAGATCACTTTGCGGAATGTGCCCTGGTCATCGGCCTGTACCCGGTATTTGGTGGAGAAGAGCTGGAGGTTCATCAACTGCAGGAGGATGACCACGAACATGCCGATGAACACCAGCATGATCACATTCTTCCTTGATTGATTAAATACGGGCATTCCTGTTTATGTTTTACAATTCTTTCTATGAGGTTACAAAGGTATTGTTATGCGGTGTTGGTCCGGAAGGATTGTTTACGCACAAACAATAATTCTGTGATCAGTATCAACAGCAAACTTACGGCAGTGGACAAAAGTGTTTTCATAATGAAATACCAAATGTTGCCGAACTGCCAGGCTTCCAGCAAAAACAACCAGCCATGATGGATGAGTGTAAGCACGCCGGTGAAAATAAAATACGGTAAGAACCCACCCATGCTTTTAAAGGATGGTTCTTCGTAGTTGGTGTCGGCTCCTTCCTGCGGAATCAGCAGGTTCACCAGGAAAGGGCGGATATAGGCAATGAGCACGCATGCGGCCGCATGAAACCCGGGGTGATGGCGGAAGCTGTCTAAGGTAAAACCGAGGGCAAAGGCGACGACCATCTGCCAGCTCCGTTTCATTCGGAAAGGCATCCAGAGTATGAAGAGAAAATAAACATAGGGGGTTATCATCTGGTGCAGGTGTATCTTATCGAGTACGTATACCTGTACCAGTATGAAGAGTATAAAGCGTACGATATTTTTCACCAGGGTATTCATAAACCGCTATTGCTCCTTCTTTTTTACATTATCCAATATCGCTTTAATATCGTCGGCTTGTTTGTTCTCAATCACGTACACATACTCCAGGTTATAGAAATTTGCAGCCGAACGGAACCTGATCAGGTAATTGCTGGTGCTTTTATCGGGTATGGCTTCCTCTATGGTACCGATCATCATTCCTTTGGGAATGCTGGTACTGAACCCGCTGGAGATGATGGTGTCTCCTTTCGCAACTTTCGCACCCTTGGGTATGTCCCTGAGTGAAATGATGTTGGGCGTTTTGCCATCCCAATTCAGTGTCCCCGTTTCACCCGTCCTCAGGAGTTTGCCGTTCAGGTGACTGTCCTTATGCAAAAGGCTCATCACAACGGCATAATCATTACTCACATCTACCACCACACCCACCACGCCCCTGTTGGGATCGATCACACCCATGCCTGTCTTGATATTCTTCGAAGAGCCCCGGCTCAGTACGATGAAATTATTTTGGGTAGCCACTGAGTTGTAGACAACTTTGGCCGGGTAATAATAATACCTCCGATGTGTTTCTAACGAATCAATTTTCAATGAATCCACCAGCACGTTAACGGCCGTATCAGGCAGGTTAAAATCCCCCTTAAGCTTATTATACAGCCGGGCATTTGCTTTCACCAGCGAATCATTTGTCTTCTTCAATTGAAAATAGTATTCCACCCGGCTGAACTGCTCATTTACTTTACCGGTAAGCTGATTGGTTACCCCGCTGAAGATAGCATTATGATACCTGCTGTAATGAACAATGAGGTAAACACAAAATGCCTGCAAAAAAAGGAACAAAAGAAGATTAAAGTAACGGCGGATGAAAAGGAAGATGTTACGCACCGGGAGTAGAATGTTTAATATTGGTGATCCTGCATTCTGAAACCAGAGGAAGCCTGAATGATTTATCTGAGAAAACAGGAATCGCTCATTTGTAATCTCACTGTTACCTCATCACGAACGGGTAGCGGTCATAATGCTTCAGTGCAATACCGGTTCCCCTCACGACGCTTTTCAGCGGATCATCGGCCACATGTACCGGAAGTTTGATCTTTGCATTCAGCCTTTTGTCCAGCCCACGCAGCAAGGCGCCACCACCGGTGATGTACAATCCGCGACGGTAGATATCGGAAGCCAGCTCGGGCGGTGTTGTTTCCAGGGCCTTCAGGATCGCTTCTTCGATCTTGAAGATACTCTTGTCAAGTGCTTCAGCCACTTCCTGGTAACTTACCATTACCTGTTTAGGAATACCCGTTACAAGGTCGCGGCCATTTACGGGGATATCATCGGGTGGGTTATCGAGATCTTTCATAGCAGCCCCTACCTGTATCTTGATCTGTTCAGCTGTGCGTTCACCGATCAGCAGGCTGTGGTAGCGGCGAAGCGCTTCCATGATATCGGCTGTGAATTCGTCTCCTGCGATACGGATGCTCTGATCGCAAACAATACCTGCCAATGCGATCACGGTAATGCCGGTAGTACCACCACCGATGTCAATGATCATATTACCTACAGGCTCTTCCACATCGATACCGATACCGAGTGCCGCGGCCATGGGTTCGTGTATAAGATATACTTCTTTGGCACCGGCCTGTTCGGCGCTGTCACGCACCGCACGTTTTTCCACTTCGGTGATGCTGCTGGGGATACAGATCATCATCCTCCAGCTGGGGGCAAACAAAGGTTTTTTGGGGTAGATCAATTTGATCATTTCCCGGATCATCAGTTCGGCTGCGTTGAAGTCGGCGATCACACCGTCCTTAAGGGGGCGTACAGTTCGTATGCTTTCGTGGGTCTTTTCGTGCATCATCAGCGCTTTTTTACCCACGGCTAAAATATTTTTAGGGTTGTTACGGTCGAGAGCAACAATCGATGGTTCATTAACCACTATTTCGTCGTTGTGGATGATCAGGGTATTGGCTGTTCCCAGGTCGATGGCAATTTCCTGGGTGAAAAAATTAAAAAGGCCCATATGGAATTGTGTGAAAAAGGATTTTAATCAATGCAGGCAAAGTTGGTGGAAAATATTTGAAATAACAACGTAAAACCCTTTATTTTTCAACATTTACAAGAAAGTTGTGAATTGCAGGGTCAACCAAAAAACGCTTGCAGAGAAAACTTTATTGAGCAAGTGGAAAAATAAATTGGATTATTGTTCCACTGTTTTGAATTCGTACCCGATATCGGGTCGGAAATACATTCCTTCAAAGAACAATTGTTCCATCATGTAGTTCGATTGCTCGGTCGCTTCGGTAATATTGGTACCAAAAGAAGTGACAGCCATAACCCGGCCGCCGTTGGTCAGTATTTTGTTTCCCTCCTTTTTTGTTCCGGCCAGGAAAACGATGGTATCCTCGAAGCTGGTATCCTCCAGTCCACCGATCTCTTTGCCTTTTTCATACTCCCCGGGGTATCCGCCGCTCACCGCCACCACGGTTGCAGCTGCCCGTTCATCCACTTCCAGCTTTATTTTATCCAGCCTCTTTTCGGAAGCAGCGAGCAGGACTTCCACCAGGTCGTTCTTGATCCGGGGTATTACTACTTCGGTCTCGGGGTCGCCCAGCCGGCAATTGTATTCAATCACTTTGGGATCACCGTTATCGTTCATCAGTCCCAGGAAAATGAACCCCTTATAATCGAGCTTGTCCTTTTTAAGCCCTGCAATGGTGGGTTCTATGATCCTTTTTTTTACTTTTTTAAGGAATGCGTCATCAACAAAAGGCAATGGACTTACGGCGCCCATTCCCCCGGTGTTGAGGCCTGTATCCCCAACACCTACCCGTTTGTAATCCTTCGCTTCAGGAAGAAGGATGTAATTCTCCCCGTCGGTCAAGACGAACATACTTAGTTCGATTCCAGTCAAAAATTCTTCGATCACGACCCGTTTGCCCGCCTCACCGAATTTGGCCCTGTGAAGCATCAGGTCGAATTCGGACATAGCCTCGATAGGGTGCTGGCAGATCAAAACACCTTTCCCGGCCGCCAGGCCATCAGCCTTAAGAACGATGGGAAGCTTATGCGCTTTAATATAGTTCACCCCCTCCATATAATTGTCGGCATTGAACTCTGCATATGCTGCCGTAGGTATCCCGTGCCGGGTCATGAACTCTTTTGCAAATGCCTTGCTTCCTTCCAATTGGGACGCTTCTTTGGAAGGGCCGATCAATTTTATCTTCTCCAATCCTGTTTTGTTCTTGAAATAATCATAAATACCGTTCACCAGTGGTTCCTCGGGTCCCACAAGGATCATATCCACCCGGTGTTGCAGGCAGGCCTTGCCCAATGACTCGAAATCGGAAACACCGATCGGCAGGTTGGTACCACATAAAGCAGTTCCCGCATTACCTGGCGCAATGAACAACTGGTCGCATAAAGGGCTTTGTTTCAATTTCCATGCAAGCGCATGTTCCCGGCCGCCGGAGCCGATGAGTAGAATTTTCATTGATGAATGAAGTTTTAGATAAGCTTGAACGTTAGGATTGCGAATTTAAAATTTGCCTTTGTATTTCTACAATATATTTTCCCAAAGGCAGATTAACCTGATATTTTTTCTTAATCCGGATAAACCAGACAGGCAGGATTCGTTAAAAATGGCCCTGGTAAATTGGGTGACCTAAACAGAATTTTACTATTTTGAGCAGATAAACCAACAAACAAGCATTAAAACTTCTATTTATGAGTGATCAAGCAAAAGTAGGCAAACATCCCAAAGGCCTCTATGTTCTGTTCTTTACAGAAATGTGGGAACGGTTTGGCTACTACCTAATGGTGGGTATTCTATTCCTTTTTCTCACCAATAATACCGGCAAAGGGTTGCCCCGGGCACTAGGGGCTGATGTAGTGGGAACGTTTATTGCACTGGTTTATCTTACCCCATTCATCGGGGGCTTACTGGCCGACAGGTACCTTGGTTACATCAAATCCATTTTTATTGGCGGCTCTCTTATGGCGGCCGGTTATCTTACCATCGCCCTGCCCGGTGACTATACTGCATACATTGCCATGGCACTTATTATTGTAGGAAACGGATTCTTCAAACCCAATATCTCCACTTTGCTGGGCAATATGTATAACCGGGAAGACCTCAGGCCGCTGAAAGACAATGCCTACAACATCTTTTACATGGGTATTAATATAGGCGCCTTCTTCTGCAATTTCGTTGCAGCCATACTCCGGAACAGGATCGGTTGGCAGGCTGCCTTCTCTGCAGCAGGTGTTGGTTTGATAATCGGCCTGATAGCTCTTGCCATAAACCTGAAACATATCAAAGAGTATGATATAAAAAAACCCATGCAGCCAGGAGACACCCCCACTTCAAAAATATTGGGTACTGTATTTCTCCCAATGCTTGTATTTGCTGCAATTGGCTGGATAATACCAGGTAATATTTTTGGAAGCGATTCAGCCGATGCTTTCATTTTTGCTTGTGTTCCTGTTATTGTCTTCTATATCAACTTATGGAGAAAAGAAACCGGGCAGGACAAAAAAGGAATCGGCGCCCTGTTATTTGTGTTTGCAGTTTCTGTAATATTCTGGACGATCTACAACCAAAACTCTACCGGGCTTACTATTTGGGCAGAATCGCATACCGACCGGTCGATCCCAGAGTTCATGGAAGCACCGTCTGACGCTGTTTATGCGTTGCAGAAACTGGAAACAAAACCGCAGGAAACAGACAGCCTTGACAGTTATATGAGAGTCGTGACAGATGATTCGGGACATGCGATTAAAACAATGGGCCCGGACCCATATTTTGCCAATATGCCAAAAGATAAATGGCCCCCTGATGGTGTTGCCAAAGTGGGGAATACAGAGCTTTTCCAGTCGATCAACCCGGGTTTTATTGTTGCCTTTACACCCATACTCATTGCATTCTTTGCCTGGCGGTCGAGACGCGGAAAACCAGTTAGCACGGCAAGTAAATTCGCCTGGGCTTTGATCATTTCCGGACTGAGCGCACTGGTCATGGTATTTGCAGTGATGTCGGTTCCCAGCATTTATACCCATAAAGCAAGCTCTTACTGGCTGTTCCTTACCTACGGGATATTTACCGTAAGCGAGATCTGCTTAAGCCCGATAGGATTATCGTTTGTTTCAAAATTGGCTCCTCCGCGTTTAACCGCATTAATGATGGGAGGATGGTTCTTGTCCACTTCATTGGGTGGTAAAGTAGCGGGCGTAATGGCAAGTTTCTGGGATAAAATGCCCGACAAGAGAATATTCTTCGGCATTATTGCTGTTGCAGCCATACTGGGTGGTATACTTATCTTTTTGCGGGTAAAATCACTCGATCAGATCGTTAAAGATAAAACTGGCTCGGCCTGATTCCATATTGTTTATTTGAAAGGCGATACAAGCTATGTATCGCCTTTTTATTTATCTTCCTGTTTCAAAACAACTTGCTATGTCCAACTTTCAACCATTTATCCCGGCCGATATGAAGATCAAGGAGTTCACCCTTAAATCGGTATTACTCGGCTCCTTTTTCGGAGTGATCTTCGGCATGGCCACAGTATACCTGGCTCTTAAGGCTGGGCTCACCGTTTCGGCCTCTATCCCTATTGCAGTGATTGCCATTTCGCTGGGAAGGAAACTTTTTAAAACCACCATCCTCGAGAACAATATCATTCAAACCACCGGCAGCGCCGGTGAAAGCATTGCCGCCGGGGTGGTGTTCACCTTACCCGGGTTCCTTTTTTTATCCGATCCCACCAGTGCCGACTACTTCAATTATATCACGATCATGATCATTGCAATGTTCGGCGGTATGCTAGGTACATTAATGATGATCCCACTCCGTCGTTCGTTGATCGTAAAAGAACATGGCACATTACCTTACCCGGAAGGAACGGCTTGCGCTTCGGTACTGAAAGCCGGGGAAAAAGGTGGTGATCTGGCCAGAACCGCTTTCATGGGAATGGGATTCGCACTGGTATATGCGATCCTCCAAAAGATATTTCATGTGATCGCCGAAGTGCCGGTCTATGCCACCAAGATATACAACAAGGCATTCCCTGCTGCCAGGGTACATGGTGAGATCACCCCCGAATACATGGGCGTTGGCTACATCATTGGCCCGCGTATATCGGGCATACTGGTCGCCGGCGGCGTAATGAGCTCATTTGTTTTGATCCCCCTGCTGGCATCACTGGTAGCACCTGATACGATCTTTGCACAGCTTACCAAGCTCGGATTGAAACCTGCCAAATACGGCTGGGATGAGACCACACATACTTTTGCCAATTCCGCCGAAGCCATCTACAGGGCTTACATTCGCCAGATCGGCGCCGGCGCTGTTGCAGCGGGCGGATTCATCACACTGATCAAAACCATCCCAACCATCATTTCCTCTTTTAAAGAAAGCATCGGCTCGGTAAAGGACAAAGACGGCGGGGCCACTGTATCCCGAACAGAAAAAGACCTTAACATCAAATGGGTATTGTACGGAAGCCTGGCCCTGGTTGCCATTGTTGCACTATTGCCAATGATCCCTGGTGAAGGCATTTTAAGCAAGTTGTTACTCGGTGTTCTGATCGTGATCTTCGGGGCTTTTTTTGTGACCGTATCATCACGAATTGTGGGACTGATCGGCTCTTCCAACAACCCGATATCGGGTATGACGATTGCAACCATCATGGCCACCTGCCTTGTATTTTTAGGCGTAGGCTGGAGCGGCAAGGTATATGAGCCCATGGCGTTGGTGGTGGGCGGGATGATCTGTGTGGCAGCAGCCAATGCAGGTGCCACTTCGCAGGATCTGAAAACCGGTTACATCGTAGGCGCCACGCCTATGTACCAGCAGCTAGCCCTCTTTATCGGAGCTATCGTTTCGGCCATTGTTGTAGGCTTTACCATCAAATACATGGATACCCCTACCGCCAAGCTGGCATCACAGGGCATTCAACACGCCATCGGTGAGGAATATGCGGCACCACAGGCCACGCTGATGGCTACGCTGATAAAAGGCATACAGAGTTATAATCTTGACTGGAATTTTGTACTGGTAGGCGTATTCATCGCCATCTTTATGGAACTCTGCGGTATCAAAGCCCTGAGTTTTGCAGTAGGATCCTACCTCCCTCTTTCCACTACCCTGCCCATTTTCATCGGAGGCTTTATCAGGGGGGTTGTTGACAAAAGATATAAAGGCGGTAAAGATGATGAAGAAGATCTTCGCAAGGGGAACCTTTTCGCTACCGGCCTGGTAGCCGGTGGCGCTCTTGCCGGTGTACTTTATGCGATCCTGAAAGTTCCTCTTGAAAAAGGCCTGGATGCGATCAGCCTCGAGCATAGTATTTCCAATGGCCTTGGTGAAACAGGTTACCAGTTATTCGGCGTTCTGTGTTTTGCCGCTATGGGCTTCACTTTATACCGGGTTGCGATGAGCAAACGAAAAGACTAATCTGCGACGATTTTAAAGGCCGGGGCGATCACCCGGCCTTTTTATGCAGTTCCGGTTATCGTATAAGAGATGCCGGGTATTGAAATACCGGTTTTTTATTCCTAACTTAGGAATACGTTCAGTGCATAAGATAAAACTGCCTAATATTCCTACCCGTTCTCATTAAGGGCCGACCCCAAATAATGATTTATGAAACTGCAGTTGACCACTGACAGGATACTCATAGCAGTGATTGCTTTATTGTTGCTTACCATTGCAACCGTTACTGCTATTTCCATTTCAGAATCAAGGCAGGTCTCCCAAACCACTAAGATGGTTTCACGTACTAACTACGTGCTCCAGCATGCTGAAGAATTGATGACCTCTGTAAGAGACAATGAATCCGGTGCCAGGGGTTATATGCTTACCGGGCAAAAGGCATTCCTCGACCAGGTGGAACGGTCAAAGAAGCGGGCTGAGGAAGAATTGCTTACCCTTAAGTCCCTGACAGCCGACGGTGCCAAACAACAACAAGTGGTTGATTCCCTGATTATTTATGTAAGACGCCGCCTTGCCTATTCAGAAAAAAATATATCCACCTATGATAATGCCGGGCAAAATGTGGCTATGGAAGCAGTACGCAGCGGCGAGGGGCGCCTGATGTCGGAACAAGTAAGGCGTTTTGTAGACAACATAAAGGGGATGGCAAATGTATTGCTTGAGCAGCGGAAAAAAATGAATGAAGATCAGTCGGGTATTTTAGTCAGGACACTGAGTATATGTGCCATAGGTATTCTTTTGCTGATGGGGATATTTGTTCTGACAGTGCGTGCCGATTACCTGAAAAAGAAAAAAACAGCTGCCGATCTTGCCCGGATGAATATCGAACTGGAAGGCCGTGTTAAAAAAAGGACACTGGAGCTCACCGAATCAAAAAAAGTGCTGACAGAGACCTTTGAACGTATCACTGATGCATTCGTATCGTTTGACAGCAAATGGAATTTCACATACGTAAACAAGAGGGCCGGCGAGATCTTCAATTATCCACCCACAGAACTCATTGGAAAGAATATATGGAAAACATTTCCGGAGGCAAAAGAACGTCCCTCCTTTGCAGCGCTTCAACAAGCGATGGAAACACAGCATTATGTTTACCTGGAAACTCATCACCGGGAAACAGGTCTGTGGTTTGAGAACCATGTCTATCCCTCACCGGATGGCCTTTCTGTTTTCTTCAAAGACATAACTGAAAAAAAACGGGCCGAACAGATCCTTAAGGCCAGTGAAGAAAAATACAGGCTCCTGATCGGAAGGATTTCCGATGCGTTTATTGCCCTGGACAAGGACTGGCATTTTGTGTTTGCCAATAAAGCCTTTGGGGAACTGACCCAGCGAGACCCTGACTCGCTGATCGGGAAAATTATATGGGAAGAATTTCCTGAGGCAGTAGGATTACCCACCTACAATCTGTTTCACAAAGCCCTGCAGGAACAACGTTATATGTTCAATGAGGATTATTATGGACCCCTTGACCTGTGGCATGAAAATTATGTATATCCTTCTTCAGAAGGGATCTCTGTTTTCATAAAAAACATTACTGAACGAAAAAAGGCCGAGCAAAAGATCATGAAAGCTAACCGGCTGTACTTCTTTATCAGCCAGGTAAACCAAATGATCGTTCGTACTTCCGACCAGGAAACACTTTTCGCCGAAGCATGCCGGATCGCCGTGGAACTGGGTAAATTCAGGATGGCATGGATCGGGTTAATCGATGAGACAACACAAAACGTGGTACCCGTAAGATATGCCGGGTACGATGAGAGCTACCTTTCACTTATAAAACCCGTTTCCGTAAGGGAAGTACCGGAAGGGCTTGGCCCCACAGGCCGGGCTATCCGCGAAGGGAAATATCACATATGCAACGACATTGAACAAGAACCACTAATGGGACCCTGGAAAGATGAGGCACTGAGCAGGGGATACCGGTCTTCCATGTCATTGCCTATCATAAAATTCGGAAAGGTCATTGGTGCTTTTTCACTTTATGCAGGAGAAAAGAATTTCTTCGATGAATCGGAAATTGCCTTGCTGGTGGAAGCCACCGGTGACGTTTCTTTTGCATTAGAGGTATTTGAAAAAGAATCGCAGCGCCAGAAGGCGGAACAGGGAATTGTCGAAAGTGAACGCCGGTACCATACCCTCGCAGAAGTATCGCCGGTAGGCATCTTCCATACAGATGAAACGGGATATACGACTTATGTTAATCCACGTTGGTGCCAGATCTCAGGAATGACCTATCAGGCAGCTATGGGCAATGGCTGGTTCGATGCGGTTCACAAAGAGGATAGAGGAAAACTGCAACAAGGATGGGAAGAGGCTACAAAGAAAAAAGAAGTATCTGTTTCCGAGTATCGTTTTGTGCGTCCGAACGGAACCATTGCCTGGGTCATTGGCCAGGCCATACCCGAACGGGATGCAGACGGAAACATTATCGGTTATGTAGGTACTACTACCGATATCACCGAACGGAAAAAATACGAAAAGGAATTACAGGAGAGTTCCGAAAAACTCCGTCAACTCACTGCCCACCTGCTTAATGTGCGGGAAGAGGAGAGGAAGCGAATCGGCCGGGAAATACACGACGAACTTGGCCAGCAGCTGACCGCCATCAAAATGGATGTCTCGTGGATCTCGAAAAAAACAGACCCCGGAAATGAAGTATTTAAAACCAAATTACAAAACGTAATCACCCTGCTCGACGGTGGCAACCAATCCATCCGGCGGATATTAAATGAGCTTCGTCCCGTGATCCTGGATGACTATGGTCTTTTAGAAGCATTAAAATGGCAGGCAAAACAGTTCAGCAATAATACAGGGATTCCTGTGAGCTTCAAAACGTCGGAATCGCAGGTTAGGATCAGAGAAGATATTGCCACCTGTGTATTCCGTGTTTTCCAGGAAGCACTGACGAACATTACACGCTATGCCAAGGCCAAAAACGTGGTTGTATCCCTTGACATTGATGAAGAAAGTATCCTGCTGAATATAGAAGACGATGGTATAGGATTTGACACGGAACTGACAAATACTAAAATGTCATTTGGTATTTTGGGAATGAAGGAAAGGGTGTTTTCATTAAACGGGAATTTCTCACTCATTTCCTCCCCGGGGAAGGGAACAAAGGTCCGGGTGAACCTCCCTTTGAAAAATAATAACAAGTAACACTGCTTTTATGCAAATAAAGCGCATCATACTTGCCGATGATCACAGTTTTGTGAGGTTGGGGATCATCCAGATATTAAAGGACGAATATCCCTATGCAGAAATAATGCAGGTGGGGGATGCAGAATCACTTGTAAGGGAGGTATCGATCCAAAATTGGGACCTGGTGATCACCGACCTGGATATGCCTGGCCGCAGCGGACTCGACGCTCTTGAACAGATCAAAGTGATGAAACCGGAATTACCGGTGATCGTCCTGAGCATCTACCCCGAAGACCTGTACGCAGTAAGGGTGCTGAAAGCCGGAGCTTCCGGTTATCTCAACAAGAACTCTGCACCCGATGAACTCATTATCGCTATTCAGCGGATAGCTATGGGAAAAAAATACATCACCCCGGAAGTGGCAGAAAAATTCCTCGATACCGATCCGGATAAAAAACCACACGAGTTACTTTCCAACCGGGAGTTTGAGGTTTTCAAATTATTGGCTACTGGAAAAACAGTAAGCCAGGTGGCAGAGATGCTTTCCATTGCTCTCACCACCGTCAGCACACACCGTAGCCGTGTCATGGAAAAGCTGAACCTCTCTACCAATTCCGATCTTACCCGCTATGCAATTGCCAATCACATCATTTCCGATATCGACATGTAAATACCGGTCAATACGCTACGGATGCGTCGTGGTTTTACTACAAGTACATTTACAACTCCTCTACCCAACCAATCTTTCTATTCCTATTTTCCTGCTGTATTAATTGATGGTTCTTTGTGGTATTAACCCGTTATTAAATGAAAATTTTGATCGTTGACAGTTCGATATGGATCCCCGATCGGATTGTAACCCTGCTTACTGAAACCCGGAGTGCCAAAACCCTCTATAAGGCTCTTTCATACGGAGAAGCATGTACCCTGTTTGAGGAAAACAAGCCCGAGATTGTGATCCTGGACAAAAATCTCCCGGATAACGGCTCGATCACATTCCTGAAAGAAATCAAATCAGCAAACAAAGGTACGGTCGTCATCGTATTGTCATTACGAATTGACCCTAATACTGAATATCGGTGTAAGATGGCGGGAGCCGATTTTTTCCTGGATAAGTACAGCGAATTTGAAAAGATACCGGCGATCATTGATGGCCTTAAGGCCGGGTTAAGAGCTTAAAACAGAAAAACCAAGAGACATAAATGCACAAACAGTTAAAACATTATTCAGCAAAGTTGGGCAGGCGGGGCGTTTTGCTGTTTGTGCTTTTTTCTTCAATGCTGCTAATTTCGGTCAGCATTGGCCAACTCGGCCGGGCCGAGATCAAATCCGGCAACAATGAAGTACACAGGACTTATTTTCAAATCCTGAACTCCGGGAATATTTTACTCTTCGGTGCTGCTGCGCTTCTTATTTGTTGCGTTTTTTACCTACTTGTTTATGAGAACCTGAAATTAAGAAAAATCATTAGTCGCATGCGCACGCAGGAAGAGCACATGCGGATCATTGTTAACAATATCGGGGAAGGCCTTATCGCTATCGATAAAAAAAGCCAGGTTGTTTATATGAACCCGGCTGCCGAAAAACTCACAGGCTGGAGCAGCTATGAAGCAAAGAACCTTCCGCTCGAAAAAGTATACCGGGTGGCCAATGAACAAACCGGCAGGTCATTCGAGAGCATTGCCAGCCGTATATTCAGGAAAGGTCAGCCCGTACCGCTCGAAAACAATACGGTCCTTTATACAAAACAGAAAAACACCCTCATCATCAATAACAGCGGTTCTCCCCTGCTTGACCGGGATGGGAACATTTCAGGAGCCGTCATTCTTTTCAATAACATCACCGATCAGAAAAGAAAAGAGGATGAACTGAAGCAGAGTGAGGAAAAATACCGGATGCTGATCGAGCAGGCCTCAGATGCAATTCTCATCTATTCATTCGACGGGACGATCTATGAATTCAATGAATCTTCATATAAACAGCTTGGTTACACACGGGAAGAATTCTCCAAAATGTCCTTAAGCGATCTTTTCTTTAACGAACCAATCATCCTCAATCACGAAGTAGCCAACAAAATATTTGCCGGCCAGACGGTACTGTTCAACCGGAAAGTGAAGCATAAAGACGGTTCTTCCATGGACGTGGAGGTGAATGCACGAATGCTGCCTGATGGGCGGAACCTCGCTTTCGTCCGGGACATCACCGAACGAAAGAAAACCGAGAGGGACATGCGAATGGCCCTGGAGCGTTATGACATCGTGAGTAAAGCCACCAGTGATACCATCTGGGACTGGGACATCGCACACAATCGCATGCGTTACAACGATGGTATCCGCAAGATGTTTGGTTACGATATAACCGAAACAGGAAATATTGCCGATTGGAGAAAAGCAAATATTCATCCCGACGATATCCAAAATGTGACCGAAGCATTGGAAAAGGCATTCCGAAAAGAAAGGCAGAACCTCCAACTCGAATACCGGTTCCGTTGTGACAATGGTGCATACAAATACATTTACGACCGGGCATTTGTGATCTTCGATGAGAACGACGACCCCGTAAGGATGATAGGTGCCATGCAGGACATCACTTACAAAAAAGAAGAGGAATTACGCATAGCCCGTGCCATTGCCGATGCACAGGAACAGGAACGGAGGCACATCGGTGAAGAATTGCATGATAACGTAAACCAGATCCTGGTTGGCGCCCTGTTCACGCTGGGCATGGCAAAGGATAAGAACACCAACCGGGAAAAAGCAGACGAGCTCATCGAAGCGGGAAGGATGCATGTGTTGAATGCGATCGATGAGCTGCGAAAATTATCCCACGAGATCGCCCCGGTAACTTTCGAGAAAAGATCGCTCAAGGATATTTTTGAAACATTACTGGCTGGGATCAACCCCCACAAACAGTTCAACATCCATTTTGAATTCGACGAAATGGTGAATGGAATAGACGACGATATCCAGCTTAATCTCTACCGAATACTGCAGGGCCAGGTAAAAAACATCATTAAATATTCCGGGGCAAATGTCATTGAAGTGAAACTAAGCTGCACAGGCAGTATGGTAAAGATGAGAATATTCGATAACGGCCGCGGCTTCGATACCCGTAAGCCAAGAAAAGGCATCGGCCTGAACAATATCAAGAACCGGGCAGAATCCTTCGGCGGTAAATTCACCCTCCACTCTTCCCCCGGGATGGGTTGCGAGATCATTATAGAAATACCGATGAATAGTATCGTTAGCCTCAGATGAAATCCAGGTGATCGTATTTCCTTCCCAATACCTGCTGATCATCAGATCCCAGCCATTTATTCAGTACGGTGGCATATACGTTCTTAAAGTCTATGGTATGCTTGAGGTCTCCTTCGTTCAGGTCCGAAAGATCAGGCATGGCATTGAGTATCCCTTTTTGCTTCAGCCCACCGCTTACAAAGAACATATTATTCGCTGTACCGTGGTCGGTACCGCCGCTGGCATTCTGTGATACACGCCGGCCGAATTCACTGAATGTCATCATCAGCACATCCTCGAAACGGTTATTTTTCTTCAGGTCTGTCACAAAGGCCTTCACTGCATCATTCAGCTCGGTGAACAACCGTTTCTGCTGGTTATCCTGGTTCACATGCGTATCAAAACTTCCAAGGCTTACGTAATACACTTTGGTATTGATATCGGAGAAGATTAGGGATGCGATCGTTTTCAGGTCTTTGCCTAATTCAGTATTGGGGTAAGTTTGATCTGTAGGATGAACCCTGCTTTGTTTGTAAATATATTCGGCGCTGCTGAGCGTTTCACTCATCGTCTTATATAAATAGTCGATCGTTTCTTCGCCATTCCTGTGATCGTTGTTCACTTCCCGCATAAAATTTCCATTGCTGATATTATATAAGCGTTTCGGGTCTTTGAACGCCAGCCCTTTATTCTGCTCGCCCTTCAGGGCGAGGCTTAGTACGTCATCGATCTCCACTGCCTGTGTTGGCTTGTCGCAGCCTTTACATTGTGCATCCAGGTAGCGGCCTACCCAGCCCGTATTAATATACTCATTGCTGTTACTGGCGCTGTGCCAGATATCCATGCTGCGGAAATGCGAGCGGTCGGGATTAGGGTAACCTACGCTGTTAAGTATCGCCAGGCTTCCATCGTCATAAAACCCCTTGAACGCCTCCAGTGCCGGGTTGAGCCCGGTTTCGTCTGTCAATAACAGGGATTTGTCTTTGCTGATGCCGAGGACGGGTCGTTCCTTATAATATATATCGTTCCTGACCGGTATCACCGTATTAAGTCCGTCATTACCCCCGCTGAACTGGATCACCACCACCACTTTGTTGCCCGGCGGGACCATCAGCGGCTTTTCAAACGCTTTCAAGAATTTTGGAAGCATCAGGGAGGCCGTAGCGAGTGAACTTACCTGGATGAACTCTTTTCTTTGTATGAGCATAATTGTAAATTAAAATTGAAGCTTAATAATGAAAACGGCCTGATGAGTTATGATCTTCCATCACCAGGTTTTAATTAACATAACTGGTATTCCGGCGTACTCATCAGGTTGATAATGGCGCTCTTTATGAAATTTTCCCTGTTTTCGGTGTTGGTATATTTTTCAAGAACAACATTGCTCACCTTCGCTTTCGTTTGCAAAAGCATTGCTGAAATGTTCTCTAATAATTTTTCCCTCGGTATCTTTTCAAATATCTTATTCACCACCGGCCATTCAATGGTTGCGGTCCCGCCCCTTGTTGCTTCTTTCAGGCGTTTCAATCCTTCCTGCATCATCATGCCCATTTGCAGGTCATCGTCTGCTTTTGGGCGTATATCCACCATTTCATCGGCAGCCAGTATCTGAGGTATCCGCAGCCGAAGCATCAGTGAGCTGCTATCGATCCAGTTCTTACCTCCCGGCCAGCCGGCCACGTTGGGTGGGAAGAACAGCACCTGCCCAAGGGCCCTTTCGAACAATAACTGAGATTGATCGTTTTCAAGCTGCATGGGCAATAGCCGGCGAATGCCCGTCAGCAGTTCGATGGGTGATTTTATCCGGGTGCCGATATTTTTTTCGTCATAGAACCAGTCGGAGGTAAAAATATCCTCCATCAGCTTTTTGATATCATATCCGTTCTTATAAAAACGGTCTGCCAACCAGTTAACCTTTGCCTCATCCACTTTTTCATTCACAAAAAACCTGTAGATCTTGCGGCTGATGAAAACGGCTGTTTGTTTTTGACCGATCAGGATATCAATGATCTCGTTTCCATCAAAATTGCCGCTGTGCCCCAATACGGTTTTATTATCAAAGTCGTGCTGATTGGCTCGAAAGACGAATTCACCGAGTGGATTGAAGCCCCAGCCGGTGAAGGCCCTTGCGGCTTCTTTGATATCATGCTCTGTATAATTGCCCCGGCCCATGGTGAATAGCTCCATCACTTCCCGGGCAAAGTTTTCGTTGGGGTGTTTCTTCCTGTTCTGCTGGTTATTGAGAAACTGCAGCATGGCCGCACTCTTACTTACCCCCATCAAGAGGTCTTTAAAATTACCAAGGGCATTTTCCCTTATCACCTGGAGCAATTCCTGCTGGAAATAGCTGTTATTGACCCGGCAGGCAAAATGGCCGTGCCAGAACAGGCTCATCTTTTCCCTCAGCTGGGCCCGGCTGCCGATCATCAGTTCAAGCCATTTCAGATTCAGGTCCTTCAGGGCATCTCTCGACATTTCCTGGATCTCCTTTCTTTGTTCCCGGGTAAGGTCCTTGCGGTCCATACCCTGGTTCCCGGAAAAATACTTATTGATCAGGTCTTGCGACACATTCAGTTTCTCTGGCTTTTCGTCCGAGGTCTTAAGAAGGAGTTTCCAGAGTTCTTTAGGAGAGATTGAGTCTAGTTCGGCAGCATTCTCGGCCATTGGCCCGAAAGCAGCCCGCCATAACAGGTGCTGGTTTTTTAAACGGTTGGATGCCGGCATAACAAAATAATAAATGTTACTGATCAGGTTGAACGGGGAGTAAGACCGATCAAAACCACGATGGTTTAATACCTAAATTTACAATTATACGGTCAGCAGGAAATCGAATGGTATTTATTAAATTGTCATTAGAAATCGTTCCATGCATGTAAGGGCATTGAAATATCTTTCCCCGCTCACCCTGTATGTACTGGCTCTACTGTCTTTCACCAACAGGGGGTGGTTTACATGGTCTCCCATGGTCCATGCCTGGATATTATTACCTTTTGCCGAACTCTTTATTAAACCAGATGAAAGGAACATGGATGCTGCCGAAGAGGAAATGGCCAGGGCCGACAGGCTTTACGACCTGATGCTTTACATCATCGTTCCCCTTCAGTTCATAGCCCTGTATGTTTTCCTTGGTTCGCTCCGGCCTGATAACCTGCAATGGTGGGAAATAACCGGGCGGGTATTCACAATGGGCCTGTTATGCGGCACATTCGGCATCAATGTTGGGCACGAATTGGGGCACCGGGTAAATAAATTCGAACAGTTCCTGGCAAAGTCGCTCCTGCTTACTTCGCTGTACATGCATTTTTTCATCGAACATAACAAAGGTCATCATAAAAATGTAGCCACACCCGAAGACCCCAGCAGCGCCCGGTACAATGAACCTCTTTATACTTTTTGGTTCCGCACGGTCATATTCTCTTACTTCTCTGCCTGGAAGATTGCCAATGATGACATGAGAAAAAAAGGGCTGGCATTATTGCACTGGCAAAATGAAATGTTGCAGGCGCAGTTCATACAAGTGTTGTTTGTGCTGTGTGTGTACCTGGTCGCAGGCTGGACCATCACCCTTTATTTCCTGGCAGCTGCCACGATCGGATTTTTACTGCTGGAAACCGTGAATTATATAGAACATTATGGACTGCAACGCAAGGCAACAGGGGAAGGTAAATATGAACGGGCCATGCCCGAACACAGCTGGAACAGTAATCACATCCTTGGGAGACTGATGCTGTTTGAATTAAGCCGCCACAGCGATCATCATTATATGGCCAGCAGAAAGTACCAGGTATTAAGGCATCACGATCATGCACCGCAATTGCCCACCGGTTACCCGGGCAGTATGTTACTGGCCATGATACCGCCGTTATGGTTTTACATCATGAATAAAAAGATCAGGAAATCAGGATCCGTTTGATCACCTTTTTGAATTGGCCTTCACGTATTCGTATACGTTATTCCTTTCTTCTTCTGTCAGGTTTGCCCTTGGTGCCATTACAGCCAGGATCTGCGCCCAGCGGGTAGCCGTATAATCCTGCGCCGGTTTCAACCCGTGGCATTTGCCGCATTTTGCATTGAAGGTTGCCTGGCCGGCAATAGCCGCATTTTCTTCCGGTGATTTTTCGCGGGGGTTGGCAACCGTCTTAGTGCCTTCGATACCGGTACTGCCTGTAGAAGCTGATCCGGTAGTCGTTGTTTCAGACGATTTCCCGCTACTGATAACCGAACCTGTATTTGATGCCGGCGGCGTTTCGGATTGGGAAGGTGTTATTTTCTTGGCACAACTCCAGACAAGAACAACGATACATAATACAGGTAATATTTTTTTCATGAGTCAATGTTTATTTATTATAAAAATAAGCGTTTAATTTTTCCGGTGATCGCCGTTAACAAGTTTTTCACCTGATCGCATCGGCACCGAAATAACCATGCAGTGCCTTTGGTAGTTTTATGCCATCATCTGCTTGGTTGTTTTCCAGCAAACAGGCTACAATACGGGGCAAAGCCAGCGAAGAACCGTTCAATGAATGCAGCAATTGTGTTTTTCCGTCGCTGTCTTTAAAACGGATCTTCATACGGTTGGTCTGGAAATTCTCGAAATTACTTACTGAGCTAACCTCCAGCCATTTTTGCTGGGCCGCACTATATACTTCGAAATCGTAGGTGAGCGCCGATGTAAAGCCCATATCGCCGCCGCATAAGCGGAGGATGCGGTATGGAAGTTCGAGGCTGATCAGGAGCTGCTCAACGTGGTTCAGCATTTCTTCCAATGTTTGATAACTCTTAGAGGGGTGCACCAGCTGAACGATCTCCACCTTATCGAACTGGTGAACACGGTTGAGGCCACGCACATCACTTCCGAAGCTGCCTGCTTCCCTGCGGAAACAAGGGGTGTAACCGGTCATTTTGATCGGGAGGTCGGCTTCTTTCAGGATCTCATCCCGGTAAATATTCGTTACAGGAACTTCGGCGGTTGGTATCAGGTAGAAACCATCGAGTGTGATATGGTACATCTGCCCCTCTTTATCGGGCAGCTGGCCGGTTCCGTAAGCTGTGGCCTCGTTCACCATCAATGGTGGCAGGTATTCGGTATATCCTGCACCGGTATTATGATCCAGGAAATACTGTATCAGTGCCCGTTGCAGCCTCGCTCCTTTCCCTTTGTACAAAGGGAATCCGCTGCCCGTCAGTTTAGCCCCTGTTTCAAAATCAACCAGGTCATATTTCTTTATCAGTTCCCAATGTGGTACTGCTGAAGCAGGAAGAGATGGCTTGTTACCTCCCTCCTTCACCACTTCGTTATCTTCCGGTGTTTTGCCTTTAGGTACTGATGAATGGGGCAGGTTGGGAAGTAAAATGACAAGGTCCTGTAATTTTTTTTCTGTATCGGCCAGTTGAGCAGACAGGTTTTGCAGGGCCGATTTATTCCCTGCCACTTCCTGCTTCTTACTTTCGGCTGCCTCCTTTTCCCCTTTACCCATCAGCATACCGATCTCTTTGCTGGCAGCATTGATCGATGACTGGATGGCCTCTGTTTCTGTTTTCAGTTTCCGGACCTGTTCGTCTGTTTCGAGTATTTTATCTACAATAGACAGGTCGGCAAAATTTCGTACCCCCAATCTTTCTTTTACCAATTCGGTGTTTTGCCTGATATAGCTGATCTGTAACATGTGTTCTGAAAAATTTCGCCAAAGATACTGGTTTGAGACCGGTTTGATCCCTGTAATTAGTGTTATCCCTGGTCTATATTTGCAGCATGCAACAGGCTAAGGACGATCTGCAGGTGAGATGGCTCAAACTCCGCATTAAGATAAAAGAACAGTTTGGAATCAAGCCCGACATGGATGGTATTCTCTTCCTTATCGGCATACAGGAGCTGGGCACAGGCCACAGGGAATTCAGCAAGGAAGAAAAGCAGGACCTGATGCACATTGCCGTGTGTACGGTGCTGGCTCCCAGCGGCTATTACATCGCCGAAGGCAATGATGAGGATGGGTGGCCGCATTTCAAACAGGTAAAACCATTGCCGACTTTCCCCATGATCGAACAGGAAAATTTCCTAAAAGACCATATCTTGCTCTATTTTCAAAACCAGGATTTCATTGACTAATCGTTTAGAAGCATCATTTATGAATAAGTTCCGAATTGGATTAACCACATTATTCTTGCTGTTTACCGGCTTTGCGGCAAATGCACAAACAAAAAAACCAGCCCCTAAAAAGCCTGTTGTAAAAAAAACAACAGTCGTTAAAAAAACTGCAAAGCCCGCAGTAAAGGCAACCCCAAAACCGATCCCTGGCATACGGGTAAAAGTGACCACCGATTCGGGTGTGATCGTTATCCGTCTTTACGACAAAACACCCAAACACCGGGATAATTTTGTAAAGCTTGCCAATGAACATTTCTTCGACAGCCTGCTTTTCCATCGTGTGATCAATGGGTTTATGATACAGGGTGGCGACCCGATGAGTAAAAATGCAATGCCCGGCATGATGCTCGGCAGCGGCGACGTGGGATATACCGTTCCAGCCGAATTCGATACGAGTTTATTTCACAAAAAAGGCGCTTTGGCTGCTGCCCGTACCGATAACCCCGAAAAAGCCAGCAGCGGATGCCAGTTCTATATCGTACAAGGAAAAAAATATACCGATGCCGACCTGAACCTGCTGGAACTGCAGATGGGTATCAAATTCTCTCCGGCAAAAAGAAATGCCTACAAGAACCTCGGCGGCACCCCCTTCCTGGATATGAACTACACGGTCTTTGGTGAAGTGGAAAGCGGCCTCGATGTGATTGATAAGATCGCTTCCGTACCTACCGTTCCAGGCGACCGGCCGGCAGGTGATGTTCGCATGTACATAGAAGTATTAAAGTAACCGGTACAAATAACAATCAGGCAAAAAACCTATTTTGCACCCGAATCAGTTAACATCAAAACTTACAAAATGAATTTCCCCGAAAATCTCCGTTATACAAAAGACCATGAATGGGTTTCTATAGAAGGCAATGTGGCCACTGTTGGCATTACCGATTTTGCACAGCGAGAACTGGGCGACATCGTATATATAGACATTACATCGAAAGGAAAGGCACTGGGGGCCGAAGAGGTCTTCGGTACAGTGGAAGCCGTTAAAACGGTCAGCGACCTTTTTCTACCGGTTGCAGGAACCATAACCGAAGTGAACCCAATGCTTGATTCAAAGCCGGAATTAGTAAATACCGATCCATACGGAGATGGCTGGATGATCAAGATGACCGTTAAAGATCCTGCTGATGTTGCAAAACTGATGGATGCAACTGCTTATGCCGGTGTTGTTGGATAATCCTGCATGAACGATGAACCAACCGTCATCATCTCACATACCTTTAAAGAAATTTTACCCAGGCATTGCCTGGTTTTTTCTTATCCTTATACTGTGCTGTATACCCGGGTACGACCTGCCAAAGGTCGACAACTGGCTGATCGAGATCAATTACGACAAGCTGATCCATACTTTCCTGTTTGCTGTTCTGGCCTACCTGTTCATGAAACCGGTGATGCGATCGGCACTTTCCGGCAAACAAAAATGGAACTGGTTCATAAAGGTCACACTGGCCTGTGTTGTTTATGGTATCACCACTGAGTTCACTCAAAAATTCTTCGTTCCAGGGCGGAGCTTTACCCTGGCCGACTGGCTGGCCGATTCTTTAGGCGGCTTTGTTGTACTCACCTGGTTCAAACTCCGGTTTAAAAAGATGAGCGGTGATACCTGAAGGGAAATTTATCCTACTTTTAGTTTCTCTTCATCTCAGTAAACTATGCATATGAAAAAGCTGCTGCTGTTACTTGCTGTCATTTTCTTTTTGCAGGAAATGCAGGCACAAACCATGTGGAAATATTATACCGCCGACGACTTTGCTGCCCGCCGCAAACGGGTGATGGAAAAGATCGGCGACGGGATCGCTATCCTGCAGGGCGCCGAACTGCCCGAAGGGTATGTGAAGTTCAGGCAGGACAATAATTTCTATTATTTAAGCGGTGTGGAAATCCCGGGCGCCATGATGATCATCGATGGTAAAAATAAAAGAAGCGCATTGCTTGTCCCGGATAATATCCCCAACGATATCAAAACCGAGGCCTTCATCAAACCAGGTGAAGCGGCAGAAAAAGAATATAAATTCGAACGGGTGGCCTCAAAAACCAATGCTGCCAATTTCCTGAGTGGCATCCTCTCGGCCAATAAGAATGTATGGCTCTATCTTTCCCCGGAAGAAAATACCGAAATGAGCCGCGACCGCTGTATGCAGCACCGCATAAGCCGTTACAACGACCCCTGGGATGGAAGAATATCCAAGGAGGCCAATTTCAGGAATAAGATCGCCGAACGTTTCCCGGGTGTTGCCATCAACGACCTCACCCCCGTCATCGATGAAATGCGCTGGGTAAAAGATGCAAAGGAAATTGCTGTACTGCGTGAGTGTGGCCGCATCGGATGCCTGGGTATCAACGAGGCCATCAAAGTGACCAAGCCGGGCATGTACGAGTATCAAACAGTAGCCGCCTGTGACTTTGTTTATGAGAACATGGGCGCTTCCTTCCCTGCTTATTATGCCATTGCCGCTTCGGGGGAAAGGGGGTTGATCTGGCATTATAATGCCAATAACCACCAGATGGAAGCCGGAACCGTATTGCTCATCGACTATGCACCTGAACTCAATTATCTTACCACTGATATCACAAGGACATGGCCTGTGGGAGATAAGTTCACCGATGTGCAACTGAAATTTTACAACTGCATCAAAGACGCCCGGAATGCCATTATTGCCGCTATGAAGCCAGGCGTAACACTTGAAGATCTGCGGAGAGTGGGCAAAGAAGTTTATGAAAAGCATGGACTTGGTAAATACTGGTTTGGTTATGTGGGGCACTTTGTAGGCATGGCCGTACACGATGTGGGAGATTACAGCAAACCTTTTGTACCTGGTGTGGTCTTCAACGTGGAGCCCATCATTGAAGACAAGGACCTCAAACTGCACCTGAGGCTGGAAGACACCATTGTTATTACAGCCACCGGCTCTGAGAACCTTACTCCCCAGTCGCCGGTGGAAGTGGAAGAAATTTATAAACTGATGAAAGAAAAGGGGGTGGGAGAAAGGTAAGCGCATCAAGGAAAGACGCTAAAGGGAAGCAGCCTTGACAGTCTTTCCATAATCTTTGTTATAATTTTTTTAATCTAATCCGGCAACCCAGCCATGTCCATAACCATCGTCAGGGCTGTTAAAGCCCCAACCAATAACAATTTTACCATTTCTCGATACCCTTGTTGCCCAATATAAATTCCAATTTGTTGGAACTTTTGATCCTAAAAGAGATTTAATATCCTTGGCAAGATAGGTGCCAGAACTTCTCAGGTTCCATATTACGGGGGTTGATTTGAAGCTACTAAAACTACACATCGCATTAAAACACATACCTACAATTACTGTTCCATCAAAATTTACGCCGTATGCAAAAGAATAATTGGTGCCTCCAAGCAAGGAAATATTTTTTGGGGTTTTATCCCAGGCACCTGCCGGCTTTTGCTGCCATAAACAAGCATTGGTTGGATAGATATCGCATGAAGGACTCCCTGCTACTTTATTACCCACACCTACGATATTTTTACCATCCCCAGAGATATCGGTAACCAAAGCATTATCATCCCCCCCTGCAAAATCATCAAGAATTGTAATTTCATACAACTGTGTTAAAGAATTGAATTTCCAGACACAGGCTATGCTCATGTAATGCCATGGATCATATCGCTGATCATAATAAAGATTGCCGCCGATCATTATCCCGTCATCTGAAACACACCTGGCCTCAGAGGACATTATTTTATGTCCGTTGACCATATCAGGAACCTGAAGGATATTAACGGTGTCCCAGGAATTCCAGAAAACAGCCCTAGCACCGGCTGATTTTACAGGTTCTCCGCTCGAAGTCGAAGAATAGCCTACTACTATTCTTTTACTGAGAAGATAGGTCACTAGAGGGCTGCCTGAAAATAAATTAGGAGCAGCCCCTGACATACTTATATCAAATGCAGTATTGGTTGCGGAATCCAGCATTGCCAAGGGTTTAACTTCAGGGCTTGGTAAGAAAACCACTGCTTTTGAATGACGTGACCCATAATTGCTATATCCAACTGAAACCTTACCATCAGGAGAAATACCATAGGCATAACTTTCGGCTTGTAGTGCCCCAACTGAAAGAGAACCGTATCCGAATCCTATTAAACCAGCTTTACCCAATATTGGAGGTGGAAAGAACTGAAGATGTTGACAAGGCCTTGTCCATCCGATGGCTTGATTTGCATGAGGGAATTGAGGGAAGACTGAACAATCTGCTCCCCCGTCATTGGATACGAATTTATCATTTTCATCTGCCCAGCTGGCACCAACAACTCTTAATCCATCTTCGGAAATATCAGTAGCAATACTTACATCACAATCACCAGGCAGATCAGGAATAGAGTCGAAAAATACAGGTGTACACGTTGCTGATGCAGGTGTTTTCGATCCATAATACTTCCACCACCATTGTGAGAAAACTATTATTCCGGCAATAAGTGAAATACCGGTAAATATCAATACAACAGACGATACTTTTTCTAATTTACTGGCCATAATGTATTATTTAATGGTTAAAATATATTGTGGCTCGGAGATGCACTAAGCAGAAGTGTCATTTTCTTGCTGCAAAAAAAGTCGTAGCGGAATATAAGAAGCAGAATAACCACTACAGAATCGACTCACAAAAGTTAGGCTTTTTTTATATATATCCAATAGCAAATTCAAAAATCTTAGCTTAATCCTTCAATCAAGCGTGTGGCCAACATTGCAGGCTGTTATATTACCTTTGTTTCTACCCGCTAAGGCCTTACATTTGTGGTCTTCAATTAAACTTATACATGGAATACAACACCACCAGGAACCATTTGATCATGAGGGAATACGGCCGCCATATCCAGAAAATGGTGGAATACCTGCTTAGTCTAAAAGACAGGGATGAAAGGCAGAAGAATGCTTATGCCGTTATCGAATTGATGGGTTTCCTGAATCCGCATCTGAAAAACGTGGAAGATTTCCGTCACAAATTATGGGACCATCTTTTTCTTATCAGCGATTTTTCACTGGACGTTGACAGTCCCTATCCCATTCCCACCAGGGAAACTTTAAAGGCAAAACCGGAGCCGTTGGGTTATCCCAAGAAATACCCAAAATTCAATCACCTGGGTCATAACCTTGAGGTTGTGATCGATAAAGCATTGAAAGAGGAGAACCCGGAGAAAAAACAGGGCTTTGCCAACGCTATTGCATATTACATGAAACTCACCTACAGCAACTGGCATAAAGAACTGGTGCACGATGATTCTATTCAAAGCGAACTCTCCAGCATTACCAACGGTGAACTGGAATTCAATAACCGCCCATTTGTAAAACACCGGGTCGAAGATACCCGCGACGACTATGGCAAACGCGGCGGAGGCGGTTTCCGTAAGAACTTTGGTGGCCGTGGCAACCAGGGTGGCGGACGAGATAACCGTGGTAACCGGGGAGGTAACGGCAACCGTAACGGAGGCAACCGTAATTTCAAAAAACGTTACTAGGTATTAATACAGCTGAATTGACAAAAGACCTGGCGCAAAAACGTCGGGTTTTTTATTTACGTTTGCCTTAATTCGCAAAATTCGTGTAACCCAATATGCAATCATTCGAAGTACGGGGAGGAAAAAAATTATCCGGTGAGATCACTCCTCAAGGCGCAAAAAATGAGGCCTTGCAGATCATATCGGCCGTATTGCTTACCCCTGAAAAAGTTACCATTACCAATATACCCGACATCATCGATGTAAATCTTCTGATAGAATTGTTGGGGGAAATGAACGTGAAAACCGACCGGGTGAGCCGGGATACCTGCATTTTCCAGGCCGACGATGTTGATGTGGATTACCTGCACAGTGAAGCCTATCACAAAAAAAGCGGAAGACTCAGGGGGTCCGTTATGCTGGCCGGCCCTATGCTGGCACGTTTCAAAAAAGCATACATCCCCAAACCGGGTGGAGATAAGATCGGAAGAAGAAGGCTCGATACCCATATCATTGGGTTTGAAAAACTGGGTGCACAATTCTCTTACCACGACGATGGTTTCTTTCACCTCGAATCCAAAGGGTTGAAGGGAACCACCATGCTGCTCGACGAACCGAGTGTTACCGGTACTGCCAATATTCTGATGGCAGCGTCTATGGCAAGCGGCACCACCACCATCTACAATGCAGCCTGTGAGCCTTATATACAACAACTTTGCAGGATGCTCAGCGGCATGGGCGCAAGGATCAGTGGGATCGGGAGTAATATGCTCTCTATAACCGGTGTCGACCAGCTTGGTGGCACCGAGCACCGCATGCTGCCCGATATGATCGAAGTAGGTTCTTTCATAGGGCTGGCTGCTATGACACAAAGCGATATCACCATCAAGAACGCCGGTATCGGTCACCTTGGCATCATTCCCGAAAAGTTCCAGCAACTGGGTATTGCCATGAATTTCAGTGGTAACGACATCCATATACCTGAACAGGGATTCTACGAGGTACAGAAATACCTGGATGGTGGTGTACTTACCGTTTACGATCACCCCTGGCCCGGCTTCACACCAGACCTCCTTAGCATTGTATTGGTGACCGCGATCCAGGCAAAGGGAAGTGTGCTCATTCACCAGAAGATGTTCGAAAGCCGTTTGTTCTTTGTAGATAAACTGATCGACATGGGCGCCCAGATCATCTTATGTGATCCCCACCGGGCTGTTGTGATCGGGTTGGAAAGAGAACAGCAATTGCGTGGCATCACCATGAGCAGTCCCGATATACGAGCAGGTGTTGCCCTTCTTATTGCCGCCCTGAGTGCGCAGGGTAAAAGCGTCATACAGAACATCGAACAGATCGACCGGGGATATCAGCACATCGATGACCGCTTGCGCAAACTGGGCGCCGATATTAAACGAATCAACTGATATGAACCGCCTGCTGTCTTCCTACCTTTTCATATCCCTGTTCCTGAATTCCTGTAGTAACAAGACAGAACAGTTGCTCACCAAAAAATGGGATTGTGTGAGAGTAGATAACCTTAACCTCACAACAGGAGAGCTTCCAACCAGGCAGGATTCTTTACTTACTGCACAGGTGATCGCTGCACTGGAAACCCTCAGCTGGTCCTTCAAAGAGGACCATCAATATGAATGTTCGGTAGGTGGCAAGGTAATGGTTCACGGATCGTATGGGCTGATGGAAGATAACAAAACCCTGATCTGCACCCCTTCTTCACAGAACAATATCAACCGGTATACGATTACCCTGCTGACAGACGATGAGCTTGTTCTGAGTTCCACCGATCCCCCATTGGTATTGCATTTCAGGGCACATTAGCTAGATTGGGATTTTAATAGTTTCTTTGCGCATGAGTTCCATCCACCAGAAGATACTGATCATTACTGCTCCTTCCGGCGCCGGCAAAACATCCATCACTCATCACCTGATGAAGACCTTCCCTGTGCTTGCCTTTTCTGTTTCCGCCGCCACCCGCCCGGCCAGGAACAATGAAAAAGAGGGCGTGGATTATTATTTCATGAGTGTGGACGATTTCAAACAGAAGATCCAGAATAAGGAATTCGCCGAATGGGAAATGGTATATGAGGGAAAATACTACGGCACTCTAAAATCAGAACTGAAAAGAATATGGAGCCTTGGCAGAGTGCCGGTACTTGATATCGATGTTAAAGGCGCCATACACATACAGCAGCAATACCCGGAAAACACCCTCAGTCTTTTTGTAGAACCTCCTTCTGTTGATGAGTTGAAGCGGAGGCTCCTCAGCCGCGGCACCGAAACGGAAGAATCCTTGGCTGCACGGGTTAACAAGGCTTCCTACGAAATGTCGTTCAAGGACCATTTCAACAAAGTGGTAGTGAACGACGAGTTACAGCGTGCCTGCGCCGAAGCAGAGCAGATCGTAGAGACCTTCCTGGCCCAATAAACACCCGCAGACCGGTTTAAAAACTCTTTCTTACTTTTACCACATGGAATGGATCACTCCTGTTGCCATCATTGTATCCCTGCTGCTCATCGGTTTTTTTGCCGGCATCGAGATCGCATTCATTTCTGCCAACAAACTTTCCATCGAACTCAACCGAAAACAAGGCACATACAGCGGCAAGGTGTGGGGGTATTTCTCCGATCGCCCTGCCCGCTTCATCGGCACAACCCTGGTGGGCATCAATATCGTTTTTGTGGTATACGGGCTGCTGGTGGTGGACATGCTTTACCCGCTCTGGCGTATCATCGAAACCAGGCTTAAATTAAGTGGGAATTCGGCCGAATGGGTGAGTTATGTGAAGCTTTTTGTTGAAACTTTCTTTTCTGCCCTGATCGTATTGGTGGTCGAATTCATTTGCAAGGCTTTTTTCAGGGCAAGGAACAACGAGGTGGTAAGTTCAGGAACGATCAGTTACATTGTTAAGTTCTTTTACTGGCTTTTCTCCTCGCTGGCCTCTTACCTCGTTGATATCTCTGAATGGATACTGAAATACATCTTCAATGTAAAGATCAACCCGAAGAAGGACATGTTCAGCAAGGTGGACCTGGAACATTTTATGCAGCAAACCGCCAGCCAGGAAGAAGAAGACAGTAACGAAATCAACAAGGAGTTGTTTGAAAATGCCTTGTCGCTCAGTGAAACAAAACTCAGGGAATGCCTGATCCCCCGCAAAGAGATCGAAGCGGTCAGTATCAATATGCCCATCGAGGAAGTAAAAAGCAAATTCATCTCCACCAAACTCAGTAAGCTGGTCGTATACGAGAACAATATTGATAACATCACCGGTTATATCCATCAGCTCGACCTGTTCAAACAACCCGCTTCTGTAAGAGACATCCTGTTGCCGATACCTACTGTACCCGAAAGCATGAGCGCTACCGACCTGATGAATAAATTCAGCAAGGAACACAGGACCATTGCCTGGGTGGTGGATGAATTCGGTGGAACGGCAGGAATTGTTACGATGGAAGACCTGCTCGAAGAGATATTCGGCGACATCAAAGACGAATACGATACGGAGGAATTTGTAGAGAAGCAGCTTTCTGCCAATGAATTCATCTTCAGCGGCAGGCTGGAACTCGACTATATCACTGAGAAATACAAACTCTCTTTCCCGAATGATGAAGCTACTGAAACCCTTTCGGGCTATATCATCAAAAACCACCAGCAGATACCAAGGGCAAAAGACCATATCATCATCGGTGATTACGAGATCGATATCCTGAGCATGGGAGATACAAGGATCGAAATGGTCAAGCTGAAAGTGATCAAATGATTATTGCTGTCGATACCCGTTTCCTGAGCACTGGCTATGCGGATGCCTGTAATTATTTTTCGTTTGATCGCCTATACCAACTCTGCAATACACATCCCCGGCACCGGTTTCTATTCATATCCGACAAACCCCTTGATGCAAAGCCGCTGCCAAAAAATGCGGAAATATTGATCACCGGGCCGGAAATTAAGAACTCTCTTTTACTGCAATATTGGTACAACTACAAGTTACCAACTCTCCTTCGCAAACAAAAAGCGGATGTATTTGTTGCGGCCAATGGCATCTGTTCGTTGCGTACAAAAATCCCGCAATGCCTGTTGGTAACCGATACTTCTTTCATTAACGAACCCTCCTGTTTCACCGGCATGTTTGCAAAGTTCTATAAAAAAAACATGAGGGCTTTTATTGCAAGAGCTGCTTCGGTCATTACCGCTTCTGAATTTGCACTTTCCACTCTTCTTGCAAAATTCAACGATCACCCGGATAAGATGAAATGCATAACCCGGAACGCAGAGGAAATTTTCGCCCCGGTCAGTCATGAAGAAAGAGAAGAAATAAAGAACAAGTATACAAATGGCAAGGAATACTTTCTTTCTCAGGCTGGTAAGCCTGACCGCGACAACCTCCTTACCCTCCTGAAGGCTTTTTCTTTTTTTAAAAAAAGGCAACGCAGCAATATGCTGTTTCTCATTGCCGGTGATCCAGGTGAAGCATTTATGAACAATCTCAAAACTTATAAATACAGGAATGAAGTAACGATCATTCCGGCGATCAAAAAAAAAGACCGGGCAAGGATAACGGCATCGGCCTACGCATTTGTACATGTTCCCCGCTACGATGATACCGCCATGTCTGCACTGGAAGCCATGCAATGCGGTGTACCCGTTATTGCCAGCAATACAGGTGCCCTCCCGGAGGTTTGTGAAGAAGCAGCTCTTTATGTAAACCCCGGTAATTTTGAAGATATTGCTCAGAAAATAATGATTGCATACAAGGATGAAGAACAGGCCAAAGAGATGGTAAGGCGTGGTACTGAAAGAGCGAGGCTTTACCAGGATGCCGCTTCGCCGGAGCAGATATGGCTGCAGATAAAGAAAGTCGCCAATGGGTAATTTCAGTTAATTTTGCGGTTCACAAAATCAAAAGAAATGAACCGATCCACTATCAAGATAGATGTGCTGCTCGACCCCGAAAAGATCCCTGAACAGATCAACTGGCAGGCCAGTGACAGCACTGCCGATATGGTACAAAAGGCCAAGGCCATGAGTGTGGCGTTCTGGGACGGTGCCGATAAATCAGCCCTCCGCATCGACCTGTGGACCAAAGATATGATGGTGGACGAAATGGCCGATTTCTATTACCAGATGATGATGGGAATGGCCGATTCATTCAACAGAGCCACCCGCCAGCAGGAAATGAGCAACGACATGAAAAAATTCGCCGAGGAGTTTTTTGAGAAATTCAGAAAGCTGCAGATCAGCGATAACGGAGCCTGACGGGTATCAGATAGATGATAATTCATGGATCATAGTAATGCTGTTCTATGAATGAAGATCCATGAACTATGATCCATACCCTGTGAACCATTCACCATGAACAAAAAATTATACCATGAGCCTAGAACAAAAAGTAATGGCTGAAATGAAAGAAGCCATGAAATCGAAAGACGAAGCTGTATTACGTGCCTTACGTGCCATCAAAGCCGAGATCATCAAAGCAAAAACAGAACCTGGTGCCGGGGGTGAGATCGATGAGGCCACCGAACAAAAGTTCCTTCAGAAAATGATGAAGCAACGGAAGGATTCGCTTGAAATATTTGAAAAACAGGGAAGGAATGACCTGGCCGTAAAAGAAAAAGAAGAGATGGCGGTGATCGAAAGGTTCCTCCCGAAGCAATTAAGCGAAGACGAATTAAAAGAGGCATTGAAAAAGATCATTGCAGACACCGGTGCGGCCTCACCGGCAGATATGGGTAAAGTGATGGGTATTGCCAGCAAGCAACTTGCCGGGCTGGCAGATGGTAAAACCATCAGTACCGTTGTAAAAGAATTACTGGCTGGATGATATCAAACAATCCTATTGCATGCTGATCGACCTGGCTTATGCTGTACTCATCGTTGTGGCCGTTATCAAAGGTTATCAGAAAGGTTTTGTCATAGCGGTATTCTCCATATCGGCATTCATCATCGGCCTGGCAGCGGCCTTAAAATTATCAACAGTTGTTGCCGGCTACCTGCACGACAGTGTCAATGTATCTGCAAAATGGTTGCCCTTCATCGCTTTTGTGCTCGTATTCCTCGTTGTGGTCATACTGGTGCGTTTGGGAGGGAAACTGATCGAAAAGACCATTCAGCTGGCTTTGCTGGGTTGGGCGAACCGGGTGGCGGGCGTAGCATTATACCTCATGCTCTATACCATTATTTTCAGTATCGTGGTATTTTATGCTGAGAGATTACAATTCATCCAACCATCTGCCATCTCTTCATCGGTTACATACAGCTTTATAAAGCCCTGGGGCCCTGTCGTGATCGACAATATCGGCAAGCTGGTTCCCTGGTTCAAGGACATGTTCAACGAGTTAGAAGTTTTTTTTAATGCGATATCGAATAAAATTGGGCATTAATTTCAACCATTATCCTTATTTGACGTAATTTTAGCCCGGATCGCCTGCTTCATAATATAAAGATTGAGATGGCGCTTTATATTACACAATTGTATTGACGGATGAGTTATGAACTAAAACAAGACGGGAAATTTAAATTCATCGAGGAGGGCAATGGTGAGCCGCTGGTCCTTTTGCATGGGTTATTCGGGGCATTGAGTAATTTCCAGTTCCTTATCGACCATTTTAAAGCCACCAATAAAGTAGTAGTACCCCTGCTTCCCCTGCTCGACCTGGACCTCCTTCATACATCGGTCGGCGGATTACAGAAATTCGTACAGCGTTTTATCGAGCACCGGAATTATGAGAATATCCACCTGCTTGGCAACTCACTGGGTGGGCACGTGGCCCTGGTTCATATATTGAAGAACCCCGAACGCATAAAATCATTGATACTTACCGGCAGTTCCGGCCTTTTTGAGAATGGGATGGGCGATACTTACCCAAAAAGGGGCGACAAGGAATACATCCGTAAAAAAACGGAACTTACTTTCTACGACCCCGCCATGGCTACCGATGAATTGGTAAACGAGGTATTCGAGATCACAAATAACCGGATGAAGGTGATCAAGATCATCGCCCTGGCAAAAAGCGCCATCCGCAACAATTTGGGCGAAGAACTGAGCCAGATAAAACAACCCGCCTGTCTTATCTGGGGAAACAATGATACCATCACTCCCCCGTTTGTGGCTAAAGAATTTCACCGCCTGATACCGAACAGCGAGCTGCATTTCATCGATAAATGCGGTCATGCGCCTATGATGGAAGTGCCGGCAGAATTTAACAACCTGCTCAGCCAGTTCTTAGCAAAGTTTAAGACCCCGGCTGCAACAGTTTAAAAAATAAATCGTCCATATAATTTTATACAGCTACCGGTCGTTATCCGCATAGCTGATACGAAGAACCCAATACCAGTATTATGTTAACCATTGAGCTAATAAACACCAATATCCCCCGCTTACAGCTGAAGGATTCCATAAGCAAGGCATTGACCCTCATCAATGATTTCCGGCTTACCCACCTGCCAGTTGTTGAGGAAGATAAATACCTGGGGCTGATCAGTGAAGAAGACCTGCTCGACGCCGAAGAACCGAAATTGCCTGTCGAAATGATGCAGGAAAGTTTTGTAAGGGCCTCCGTACACGAAAACGAACATTTCCTCAATGCGGTTACTTTCAGTAACCAGTTCGACACCACCGTGGTCCCGGTGGTCAATGAAGAAAGTGAATTAATGGGTGTGATCACCACCAGTGATCTCTTAAAAACACTGGGCAACTTTGCCGGCACCAACGAGATCGGGGGGATCATCGTTATCGAAATGGAGCGCAGCCAGTTTACGATCTCTGAGATCAGCCGGATCGTGGAAAGCAACGATGCCACCATTCTCCACCTGAATACAACGGTTCATTCCGAAACAGGGATGCTCACCGTAACCATACACCTGAATAAGAAAGAGATCTCATCGATTGTAGCAACATTTGAACGCTATGAATACGACGTGATCTATTATTTCGGCAACGAGAACTTTGAAAACGAAATACACAGCAACTACCGCCACCTGATGAATTACCTGGATATTTAAGCTGTCTTCATCCCTGTTAGCTGCAGCTGTAAAAACAAACAGGTGGTAAAGTAATGACGGAATGAATCACCTGAAGAAAATAGTTTATTGCGGCCTGTTTATTTTTTCTGCCCTGCATTCCTATGCACAAAAAAATAAGATGAGCACGGTGACCATCAATGGTGCAGCCTTATTACCGGCCGACTCAAACAGGAAAGTTCATATCAGCAGCCTGGAAGTAAGCGGCACCAAAAGAACAAAAATCTATATCGTTTACAGGGAGATCCATTTCAAAAAAGGAGATTCACTCATCATATCTGACCTGCAAAAAGAATCAGAACAAGCCCGCAGGCAGGTATATAATACCACCCTTTTCAATGAAGTGAGTTTTACACTCAATATTGTTGACTCCGCCAATGTCGATATCCGCGTACACGTTACCGAACGTTGGTACCTTTATCCTGTACCGCAATTCCAGATCGTGGACCGAAACTTCAATGAATGGTGGAACACATTCAATCATAGCCTTAACCGGGTGAATTACGGTATCAAATTCGTTCATTATAACCTGAGCGGCCGCCGCGACCAGCTGCGTATTTACCTGATCAATGGGTACAGCCGGAACATCGTGTTCTCGTATTCGAATCCTTACAGTAATTCCAAGCTTACCAAGGGCTTCTCTTTTAGTGCCGGCTATTCGCAAAGCCGGGAGGCATCATACCGGACCAGTTATACCGACTCGATCCAGTTTTATTCAGAAGGGCCCTTGCGGTCTGGCTTGAGTAATTTTGTCCGGCAGGTATGGTTTGTTTCCGGGAGCTATAGTATCCGGAAAGGCTACTTCACCCGGCAGAATATTTCAGCCGCTTATAACTATTCAAAAGTGGCCGATTCCGTGATCATCAAAAACGGTAACTATTTCAAAGATTCGGTAAGATCGATGGGTTATCCCGACCTGGCTTATTCGTACCAGTATACCAATGTTGACAATATCTCTTATTCCTTGAAAGGCACTACCTGGTATTTTACTGTTTTGAAAAGAGGCTGGGGTTTGTCTTCAGGCCTCGACATGCTGCAATTCGAAGCAGGGCTGAATAAATATTTTTCGCTGGGGAAGAACTGGTACAGCAGTGTTCAGCTATCCGGTAAATTACGGCTGCCATTCGACCAGGCATATCTCAATCAACGCGGCCTTGGCTATGGTGAGATCTACCTGCGTGGCCTTGAGTACAATGTAATCGATGGCGTGGCCCTTGCTTTGATAAAGACCACGCTGAAGAAAAAGATCCTTTCATTCAACATCCCATTCCGCCTGTTCCCGAGGGTTCTTACCAGGATCCCTATTACACTTTTTGCAAAAGTTTATAACGACTATGGGTACGTTTACAATAAACCTAAATTCGACACCTACCTTACCGACCGGCTCCTGTATACAGGTGGATTTGGCATCGACCTCCTTACCTTATACGATATTAATCTTCGTTTTGAATACAGCTTCAACCAGTTGAACAGGAACGGGTTATTTTTTCATACACAATCCGGATTTTAGAGAGTATATTTACAGGCACTAATCAAAACCTTCCCTGTCAGGGGATATGAAGATAGCGATCTACAGCCGTGGTATTAAAGAGAACCAGCACCAGGACATTATTCAACTGCTGGATGAGTTGTCGTTAAGCAATGTTGAACCCGTTTTTTACCAGGACTTCTTCAACCAGTTCTATTCCGCCATTGATATAAAAACAAAGTATTCCACCTTCAACTCATCGGCCGATCTCGACGAAAGTTTCGACTGCATGATGAGCCTGGGCGGCGACGGTACCCTCCTTGATACCGTAACCTTTGTGAAAGACAGCGGCATCCCCATCCTGGGGATCAATTATGGCCGCCTGGGTTTTTTGGCAAACATCAGCCGTGAAGACCTGCACCTGGCTGTACAGGCATTGGTGAACCGTACCTACCTGCTTGATAAAAGAACACTGATACACCTCGATTCGGATATCCCTTTGTTCGAAGACGGACCATATGCACTCAATGAATTCACGCTGCATAAAAAAGATTCATCGCCGATGATCAAGATCCATACATACCTCAACGGCGAGTTCCTGAATACATATTGGGCCGATGGCTTGATCGTGGCTACACCAACAGGATCTACCGGTTATTCACTAAGTTGCAACGGCCCCGTGGTCTTCCCCGACAGCGGAAGCCTGGTGATCACCCCCGTATCACCGCACAACCTGAACATCCGCCCCATTGTTGTTCCCGACGATAACATCATCTCTTTTGAAGTAGAAGGCAGAACGGACGGTTTCCTGTGTTCGCTCGACAGCCGCAGGGAATTGGTTCCAAAAGAAATACAACTGGCCGTCCGAAAGGAAAATTTCATGGTGAACCTCATACGCCTCAATGAAAACAACTTCCTTCAAACACTGCGCAATAAATTAAGCTGGGGATTGGATAAGCGTAATTAAACAAGTACCTGCCTTACTCAGTTTCGGCATACCTTTGCACTATTACGTCATGCCCGACAAAACAAAAAAACTCCGCCTCATCTTTTTCATCTACTGGGTATTGCTCGCTTATATACTGGCAGCTCTGGTATGGTGGTTCATTGCTCTCAACCGCCAGAACAAACTCATGACAAGGTACGAGATCGAACAACTGGACAAATCCTCTCCTGCCTACCAAGCCGAAGTGGTTAAGTTCGAATCACTCGAAAAAAGAAAGAAGGCGCAGTACATCGGTGAAGGGGTCACTTTTTTTCTTTTGATCCTTGCCGGTGCCGTATTTGTTTACAGGGCCGTCAGGAGGCAATTGAAACAAAGCCAGGACCAGCAGAACTTCATGATGGCACTCACACACGAACTGAAGACACCCATCGCCGTTGCCAAGCTGAACCTGGAAACCATGCAAAAAAGAAAACTCGACGAGCAACAGCACCAACGCCTATTGCAAACAGCCCTCCAGGAAACGAACCGGCTGAATACCCTTTGCAACAATATGCTCCTCTCATCCCAGATAGAAGCAGGAGGTTACCGCATCATGGATGAGGAAACTAATTTCAGTGAACTGGTACATAATTGCGTGCAGGACTTCATAAATCGTTTCCCCCATCATAGTATTCGGCCGGTATTAACCAGTGACCTGTTTGTATTGGGAGACCGTTTGCTGCTCCAGTTGCTCGTAAATAACCTGATCGACAATGCCATCAAATATTCTCCGAAAGAATCCCTTGTTACCGTCGAGCTAATTGAAGCAAAAAACAAGATACTGTTGCATGTAAAAGACGAAGGCAAGGGTATCCAGGAGGCCGAGAAAAAGAAGATATTCAACAAATTCTACCGGGTAGGCAATGCGGCCACAAAAGCGGCAAAGGGTACCGGGCTCGGGCTTTATCTTTCAAAAAAGATCGCCCGGCAACACAATGCAAACATTTCTGTGACAGATAATCAACCGGCCGGTTCTATTTTTACGGTCGAATTCAATTCATTTATTGAAAAAAAGTAGTTTAGCTGCATGAGCGATAAGAAATTCTCGATATTACTGGTAGAGGATGAGGAGAACCTGCAGGAAGCACTCAAACTGAACCTCGAGCTGGAAGGTTATGAGATCACCAGTGCCTATGATGGTGCGGAAGCATTGCAATCCGTAGCCAAAGAACATTTCGACCTGATCATACTGGACGTGATGCTGCCCGAACTGGATGGGATCACCGTTTGTGAAACCATACGCCTGAATAACCCCGATATCCCCATCCTTATTTTAAGTGCAAAGAACAGCAGCGCCGATCGTGTCCTGGGGCTGAAAAAAGGAGCTGATGATTATCTTACCAAGCCTTTCAACCTGGAGGAACTATTGCTGAGAGTTGATAAACTCATCAAGAAGAGTGAGCGGCTGGGCAGCAAAGTACCGGTTTCGGATATGTATGAGTTCGGTAAGAACAAGATCGATTTTAAAGCCTCCGAGGCCTTTACAAGGGAAGGAGAAAGGGTTGCTTTAACAAAAAAGGAGATCATGCTGTTAAAACTGCTGATCGAAAACAGAAATGAAGTAGTTACCCGTGAAAAGATCCTGCAGGTGGTTTGGGGATACAATGTTTATCCTACCACCCGTACCATCGACAATTTCATCCTGAACTTCCGTAAGTACTTCGAAGAAGACAGCAGGGCCCCGGAATATTTCCATTCGGTAAGGGGTGTAGGCTACAAATTCACTCATCCGTGATGGCCGTACCAGGTATTTAGCAATTGAACTATTTCCTGGGCCCGGTCGTATAATTCTTTCTGTTTTCCGGTTTCCACAAGAGGTGTATACAACTGGAATTCCACCTCATCGATCAGTTTGTTTAATTGCATCGATATATTTAAGGGGATGCCAGTTTTATCGAGGATATTTGTAATACTGCGCTTGTTCAATTCTTCGGCGGGCAAGGAGAGTTTCCTGGAAAGGTACTGTTTGAGCTCTTCGTTGAGAGTGATATAAAATAACTTCCCCTCTTCCTTATTCAATTCTTCTTCGGATCTCGTAAATGGGTGTTGTTGTGCCTGTATGACCGCATCGCCCTGTTCGGCTGTTTCTAATTCTTCCACTTTCTTCACCAACTCCAGTTGCTTTTCATTCCTCGTATCTTTCTTCAACCAAAATATGAGTCCACAGACTATGAGGACAGCTACCAGGCTGACCACACGCAAGCGGTTCTTAAAAAAACTCACCAGGTAAGAGTCTTCTTTCCGGGCAACTGGTTCTTCTGAAACCTTTGGTTTGCCCGTACCTTTCGATACGATAACCTGCAGGGAGGCAGTTTGAACCGTTTTGTATTCATTTTGCCTGGGGTCAAAAAAGCTGAACAGCAAAGCAGGAATGATATACGTACCTGGTCTGGAAACCACGAAAGGGAAATCAAATACTTTTCTTCCGCCAACCGGCACGGTGCCCTTCAGAAGGTCGTCGGTTGTTTTCGGGTCGAAAGCTTCAACTCCTTCGGGCCACGTCACTTCAGGGGCATTTACCAATTGCAAATTGCCTTCTCCACCGATCGTAACAGCCAGTCTACCACCATCATCAGTACTGAAATGATCTCTTTCCAGTTTTGCTTCAATGGTAAAACGGCCTACTGCCCCCTTAAAACCAACGGGCTTATTTGCATCAGGCAATGGTTTAACATTTACCATCACCGGGTTGTTTCGGAGGTTCACTTTCTGATCGTTGAGGCCTTCGGGAGGGATCATACCATCAGCGATGTCAAACAGCATTCCATTAGAAATATCCGGCCGGCGGTTAATGAATTCTTCCTTAACAAAATGAACGTTATTCTCTACTTCCGCAGCACCGAGCTCCAGGTTCCCGGCCAGTAACGGGTACAGCTGCACTTTGCGAACGATATAGACATTGTATTCCCTTCCATTCACCTTCTCTGTTTTATAACTGGTTATATCCGGTTGCTGAAGATCGATCACAGAAAAACCATTGAACGAAGGGTTCTTTACGAGGTTGCTTTCGCTCTTCAATCTTGTATACAATTTGTATGTTGCTACCACAGGCTCACCTACGTAGCAGGAGGTACGGTCTGCTTCCAGTTTTACAAACATGTTCTTGTTGATCTTCTCAACAGGGTCTTCCCCTTTTCGAAGGATGAAATCCCGGCTGATCGTTTTAGGGGCAGGGTCCTCAAAAATATCCATACCGGCAAAAGGATTCGCAGTACTGCTGCTGGCGGGGCTGTTTCCGGTTGGCTTAGCCACCACTTTAAGAGTTACTGAATTACTCAGGTATTCCGCACCATCGGCTTTAACACGGGTAGGCGGAATAAAAAAGCTTCCTGTTTTTTGCGGCTTAATGATATAACTCAAGGATAGGTAACGGTTCACATTGCCGTTAACCATGCTCATACCGCTCTCCTGGTTGGGGCCACTTACGAGAGTGAGATTTTTAAGACGGGGTGGATCGATCGCCTGTACTTCCTGCGCATTTTCAACTGTAAGTTTTAGCTGTGCATATTCGTCCTTACCGATCACTGAAGGGGAAATACTGGCAAAAAAACGCACCTGCGAAAGGGCAGCATTTCCACAGAACAAGAGGAAAACAAAACCTGTTTTTAGTAAAGACGATCGCATATCAACGAACATCAAAAATAACATATTGAACAGAGCCCCGAAGGTTAAGGGAAGTTAATCGGATGAAATAAATTGTTAAACCCTTACAGGTCGCCCAGTTGGGGCCGGAGTATGATCTCTTCCACACAGGCCTGTGGTGAAAGCTGTGCAGCCGCATATACCATTTCTGCAATATCCGATGCTTCCATGATCCGTTTTGGGTCAATACCTGCCCCGCTCCACGAATCGGTATATGCAGCTCCGGGCAAAACATGAGTTACTTTGACGCCATAAGGCCTCATTTCTTCACGAAGGTTCTTACTGAACCCGTATAGTGCATATTTACTGATGCCATACGCACCACCGTTCGGGTAGGCGTTCAGCGAGGCAATAGAGCACATATTGAATACATGGCCACTCATCGCATTCATCATTCCCGGAAGCAATAGCCGGGTGAGGTGGTATGCGCTGTACATGTTTATTTGCATCAGGCTTTCCAGGTTGCCATCGTCTTCCCCATATGCACTTCCTGGCAGGTAGATGCCTGCATTGTTTACAAGTATATCAACATTATCTGTTTGCCCTTTTATCCATTCTGCAAAGGAGGCGATGTCTCTTTTTACCGAAAGGTCACAGGTTTTGGTATGCACTTTTGCGTTGGGATAACGATCCTGCAATTCCCGGCCGGTAGCCTCCAGTTCGCTTTTCGTGCGGGCGCAAAGAAAGAGTTGCTGTTGTTTGCCATCAGCCGCAAAACGTTCGGCGATCGCTTTGCCCAATCCCTTGGAAGCTCCTGTTATTACTGTATTCATCAATAAACGTTAAATGGTTATCTTGCAATGATAAGTAAAGTTACTATTCCCTTTCAGCCCCATGCCGCATTACAAGCATCTTTTTTTTGACCTCGACCACACGCTCTGGGATTTTGATGCCAATGCCAAAGAGTCGCTGGATGAATTATACTGCCTCTTTTCTTTGTGCGACCGCATTAAGACCCCTTTCGATGAGTTCTATCCAAAATACCTGTTTCATAACGAGGTATTATGGGATCGTTACCATAAGGGTTTCATCACCTCCGAAGAATTAAAATGGAAAAGGATGTGGCGAACGTTACTTGACTTTAAGGTTGCCGACGAACCCCTTGCCCGTGAACTGAGCGCCAAATTCCTGGAAATATTACCTACAAAAAAACTCCTCTTCCCATACACAATGGAGATACTGAATTACCTGAAGGAGAAAAACTATGAATTGCATCTCATCACGAACGGTTTTGAAAAAACGCAGTGGAGCAAGATCAACAACAGCGGGCTTGATGTTTTTTTTACCCATGTGATCACTTCGGAAGCCAGCAACAGCCTTAAGCCGAAAAAAGAAATATTTGACTATGCGAGGGACAAGGCCGGCGCTTCAATAAAAGAAAGTATCATGATCGGCGATAACCCGGATGCAGATATACAGGGCGCCATCAATGCCGGTATGGATTCGGTATTCGTTAACCATATCAATGCCGTGACCGATCTAAAGCCTACCTATATAGTAACCCACCTGAAGGAGCTGGAAGATATCTTCTGAATAAAAAACCCCGTTCAGTACTGAACGGGGCGTTGGAAATTCTTGTGAATTACATTTTAGCTGTTGACTTTTCCTTGTCTTTGCAGCAGGATTTCTTTGCTTTTGCTTCTTTAGAGCAGCAGGTTTTTCCTTTGGCGCATTTTTTCTTTTTTCCCTTGTCGGCCATAGCCACACCGGTTACAAACAGGAAAGCAGTCGCTAATAAAAGTACTTTTTTCATGAACTAGTATTTTGTTGATTAATCCCTGTAAAATTAATGCGGAAAAGGCAGAGTGCCAAGCCTGATTTGTTAAAGCTGTATCAGAGGGTAGCGATCACCGTCACCCCGCCCTGGACTGCCTGGTTCAGTTCCACATTTACCTTAGTTCCAGGGGGTAAGAGCATGTCTACGCGGCTGCCAAATTTGATAAAACCCATCTCTTCGGTTTGATTCACCTTTTGACCTACCTGTAAATAATTGACAATACGTTTGGCAAGGGCCCCCGCGATCTGCTTAACCAGTATCTCCGTATTGCCTTTACGGATCACGACCGAATGGCGCTCATTTTCGGTCGATGATTTTGGATGCCAGGCTACCAGGTATTTTCCCTGGTGGTATTGGTTGTATATCACGTCGCCGCTGACGGGATTGCGGTTCACATGTACGTTAGCAGGGCTCATAAAAATAGAAACCTGCAATCGCTTGTCTTTGAAATATTCCTCATCGATGGTTTCTTCGATCACCACCACTTTCCCGTCAGCAGGTGCAACGACGGCATTTTCGCTTATTGTGAGCTTGCGGTTGGGAATACGGAAAAAGGAGATAAGGAAAAGCAGCAAAGCAAGGGTAACGATGAAAACAAGGTTGCAGAGCCACATCATGGAAGCACTGAAAAAATAATACATACTTACATTGATCGCCCCAAAGATGAGTGTGCCGATGCCGATGCTTTTATATCCTTCCCGGTGTATGGTCATTATCGAGAGTTAAGCCGCAAAGATAATGAGTTTGAAGTTTGTGGTTATCTCAGCGAAGGAAGAAATATACATACAGCCAAACGGCAGGCGTAGCAAATAGCAGGGAATCGAACCGGTCTAAAAAACCGCCGTGGCCGGGCATGAAACTACCACTGTCTTTCACATCCGCCATCCGTTTCAACTTGCTTTCAAACAGGTCGCCAATGGTGCCGAAGATGGCACATAAAGCAGGGATGATGAACCATGTTTTTGCAGGAGCAGGCGATTCTACCAGCTTTTTCCCCATTACCAATGGAAACAAAAAACCAATGGCAATCACACAAAGCACAATCCCTCCGATCGTCCCCTCCCATGTTTTCCTGGGAGATATTCTCGTCAAAGGGGTCTTACCTATGAACGAGCCTGTCAGGTATGCCATGGTATCATTTACCCAGATCGAAAAAATAATACAAAGAGGCAGGGCCAGGTCGAGTATCTGTACCTTTTCGTAACCTATTGTATAAACAACAGAAAACATGCGTAGATCAACAAGCATTAATACAGGTAAAGTGATGTAGACCAACCCGAGAAAACAATAAGGCAGGTATTTCTTCGGGTATATCTTCTTAATCAGTTTTACAAATTCATACCAGCATCCGAAATGGATCACTGTAAACAGAACCATGAAACTCCAGAAATTCCACAGCAACCCTGTAAGCATGACCGCTACAAACAGCAATGCCGTTAATGCCCTTGTTTTGAATACCTGAACGTTGAGTGCCACGGTTAAGCAGTTTGATTATCGGGGAAAGGGTGCAGCAGGTCCTTGTGTTCATAGAGGTCCTGTTCCTCAAAAGCGACCTGGGTCCTGTTCCTGGCCGAAACTTTTTCGAACAACCAGAACAATCCGACGGTAATGGCCAGTGCGATCAATGCACCCCAGATGGGTACCTTCGGGTCGAGCTTATCCAATTCTATTTTATCTGAATGCCTGGAGATCCAGAACATTTGTATGACAGCCACCGCATTGTTCAGGAAATGAGCCACAATATTCACCCAGAGGTTTTTGCTTCGCTGGTACATCAGCCCCAACACAAATCCAAGCAGGGCCCTGCTCAGGAAAAGGTAGATGGACATATGGATCATGCTAAACACGATCGATGTAAAGATCACTGCCAGCAAAGGCATTTTCCACCATCTTTCCAGCAGGTTCTGTAAAGCGCCCCTGAAAAATATCTCTTCGAACAAAGCCGGGAAGAATGCCATGATCACAATGGCCATAAAGAATTCACCCCAGCTCTTCAGGTTGCTTAATGCAACTACCTGTTCGGTATATGCATCCTCCAGTTGTTGTGCTGTAGCTTTAATGGACGGAAAATTCGCCACCGCCATTTTGCTGATATCTTCCAGCGGGTTGGCCAGTACGTTGGCAAGGAAGATGAGAAAGAAGCCCAGTATGATCTGCCGGGCATTGATGTGTTTATTGAATCCCAGCCAAAAAAAATTCTTTCCATGGCAAACGAGCAGGTACAATACGGAGGGGATGAACAGCAAAACAAAGGTTCCCAATACCTGGCTCAGCCTTGCATAACTTACATTGGCCGGGTTGTTCATGGCCTTTATCAGTTCATCGCCCATCTTTTCAACAGGTGTGCCAGCCGGTATCAATGGCATAGCGATGAGGAACTGCACTGCCCCTGCCAATAAGAATCCTGCTCCTAAAAAAACCAGGAGGATGCCCAGCTGCCCGAGTCCCGTCATTCCCTTAACACTTCTATATTGCATTGCTACAGCGATTAGTTGTAAATTTGCCCCCGCAATATACACCTCCCGGGAGGTTTAAAAAATTAAATGCCATCCATAGGTAACATACAACTTCCTGATTTCCCGCTTTTACTTGCTCCCATGGAGGATGTGAGTGATCCCCCATTCCGTGCCGTATGTAAGGATCACGGGGCAGATCTGATGTATACCGAGTTCATCAGCAGCGAAGGGCTGATACGGGACGCCATTAAAAGCCGCAAGAAACTAGACATATTCGATTACGAAAAACCCATCGGGATACAGATATTCGGCGGAGACGAAGAAAGCCTCTCATTAGCTGCAAAGATCGTAGACGTCACCAACCCTGACCTGCTGGACATCAATTTCGGTTGCCCGGTAAAAAAAGTAGCCATGAAAGGAGCTGGGGCTGGTGTGCTGAAAGACATCGACCTGATGGTACGCCTGACAAGCGCTGTTGTAAAATCAACTTCATTGCCGGTTACCGTAAAAACAAGGTTAGGCTGGGACGAAAAAAACAGGAATATTGAAGAAGTGGCGGAACGCTTACAGGATGCAGGTATCCAGGCGCTGGCCATCCACGGCCGTACCCGCATGCAGATGTACAAGGGAGAAGCAAATTGGGAGCTGATAGGTAAAGTAAAAAATAATCCAAGGATCAGGATACCGATCTTTGGCAACGGCGATATCGACAGCCCTGAAAAAGCGAAGGAGTATAAAAACAGGTATGGCGTGGATGGGGTCATGATCGGCAGGGCTGCCATCGGTTATCCCTGGATATTCAACGAGATCAAGCACTTCATGCAAACGGGAGAGCATCTTCCCCCGCCTTCCATCGAAGACCGGGTAGCGGTTTGCAAGAAACACCTTCATAAATCCTTTGAATGGAAAGGCCCTAAGGTGGGCATCTTTGAAATGCGCAGGCATTATACCAACTACTTAAAAGGGATGCCCGGTATCAAAGATTACCGGGCGAAACTTGTAACCCTCGAAACAGTGGAAGAGATCGATGCCGTACTGGATGAGATCGCAGTAAAATATGCCGGGTTCACATTCGAAAAAAACTCCATCGAGCTGATCAATTATCATGAGAAGTGCCCCGTTGAATAATTGTTCATTGAACATCATGTGTAAATAACTCTTTCTTAGTAAATCCTTTTCTTTAACAGGATTTTCATCTTTTCCTGGCCGGGCTTTCCTGTATTTTCTATACTTTTAAATACTACTCCAATACTGCTTGCCAGTTTCGGCAACCTGCAAACTGCCGGATGTTCTCGTTGCATTTGATCATCCCTAAAAGCCACACTATGGTAACGGTAGTCATTCCTGCATTAAATGAACAGGCAACGATTGGTAAAGTCATACGCATTGTAAAGCGTTCTTCTTGTGTAAGTGAGATCATTGTTGTAGATGATAAGTCGACCGACAACACAGTACAAGAAGCCATCCGGGAAAAGGCAAAAGTATTTACCAGTTCGAAGCGGGGCAAAGGCACTTCCATGATGGAAGGTATTATGCTTGCTTCGAACAACATCATCGCTTTTGTAGATGCCGATATTACCACATACCCCGACGATGTGATCGACCGACTTACTAAACCCATCCTGATTGGTGAAGCCGATTTTATTAAATCGTATTTTGACAGGCAGGCTGGGCGGGTGACCGAACTGGTGGCCAAGCCGCTTTTGAAATTTCTTTTCCCGATAATCAGTCATTTTAAACAGCCCCTGAGCGGTATGATAGCAGGTAAAAAAGAAATGTTTGAAAAGCTGATGATCGATGAAGATTATGGCGTAGACATAGGCATACTCATCGATATGCACAAGAACGGAGCACGGATCAAGGAAGTAAGCCTGGGCTATATTGAGAACCGCATGCAAACGATCCCGCAACTGGCTAAGATGAGTACCGAGGTAACAAAAGCTATCCTAAAACGTTCTGGGCAGCTACTGGAAGGTACCCTTGACCTGATCACCGGTGGCATTTTTCAGGGGAGCAATTCCCAGATCGAGTTTGCTGTTAAGGACCAGAAAAATAAATTCAGGCAGATGGCTATTTTTGATATGGATAATACTATCCTGCGAAGCAGCTTTATCCATACTTTGGCAGAAAGGTTCGGCTTTACAAATCTGCTAGCAACCATTTCAAAGGAAACGCCCAACCCCTTTATCCGCATCAAAAAAATAGCGCAGCTAACCCGAGGTTTGTCCCTGGCTGATATCCTGAAAACCGCCGATGACATTCCCTTGGTAGGAGATGGCTTTGAAATAATCCAGGTTCTAAAGCAAAAGGGTTATCTCTGTGGTATCATCAGTGAGAGTTATGATATCGTCACCAATCATATCGCGAATAAGTTAGGTATGCACTTTTCGTTGGCCAATGAACTTGTCATTTCAAAAAGTAAAGCCACCGGCGAGGTCATCATCCCCTCCTTTTTTCTTCCCGCCAAACGAACACTATGCAATCATGATTATTGTAAATCGCACGCCCTTGAAGAGTTGTGCCGCTGCTTTGGAATCGACATAAAAAACACCATTGCCGTTGGGAATGGGAAAAATGATATCTGCATGGTTCGGAATGCTGGGATTGGCATTTCATTTTGCCCTGATAATAAAATACTTGGCAAAATATCCGATTACAATATTCAGGTACCGGAGTTCAGGGAACTTGCAGAACTGGTCGGCTAAACGCCAGAATTATTCAAACCCCTGATATAATTGTGGCCGCGTTGCTCTGCAACAAAATCGGCTCCCAACATAATCACTGCCTGGACTGCCAATGCAAATCCGAAACCGAACCAGAAGGCCCTTGCAGGATCTGATCGGAACAGGATGATCAGTGTAACTCCGGCAAGTATGAAAGCTATTTCCATCCACCGGTAAATCGCAAAATTTTTCATCACTTTCTTCATACGCGGCAGTTCTGTCTGCTTAGCATACAAGACAGGTTCTATACCCATATTATAGGCTATCACTTTCATCTGATCATTAGAGCGGGAATAAACGGTAAACCCAACAGTGCACTGGATGATGCCAATGACCAATAAAGGAATTGCAGCACCTTTATACAACGGAGGGTTCGACCGGATGAATATGAAAAAAAGAATAGCAAGCATTATAGCAGCGATACCGAATATGAGGAACAGGAGACTCTCCTGCTTTTCGGCCATAAAATATTTGTAAATAAAGTTCAGGTCGCGTTGTTCAAGCATAGCATTCTTTTATTTGTTTATAGCATCTGTGATCTCCGTACCCAGGGGTTCAACAGCAGATCCAAAATAGTTTGTCAGCCTCCCGTTCTCATCGACAATATACTTACAGAAATTCCAGGAAGGCTGTTGGTTGCTCCAGCCGTTCTTCGAGGAATCTGTCAGCCATTGAAATACCGGGTTCTGGCCCGGTTTCTTTACAACCACGCTTTTTTTCATCAGGGGAAAGGTAACACCGAAGTTGAGACGGCAGAATTCCGCTATTTCTTTATCAGAACCTTTTTCCTGCTCTTTAAAATCATTGGCAGGGAAGCCGATCACAACCAGTTTATCCCTGTATTGTTCACTCAGTTTTTGCAGGTCGTCGTACTGGCCGGTGTAACCACAATCGGAAGCTGTATTCACGAGCATGACTTTTTTCCCTTTCAGGTTGGCAAAATCAAAAGCAGCACCGTTGATCAGCGTATCTTTCAGCGAATAAAAAGAAACGGCAGGGACGGTATTCTCTGCATGAAGTTTTTTCACACCCTTCCCCTGCTTGTTCGACCACCAGATGAACAAGGGGTAAACAGCTTTCAGTATTTTTTGCCGGCCGGTCATATTTTCAGAATTTCTGTTTGCCCATTCCACGTATCCCCACAGGCTGATGAGTAATAACGTTGTAACGGCAAAAACTATTTTTAACTTCCTGTACTTCCTCTGAACCATCATTATCTGATCACCCATTTGAACAATTTCAATTTTCCCTTAAAAGGCGGGTACTTGACCGCCGGATCGAACCAGGTGGGTGTTTTCATCACTGCCTTTTGATGACTGAACGTATCAAAAGAATATTTACCGTGGTAACTCCCCGTCCCGCTGAAGCCACGACCTCCAAACGGCAGGTGATGATTGGTAAGATGCCAGCTGGCATTGTTGACACAGGCACCGCCGAACGCCACCCTGTTGAGCCAGTACTTTTCCTTTGCCTTACTGGAAGTAAATACATAAAAAGCCAGCGGGTTCTTATGCTGTTCAATGACCGCAAGCGCTTCCTCATTGGTATTAAATGTCATAACAGGAAGGATCGGGCCAAATATCTCATCCTGCATAACGGTATCTTTCATACTCACCTCTTCAAGGATGGTAGGCTCTATATATAGTTTATTCCTGTCCGACCCACCCCCCGAAACGACCTTTCCTTCCCGGAGGTAACCTACAAGGCGGTCAAATTGCTTCTCGTTGATGATCTTCCCATAATTATAACTTTCACACGGCTTATCACCGAAGAACCGTTTGATGGTCTCCCTCAAGGTATTAACCAATTCCTCTTTTTTTTGAGCATGTACAAGTACATAATCCGGGGCTACGCACATCTGCCCGGCATTACTGAACTTGGTTTGCACAAGACGACGGGCAGTCACTTTTATGTTTGCATCGCTTTCCACAATGCAGGGGCTTTTCCCCCCCAACTCCAGTGTAACAGGTACCAGCCGTTCCGCGGCCATTTTATAAATGATCCTCCCTACTGCCGTGCTTCCGGTGTAAAAAACATGATCGAATGTAAAGTGGTTCATCATATCGGGTATGACTGCAGCCCCGTCTCCCTCCACGAGTTGAACATAACTCTTATCGAAGGTTTCTTCAATGATCTGCTTCATCACCCCGACTGTGGCAGGCGCAAACTCCGAAGGTTTAAGGACTACACAATTTCCGGCGGCGATTGCGCCTACCATCGGCGTGAGCAACAGCATAAGCGGATAATTCCACGGTCCGATGATCAGCACCACCCCCAACGGCTCTTTCAGCACAGAACTGGAAGACGGTATATTAAGCAGGTTGGTTGAAACCAGATCGGGTTGCATCCACCGTTTCAGGTTCCTGATGGCATTATTGATCTCAGCCAATAAAAAACCAGTTTCGGTAACCCAGCACTCCTCCGGGCTTTTCTTCAGGTCGGCATACAAGGCCGTGTGCAATGGCTCCTCGAATTTTTTGATGGCATTTCTCAGCCTTATCAATTGCTCTTTACGGAACGCATATGGCTTTGTGGAACCAGTATCAAAATACTCCCGCATGCGCATTAAGTGTTCCATTACACATAATTTTGCTGAAAGGTAACAATTCCGTTTGTATGACCGATGAACAATATATGCAGCAGGCGCTGAAGGAAGCGCACAAAGCATTTGAACAAGACGAAGTACCCGTAGGTGCTGTGATCGTGATGAAGGATAAGATCATTGCCCGTTCGCACAACCAGGTAGAGCTGCTTAACGACAGCACCGCACATGCCGAGGTATTGGCCCTCACAGCTGCATATAGTTTTCTCGGGAGCAAATACCTTCCCGATGCCACCTTGTATGTTACCCTCGAGCCTTGCGTGATGTGCAGCGGCGCCCTTTACTGGAGCAAGATCGGCCGGGTTGTTTATGGTGCTGATGATGAAAAGAACGGTTACCGGAGAACCTGTGGTCACAATAACCCTTTCCATCCAAAGACAGAACTGGCCGGAGGCATCCTGAAAGATGAATGTTCATCACTGATGAAGGATTTCTTTAAAAGCAAGCGTTAGTTTTCGAGATAAGAAAGAAATAATAATTCCTATCCCATTATCGGGCTTCCCTTTGTAAATTTGTCATCCAACAGAAACATCAATCTATCATTCAAAATTCATAGTTATGGCATTTACATTACCGGCTCTCCCCTATGCTTTCGACGCTTTAGAGCCACATATCGACACCAGGACAATGCAGATACACCATGGTAAACACCACCAGGCGTATGTAGATAATCTCAACAAGGCCATTGCAGGTACCGAGCATGAGAATAAAACACTGGAACAACTGGTTGCCGCAGCTGGCAGTATCAGTCCTGCCGTTCGAAACAATGGCGGCGGACATTGGAATCACAGTTTCTTCTGGGAAAGCCTTGCCCCCAATGCCGGCGGAGTTCCTGGCGGGAAGCTGGCCGATGCGATCAATACTGCGTTCGGTTCTTTCGACGCGTTTAAAGAAAAATTCAATAATGCAGGGATGACACGGTTCGGCAGCGGCTGGGCATGGCTTATCAAAAAAGACGGAAAGCTGGAAGTTTCCTCTACCCCCAACCAGGATAATCCCCTGATGGATGTTGCCGAGGTGAAAGGGACTCCTTTGCTGGGTTGCGATGTATGGGAGCATGCATACTACCTGCACTATCAGAACCGCCGGGCCGATTACCTGGCAGCCTTTTGGAATTTGGTGAACTGGAATAAAGTAGCTGAACGCTTTTAAATGAACAACTAAACACCGGTCATAAAAACTGCGGCAATAACCTGCCGCGGTTTTTTTATGGCACGGGATCATATCCATGCCCACCCCAGGGGTGGCAGCGGCTGATACGCTTGATGGCAAGCCATAACCCTTTAACGGGGCCATGCTTTTTTAATGCTTCTATAGCGTAATGGGAACAGGTGGGCGTATACCGGCATTTTTGACCCAGCCAGGGAGAAATGATCCACTGGTAGAGCTTTATCAGCAGGATGAATGGGAGACTAAGTATTTGCCAGATCGTTTTCATTTGCAATTTTGCTGAGCCGTTTGATCATTTTCCCTGTCTTTTCAAAAATAAACGGGTAATCAGGTATCTCGTTGCCAACATAAAGAATAAATACCGAAAGGTATTTTTGTTGGGCCTTCAACTGCAGCTGTAGTTCATTTTTCTGAAGCCGCCACGCTTCCCTCATCAAACGCTTTATCCGGTTCCTGTCTACTGCCTTTTTGAATTGCCTGCTGCTTGTAGTAAACCCGGCCTGTAATTCCGATGCCCCGCTATCGTTCATCTTCCAGATGACCTTGAACGGGAAATTGGAAAAGGACTCGCCCTCCCTGAACAGTTGTTCAATGGCTTTACGGCTTTTGAGTTTCTCGTTTCTTGTAAATCGATATCGCTGGGCTGGTTCCAATGACTCAAAATTAAAAAAGTCCCGCCAAGGCGGGACTGAATTATGTTTACCGGTTCCTGCTTAGAACCTGGTTTTTATTTCTTTGAACCGTGTTCGCTGGAAACGGTGAGTTTATGACGTCCTTTCCTTCTACGGCTGGCCAATACTTTACGGCCATTAGCGGTCTGCATACGCTTGCGGAATCCGTGAACAGATTTACGGCGACGTTTGTGCGGTTGGTAGGTTCTTTTTTTACCTGGCATTTTTTTACGTTTTTCCTTTTACAAATTAATTTCCTGAATTGTTATTACACTGGCTGGGCACCATCCCGGCCGTTTGTGAAAGGACGGCAAAGGTAAGGGAAAACGGCCTATCGGCAGGCATCTATTTGAGGGTTTTTGCCTTTTTAAAGGGCCAAATGGGTCGATTTTACCTCTTTTCCATAAAAAATGGCGGCATGGTTGTCAAAATCCTCTGTAGAATCAGTAGTAAAAAAAGCTATTTGCCCGGTTTTACTACAATTTTCATCTATTTCCAGGTGCCTTTCCAGGTAATCCTTGAGACTATCGGCCACGATCTCTCCCTGCGACAGGAGGAGGATGCCATCCGGTGACGCTTTTTTTATCTTTTCCATCAGCAAAGGATAGTGGGTACAGGCAAGCAGAAGGGTGTCTATCTGGCCTGATTTTGCCATCAGGTTATTTATATTCTTCTGAATGAAATAGTCTGCTCCAGGTGAATTGTACTCGTTATTCTCCACTAAAGGAACCCACATGGGACAAGCCTCCTGGTAAACATTAACCGAGGGGTAGAATTTTCTGATCTCGATCGGGTAAGAATCGGATAGCACGGTTCCGTTGGTAGCAAGGATCCCTACATTTCCTGTTTTAGAAAGCCGGCCTATTATTTCGGTAGTAGGACGGATAACTCCCAGCACTCTTTTTTTACCGTCAATTTTTGGCAGGTCGTTCTGCTGGATGGTACGCAATGCTTTCGCAGATGCGGTATTGCATGCCAATACCACCAAACTGCAGCCCTGAGAAAACAACCATTTCACACATTGAAGGGTGTATTCGTATACTGTTTCAAAACTACGGGTGCCATAAGGCGACCTGGCATTATCCCCAAGGTAGATATAATCGTATTGGGGAAGCTTGGCAGTGATCTCTTTCAGTACTGTGAGGCCACCATAACCGCTGTCGAAAATACCAATGGGTTGATGCTTCATCTGCCAAAAATAACAAAGCCTTCTGATGTAAGAAGGCTTTGTATTTGTTCTTTAAAAAAGTTCATTTAATTCTTGGTTCCGGCCGGCTTTGTTGCAGGCGCAGCTGGAGCGGGATCTTTGATACCCAATTTTGTTTTTACAGCTGCCAGGAGATCATCCCCGGGCGGCATAACCAGCAAGGCATTGCTTGATTCGTCGATTACGTATGTATATCCTTTTTCCTTTGCAACGGCTTTGATCGCATCCATCGCCTTTTCACGAACCGGCCCGATCTTGGTCTGAGCATATTGACTGGCTTTCTGCTGAGCTTCTTCATCGTAGCTCTGCAAACGCCCGTATAATTTAACCAGTTCATCCCTCCTGATCTCCTTCATGCTGGCAGAAAGCGAAGCTGAATCCTTGAAGAAGTCATCTCTCTTCTTGTCTGCTTCCATTTGAAGGGTCTGTCCCTGTAACTGAAGGGACTGCTGGTATTCTCTCAACTGAGAATCCACTTTGGCTGCTTCAGGCATCAGGCTGATCAATATGTCGGTATTGATATATCCGATCTTTACTTGTGCAGAGGCGCTTAACCCACCTACTACCATCACAGCTACAATGATTAACTTTTTCATTTTCGATTTACTATTTATTGGTTTTGTTTTATAGTTTGTTTTTTTGCCCTGTTCGCTGCACCGGGTGCCTGGTTTAGTCATTATTTAACACCCAGGTTGCGCAGCACATCAGCACTACGGTCCAGTTTGGGGTCGGCAAAGATAACGGTTATTCCTTCACTTTTATCCAGTATGAAATCGTATTGCCTTTCGAGGGCCAGTTTCTGAACGGCATTGTATACCCTGTCCTGGATGGGCTTGATGAGTTCCTGCCTTTTTTTGAAAAGGTCTCCTTCGAAGCCAAAACGTTTTTTTTGCAGGTCCCTCAACTCCTTTTCCTTATTATAAAGCTCGTCTTCCCTTTTTTTCTTGAGTGCATCGCTCAGCATTACCTGTTCTGCCTCATAGTCCTTATACATTTTGTCTACCAATGCCTGCTTTTGTTCGATCTCCTGCTGCCATTGCTCACTGAACTTATCCAGGGCTTTCTGTGCTTCGGTATACTCGGGCAGTTTTTCCAGAATGTACTTTGAGTCAATTACTGCGTAGCGTTGTGCAGTGGCGGTGAATGCGGTAAGCATTACACAGGTGGCGATGAATAAAATCTTTTTCATTGTTTATTCTTTTTTAATTGACATTATTCAGGTTCCTGGCCCAGCATAAAGGTGAACTTGGCTGCCCCTTTAAGGCCGCTGGTTTGGTTATACCTGTCGAAGCCTATACCATAATCAAACCCAAGCAATCCGAACATTGGAAGGAAGAACCGTAAGCCCAACCCTGCAGAACGCCGCAGCTTGAATGGATTGTAATCCTTGAATTCGTACCAGCCATTTGCTGCCTCGAAAAAGGCCAGCCCGTAGATGGTGCTGCTTGCACTGGTGCTGAAGGGATAGCGGAGCTCTACGGTATACTTATTAAAGATGGTAAAGAATTGTGAGGGGGTGATCCCATCGGGGTTGATCCTTGGATCGGATTTATCATAAACCGGGTAACCCCTGTGTGCAATGATATCATACCCGAGAAGCGCAAAGTTATTGCTCAGGCCTGCGTCGCCCACCTGGAAGCGCTCGAAGGGTGATATCGCGATCTTTTTATTATACCGACCGATGAATCCGTATTTGGCAGCCACTTTAAGAATGAATTGTTTGTTCTTCTCTTCGCCCCTTGCCAAACCAATCGGCACATACCATTCGGCATTCATGCGCCACTTGTGGAACTCGGGGAGTTTATAACTGTTGTCGGTAGAAGAAGTGATTCCCATTAATGAATAAGGAAGAGTAAACTGGCCGCTCAACAGGAAGTTTGAACCGCTGGTAGGGAAGATCGGGTTCGGCCCCGCCGAATTACGCAACAGTGCAATCTTAAGGCTTACGTTGGTGGATGTTACATTACGTAACTCATTCGAAGACCCGAATAAACTATAGTTCTTTAGTTTATATTGCTGGAAACTCAGTGAATACACAAGGTTAAAGTAATCATCCGGCCATTTCAACTGCTTACCCAAGGCAATATTAAAACTATTTGTTTTTACATAGGAAGTGTCACCGCACTTTTTACAATAGCTTCCGAACTGGTCATAGGCATTCGCATATTTTGTATTGGAGTAGGCAATCGTAAATGAATTGCGTTTTTTGCCGCCTAACCAGGGTTCGGTGAAAGAAAAATTGTATGAACGGAATGCCTTGCCGTTTGACTGAATACGTGCAGAAAATTTCTGACCGTCGCCGGAAGGCAGCGGATCCCAGGTTGAACGTTTGGTAATGTTCTTAATGGAGAAATTATTGAAAGAAACACCCAATGTTCCGGTAAGGCCGATACCGCCGCCGAAACCGGCCGACAACTCCAACTGGTCGGCTGATTTTTCTTCAATGCCCCAGTTGATATCAACGGTTCCGTTATCTGCATTGGGAACAATATTGGGGTTGATCTTTTCAGGGTCAATGAACCCAAGCTGGCCTAATTCACGCTGCGTACGGATGATATCTGAGCGGCTGAATTTTTCCCCGGGTATCGTCCTCAACTCCCTGCGGATAACATAATCCTTTGTTTTCTTATTGCCGGAGATGGTGATGTTACCATAAGTGGCTTGAGGGCCCTCTGTCATCCTTATCTCGAAATCGATGGTATCGTTGTATACAGCTGTCTCAACCGGATCTACCCTGAAAAACAGGTAACCGTCGTCCATGTAGAGGCTGCCGATATCGATCCCGTCGGGTGTTAATTGTTTACCCAGCCTTTTGTTAAGCAGCTCGAGATTGTAAATATCTCCCTTCCTGATGCCAAGCAGAGAATTCAGCAGTGAATCACTGTACTTGGTGTTACCCCGCCAAACAATATTTCCGAAGTAATATTTTCTGCCCTCTTCCAGTTTTAAGAACAGGTTCAGGTTATTATTCTTGTCCATAACAGACGTGTCCCTAACTATGGTTGCATCCCTGAAGCCTTTGGAGTTATAATAATCAAGAACATTGTCCTTATCCTCTGAATATTTGTTTTCATTGAATTTTGAGCCGCTGAAACCCCTGATACGGAAATATGGGTCCACATATTCCCTTGTTTTTGTGATGGAGAGGAAATCGAGGTTCCGGATATAATCCCGGAAACCCGGCTTGGGCACGGCTGTATCCCCAAAAGGATTATTAATGACCACCGGAAAAAGGGTGACCCGGTTCATCTCCTTGGTGTTCTTCATCTGCTTTTTCAGCTTTGAGTCGGGGATGCTGTTATTACCGGTGAAATTGATTGAGTTGATCTTTACTTTTTTCCCTTTGTCGATAATAAAAGTGAGTGAAACTGCATTGTTCATGATCGTTACCGGTTCTTCCTTCAATTGTATATCCACGTTCCGGTAACCTTTCCCGTAATAGAACTTACGGATGGCTTCTACCGCACTCAGTTTCATATTTTCAGTCACTACCCGGTCATTCACGAGGGCTACTTTAGGTTCAAGGTCTTCTTTTTCTCCTTTTTTGATACCGACAAATTTAAAACTGGCTAACCGGGGACGTTCGGTAACTACCAGTTCAATATAAAGGTCCTTTCCTTCGAGCCGGGTCAACAATATTTCAATATCGGAAATGAGGTTTTGCTTCCACAATTTGGCAATTGCCTTTCCAAAAACGTCGGTACCGGGTATTTGAACTTTATCGCCCACTGCCAGCCCGGAAATGGAAATAATCAGGTTTGGGTCAAAGGCTTTTGTTCCGGTTACATCAATGCCAGCAATGGTATACTCTTTTGGAGTTTTGGAATTGAATATTGCCTGCAGTTCCGGGTTGATGGAAACAGGTGTGGTATCATTTTGGGCCTGAACAAGTTGGCTGCTGAATATCAGGGTTGCAATAAAAAAAAATCCTTTGTAGATCCGCTGCATCAATTGGTTTTTATCGTGGGGCAAATTAAGCCCATTAATTAAAACTATTTGTTAACCTCCTCCTAAATCATTCATGAAAAATGCCCCAGGGATCGGTGGGTTTTTGCCTTCCGAAAGCCTTGCTAACCAGCCGCTTCCTCATTTTTTATTTGTTCGCCGGTTTTACCAAAACGGCGCTCTCTTCCCTGGTAATCCAGTATGGCTTCATAGAGGTTTTCTTTCCTGAAATCGGGCCAGAGTGTATTGGTGAAATACAGTTCAGAATATGCCAGTTGGTACAACAGGAAATTACTGATCCGGTACTCCCCGCTTGTTCGTATCATCAGCTCGGGGTCGGGAAAATCTTTTGTTGCCAGGTATTGATGGATCACTTCCTGATTGATGGACTCCGCATTCAGTTTTCCATCCCTTACATCAGCAGCAATACACCTGATCGCATTTTCAATCTCCCACCGGCTGCTGTAACTCAGTGCCATGATCAGGTTAAGGCCTGTATTCTTAGCAGTTTCATCCAGTGCTTGTTTCAACTCTATTTTCGCTGCCTCAGGCAGCATATCAACATGCCCGATCACGTGTAACCTGATATTATTTTTATTAAGGGTAGGTACTTCTTTATGGATGGTATCCACCAATAGTTCCATAAGCCCCGTTACCTCATATTTGGGGCGATCCCAATTCTCTGTACTGAACGCATATAAGGTGAGGTACCTGATACCCAGTTCAGCAGCCCCTTCTACTACGTTCCGGACACTTTCCACACCATGCAAATGTCCATAAAGACGGTCTTCGCCCTTCTCTCTCGCCCAACGCCCATTTCCATCCATAATGATGGCTATGTGTGCCGGTAAGCGCTGCATGTCTATTTTATCCTTCAGGCTCATATGTTGCTGAAAATAAGTAGTCACGCTAAGAGCGTGACAAGGCGGGCAAAAGTAACAAATTTTGGCGGCAATACGCTTTTTGAAAGCAATTCTTACAACTTGACAAGGCGACCGGAAAGCCATTCGCCGTTCACAAGCATTTTGTAGATGTATACCCCCGTGGGTACATGGCTGATATCAAGTTGATTTACATTTTTATACCTGCCTATGAGTACGCCCTGGGTGTTGGTGATCATAACGTCGCTGACCGTTACCGGGCTACCTTTTTTCAGGGAGAAAAAAAGTCCGGTAGAGGGGTTGGGTGAAAATACAGTGCCTTCTGCCGTAGCAGCAGGTAGCGGGGCTCCGCTGGCACAGGATTGCCTAGCCTTAAGGTAGCTGGCATCGTCGCCAATACGTTTTGCGGTCGTACAACCGGATCCGTTTGTCAAAGTAACCACCGCGTTAGGCGAAATGTATTCGGGCAGGTCAACCACTGACTGATTGGAATATTTGAAGTTCCGCCCCATGTCTGTAACCTCCCATTCAAGCTGTGTGGATGTTGCATTTACTGCTTTCAGCTGGGTGATACAGTTGCCGTTACGGCTGATCACGGAAATGGTGAAATCAGCATTGCTGCAGGGTGCCGATTTTGGTTCGGCAAACCAGAGGAAGTTGCTGACATTGGTAAACACGAGATCGTACCCGCCTTTTTTGGTAATTCGGCAGAAGGAACCCCGGGCATCCGCCGGAATATCGATGAAGAATAAAGAAGAATCGTTGGGGGTTACGAATCGTGCTTTTAATGTGCGACCGCTATTATCTGTAAAAGCAAATGCATCGTTGATCTTTTCTTCGGATGCAAAGCCTCTAGCGGCAGCATAGTGTGTACTCAGGCTGAAATACACTTTGCTCAAACCGGCCGGCACATAAAAATATCCGGGTAAACCGGCCGGATCACCCGAATAGATCTCCGTGGCTTTACCAAACACCCCGCCATTCTTATAAAAAACATTTTTATTGGTGATGATCTCCAGGTCAACTAAAGATTGGTATTTGGAGCTTACAGTCAGTTTGTATCCACCGGCGGCAGGAAGTGTAACCAGCAGGCTTCCCGCAGAAGCAGTTCTGTCCAGTGAAACATCCCTGATTACCTGCGGCAGGCCATCGGTTGATTCAACAGTGAAATTGATATACCCTTTGGCGGCCTGGTCAAAACCTGGTTTGTAGTTGATGGTAAAACTGCCGGCAGCAGGTGCCTGTATCATAAATTCACTGCGGTTGTAATAATCAATACCATTGGTGTATTTGAGCTGGACATTTATTTTTTTCAGCGGGTTGATATTACCTGCGTCATACCTGCCTTTGATAGAAACCGCTTCCTCAAACCGGTAGTCGCTCACCAGGTTGCCATACAGGGCCTGGTCGGTCTGGAAGTTATTCTCAATTTCTGCAGCAGTGATCAATGGAAGATTTCCATTTTGGTATGCCAGTCCGCTGGTATTATTGTATTGCTGGTAAAAGGAGCTGCCTGTCGCATACCTGCTTACAATGACTGAAATGAGATAATAACTGTTTACAAGTTGTAGTCGGTTGGTTTTGGCCAGGTACAAACACAGGTCGGCTGCCTTATTCATTTTTGCGTCGTTCGAACGGGGATCGCCGGCCCAGTCAAAATAAAGTACCATGTAATGCAGGTAGGCTTTCAGTTCACGCAGTCTTTCTTTTATTATGTCCGGACTGTTTTGCAGTTTGCTTTCAGCCGCGGCAATGGTACGCAGGTAAAGAGGTATGCGGTATTTGTTTGAAATACCGCCTGCCATTGATTTTTGGTCAGCCCATAATTGCAGCAGGGTGTATACGGGCTGACTGGCATCACCAAACATATTGTTACAGAATTCCTGTAATGTTCCATCCACCGAAGTGCTGCTCAACAGGTAATTATTGGCCGCCAGCAAGTAAGGCAGACTGGCAAATTTTGCAGGCGAAGCTTCCCATACCAGACCCTGGGTTTGATTATTTTTTGCTGATTGTACAGTTGTTTTAAGATCGCCCAGGTAAAAGGCAGGTGTTTCACCACTCCAGCTGGAAAGATTGAGATAATGATATTCAGAAATATTTTTTGTGCGGTCCAACCAGCGTTTGCGCAGCCCGTTCGTACTGGTAAGATTCTGGTATACGGCCGGGATCAGCTGCACATCAATTTTATTACTGATCTGGACAGATGACGACGGAACATTTGCATGCGTTGAATAGGCATACACCTGGAACCGGGCTGAAGGATAGCGGGAGCCGAGCTGACCGGCGGTGTAATTAGCAAGGGTAAACTGCTGATCGCTTTCGGTTGAATAGCCATTGTTCTGGCAGCCGGTATTGTCCTGTGAATTTCCCCACCGGGCACCATCCGGTACTTCAATACCGATATACTGGTAAGCATAGTTAAAATTCCGGGCTTGATTTACATACACACTTTGGTTGTTCAGGATCGTATTGCGATATTGGGTGTATTTCTGTTCAATGGTAGACGACCAAAGGTTCATGGCTGCGGGATTGTTCACATCCGGAACCGACTGGTTGTTGGCAGACCGTGAATTATTATAACAGGCCACATAGCAGGGATTACTTTGCAGCGAAGAGATATAAGTGCCGGTCATGATATCACCCCGGTGCCCTGCAAAACGGTAGGTTCCCAACATACCGTTTCTACGCTGATACAAAGCCAGGTTATGTCCATTCTCTCCCGGGTAGGTATCCCATCCGTAGGTAGTATTGTTGTCCATGATCCAGCGGTTGGATCCTCCGCTTACAACCCAGGTTCTGTATTTGAAACCGTTTGTAATAATACTGTCCATCTTTTTGAATGGAGAATTCAGTTCGGGAACCAGTTCCCAGATAGCGCCGGGCTGGTAAAAACGGAACCCAAGTCCCTGCAGGTACTGGTAAATGCCAAAGCATAATCCATTATCCTGGGAGGCCGAGAATTTAATAAAGCTAATCCCATCGCTTTCCACTTTACAGGCCTGGTTATCGGTAATACTTTGATCGTAAATGAAAATAATCCCCGAGGAAGGGAGGCTGTTGTAAGATTGTGTGGAGAATTGACTATTCTTTATTGCCTTTTGGAAAAGCATAACCGCATCCTCCACAGTTGCCTTGAGCAACTGAGATGACCCCTGTGGATAGAAGACGGTTTGTGCCTGTGTATATAGCATACATAAGACCAATACCGCTGTGGTAAGGCAGCAGCGAATGAACGCCATAGTTTAATGTTTGTGCGGATTGAAACTATGGTTCCATCACAGAAATACACGGATTTACACTTTGTTCTTCTTTGGTTGGGAAAACTCAGATATGGGGGATCTTATCTGTGTTACTTGAGGGACTGTAAATATAGGCCAATTTGTTAGAAAACAAAACCAAACAGCTATAATTATTTTGCACTGGGGCATTTATAGCTGCTTATATTAAGGGAAAGCCCTATTTCAGCTATTATATATTGGTCTTTCTGCTTACTCCATCCCCTTTGTCTTCCTTCTACGCCTATAATGTTATCAGGATCAATCTCATAGGAACGATCCTGCAACAAACCGGCTGCCGAAAGAGGGGCGAATTTGTTTGCACCAATATATGTTGTACTTACGTCGTCTAAGTAATCTGTGGTTGTAAAACGGTGAGCCACTTCAAAAGAAAGGTTCAACCGGTCGGTAATATTATATTTAATACCCACTCCGAGAGGGATACAAACCGCAAGGGTATTATACGGTTTCCTCCCATTATACCCGATCTGCTGCCCTTCGGTGCCCAATGGCCGTAAAAATTCTTTTTTACCATTAAGGTATGCATAAGGATCGTATGTGAAAGCACCTACGCCTAATGTAATATAGGGAGTGAATGCGTAATAAGGGTCCCCAGGTATGAATTTGAAAAAGTTGAAATCGCCTTGCAGTGCCAACTCCCAAATATTGGAATTAAAGCTAAGGTTACGCGACTTTTGGTATTCATTCTTGCTGTATGTATCGCTGTATCCAAGTTGTGCAAAATGGGCGCTCAAACGGAGTCCTACATAATTACCAAATTGCTTTCGAAAGAAGAGGCCAACGGCAGGTTTGGGCCTGTTTATTGCGGCACGAGTATTCAGGTCGCCAAAATAATGAGCTGCACCTACACTGATCCCGAACTCTCCCTTTTGTACGTATTCGTTATGCTGATCCTGGGCCTTTGCAGCCAGCGCAGTCATCACAGTTAATAGGAGTACCCCGATTTTGAACTTCATATCTGCAAAATAAAGAATTGTTTTGAAAAAAACGGGGTATGGCCGATTTTGTAATAAAGGCTTTGTTAATCTTCCTTAGGGTCTCTTTTTTCCAGCCTTAGCCCTACACTCATAATATTGGCAAGGGGGTCGTCCCGCATGATTTGCGAAATGGTAAAGCGATATGTTCCAGTTTTTTTAAACCGCCGGGGCTGGCCGTTCAATAATTTCCGGACCTCCCAGATGTCGTTCATACCACTTCCCTCCCATCCGTTTGCGTCATCACCTAATTTCAGTTCGACCCGCTGCTTGAACAAAGAGTCTCCGGGGGGTTGCAACCCGATATGGAGCCATATATTATTGTATTTATAGGCATCTGTATGGCGCAGCACCAGGTAGATACTATAGGCAGACACGGTATCGGCGATATCAAAATTTCCCGCGGCCTCGAAATCGCTTCGCCATTCATATTTCGGGATGGTGGTATTTTTCTCGAATACGTCTGTTTGTTTACAGCTTAACAGCAAGATCAGTAAAAAACCTACTGGCCAAACAAACGATCCCCTCCTCAGCAGGGTTTTGGTATCCTTGAAATCCGGTTGAAAATGGTTGTACATTACTTATTGGCTGTTACTTATAAAACATTCAGCACCTGCTCCTTCGCTTTTTCCAGTTCATCTTTCATCTTCACCACACATTTCTGGATGTCCGCATCATAAGCCTTGCTCCCGGTGGTATTGATCTCTCTTCCTATCTCCTGTAAAATAAAAGAAAGCTTTTTTCCCTTGCCCTCTTCGGGCTCCTGTAAAATAGACCGGAAATATTCGCAGTGCTGGCGTAAACGTATCTGTTCTTCGTGGATATCGATCTTTTCCATATAGTAGATCAGTTCCTGCTCCATACGGTTATTATCTATATTCTCCTTACCTACGTTCTTCTCAAGCAGCTGGTTGATCTCTTCTTTAATTCTTTTTTTTCGGTTTGGCTCCAGTTTTAAGATCGCTTCTTCCTGTTCATTGATCTTATCGATACGTTTTACGAGGTCTTTCTCCAACACAGCACCTTCTTCTACCCGGTGCGTATTCAGATCGTTCAAAGCCCCCTGTAACACTTTTCTGAAATCTACATAATCCGTTTCACTCAAAACGTCATTGGTGGGTGTAACCACTTCGGGCAACCTGAGCAATGCACTTAATACCGAATTGGTATCGATTTTCAATTCTGAGGCCAGGCTTTCTATCTGGTTATAATAGGCCTTAATAAGATCGGTATTTATATTGACCGGTTTGGAGGTGCCGTTCTGTTTGATCGTAATCGTACAATCGATGGTACCCCTGACGAGGCTTTCCTGTAATGCATTCCTTATCTCAAATTCATAGGGCTTTAGTAAAGGAGGAAGTTTTAACTGCAGTTCGAATTGCTTTCCATTCAGTGCTTTTATCTCCACCAGGAATGTTTTGTCTTTAATGGTCTGTTCAGCCCTCCCGAAACCGGTCATCGATTTAAGCATGCGTTTTAGTTTTGCTGCAAGTTACAGATAAAGTTATGAGTTGGCAGATGGATATTCTTCAAAAGGCTTCATGCCCATGATGCGCTCCGGCTTATCCAATGGGCAAAACCCGAATTGTGCATACAAACCATGTGCATCCAGGGTGGCCAGTAACCAACGGCGTAAGCCCTGCAACTCCGGGTTGTTCATGATCGTTTCCATCAGCCATTTACTTAATCCCAGCCCCCGGTATTCTTCCAGCACAAATACATCAGCCAGGTAGGCAAAGGTTGCATGGTCGGTGATCACCCTTGCAAAACCAACCTGCCGGTCATTGTGATAGATACCAAAACAGAAAGATCCGGCAATGCTTTTTTTTACAATATGCAGAGGGATATTTTTAGCCCAGTAACTTTCATGACACAGGTAACGATGAATAGCCTGTATATCCAATTTACTTTTTTCTGTGCTGATAAGATAATCGTTGCGTTTGGCTTCATATGCATTCATGGCTGTTAAAATTGAGTGAGGAAACTGGTGATCAAAAATAATAAAGCCCGGCGTTTGACTGCCAGGCTTTGCTATATAGATGGGTTAGTAAGTACCGGGAACCAAATTCCCTACACAATATTAAAGAGAAATTTTACTAACAGAAAAAAAAATCCAAAATATTTTATTAACATTTTTTTTTTGCCTGTGGATAAGGAAGCGGTTTTTTCAAGCAGGCTGTAATAAAAAAAATGTGATGCCTTTCGGTATAACAACAAATATGTTTGCATGGATAAAATAACCTCACCCAATGAAAGCATTGATTCTACAGGTATTTTAATTGATCTGCTTCTCTTTTTTTTCATGCCTTCGATCATTGTTCAAAATAAAAAAGCTTCCATTCTGATATTCCTATCGTTAACAGAGCAGTATTTTTTTATGGCAGAAAGTGCAAAAAAAAAATTGCAAAAGTACTCCCATGCCCTCCTTTTCAGGGATTTTGGGCTTTCTGAGTCTATGACCAAAGGACGTACCTTTGGCAAAATTTATACGTATGCAATTCCCATCACCCGTTTCATTACAATGGATCGCAGAGTTTATTCAGGCCAAACTGGTAGGCAATGTGAATGCCCAGGCAACCGGCATCAATGAGATCCATAAAGTAGAAAAGGGAGATCTTGTATTTGTGGATCACCCGAAATACTATAAAAAATGTCTCGACAGTGCTGCCAGTTTCATCATCATAAATAAAGAGACGGATATTCCGCAAGGAAAAGCTTTATTGATCGTCGACAATCCCTTCGAAGCCTATTGCAAGATCGTGAACCATTTCCGCCCGTTCGAACCGGCATCAAAAATGATCAGTGATTCCGCCGTGATCGGGGAAGGAACTTTTCTTTATCCGGGTGTATTCATCGGCAACCATGTGACCATCGGCAAGAATTGTATCATCCACCCCAATGTGACCATTATGGACCATTGCATCATCGGTAACCATGTGATCATACAGGCCGGGACGGTAATCGGCAGTGATGCCTTTTACTACAATTCAAAAAAAGACAGGGAGCTCTGGTATAAAAAAATGCCCAGCTGCGGCAGGGTGATCATTGAGGATGATGTAGAAATCGGCGCCGGTTGTACCATCGACCGGGGGGTGAGCCACGACAGCATCATCGGCAAAGGAACCAAGATGGATAACATGATACACATCGGCCATGATACCGTTACAGGCAAGAACTGTCTTATTGCCGCCCAGGTAGGCATTGCAGGGGTTGTCACACTCGAAGACGGCGTTACCCTTTGGGGACAGGTAGGCGTCAGCAAGACACTCACCATCGGTGCAAATGCAACCATTTATGCACAAAGTGGCGTCGGAAAAGATACCGAAGGCGGCAAGGTTTACTTCGGAAGCCCCATCGAGGATGCCAAAGAGAAGATGAAGGAACTGGTCTGGGTAAAACGCATACCCGAACTTTGGGAAAAGGTGATGGGTAAATAATCAGCCCCTATCTCGCTGTTCTCTTTTCAATAGCCATCAGGTTCACACCATTGAGTTGCTGAAGACGCGTATATGAAAGCCCACCGGCATTTATCTGTACATTCTCCAGGCTTACTATCAGCGGAGTGGGGTATTGGATGATCATTTTGATCTTTGTTTTTTCAGCATTTCCATATTCCCACGAAAATTTATAGTCCTGCCCGTTGTAAGACCAGGTCCCTGTATTGTCCGCATTGAATTTATAAACATCATTATCCAGGTTAATGCTGTTTTCCTTCCCGCCTCTTTTGTAATAAGAAATATTGTTGCCTTCTATGATCCTGCTTTCCTCGGCCTTCCAGGAAATTCCGACGAGCGGATCTGCAGGCATAATAGGTTGTTGGGAAGACGTGATAGGCGACATAACAACATCTTCCTGCTTCGGAGTTTCATTCATGAAATTATACGGAAGCATATCGGCCACTTTTTCCCAGGCCCAGTAACCCGTGATGGTGATGTCGCTCTGCTCGTAATAATATCCGTTCTGTTCGATCTCTATTGACTCACTTGGCAGAAAGGATACAACTGAAAGCTGGAATTTCGGTGATGCATCTGCATTGGCCTCCAGGAACAACCGGGAGGGTTCCTCCTTCTTATAGATCACAGCCACATCTTTCTGACCGGGCAGGATTTCTACTGTCCTGGCAGTATCATCCATTTTATAATTCATGGCCGTGTAGAAATTACGAAGGGGTAATGCTTTTTCTTTATCGTTCTCCTTCAGCAGGAATTGTATCTCGAATCCTTCTTCGGTCAGTTTCTTCCGGTACATGCTGCGCATGAAATGAAGAATGGAACCATTGTAAGCGGTAAGCCGGTTGGCAGTCCACTTTCTTTTCTGTTCTTCATTGGCAGGTTCCATCTCTTTAAAAAGCGGGTAGCCGGTATACACACTCACTTCCCTGTTATAATCGTGTGTGAATGAATCCAGGGTATACTGTATGGTGTATCCCAATGCACTGTTCTCGATCATTACGGGTGCTTCGGCTGTTATTTTCAACAGGTTCTTCCTCTTATAATAAAAGAAATGCACCACTTCCCTGTTTTTTATACTGCACTCTTTGCTATTTGCCGTTTTCCCAATAAAATTATCCAGGAAGAAATCGCCGTATTTTTCCCAGCCGTCTTTCACCTCGAAACTCGATTTTACAACAACGTCCTGCAACTCTTTCTCTTTCTGCTTCATCTCGACAATCAAGGGTAGGTTGGCCTCGTCGCCTGACGTAATACGCCTTGTCTCGGTCTGGAAACCGGTAAATGTTACCACCAGGTTATATCCTCCCTGTGGCAGGTAGAGCGTGAAATTCCCTTCTGCATCGGTAGCCGTGCCCAAAGTGGTGTTTTCGGCAAATACGGAAGCCGAAGGCAATGGTTGTTTGGAAACGGCATCCAGTATCTTTCCTTTTACGATAAATGTGGATTGGGAGAACGTGATGGCAGGCATTGCAAATGCCAGCAGGCAAAAAATGATTTTTTTCATCAGATATTATTTTGGATCAAACTGCTGTGAACCGCTAATGTACGTTACCGGCTGTTAAGTTTTTGTTGAAATGCGGCGCAGGTATCCGCAATGCTTTGATCAACACTGATATAGCTGAATCCAGGCAAAAATCTTTTTAGTTTGCTGTTATCGAATGTTGCTTTGGTCAGTGCAGTTGCTGCTGTTTCCTTTGTCACCAATGGTTCGGTTCCGGCGAAATAATTCTTTATAGCTTCCCAGCGCCATATCAGCCCGGAAAGAAAAGCCGTTACTTTTTTATGTGGTGGCTTTTTGTTGAATGCTTCCGCCATCAGGTTAAATACCTCCCGGTAACTCTTGTTCTCGGCACTGAGGATAAAACGCTCGGCAGTGATGTCGCTTTCCATTAATGCAATCATCGCTTTTGCCACGTCCCTAACATCTACAAAACCAGTGGTCCCTTCTGCATACCAGGGAAATTCATTATATGCATTCTTAAACAAGGCAGAAGAACCGGTGCCCCAATTTCCATTGCCAAGTATGATCGTTGGGTTCACCATCACTGCATCCAACCCCTCGCTGATCCCCCTCCATACTTCCATTTCGGCAAGGAACTTACTTTGTCCATAAGCGCTGTTGCTTGTTTCAGGAGTCCAGCTCATGGTTTCATTAATAGCCTGGTCCACCCGTATACGCCCCAGGGCTGCAACAGAACTTACATAGACCATTTTCCTGACCCGGGCATCCAGTGCCGCATTCACTACATTGGCGGTACCTTCAATATTTATTTTGAACATCTCATTCCTCCGGCGTGGATTAAAAGTGACGACGGCGGCAGCATGATACACTTCTTCCACTCCATCCATCGCCTCCTCCAGCCCAACAACATCCAGGATATTGCATTTGACCTGTGTCAGATCCGCAGAAGAGAAATCGGGCAAGGGCGTTTTATTATACAAAGCGATCACCTTTTTACCCCGGTCAAGCAATTGCCTGATGAGCTCCGATCCAACCAATCCAGCACCGCCGGTAACCAAAACCATAACCTGATGTTTTTACAAATATAGACTAATGAGCTGCGGATTTTTAACCAACCAGGTTCAATAATGTCTTTACACCCATATAAGCCATTGCAAGTACAACGATCCATCCGGCAACTGAAAGCCAGTAAGGATGTTTATACGATCCGGTTACTTCTGTTCGATGGGCGGCAAACAGTATGATACCAAGTGCAAAGGGGAGTATCAACCCGTTCACCGCACCTGCCATTACCAGGAGTTTCACCGGCTGCCCCACTATTAAAAAGACGATCGTGGAGAAAACAATGAAGGCAATGATGATCTCCCGGAATCTCCTTGTAACCAGCGGGTGAAGAAGTTTTGCAAACGTGATGGACGTAAAGGCCGAACCTACCACTGAAGTGATCGCTGCGCTCCATAATACCAAACCAAAAACCCGGTAGCCGAATTCGCCGGCTGCAGTCTCAAATACCGTTGCTGCCGGGTTCTGCGTGCTCAGTGTGATCCCCCGCCATACGATACCCAACGCAGCAATGAAAAGGATCAGCCGCATCAACGAGGCGATGAGAATTGCCGATACGGCACTTTTAGAAACCTGTTTTATATTCTCCAATCCCCCAACACCCGCCTCAAGCAACCGGTGGGCCCCGGCAAAGCTGATATATCCGCCTACGGTACCACCCACGATCGTCAGGATCATGGTTTCGTTGACCTTATCCGGCCAAACCGATCTGATCAGGGCTTCCTGCATCGGTGGGTGTGATTGAAAAGCCACATACAAGGTTAACCCTATCATCACGAAGCCAAGGCCCTTTGCAAAAAGATCCATTGCTTTCCCTGCTTCGCGGAAAATAAAAACAAGGATGGCCAGTGCACAGCTGATGGTAGCACCGGCCTGAACACTGCACCCGGTCAATACATTCAGTCCGAGCCCTGCACCGGCGATATTCCCGATATTAAATGCGATTCCGCCCAAGATGATCAGTATGGAGAGGAGATATCCTGAACCGGGCAAAACACGGTTTGCTATATCCTGTGCATACAACCTGCTTATGCTGATGATCCGCCAGATATTCAACTGGGCGCCAATGTCCATCAAAACAGAAATCAATATCACGAAGCCAAAACTGGCTTTCAACTCAGCAGTGAACTTGGTTGTTTGAGTGATAAACCCCGGACCGATAGCCGAAGTAGCCATCAGGAAAGCCGCTCCCAACAGGGGGCCCGATAAGAATGATCTAATTTTCACGCAGTGCTTTATGAATGGCTTTTGCAAATTGGACGGCATGGACTCCGTCTCCATGAATACAAATAGTATCTGCCTTTATACAGATCTCTTCGCCTGTTACCGTCATTACTTTATTTTCTCTTGCAAACTTCATCACCTGTTGCAGCATGATCATGCCATCGCTAATCAACGCATTGGGCATCGCCCTGGGCGTAAGCGATCCGTCGGGTTGATAGGTCCTGTCGGCAAAAACCTCATTTGCAGTCTGTAAGCCCGCTTCGTTTGCAATATCAATCATGACTGAGCCTGAAAGCCCGTAACATATCAGCGAAGGATCAAAATCTTTCACGGCTCTTACAATGGCATGTGCAATGGGGCTTTGCTTCGCTGCCATATTATACAAGGCACCGTGTGGCTTCACATGACGCAAGCTTCCTCCCTTTTGTACAACGATGCGGTTCAGTAACTCCAACTGGTCGGTCACAAGCCTATAGATTTCGCCAGGGGGAAGCTGCATTTCCGTTCTTCCGAAATTTTCCCTGTCGGGGAATGACGGATGCGCCCCGATACGTACATTGTGCAGAAGGCATAGGCCAACCACTTCTTCCATGATTGCAGTATCGCCTGCATGGTAGCCGCAGGCTATGTTGGCAGAATTGATATAGGGCATCAGCAACGATTCGTTGCCTATGCCTTCTCCCGTATCGCAGTTAATATCGATTAATCCTGAAATCATTTTGGTAATGCCGTAAGCAGGTCTCTTTTATCTCCTGTAACTTTCCCTGCATTGAAATTAGTGCTTCTTCAGCTTGTATTGGTTCGACGGCTGTAAACACGATTTTTCTTCCTGGATTCATCTGGGCCAGTGAGGGCATATCGGCCCTTATCACTGAAGCGATACGGGGGTATCCACCTGTTGTCTGGTGATCCGCCATTAAAACGATCAGGTTCCCATCGGCAAGCAATTGAACCGTACCTGCATCTACAGCAGAAGATACCATCTCGAGGGGTATACTTAAGAAAAGAGGGTTGCCGTTTAGCCGATAACCCATCCGGTCACTTTGATTGTTTATAATGTACGCCTGTTCTTCAAACATCTCTTTCGACATATCGGATAGCAGGTTCCACTCAGCTCCGCGAACGCAACGGACCCTGCTATCTTCCCGGTATATGCTATCGAGATCACTTTGTACCATACAGCCTGGGAATACTTTGTTTTCATCAGCATAAAAGTTCTGCTCTCCAAAATCGATCACATCTTCTTTTTGCAAAGCTCTTCCCGAAAAGCCGCCTGCCTTCGCTTTCAGGTGGGTGTTTGCACTCCCAAGCCAATATTCAGCCCTCCAACCTCCCTGCACTGCCATGTAGGATTTGGATCCCTGTATTGGTTTCCTGAATCTTAATACGGATCCTTTTTTTATGAACACCGGCCTCCAGGTTTGAATTGTTTGATCTGATACGCATGCATCAAAGTCGGCACCGGCCAGGCTGATCAATGCATCCTTTTGAAACAACAGTTCCGGTGCAGGAAAATTCATTTCCATCACAGGCGCTCCCTCTTCATTCCCCACCAGGTAATTGGCAACCTGCATGGCAAAGGGATCCATGGCGCCACCGGGGCCGATGCCCAAACGGCGGTAACCAGGCCGTTGCACACTTTGCAAGCTGGTAAGGAGCCCTTGTTTAAGAATTCGGATACTCATTTTGCTGTTCAAATTCTTCTTTACTGATGGGAATGAATTTTACTTCGTGGCCGGCTTCCAGTAAACAAGCCGGGGCTTTATCCTTATCAAATATTCTTAACGGTGTTTGGCCGATCAGCTGCCAGCCGCCGGGGGAATCCAATGGGTAGATCCCTGTTTGAAGACCGGCTATTCCCACTGTTCCTGCTTTTACTTTTGCCCGGGGAGTGGAACGACGGGCGGTAGCGATCCGTTCATCTACCGGGCCCATATACGGGAACCCCGGCAAAAAACCGATCATGAATATCCGATAAGTAACAGAATGATGAAAGGCGATCACTTCTTCTACTGACAGGTTCTTTTGCCCTGCAATAAGCCCAAGGTCTTCTCCATTATAATAAAGAGGAATGGTAACTATCTTCTTTTTATCTGCCGTCCCAATAGCAGTTATTGCGCCGAGCCGTTCCCGGATGATCGACTGTACAAAGTCGGCTGCACAAGGCAAGCCTGTTCTTTTATCTTTTATAGACAATGGATCATAAAATACTGCCAGGGAAGAATAAGCGGGGACAGTTTCGACAAGACCCGGGAATGGATTTTGCTTAAAAGATTCATGAAGTGTGAGCACCTTTTCATTGACCGATACATCGATGATATTTCCGAAGGAGACCAGCAGTGCTGTTTCATTCAATACCGATATGCTGTAAGGAAGTGAATTAATAAGTGCTATTTTAGTATTCAAAAATAATCAAGATGCGGGGTAAATGTTCTTCCCTATTTATTGTTTTATACGCTTCGGTTTTTACTGCGAATGCCCAGGAAAAACATTATATACAAAAAGATGGGAAGGTCATTCTTACTCAAATCGGCGCTTCACATTTTGCCACGCTCCCGATTCGGTGTGCGGAGAAAGAGCTACCCTACAAAACCGGCATCACCTTTGGGGATTCGTCGCTGATCGCTGCCCCAAAAAATTATCACCCTGCTTTCTTCGGCTGTTTCGACTGGCACAGCAGTGTACACGGGCACTGGATGCTGGTTCGCCTGTTGAAATTATTTCCTGATCTCCCGGAAGAAAAACAGCTCCGTGAACTATTCAATAGACATTTCACCGAAGCCAATATTGAACAGGAGCTGCGCATCTTCCGGTCCAAAGACAACAAAAGTTTCGAACGTACGTACGGATGGGCCTGGTTGCTTCAATTACAGGATGAACTGTTTAACTGGAATGATGCAGATGCAAAAAAATGGGCCACAGCATTGCAACCCCTGGCTACTGAACTTTCCAAACTTACTTCTGCCTATCTCTCCAGGCTTGTTTATCCCATCCGGGTAGGCGAACATACCAATCTTGCATTCGGGTTAAGCATGATGTATGATTATGCCCGTCACCAGCAGGATACGGCATTATCCCGTTCGATCAGGATTGCCGCTATGCGGTTTTATTATAATGACCAGGGCTGTCCTTTTAACTGGGAACCCGGCGGCACCGATTTTTTAAGCCCCTGCCTTGAAGAAGCCGACCTGATGCGGAAGATACTCCCTGCCGCTTCGTTTACAAGCTGGTTGAAAAAATTCATGCCGCAACTTTTTAGCAGGAACCTGAAGATAAAGCCCGGGGAGGTAAGGGATCGTACCGATGGAAAACTGGTGCACCTGGATGGATTAAACCTGAGCAGGGCATGGTGCCTGAAAGGTATCGCTGCTGTCACAAAAAACAAGCGCCTGCTGGAACTGGCAAATCAACACCTCGAAGCTGCACTACCACAGGTAGCAAGCGGAAATTATGAGGGAGAACACTGGCTGGCTTCTTTTGCCGTATATGCACTTACGGTTGATCAATGATCAATACCGGTAAAACCCTTTCCCTGTTTTTTTACCCAGTTCGCCTCTGGCCACTTTTTCTATTTGCAATGGAGATGGTGTGAACCGTTCCGCCTTATCAAACGCTTCATATATCGATTGAGATACCGTAAGGTTGATATCCATCCCGATCAGGTCCATCAATCGGAAAGGTCCCATTTTGAACCCGGAGGATTCCATGACATCATCTACCGTTTCAATGGAGGCAACACCGGCTTGAACCAGCTTCATGGCTTCCAGGTAATAATGCCGGGCTACCCGGTTCACGATGAAACCAGGGGCATCCTTACACTTCACCGGTGTCTTTTTCAGTTTCAGGCATAGGTCGTAGATGGCCTGCACCACTGCTTCGGATGTCTGTTCACCTTTTACCACTTCCACCAGTTTCATCACGTGCGCAGGGTTGAAGAAATGCATGCCCACTACCCGTTCCGGCCTGGCGACCCCGGCCTGTATTAGCGAAATCGACAAGGAAGATGTATTGCTGGCAAAGATGGTATCGGGATTGTTGATGGCTGCCAGTTGGTTGAATACCGAAATTTTGGCCTCTGTTTTTTCAATGATGGCTTCGATGATCACATCGGCTTTGCACTGGTTTATATCACTGATGAATTGTACCCGGTTGAAAATCGCATCCTTTTCTTCAGCCGATATCTTTTGTTTATCGACCAGGAATTGCAGGTTCTTCTTCACAGAATCAATTGCTTTTTCCAGTACATCCTGGTTGATGTCGAACAGCAGGGTTCGAAAACTGTTTTGTGCCGCGGAGAGGGCGATGCCGCTACCCATAGTGCCGGCGCCGATAACACAAATTGAACTGATTGGTATGGACATGTTGTAAGATAAGTTAAACAGCTCCGGAAAACTGGTCCAGGAACCGTACATCGTTCTCACTGAACAACCGAAGGTCTTTGATCTGGTACTTAAGCATGGTAATGCGTTCGATGCCCATACCGAAGGCAAATCCAGTGTATTTATTACTATCGATGCCACAGTTGTCGAGCACATTCGGGTGAACCATACCACAACCCAGTATCTCAACCCATCCTGTCTTCTTACAAACATTGCAGCCCTCACCACCACAGATGAGGCAACTGATGTCCATTTCGGCACTTGGTTCGGTAAATGGGAAATAGCTGGGCCTGAAACGGATCTTCACCGTTTCACCGAACATTTCCTGAACAAAAAAGTAAAGGGTCTGTTTCAGGTCGGCGAATGAAACATTTTCAGCGATATATAAACCTTCCACCTGGTGGAAGAAACAATGGGCCCTGGCACTGATCGTCTCGTTGCGGTAAACACGCCCTGGACAAATAATGCGGATCGGCAGTTTGCTTTTCTCCATTTCACGGACCTGTACACTGGAAGTGTGGGTGCGAAGAAGCCAGTCAGGATTCTGTGAGATATAGAACGTATCCTGCATATCACGGGCGGGGTGGTTCTCCGGTAAATTCAATGCGGTAAAATTATGAAAGTCGTCTTCTATCTCCGGTCCTTCTGCCACCGCAAATCCAAGACGCTGGAAGATGGAAATGATCCTGTTCCTCACCAGGCTGATAGGGTGACGGCTTCCTAATGGCATGGGGTCTCCCGGAAGCGTGAGATCCATATCGATGGATGGTTCTTTACCGTTTGTGCCGGTTTTTGATTTAAGCTCTTCGTATTTCGATTCGGTGAACAATTTGAACTCATTAAGCAACTGGCCGGCTTCTTTTTTGTTTTCAGCAGCCACATTTTTCATTTCACCCATGATGGTTTTTACCAGGCCTTTGGAGCCCAGGTACTTGATGCGGAAAGATTCTGCATCCCCGCCATCAAAAGCTGTAATTTCCCTTTTAAGTTCTTCTATTTGAGATAACAACGCCTGCATGCCACAAAGATAAGAAAGTTGGCCTGCAGGCACATACCAGAAAGCGGTGAAATAACGTTTTTTTTAAGCGATAAACCATTAATTTTAGCTTCTAAACCTACTAAACATGGAACTATTCAAATCCGGCAATCCCACCCTATCAGAAAAAAGATTCAAGGATACCGTTCTGGCAGACGTGGTTACACATGAAAATGCGATGACCATCCGGGGAACCCTCCAGAAATTCGGTTTCCTGTTCTTAATGGTCATGGGTACTTCTTTTTACTCCTGGAAACAATTCGCCGGCGGTGCTAATGTGATGCCACTCATTTATACCGGTGTCTTCGGCGGCCTGGTAGTTGCCATCGTGATCATGTTCAAAAAAGAATGGAGCCCCTACCTGGCCCCCGCTTATGCCTTGCTGGAGGGTTTGTTTGTAGGCGCCGTTTCTGCTTACTACAATTTTGCCTTTGCCGAATTAGCGCCCAATATTGTGATCAACGCCGTTGGATTGACTTTCGGAACGGCGATAGGGATGTACCTGTTATACAGTTTCCGTATCATAAAAGCAACCGAAAAATTCAAGGCCATTATATTCACAGCCACAGCCGGTATTGCCATCTTTTACCTGATCACCTGGATATTGGGATTCTTCGGTATCTCAATCCCCTTCCTTCACGAAGGGAGCGCCCTGGGGATCGGCTTCTCCGTATTTGTTGTTGCGCTCGCAGCCCTCAACCTTATCATCGATTTTGATATGATAGAAAAAGGAGCTGAACTGGGTGCTCCAAAATATATGGAATGGTACGGTGCCTTTGGTTTACTGGTAACCATCGTTTGGTTATACCTGGAGATACTGCGCTTGTTATCCAAGATCAGCAAGCGGTAATATGACTGATGGAAAAAGATCGATGCTCCCAAACGGGAGCATTTTTATTTTAGCCCGGCAAGAAGCTCTTTTACCTTACCGGCGATCATATCCCTCACTTCATTGAACTGGACCCGCTCCATGTTCTTGGGATCGGGTATCTGCCAATCGATGAACCGCTTTGCAGGCATCCAGGGACAGGCATCGCCGCAGCCCATGGTAACCACGGCATCGAAGGGGGCGAATTGTTTTACCTCCTCCAGGCTTTTGCTTTCATGTTTTGCCAGGTCGTAGCCAAGTTCCTTCATAGCGGCAATTGCCTTAGGATTGACAATGCCGCTGGGTTTACTGCCTGCACTATAGGCCTGCACATTTTTGCCTCCCAGCATTTTTGCAAATGCCTGGCTCATTTGGGAGCGATTACTGTTCTCGATGCAAACAAAAAGTATTTTTTTCATACCTATATGCGTTTCTTCATGACTACGGCTGTAGAAGGACAGAGGCTACTGAATTGATCGGTTTGCTTTATAGCATCGGGAGCCCCGGCCCTGTCGATCACGCAATATCCCTGGCTGTTGAAAAAATCCTTTGCTGTATTGGTGATAAGATACAGGCAACTGATGCCGCTTTCTTTTGCATATTGCTCGATCTGCCCGTTCAGTGCTTTTCCGTACCCCTTGCCCCTGACAGGGGATATTACGCTGATACTCCTGAGGAGCGCACAGTCTTCAAAAATATCAAGTCCGGCCGTACCAACGGGTTGGTCTCCCTCTTTCAGCAAATATAAGACTGTGTTTTCCCCGATATCGGTCACAGGAAGTTTTTGCCCGGCAAGCATACGGATGACCTCCTGCCGATCCGTGTCACTTACAGCTATCGTTAATAACGGTGCATGTACTGTCTGCATGATACAACTGGTTTAAAAATTACCAATGAATTTTCTTGTTAACCTGGTCCGGCGTTGGCGATGGATATCCCAAAGCCCTGCAACCGTAAGTGCATCCTTCCTTTCGTTCTTAATCCCGTTCGATGGAGAAAAAAGGTCAATGGTCTGCCGGAGTTCGATGGTCACTTTGTCCTGTTTTACTACACAATATCCCTGACCGGAAATATACTCCTTTGCTTTCGTAACCAACCGGGGCAATTGATCGCTGATGCCTTCGATTGCGTCCTTTTCAAGCGTTTCCTGGAGGATCAGGTTCAAGGATTCCTTTTGTTCGTTATTCAGGTCCTTTACTGTATAAAGTTTATCGCACGACTCAAATATTTCGAGGCCTTTGATCCCGATCACACGCTGGCCGTTGAGCCAGAGATAATTAAAAGCAGTACGACCGGCATGTACTTCATTTAATGATAATGTTTCTGTTTTCATGACTTATCCTTTATTAAAATTGTTTAAGAAGGTTGGCAACGATGAACGCTGCCAACCTGTTTTTTTAACAGCAACCCCATTCGGAGAAGCCGCAGCAGCTGCTGTTTGGTTCGCAACAAACCGGGTCTTTCTGATCTTTGTTCATGGCTATACTTTTTTATGATGAAAAAAATTACTCAGCAACAACCACTTCCTGGTTCACAGCATTTCCGGTCGTCTTTTGCAGGTTTTTCGGCATACACCGTGATACTGGTGATCCGGGTATTTCCTTTTTTATATTCCGAGATCTCATCGGCATTCAGGTAACTCGCCAGGATATCATCAGGTATGTTGATGGTTTTATCTTTTTGAACAAGGATGTTCTTAAAGCCGGCCTCCTGGATAATGCCGAGGTATTCCTGTTTCTGTATAGCACCGGAAACACAGCCAGCATATAATTCTGCCACTTCCTTCCATTTAGCAGGTAAAACTCCTTCCAGCACGATATCGGAGATTGAAAAATGGCCTCCGGGCTTCAATACCCTGAATATCTCACTGATCACTTTATGTTTGTTAGGCACCAGGTTCAGCACACAATTGCTTACGATCACATTGGCATGGTTGGAAGTGACCGGCATGTTATCGATATCTCCCAATCTGAATTCGACATTGTTGAACCCGAGTTTTTCAGCATTGGCCCTTGCCTTACTGACCATGGCCTCGGTAAAATCGATACCCAGTACCTTTCCCCCTTCGCCTACCAGTTTTCGGGCAATGAAGGCATCGTTGCCTGCTCCGCTACCCAGGTCAATAACAGTGTCGCCGGTACTGATCTTTGCAAATTCAGTTGGAAGCCCGCAGCCCAGTCCCAGGTCAGCATCGGGGTTGTATCCTTCCAGTTTGCTGTAATCGTCGGCCATTATGCTATATACTTCATCACCGCAACAGGCTGATGTAGCACCACAGCAGGAAGCCGCATTTTGTTCTTTATCCTGCAATGCAATGGCTGTGTACTTTTCCTTTACCAGTTCTTTGATTTGATTTTCGTTGTTCATGGCTATATTTTTTGTTATTAGATATGTTTAGCAACAGGCTTTTTCGTTCTGTACCTTCAGTTTATTGAACAGGAAGCTGAATTCATCCATGAATTTGTCAAAAGCCTTCCAGTTGATACAATAGCAACTCCGGGGGCCATCCACTGTTCCGTCAATAATTCCCGCTGTTTTCAGCTCTTTAATGTGTTGACTGACCGTACTCTGAGCCAATGGTAATATTTCAACGATCTGCCCGCAGATGCATTCGTTCCTCTGGGCCAGCACTTTTAAAATTGCTATACGAGCCGGATGAGCCAATGCCTTGGCAAAAGCCGCAAGGTCCTGTTCTTTCTGAGAGAATTCTTCCTTTTTATGGATGGCCATAGTTTTTATTTTATATCGCAAATATACGATTAAAGAATTGAGACCGCCAAATCTTTTCCTAAAAATTTGTCCGGTCCTTTACAAATAACCCTTTAGGGTTACTTCCCTGAACTGATTTCGAGGCAGTTTTACAAAGACCGGCCTAAAAAAGCCGGAACTAAACTATATTGTTACGCATGAAATGGCTGCTGCATCCCGTAACGCTGCTGTGGAGCATTGGAATTGCCGGACAAACAAAATCTGGCCCGGTCCGCTATGAAGACAGCCTTACTGTCCGACAATACCTGGTTCGTTCTAAAGATGCCGGTGAAAAGAATACAACGGCAGCTTTCAATTGGGCCAATAAAGCACTGGGTATTTCTGAAACCATCAACTATATACCCGGGATCGCTGCGAGCGAAATGGAACTTGGCGTATTGCATTTCCGCAAGCATTCTTATGCCGAGGCACTGGAGCATCTTGAAAAAGCCAAGCCTTTATTGCTGAAGCTGAATGATGAAATATCCCTGGGCATTCTATATAAGACCATCGGTGATATCTATGCAGCCCGAAGTTACTTCCGCCAATCTTTCGATAACTATCGTGATGCAGCGACCCTCCTGCGTAAGACCGGTCAATTGAGATTGTTGAACGAATGCCAGGACGCAATGGGAAACATTGCGCTTGACTTTGGCCAACCCCGTGGTGCACTGAATCATTTCAAAAGATCGCTCATCATCAAGACCAGCCTGAACGATGAGCGGGGTATCATTGCTACCAACAGCAAACTTTCCAAAATCTATTTCTCCCTTAAGCAATACGACAGTTCCCTTTACTTTTCCAGGGAAGTGCAACGATTGGCCAATGAAGATGCTGAAGCAAAGGCTGACGGGGCAATTGATGAACTGGTGAACCTTAGCTTCCTCGGGAAACTGGAGGAGGCAGCAGAAGCAAGGAAACAGGCTGAGAAACTGGCTGCACAGCAAGACAACCTGACCAATACTGTTAGGTTCCTGGCAGCCACTTCCGGTTACTATATGGCAACTAAAGACAAGGCCCTGGCTGAAAAGTATTTTGATTCTGCCGCTGCCCAGGTTGAAAAATCAAGAAGTCCTGAATTGGCTATTACGGGACTGACACTCCTTTCTGAAATGAGCAGCCAAACGGAAGATTATAAGACCGCATTCCGGATGACCAGGCTGTTGGATAAGTATAAAGACATTTTCCGCACTGAGAACATTGAGCGGATCAGTGCCGAGATCAGAAATAATGCAGACGCCGGTCTGAAAGAAAAAGAGATCGAATACCTGAGTCTGGTCAATAAACTAAAAGAACAGGAATTGAGCAAGGAGGAGTTGAAACGCATGGCCTTATTAAGAGAGAATATCCTCAAGGATTCATCACTGGCCAACCAGCGCCTGCTGATGGCGGCTCTTGAAACAGAATCCACCTTGCGAAACAACCAGTTGGCAAAAGAAAAGGAATTAAGTCTTTCCCTCAGCCGTGAAAATGAGTTGAAACAACAACTGCTCAATGATGAACGCCGGAATAAAAAACTTCTGTGGCTGGGATTGGCAGCAGTAACGTCATTGGGCGGAATTATTTTTTTTCAGTTCAGGAAGCAGCAGAAAAAAAACCGGATCATTAACAAGCAGTCTGCTGAACTGGAGGTACTGAACAAAGAGATTCATCACCGGGTAAAGAATAATCTGCAGGTCATCAGCAGTATGCTCGACCTGCAATCCCAATCACTGGATGATGAAAAGGCGACCGCTATCATCAAAGAAGGGATACAGCGGGTGCAAAGCATGGCGTTCATTCACCAGAACCTGTACCAGGGAAATGCCGTGAACAGCGTGAACATGAATGAATATATAATCATGCTTAGTAACCACCTGTTCCAGACCTACAACATACGCACCGACAAGATCCACCTTCATACCTCGATAGAGGACCTGAATCTGCATACCGATACGGCGATCCCCCTGGGTATGATCCTGAATGAACTCATCAGCAATGCATTGAAATATGCGTTCAGGGATAAAGACTCCGGCGACATATGGGTTACACTGAAAAGGCAAAATAATGAGCTGCTTTTAGTGGTAAAAGACAATGGCGTTGGATTAAATCCCGGTTTCGATCCCAACAACAGCGGTTCATTCGGCTATGAGATCATCAAGGCCTTTTCACAGAAAATGAAAGCGAGAATCAATATCGATGGCAGCAATGGCACCGATGTGCAGCTTATTATTTCAAAGTTCAAAACAATAACCTAATATGTCCGGCATAAAAGTACTGATCGTTGAAGACGAGCCGCTGATCGCAAAGAACATCGGCATGTACCTGAACAACCACGATTATGAAGTGGCCGCTATTGCCTACGACCCCGATGAAGCCGTACATCAATTAAAAAAACTTCAGCCGGATTTCGCCATCCTGGATATCAACCTGGAAAGCGAAAAAACCGGGATCGACATTGCCACTTATATCAACAAGAATAATTTCATCCCTTTCATTTATCTCACTTCCTATTCAGACAAGGAAACACTCGAAAAGGCGAAGCTGACGAACCCGGCCGGTTTTATTGTCAAACCGTTCAACGAAAAAACACTCTACGCCAGCATCGAGATCGCCCTGGCCAACCATGCCCTCCAGGTTAACCGGCACGTACCCAGCCTGTCACTGGATAAGATCAACAAGCAATTATCCTCGCCGCTCAGCGACCGGGAGTTCGACGTGGTCAAACTGCTCTACGAAGGAAAAACAAACCAACAGATCGCTGATCTGCTTTTTATTGCGATGAATACATTGAAAAAGCACATCAACAACGCCTATTTCAAATTAGACGTGACCGGCCGCACTGCTGCCATTGCCAAACTCAGGGATTTTATGCTGCAATGACCATTGTCGAAAATCACCCTCCGGTTCTATATTGAATGTATTTAATGATCCCATCTTTGGTTTGTAATCATTAAATACCATGAACAGAAAAATTATTACTGCAGCATTCATCGCATTCACCCTGTTCTCCTGCCAGAAGGAAGACAGCATTACACCCATCAATGGAACCGGAACCACTTCCGGTTATGTAAAGGGCAAGAACCGTTTTACTATAACCGTTGATGGTGTGGAAAGGGAATATTATGTTCATGTTCCTGCCGGCTATACAAATAGTTCTGTAACACCAGTAGTCATTATGTGCCATGGCGGCGGCCAGACCGGTGAACAGTTCTATAATATATCCGGCTGGAAAGAAGTTGGCGATTCAGTTAATATTCTCGCCGTTTTCCCAACTGCTTTAGTTTATTGTACAACCGAAAATGGAGTAACTGCAAACATGACGAAATGGAACTCTTTTCCCGGCGGTTCTGATATTTGCCCCGGCTCTAACCCTAAAGACGACGTTAAGTTTATGAAGGAGATGATAACGGCCATGAAGGCCAGATTTAAAGTTGATGAGAAGCGAATTTATATGGTAGGATTTTCAAATGGCGGGCAATTCACTGCAACCTGTTCTGTAGAGATATCAGATATACTGGCAGCAGCGATTGCCAGTGGCGGGGGCGGCGCTTTCCCCCGTGACACCACCTGTAATCCGGTTAGGTTATTGCCATCTATGCTTATGTTCGGCAGTAAGGATGGAAAAATGATAAAAGGTTTAGGGCTCCCGGCAGGCTCAAGCGTACCAATGGGTTTTACCCAGCTATATACAGCATATCCATATTTGTATAGTGTACAGCCCAAGCCTTATATCAATACGTTTCGCCTGAATGCATTATCTTATACTGTAAGCGGTGATACAAATTCAGTCGTTATGGCAGATTATGTTGGTTTATCCGGCAATCCGAACAATGTGTTCAGAATGGTGGAAGTAAAAGGAATGGATCATGAATATCCAAATGGCATCAACTACCCGCTAAGAGGAGCAGTTTTTCATTGGGCCTGGTTTAAACAATACAGCCTGCCCTGAGCCATTAAACCTTCTGCATAAAAAACAATCAAACCCACTTCAACCAACCCCTTATTACTAAAACATACAACAATGAAAAAGCTACAACTTATTACCTGCCTCGTCACCGCCTTCCTGGTGAATATAGGAATTGCCCGTGCACAGGAGGCCGATTCCACCGGTTTGCCCGGTGATGATTTCAGCCTTCAGGGCGCCATTGAGATGTTCAAAAAAGCCGGTTCACCGGAAGAATTTGAGAAACTCATCAATACCGAATCAAACAACATCAACAACCTCGACCTGAATGGCGACGGGGAGACCGATTACGTACGGGTGATCGACAAATCAGATAAAGATGTTCATGCGTTTGTATTGCAGGTAGCCGTTTCAGAAAATGAGAACCAGGACATCGCTGTGATCGAACTGGAAAAGAACGGCAGTGAATCGGCTGTATTGCAGATCATCGGCGATGAGGAGATCTATGGCGAGCAGGTAATCGTGGAAGCATCGGATGGAACCGATGGCGATGAAGATGGAAGTCCGGCAAAGAATGGCCCCAGTTTTAGCTATGATGAAAATAATTTCCCTATTGTGGTGAATGTATGGATGTGGCCCTGTGTTCGTTTTGTTTACCGCCCCGTTTATGTGCCCTGGGTTTCTCCCTGGCGCTGGAGGGTTTATCCTGCCTGGTGGCGCCCATGGCACCCAAGGCCCTGGAGGGTTTTCCATCCACTTGCCTACAGGTACCACCCGTTCTGCAGAGTAGTGCGCACGCATCGTGTGGTGGTTGCACACAGGGTGTACACGCCGTTCAGAACAAGTTCTGTAGTGGTTCGCACCCGTCATGCCGGCGCTGTGAAGAATTACCGGGTCACCCGCACCCGTACTACGGTTACAGGGCCAAGGGGAGGTAAAGTAAAAGTTACACGTACCAAGGTTAAGGGAAGAAGAGGATAATACAAAGCGTATTAAATAAAGAAAGGGACTTTAAAAATAAAGTCCCTTTTATATTGCTGTTTATGGATCTATTCTCTTCCGTCGAGCAGGTTGCCCAGCCCGCCTAACAGGCTTCCTTCTTCTTTGCGGTTATAGGTTCCGTATTGCATGATGCGGCCAGCCAGCCGGCTGATCGGCAACGACTGCAGCCAAACCTTTCCGGGGCCTCTGAGCACAGCAAAGAACAACCCTTCGCCGCCGAACATCCAGTTTTTGATGCCCCGGACAAACTCAATATCGAAATCAATGCCCGCCGTATAAGCCACTACACAACCCGTATCCACTTTCAGCAACTCTCCGGGCTGTAATGTTTTTTCAACCACGTATCCGCCGGCATGAGCAAAGGCCATTCCGTCACCTTCTATCTTTTCCATAATGAACCCTTCGCCACCAAAGATACCGGTACCCAGCCTGCGCTGAAACTCGATGCCGATACTCACCCCTTTGGCCGCACAGAGGAATGCATCTTTCTGTGCAATGATCTTTCCCCCTAACTGCTGAAGGTCGAACGGTATGATCTTACCGGTATATGGTGCGGCAAAACTTACCCGCCTCTTTCCCTCGCCCACGTTGGTGAAAGCGGTCATGAATAAACTTTCGCCAACAAGGAGGCGTTTGCCGGCACTGAATAATTTACCAAGCAAGCCGCCCTGCTGCTGCTGGCTTCCGTCGCCGAAGATGGTATTCATCTGGATGCCGTTGTCCATCATCATAAAGGCGCCGCTTTCGGCAATGGCTGTTTCATTGGGGTCTAATTCGATCTCTACAAACTGGAGTTCCTCTCCATAGATCCTGTAATCGATTTCGTGATTTGATATCATGGCTTAATTTTTTTGTGAAGTTAAATGCAATTTGAATATCGGGTTTCCTTAAATAAGGATGAACGGAAAAAAATTGGCAAAGCTCATCACTTTGCCAATATGCTCATACTTGATGCATCACGGTTTTCAGGACTTAATATCTTTCAATGTTCCGTTCCATACCCTTTTGCCCTGAAGTCGTCTTACCAGGTACATGATACCTACCAGGATAAAGAAGAAGGGGCCCAGGAAGCCGAAGATAGCCACCCACTTACCGCCATAGAATTGCTCCATCGGTCGGCGCAGCCTTTCAGAGATGATGTACATACTTGGTACCATTATCAGCGTAAGGAAGAATGCGAAGATCAACCCAAAAATAATCGTCCAGCTCAATGGCCCCCAGAACACCACACTGTCGCCGCCAAAGAATATCTTCGGGTTCAGGTGCTGGAAGAATGAAATAAAATCGATGTTGAAGCCAACGGCCAGCGGTAAGAGGCCCAATATGGTTGCCACCGCGGTCAGCAATACCGGTATGATACGGATCTTACCAGCCTGTATCGCTGCTTCCCTTGTTTTGATACCCCGGCCACGAAGTTCATCAGTAAATTCGATCAGCAGGATACCGTTCTTAATCACGATACCCGCCAGCCCCACCACACCCACACCCAGCATAATGGTGGCTATGGTCATTCCTGTAAGTGCATAACCAAGCAATACACCGATCACCGAAAAGAATATCTCTGTGATCACAATGAAGGGTTTGCTCATACTGTTGAACTGCAGAACCAGGATGAGGAAGATGATACCCATGGCGATCAATAAGGCATTGCCAAGGAACACCTGTGTTTCCTTCTCCTGCTCGCTTTGCCCGCTTAGTTTGATGGTGACGTCCGATGGTATCTTATTCTTTGCTTTAAAATCGTCGATCTTGTTCTGCAGTTCCTCATTCACCGGTCCAACCATGGTCGGATCCAGAACGTTACTCTGCAGCTGGATGGTGCGACGTACATTCTTACGTTTCACACCACCGGTGGTATTGGTATAATCCACCCGTGCCACGGCGCTCAGCGGAATGGATTTCACCCGCATGGTATTCATATCCATAAAGGTGATGCGCATGTTCATCAGGTCGGTGATGTTGTTACGGATCAGGTCGCTGGTACGCAGCTGTATCTTGTATTCATCTTCTCCGTCCTTCAGTTTGCTTACTTCCTTACCAAATACGGCCGTACGTATCTCCATACCGATCTGGCCGGTTGAAAGGCCCTCCATCATTGCCTTTTCCCTGTCCACATTGACCGTTATCTCCGGGTTGTTCAGGTCCACATTTGATTGCAGGTTCTCTACTCCTTCCACCTGGTTGGTGTCGAGATAATTGTATAGCTGGGTTGATACTCTGGCTATGCTTTCGAAGTTGTCTCCGCTTACTTCTATGTTCACCGGGGGATCGGTTGGCGGGCCACCGTCTTCCTGTGCTACTTCCACACTGGTTCCGGGGATACCTTTCACCTTTTCACGGATCTCATCCATGAAGGGCTTGGTCTTTTTTCCATGGCGCTTTTCATATTCCACGAAACTCACCTGTATCCTTCCCAGGTTCGATTGTGTGCTTCGGTTGTTGTCGCGGGGATTATTGGCACTTACCGCCACATTTGAGATGATACTTTCCACGATACCTCCTTTGGAAGGCAATTCATTCTCCAATACCTTTTCCACTCTTTTCTCCAGGATGCGGTTAATACTGTCTGTATATTTCACGTCGGTACCTACCGGCATCTTTAAGTACACGTAGATGAAATTCGGGTCGCCGCTCGGGAAGAAAGTTGATTTGTTCCCACGTAACATTAATAATATTACCGACAGTACAAAGATGCCGAACAAGGAAGCAAACATCCATACCGGTCTCCATCCTTTCAGCACCCAGCGTAATAATTTTTCATAGCGGGCCATCAGTTTCGGCAAGGAACGGTGCTGGAATCTGTAAATGATATCCTGCAATACAAACCGGTTCAATAGTACCAGTCCGGCCATGATGAGTAAGAAATTACCGAAACCATGCATGGTATATTTCTTGGCGGTAAGCGCTGCTGCATCGGCTCCCAATGAGCCGATCTGCGCACCTGTCGCAAAACCCATGAGGTTGAACAACACTCCGAGGATTACCATTGCCCAGAACCACCATCTCTTAAAAATGGCTTTCTTAGGTGATTCAAATTCCTTGCCTTCGGGCTTCATGAAACTAACCGCAAATACCGGGTTGAAAATGAATGCCACGATCAATGATGCCGCCAGTGTAAGGATCAGCATCGTTGGCAGGTAGATCATGAACTTACCGATCAGGCCTTTCCAGAACAATAAAGGAAAGAACGGTGCCAGGGTGGTGGCCGTTCCTGCCAATACGGGTATGAATACTTCGCCGGCCGCTTCCTTTGCACTTCGGACGATCGGCACTTTACCATTGTTATATATACGGTGCGTATTCTCGATCACCACGATGGCATCATCGACGATGATGCCCAGGCCAAAGAGCAGGGCGAACAATACAATGAAGTTGAGGGTAACATTTGTACCAATGATGGCATCGGCCACCGGCAAAAAGAGGAAGGCCACGAACACACTCAGCGGCACACTCAATGCCACAAAAAAGGCATTGGTTACACCCATGAAGAACATGAGGATGAGCAATACGAGGATAAAGCCGATCACGATCGTATTTACCAGTTCGTTGAATGATGTTTTGGTTTGCTTGCTCTGGTCGCCCGTGATCACCACGTTCAGGTCGGCAGGTATCTCCCCCTTCTTTTGCATATCGGCTACTTCGGCTTTCACCTTATCCGCACAATCGATCAGGTTCTCACCGGCCCGCTTAACGATGTTGAGTGTAACCACATTCTTTCCATCCAGGCGGGCATAGCTTTCTCTTTCCTTGATGGTATCTTTTAACTGGGCTATATCTTTCAGGTAAACCGATGCCCCCTGTGCACTGCTTCGTACAACGATGTTTTGCAGGTTAAGTGCGCTTGTGAACTGACCTTTTACCCGCAGGGTCCGTTTCATATTTCCCACTTCGATCAAACCGCCGGTGATGTCCTTGTTCTCCCTGCTTACGGCGTTTTCAATGTCCATGAAACTAATACGTGCCAGGCTCATTTTATATGGGTCCACATTGATCTGTATCTCCCTCTCCGGCGCACCTACGATCTCCGCACGGGTCACTTCGGGCAGGTCTTCAAAATGATCCTGCATCTTATCGGCGTAATATTTCAGTTTGATCCCATCGTAGTCACCGCTCACGTTCACGAACATGATGGGCATTTCGCTGAAGGCAAATTCCTGTGCCTCGGGCTGAGAGGTGAGGTCGGTAGGCAGGTCCACTTTTGCTTTATCGATCGCATCCTTTACTTTTTGTTTGGCGATCTCGGTCTTTACATCGGTATCGAACTCAACCACGATCAGGCTGTAATCTGTTTGTGAGGTACTCTGGATCTTCTTTACCCTGGCACCGCTGATGCCTTTGAGTTGTTTTTCAATGGGCCGGGTAACCAGGTTCTCAATATCCTTGGGAGAATTACCCACGTACACAGTGACCACTGAAATGGTAGGCACTACAATATCGGGAAATTGTTCCTTGGGCATGGTATTGAACTTGATCAGCCCCCACAACGAAACAATAATGGCAATGATATAGATCGCTGTTTTATTGTCCACCGCCCAGCTGGTTAGCTTGAATTCCTTAAACGTCTTTGATATTCCTTCTATGCTGTTATTCTTCATAAAATAATTTTGTTGTCAGCAGTTAATCTTTATTCTTCTTTTGTTGCGTCGCACACTTATACAACACCCCTTCACTCGCCGGTTTTATTTATTTTGTGCCTGTACTTATCACCTGGCCTTCATACAGGCTTTGGTATCCTTCCACGATCAATTGTTCCCCGCCCTTTAAGCCGCTTTTGATCTCTACATTATCTCCATACACTTCCCCGATCAGCACAGACTGTTTGTGAGCAACTGATTTCCCATTGCTGCCCTTCGTTAGTATATATACATACTTCCCTGATTCATCGGTTTGAACCGTATTCACGGGTATCACCACTGCATTGGCCGCCGAGTAATCCAGTATTTTCATCACCGCTGTCTGATTGGGTTTCAAAGCAGGGTCTGTCGGAATTTTTGCTTCTGCAACGAACCCCCGTTGGGTGATATCAATTGCCTGGCTGATGAGTGAAATGCTGCTCGTCACCTTTTTATCGGCATCGGGTATACTTATTTCCACCGGTGTTCCTTTGCGAAGCCGGGTGAGGTAGTTTTCGGGAACATTGCTAACCACCTTCAAACTGCTGGTGTTCACGATTTTTATCTGGGGTGCGCCATTCGGCATCATTCCAGAAAAGATTTCGCCAACCCGGACGCTGACCACGTCGGCAACACCATTCACATCACTGTACACGCTTGTACCTTTCAATTGTTCCACAGCTGTTTGCACCCCTTCCTGTTGTGATTTAAGCTGGTTTTCCAGTGTTTCCACATTCGTTTTGGCGGTGATGAACTGTACTTCGGTACCAATGCCCTGCTCCCAAAGGTTTTTCTGACGCTGGTAAATATTTTTTGCGTAGGCCAGCTGTGTTTTGGTCACTTCCAGAGATTGCTTTGCGGTCACAATCTGTTGTTGAACAATCGCATCATCCAGTTTAAGCAGCAGCTGTCCCTTCTTCACATACTGTCCCTGTGTTACATATACTGCTTTTACCTGACCGGGGCCCAACCTGGGGGTAATGATGGAGATATTGTCTGCATCCACATGCCCGAGCAGGTCGATATAATGCTTAAAGTCCTGTACGGCAACCGGTGCCACATTCACCAGTTTTATCTTGGCGGCATTGGCGGCATTGCTGTCGATCTTTTCCAGTTCGGCCTGCAGCTTTTTAATCTCCTCTTCGTTTTTCGAGTTCTCGACCTTTAGTTTCTCGATGGCAGCTTTCTTATCATTGATGGCTGCTGCTGCGTCTTTTTTTCCGTTTCCGCAGGAAGCCATTATGAGAACGGCTGTTGCTGCAAAACTGAGCTGTGCTATTTTTTTCATCTGTATCATAGTTAGTCTGTTAGTATTAAAGTTTTCCGGTTGCTTTTAAGAAATCCACTTTGGCGATGACGGCATCATACAAAGCGGTGATATAATTGGTCTGTGCTGTTTTCATTTCTACCTGTGCGGCATTGATCTCGGTGGCCGACCCGGTACCGATCTCGTATTTCTTTTTGGTCTGTCCGTACACTTTTTCCGCGAGCTGCATATTTTTTTTCTGGAAGTCCATGGTGGTAATGGCAGATGTAAAGTTGCGTTTGGCCTCATCAACTTCCCGGTCGATATTGTTCTTCAGGGCTTCGGTCTGGTTTTCTGATTTCCTTAACTGAAGGCGGGCTCCCTGCTTCCTTGCCTGTAATGCAAAACCATTGAAGATCGGAACGCTCATATGCAGGCCTATGTACGATGTACGGAACCAATCGCCTTTACCAAAGAAATCGAACTTATTCCGTTGCGCCTGTAAACTATAGCTACCCACCAGAGAGAAGGTTGGTATCTGGCTGAGCTTATACCGGCGCACATTCAGTCCGTTGAGTTTATTCGTGAGGGTCATCACCTGGTATTCTTTTCGGTCGTTGTAATTATACTGGCTTGTTTCCAGCACCCCTTCTTTGATCTGGTCGTCGGTTAGTTTGTCGGTAAGTACCAGGCTGTCTTTTACAGGCATACCCATCAGCACTTTCAATCCTGCATAACCGTTGCTCACCATGTTTTCGACCTTCAGTTTTTCGGTTTGCAGGTTGGCCAGTTGTACATTCACTTTATCAACATCCAGTTTCTCAATGAATCCGTTGTCGAACATCAGCGTAAAATCGTGGTGTAGTTTCCTGGCCATGTTGATGGTGGAATCGAGTAATTCAATTTGTGTTTTGCTAAGCACCAGCTGATAGTAGATCTTGTATACATTGGCCTTGATAGTCTCTTCGGTAACACTGGCAAGAGCTTTTTGAAAGTTAATCGTTCCGTTACGTGCCTTCAATGCGATGAATACCTGCCCGTCGAAGATGAGCTGGCTCATACTTAGGTTCACATTCGAATTCCATTTGGTTCCGAATTTCACCGGGGCGAATTCACCCGGGTTGCCGCCGAAAAATTGAGCTGGGACAAGGGTGGTAGGAATATCAAGGTAATCGGTGATGCCTGCCGAACCACTGATCTGCGGCAGGGCAATGGAGGTGATGTCCCGGTTGGTCTGCTGCTGCATCAATACATCGATCAGTGCATTCTTTACCTGAACCGAGTTCTGCCTGGCATAATCCACCGCCTGTTGTACCGTGAACGAATGTACTTTCTGTTGCGCTTTTGTTTCCTTGTTCATGACCAGGGCTGCTAACATGAACAGGCTATACTTCATGATCGTTTTCATCTCTGTTATTTTATTACGTGTCATTTTTTTATTGTCTCTTTTTGCTCGATGTACTTCTGCACCAGTTTGTATCCCTTCGGTGAAACCAGCCCATACAGGAAATGAAGGATGATCTCCTGTTCGATCTCCAGCAGGCTTTGTTTCAGGCTGCGCTGGAATTCGGGGTTGAAGGCTATCAGCATGGTTTCCACCCGGTACCTTGAGAGAATCTCCACATGGATGTCGGGCCGGTATAACTCCTCTTTGATCCCTCTTTCCAGGTTCTGCTTTACCATATTGTAGAGATACTCGTTGCGGTGTTGCTGGAATTTCCGGAAAGCCGCAGGATGGTACTTCTGCATATCGAATAGGATGGAAGAATTCATCGACTGGAACATTTCCACCATCCGTTCCATGATCAGGAATACCTCATGTACGGCATTTTCGGCGATATCCCTGTCCTCGTTACAGGTACACTGGTTGTTCTGTATCTCCCCATCCACCACCGCCTCCACCAGTTCGTCCTTATCCTTGAAATACTGGTAAATGGTTTTTTTACTCATCCCCAGGTGAGCAGCGATATCGTCCATACTTACACTACGTATGCTGTACTGCATCACCAGGTCATGGGCTGCTTTCTGTATCCGCTGCTTTGTATCTGGTATTATCATATTGGGTCGCAAAACTATGGAAACTTTTTATGTAACCAAAGTTTCCGTCGATTTTTTTATAAATTTCTTGACCGGCGGCAGCGAGCGGTAAGTGATTGGCTTATTTCCGGGGCTGAAGGTCTTCCAAATGCAGGAATGCGGGTATGCAAAAAGAATGAGTTGTCGAAAACGGGGATTGAGTTGTGTTTCCGACACCCGGGAACCCCGATTGCACTCCTGCCCCTGCCAATACGACTAAGAATTGGGACTTCGATCAATTATCTTTGGTCCACAAAAAGAACCATTATGAAAAGAAATTTCCGGTATAAAAAGATATTACAGTACTTCCTCCAGGGTCTCCTGGTACTGGCACCCGTAGCGATCACGGCCTACGCGATTTTCTGGACGGTTACGACCATCGACAGCCTGATCCCCATCTTTACCTATACCGATTCGCAGGGTGTGGTGAGGGTTCAGAACTATGGCATCGGTTTCTTACTGATCATTGTTGTTTTGATCGTGATTGGGTATTTCAGCTCCTTCTTCATCACATCCCGTATCATTAATTTCTTTGATAAACTACTGGAAAGGACACCCGGTATCAAACACATCTATTCCATTACCCGGGATTTCTTTGAAGCCTTCGCGGGCGACAATAAAAAGTTCACCAAACACGTATTGGCGAATGTAGACGATAACGACGTCTGGCGTTTCGGTTTCGTTACCAAGGAAGAAATGGAGGATTTCGGGCTGAATGAGTACGTTACTGTATACATTCCGATGGCTTATTCCGTAGCGGGCAATGTTTACGTGATACCCCGGAACCGGGTAAAACCTATTGAGCACATAACGGCTGCCCAAACCATGAAATTTGCTGTAAGCGGCGGTGTGACAGATATCGACGACGAGGAAAATAAAAGATAAATCCCTGTCTTTTACCGGAAAAACAACTTACCGGGCCGAAGAGCCGTGTTTAGTTTAGACTGCTGTTCATAAGTATGAAAAAGGCTGTCTTCATTTACCTGCTCCCGTTTATTTTACTTTTACCTTATTGCTTATATGGGTGGGGATTTTATGCGCACCAGAAGATAAACTACTATGCTGTTTTTCTACTGCCCCCCGAGATGATGCTCTTGTACAAGCCCAATATCGGCTTCCTCAGCGAACACGCTGTTGATCCGGATAAAAGAAGATATGCTGTTGCAGCTGAAGGTCCCCGGCATTATATCGATATCGATCATTATGGCGTTTTCCCATACACTTCGCTTCCCCGCAAATGGAGTGAAGCCATATCAAAGTTTGGTGAAGACTCCTTGGTTAAATACGGTATTGCCCCCTGGTATATTCAAACCGTGCTGCAACGGCTCACAGATGCATTCCGTACAAAGAACTTCGGGCTGATCCTGAGGTACAGCGCCGAAATAGGTCATTATGTTTCGGATATACATGTACCACTCCATGCCTGCAGCAACCACAACGGACAATTCACAGGCCAGTTTGGCATTCATGGCTTCTGGGAAAGCCGTATACCCGAATTACTGGCAGAAAACGATCCGATGACCATCGGATTTGATTTCTTCATCGGCAAGGCTGCCTACATAAAGAACCCGGGGAATTTTATCTGGAAAAGGGTTCTGGAAAGTGCAGAAGCAGCCGATACCGTTCTGCGTTATGAAAAAGAACTAAGCATTATCTTTTCCGATGACCATAAATATTCCTTCGAAGAGCGGAATGGCAAACTTACCCGACAATATTCCACCGCCTTTACGAAAGCCTATAATAAAAAACTGGACGGCATGGTAGAACGGAGGATGAGGCAGTCCATCTTTGCCATCGCGTCCTTTTGGTATACAGCCTGGATAAATGCCGGGCAGCCCGACCTCAAAAACCTGTCCAACCATACATTCTCCGAAGCCGATCTCCATGAATTCACGCAACTCAACACCCAATGGAATACGGCGGGTAAAATGATCGGCCGGGAAGAACAGTGAACGATACCCAGGGTGCCGTAGGCCAGTTCCTCTGTTTTGGGTATTTTTGCCTTCTATTTTAAATTTTACCAATTAACGGGTTAGTAGTGGTTCACAATTTTAATGCAGGCCCATCGATCCTGCCAAAAGAAGTTTTCGAAGAAGCGTCCAAAGCCGTTCTTAATTACAATGATACCGGCCTGTCGATCCTGGAGATCGGTCATCGCACCCCGCTTTTCCAGGAAGTGATGGATGAAGCCCGTGCCCTGGTAAAAGAGTTGATGAGCCTCGATGATGATCATGAAGTATTGTTCCTCCATGGAGGTGCTTCCACTCAATTCATGCAGGTGCCCATGAACCTGCTCGACGAAAAAGATACCGCCGCTTTTACCGATACCGGCGTTTGGAGCACAAAGGCCATCAAAGAAGCGAAACTGTTCGGAAAGGTAGAAGTGGTATGCAGCAGTAAGGAAAGTAATTTCACCTATATACCTAAGGATTTTGCTGTGCCCAACGACGCAAAATACCTCCACATCACCACCAACAATACCATTTACGGTACGCAATGGCAGCGGATCCCCAAAACAAGCAACACACTTGTGGCAGATATGAGCAGTGATATCTTCAGCCGTGTGCTCGACTTCAATTCATTCGGGCTGATCTATGCAGGTGCCCAGAAAAATATGGGCCCCGCCGGTGTGAACCTGGTTGTAGTAAATAAGAATATCCTGGGAAAAGTTAAGCGGGCCATCCCAACAATCATGGATTACCGCAATCATATCAAAGAAGGTTCCATGCTGAACACGCCACCGGTATTCGCCGTTTATGTGAGTATGCTCACCCTACGATGGTTGAAAGCACAGGGTGGTGTTGCAGCCATCGAAAAACGGAACAATGAAAAAGCAGCTGTGTTATATGACGCCATTGATGAGATCCCATTATTCACAGGTACGGTAATAAAAGAAGACCGTAGTAAAATGAATGCCTGCTTTGTCATGAACGACCCTTCCCTGGAAGAGCCCTTCCTCCGATTCACCAAAGAGCGGGGTATCGTGGGTATAAAAGGACATCGGCTGGTTGGCGGATTCAGGGCATCGCTGTACAATGCACTACCGCTGAGCAGTGTGCATGTGCTTACCGAAGCCATGAAGGAATTCGCCCTGCAATATGCTTGATACAATTTCAATACATTTACACACAATAACGATTGGAGATAATGGTAACGATCCACCCATTTAAAGCACTACGGCCGGCAGCTGAATTGGCGAAGCAGGTCGCTTCACGCCCTTATGATGTACTCAACAGCAAAGAGGCAAAAGTGGAGGCAGAAGGAAATAGTGCCAGTTTCCTGCATATAACCAAAAGCGAGATCGATCTTCCTGATTCGGTGGACATCCATTCGCAGACCGTATACGACAAAGCAAAGGAGAACCTGGATGCTTTCATCAGCCGTCGTATCCTGTTCCGGGAAACCAAACCCTGTTACTATATTTACCAGTTGGTAATGAACGGCAGGAGCCAGACCGGTTTGGTCTGTGGAAGTTCTGTGGACGATTACGAGAACGGCCTTATCAAAAAGCATGAATTCACCCGGCCTGAGAAGGAGCAGGACCGTATCAACCACATAAAGACCACCGGTGCACAAACAGGTAATGTATTCCTTGCCTATAAAAATATTAAGGAGATCGACGACATGATCGATGCCTGGAAGAAAAAAAGCCCGGTATACGATTTTACTGCGGACGATGGCATAGGGCACACGATCTGGATCGTAAACGACGATGACAGTATTGAAAAATTGACTTCCCTATTCAAAGAAAAAGTCCCCTGTACGTACATTGCCGATGGGCATCACCGTGCCGCTTCCGCCGCCAAAGTAAAGAAAGCGCTCGGCGATAATGCCCAGGAAGGTGCCGATCTCTTCCTGACCACGCTGTTCCCCTCGAACCAACTGCATATCATGGATTACAACAGGGTGGTAAGTGACCTGAATGGTTTGAGCAAAGAAAGTTTATTGGATGCATTAAAGGAAAGCTTCACTGCAGAGAAGGCGGATAAAGCCTTTTCACCTGCCACTCTTCATGAGTTCGGTATGTACATCAACAAGCAATGGTATCGTTTAACGGCCAAGGAAGGAAGCTATGCCAACGACCCCATCGGCGTGCTGGATATAACCATCCTTCAGAACAATGTACTGGGCCCCATTCTGAACATCAAAGACCAACGCACCGACAAACGAATTGATTTTGTAGGAGGCATCCGGGGGCTTGGAGAACTGGAGAAAAGAGTGAACAGTGGTGAAATGGCCGTGGCGTTCAGTCTCCATCCTGTCAGCATTCAGCAGCTGTTCGATATTGCCGACAGCGGCAATGTAATGCCGCCAAAGAGTACCTGGTTCGAACCTAAACTTAGGGATGGCCTGCTCACACACCTGATCGATAACGGAGATACCGATAGTGAATAAAGAATGGAACAGCCTTCAAAAAATAACCGGATGAAAAAAATACTCCTGCTCATCACCGCTGCTTTGCTGCAGATCTCCCTCTATGCACAGGACGCCGCTGAGCTGCATAAGAACGCAAAGGCATTCATGCAGAAGGGCGATCATGCCAATGCCATCATCGTCCTCAACCGTGCGCTTGCCCTGCAGCCCGATAATATCGAGATCGTTAAAGACCTTGCGCTGAATTATTATTATTCCAGGGAGTATAACAAAGCGCTGGATGTCCTTAAGCCATTGATCGAGAAAGAAACGGCCGACGATCATTGCTACCAGATCGCCGGTGACGCCTACCAGGCGCTCGATCAGCCTAAGGATGCAGAGAAAGTGTATCGCAAAGGAATAAAAAAAATTACCAACAGCGGAGCCCTGTACAATGAGCTGGGTCAGCTGCTTTGGGAACAGAAAGATTATTCTGCCATCAAACAATGGGAAAAAGGTATTGAGAATGACCCGTCCTATCCTGGCAATTATTATAATGCAGCCAGGTATTATTACTTAACGACCGACAGGGTGTGGAGCCTGATCTATGGAGAGATATTCCTCAATATGGACCCACAAAGTCTTTACGCTCCCGAGGTAAAGAATTTCTTACTGGAAGGTTATAAAAAACTATTCGCAGAGACCAACCTGGAAAAGCACAACCCGGAGAAGAATAATTTTGTGGCAGCTTTCCTCGCTACCATGAACAGGCAAAGTTCAGCTGTTTCTGCCGGTATTACTGTCGAATCGCTTGCGATGATCCGTACCAGGTTCATCCTTGATTGGTATCCCGGCAATGCGGGCAAATACCCTTTCCGGTTGTTCGATCTGCAGAGACAACTATTACAGGATGGTTTGTTCGAAGCGTATAATCAATGGATCTTCGGTTCGGCCCAGAATTTACCTGCCTATCAAACCTGGATAAATACACATTCCAAAGAATACAACGAGTTTACCCGTTTTCAAAAGAACAGGGTATTTAAGATCCCTTCCGGTCAATATTACCACTAGGTTGCCCGAACCAGCCGGTCGATCCGTTATTAAATAGTTTCAGTATTCCGCTATCATCGTCCCATCCCTAAGGGAAATGCAGTTTTTTTTATTAACTTGTCTGTCTAAATCTATTTTTTATGGAAGAGCAACGCGATGAAAGATTATGGCAGATAGCCAAACGCAGGGCTGATTTCCAGGACAGCCTGCTGGGCTTTGTAGTGATCACCGTCATCTGCTGGGCCATCTGGTACTTTACCAGTGGGCGACACAATGGGTTCAACAGGGGTACCCCCTGGCCGTTGTGGGTGATGCTTGGCTTGGGTATTGGCCTGTTCTTCAAATTCATCAAAGCATACAAGACCGATAAAGACACTCTTACCGAAAGGGAATATGAAAAGCTGAAGAACCAGCAAAAATAAACGCTTGCCATAACGATTGCTTATGAACGAACATTCAAGGATATTCGATTTTGTCGATCATCAATTGAACCGCTTCCCGAAAAAGGATATGCTTTGTGGAAAGGAGAACGGCCAATGGATCCCCTACAGCACATCTGATGTAAAGAACATTATCAATAAGCTGAGCATCGGCCTGATCAAACTGGGATTGAGCGGCAATGATATGAAGATCGAGAACCAGGATAAGATCGCCCTCATTTCCAAGAACAGGCCAGAATGGCTGATGCTGGACTTTGCCTGCCAGCAGATAGGTGTGGCCCTTTGCCCCATCTACCCCACCACCAATATCAATGAACTCGAATTCATCTTCAATGATGCGGCAGTGAAATATGCTTTTGTAAGTGGCCAGGACATATTGGATAAGGTAAAGAATATCCGGGACCGGGTACCAAGCCTTCAAAATGTATACAGTTTTGACGAGCTCCCGGGCGTGGATCACTGGAAAAAAATACTGAACGACGCTTCGAGCGAAGAGCTTGCGAAACTCGAAGCAACAAAGAACAGTATAAAGGCTGAACATTGTGCAACCATCATTTATACTTCCGGTACCACCGGTACGCCAAAGGGTGTAATGCTCAGCCACCGGAACATTGTAAGCAATGTTCTCAATTCAGTAAAGAGTTTTCCGTTCGAAGAGGAGACCACAGCAAGGGCGCTTAGTTTTCTCCCCTTGAATCATATATTCGAGCGGATGGTATCGGCCATATATATATATAGTGGTATTTCGATCTACTATGCCGAAAGCCTGGATACCATTGCCGAGAACCTGAAAGAAGTGCGGCCGCACCTGTTTTGTACCGTTCCAAGGTTATTGGAAAAAACCTATGAGAAGATCATGGCCAAGGGATCGGAGCTTACAGGGTTCAAGAAAAGATTATTTGACTGGTCACTGTCGCTCGCTAACCAATATGACAACCTCGGTTCGAATGGGCTGTTATATTCCATACAACTGGCCCTCGCCAATAAACTCATCTTCAGTAAATGGAGGGAAGGCCTGGGCGGCAATGTTAAATTCATAGTTACCGGTGGCGCCGCCTGCCAGGTAAGACTGATACGCATATTCACTGCGGCGGGTATTCCCATCTATGAAGGTTACGGGCCTACAGAGAACAGTCCCGTGATCAGTGTAAACCGAAAAGAAAAAGGGGGTACCCGGTTTGGTTCGGTTGGGCCGGTTATTGACGGACAGGAAGTAAAACTCGAAGCCGATGGGGAGATCTGCGTGAAAGGCCCCAGTGTGATGATGGGTTATTACAAGCGTCCGGATCTCACAGCCGAAACGATCATTGATGGCTGGTTACATACCGGCGATATCGGTATTTTCGAAGAAGGCCGTTTCCTGAAGATCACCGACCGTAAGAAAGAGTTATTCAAAACAAGCGGTGGAAAATATGTAGCGCCACAGCCCATAGAGAACAAAATGAAAGAATCGCCGTTTGTAGAACAGATGATGGTGATCGGCGCCGAACAGAAATTCGTCGCTGCACTGATCGTTCCTTCGTTGCCCAACCTTAAGGAATGGATGCAGCATAAAGGGATCGTTTTCACTACAGCGGAGGATGCCGTTCACAACCCGAAAGTACTTGACCTGTATAAGGAACTGGTAGACTCGTTCAATAAGTTCTTCAACCACGTTGAGCAGATCAAGAAATTTGAACTGCTCCCCAATGAATGGACAATCGACAGTGGTGAACTTACGCCTACGCTTAAATTAAAGCGTAAAGTCATCATGGAAAAATACAAGACAGCGATAGAAAGGATCTATAGCTGAAAAAAACCGGGGATCCTGAATGTTGGCTACAGAATCCCCGGCTAGTTTACTCATGCTTGTGAATGCATTCACGGAACCTGGATAGAACAGTAAGGTTGATTTTTCATTAAGTTATAAGGCCATTAATACGTAGTGGGTTAATCATAGTATCAATATGTTTATCGCCGCTTACAATTCCCTGATCAGTTGGGGAATAAGGTCGAAGTCTTTTGATTTATCAATGAAACCGACGGCGCCTTCCTGCCTGCACAATCGCTGGTAATGTTCGCTCGCCTGGTTACTTATCATCAGCACTTTGATGTCCGGGTATTTCTTCACGATCAGTTTCAACAGATCGATCCCGTTCTTATCACCTGGCAGCTGAATGTCAAGCAGTACAATATCCGGCTCGTTCTCCCCTATCACTTCCACCGCCTCATCAAAGTTCTCAGCAGTAAAAAGAGTCTGCATCAACTCATTTTCACTAAGCATATCAGTCAATCTGTCAAGTATCAACAATGAATCATCTACTATCAATACTGACCTTTCTTTAGTTTCGGATCGGGGCATACTTAAAAGCTGCCTCAAGTTAGCACAGTAAAAAATGGACGATTGTAGTTGAAGCGTTGTTGGCTTTGTAGTATATGTACTACGCTATATACAATATGGGACAGTGATCAGATCAGCTTATTCTCGATAGCATATTTAGTGAGGTCGGAATTCGATTTCAGGTTCATCTTGGCCATCACCCGGGCCCTGTAGGTACTCACGGTTGTTACACTAAGTGAAAGCATTTCGGCAATATCGGATACCGACTTGCCATTAGCCAGGAGTTTCATCACATCAAATTCCCTGTCGCTGAGTGTTTCATGAAGCTGTTTATTTGTATTGTTGGAAAATGAGTCGGCCAACTTCTCTGCAATGGCTTGCGAAATGTATTTTTTTCCCAGCAATACCTTTTTTACCGCCTTTACCAATTCATCAGGTGCAGTATCCTTACTCAGGTAACCGGAAGCGCCGGATTTAAGTGCCCGCAAGGCGTATTGTTCTTCGGGATGGATACTTAGGATAAGTACCGGCAGGTCGGGAAAACTGGATTTGATCTGTTGAAGGGCATCCAGGCCGCTGCGTCCCGGCATGGAAAGGTCACTAACCACTACATCCCATTTTTCAGCCATCACTTTTTTAATCAATTCCTCCGCATCGGGAACTTCATCGATTACCGCATTAGAAAATTCCTCTGTGAGTATCTGTTTCAGGCCTTTCCGAACAATTATATGATCATCAGCAATTAAGATCCGCAACATAGCATTTAGTTTTTTATTCAAAGGGTTTTGAAAGATCCAATGGAATAGATATCCTGATCTCTGAGCCATGCCCGGGCATGCTGCTTATGTCATAGGTTCCCCCGATCAGAAGGGTGCGTTCCTTAATACCAAGGAGCCCAAGGGTCTTTTTGCCTTTGGTGCTGTTTACATCAAAGCCAACCCCGTTATCCTTTATACTAAAATAAACATTTTTGTCGTCGCTATCAAGCAAGGCCTCTACCTGCGTTGCATTGGCATGCCTTGCAATATTGGTAAGTACTTCCTGGTAAATACGGAACAAGGCAGTAGAGGCCTTCGGTGACAGCAACAGATCTCCCGTCTTGTTGGCAAAGAAGACCTTAGTACCCGACCTCCGTTCAAATTCTTCACTCTGCCATTCCAGGGCAGCCAGCAGGCCCAGGTCGTCAAGAATACTTGGGCGCAGGTCGGTGGCGATCTTCCTTACCGTGGCAATGGTTGTATTGATCAGTTCAATACTTTCTTTCATTTTCTGATCCACTTCCTGGTCGGTGTTGTTTATTTTTTTGTTCAACCAATGCATGTCCATTTTAAGGCCGGTAAGTTGCTGACCCAGTTCATCATGGATCTCCCGGGCAATATTGGTCCTTTCATCTTCCCGGATGCTTTGCAGGTTGGATGCCAGCAACCGGATGTCTTCATACGATTTCTGCAGAAGTTCCTTTGCCTTGTATTCTTCTGTGACATCATGGGAAAGCCCCAGCCATACTTTTCTGCCTTCATACATGATCTGGTGACTATAGGTTTCCACATTGATGACCGTTCCGTCTTTCTTCTTATGCCGCCATGAACGCACATTAATGGTATCCGGCTTCATTGTCCTGACCTCTTTGAGGAAATTATCCAGGTCCTCAGCCGGACGCAGGTCCTTGGTGCTCAGTTTTAAGAATTCCTCACGGCTGTACCCATACTGGTTGATGGCCGCATCATTCACATCAATGATCATCAGGTCGGGTATGGTAACCATCCACATCGGCAGGGGGTTATTATAAAACAACAGCCGGTATTTTTGTTCAGACAACATCAGTTTTTCTTCGGCCTTTTTCCGTGCAGTGATATCAAGTATGCTTCCCCGTATAAGTATTTTACCTTCTGCCGGCAACCGTACCAACCAAACCTCACAAGGGATATCGTTTCCTTCACTATCCCTGTGCATCCATTCAAATACCGGCTTTTCCCCATCAATGACTTTTTGAATATTCTCTGCCGCCGCTTCCACGGAAGTCCTGCCATCGGGCTGGAATTCAGGGCTTACTTCCACCGGGCCGATCTTAAGAAGTTCGTCCTGGCTCATTTTAAATAATTTCGTGGCGCTGGTACTTACGCTGGTGAATTTTTTATCGTTGACATCGAATACCACCAGTGCTTCGGGCGCATGTTCCACCAGTGCCCTGTTTCGTTCTTCGCTTTCACGGATCGCCTTTTCGGCCTTTTGCTTCTCCGAGACATCGAATCCAACACCCATCAGGCATTGCTCACCCTGGTATTGAATACTTTGGCCCGTAAAATAGTAGGGTATTTTTTCCCTGTTCTTTAAAAGGAAATTCGCCTCAACACTATCATAACCGTTTTTGAAAACATTTTTTATCTTTTCTGTCAGCAGTCCCTTTTCGTCTTCGTCAAAGAAATCGATGGGGGGCATCTGCCCGATCTCTTCTGCTGTGTACCCGGAAACCAATTCAAAATTTTTATTCCAGCGCAGTGATTTACCGTTCCTGGTATAGAGATAAAAGACGCCTGGCAGGCTATTAATGATCGAATCGGACAGTTCCTTTTCTTTCAGTATCTGTTTTTCTGTTTGTTCCCTGTCGGTAATATCCTGCATGGCCCCGAGTATACGCTGTGGTTTTCCGTTATCTCCATATTTGATATAGGCCCTGTCGTAGAAAGTCCGGTATTCGCCACTGACCATTTTAAAATGGAATTCTTCCGAAATAACATTTTCCTTCCGGTCGATCGCCTGATTGAGCCTTTTTACGATCCCATCCCTTTCATCCGGGTGGATCCTTTCCAGGAACATTTCAAAATTGATCTTGGTATCCTCGGAGTCGAACCCGTACAGACTATAGAGTTTTTTGTTGCCCCAGGTCTCATTCTTTTCAAAATTGTGATCCCACACCGCATCGTTGGTAGCCTGTGCGATGATCCCGAATCGTTCGTTGGATATGCTGATCTCTTCGGCGGCCTTTTTCTTCTCTGAAATGTCCCTCACAAAAGCAAGGAACCGTTCGCCGGAGATGAATTTGGCAGTGACCTCCACTTCAAGGAAACTCTCGTCTTTCCTTTTCATCCTTCGCTCCACCCTGGCAGTGTTGCCATTGGCCATATCTGCAAAGTGGAAGGGATTTTTTTCCAAGTCTTCGGGAAGCACAAAATCATAGATGGTTTTTTCTAGGAGTTCTTCCTGTGAATATTGGGACATATTGCAACCGGCGGGATTCACCATAATGAATCGCTCGGTTTTATCTGCAATGAATATGCCGTCGCTGGCTTGTTCAACAAGGGTCCGGTATCTTTCCTCATTTTCAGCAATGAGTTGCTGTGCTTCTTTTTGTTCGGTAATATCCCGGCTGGTAATAATGAAACCATTGGGATCTCCATTCTTCGAACGGAGAAGGTTAACACTACTCAGCAGCTGCACGGTCTTATTTGTACGGGGGTGGAGGAAATTGAATTCACCCCTCCACCGCCCTTTGCTGAATACTTCCTTGAATACCTCTTCATTGGATGTACCCGGATATTCGAATGTTACCAGCTCGGGGATCTTCCTGCCAAGTATTTCCTCCGATGTAAATCCATAGAGCTCTTCGCAGGCCTTATTCCAGCTAACGATGCAGCGGTCCATATCCAGCGAAGTGATCGCATCGGAAACACTTTCAAGCAATCTTGACTTGTATTCCAGTTCCCGTTCGTATTTTTTACGCTCGGATATATCCCTGATAAAGCCAATGAGGGTATGTGAGCTGGCCATTCTTGAATTCACTTCAATGTCGAGCACCGAGCCGTTCTTTTTAAGCAAACGCCGTTCATACAATAACGCCTTCCCCTGCATCAGTTCATTGATCCGGAGAGGGTTCGAATCGGTATCGTCTTCGGGCAAGAACTCGTACAGGTGTTTTCCCAGCATTTCATCTTCCGGGTACCCGCCCATCAGGCACATGCTATTGTTCACTTCAATAATATGCCCATCCAGGTCGGTGATCACAATACCGTCGCTGGCCTGTTCAACCAGGTTCCGGTACTTTTCTTCGCTCCGCTTCATTTTCAATTCGGCCTTCTTGTTCGCACTGATGTCAATAGCAGAGACCACCCAATGAGGCTTGCTGTCTAATTCGACCGGTTCAATGGAGAGCAGTATCGAATGTTCTTCTCCGTCTTTCGTCTTTACGGATATCTCGTAGTTTTCCAGGAAGCCGGCCGCATTAAGAAGCTGTTCGATTTCTTTGCTAATAAAATCCCTTTTATAAGGATCGACTTTACTGACCAGCCCCGCCACATCGGAGTGTTTGCCGATAAGGCTATCCGGCGTGGCTTCCAGCAGGGCAGCATATGGGTCATTTACATCAACGATGTTCCAGTCACGGTCGTAAATGATGAGCCCGAGCAGGTTGGAGTGAAAGGCTTTTGAGAACTTCTCTTCACTTTCCCTGAGCTGCCGGGTGCGTATCCGTACCAGCTCATCCAGTTTTCCGGGGCGGCGGGCTACATGGAAAATAAAGAGGCCGCCCAGGATGGAAAACAGTGATCCAAAAACTATGAACAGGAAGATATCGGTATAATCACGGAAACTGGTTATTTTACTCACGGAGAGTTTCCATTCACCATTGGGAACACTGATAGAAACAGATTGTTCACCGGATACATCTTTCATTTGCTGAATGAAATATTCTTCTTTCCTGGTATCCGGGTTAAGTTTGGAAAGCTGGAAATAATAGCCGCTTTCCCCGGTAGAATCAATACCAGCTGCACGAAGCAGCGTGGGCATCTTGATCACAACGGCAGAAAAGCCCCAGAACTTGTTATTCCTGAACACGGGCAATCTTCCAACTACTCCTATTCCACCCTGCCGCAATTCGAACGGCCCTGCAAAATAGAGTTGCCTTTTATCGATCGCTTTATATGCTTCCTTGTTACGTGCCGGGTCTTTAAGTATATCATACCCGATCACTTTTTCATTGCCTTTTAATGGGTATACATACCGTATCACGCCCTCCGGCACCAGTTGCAGTGCATCCACCTCGCTGCCGGATGCCATGATCTGCTTGGCCACCGAGTCGAAATTATTAACCTGACCGTTATGGTCGACGAAGAACGAAAGTATTTTGGTGGCCGACAAACTGAAGGCCAGCGATTGCTGGAGTTTATCAGTTGCCGTTCGGGCCACTTCATACTCTTCTTTTTGTTGAGCCTCTTTTAAAATAAGATACCGCTGATAGATCAGCGCAGTAAAAAGCAAGGCAAGAAAAAAGAACGAAAGCCAGCCAAGCAATGCCGGCCTGTTCAGGAGGCTGGAATAGCGGCCTGCCGGGTCGGTTTGTTTTTTTCCCGACTGTGTACGTAAAGATTGTTTAGCTGGCATCTGGCGAAAAGAGCTTATAGAACACCTGGATTTTAAATGCGGTTGTTGTAATCAATAGGTTGCAAAATTAGCTATCAGAAAAAATCTTTACTCCCGAATCGGGATAGAATGTTCTGTGATTTAAAATTAGTATAATTCTTACCAGCGTCGGCTTTTTTCGACATAAAAATTATGACTCTTACTATCCCCTCTCCGACACTATATTTATCCGATTCCCGTTTTCACTCTGACAAAAAATATCCTAACAATATTCCTAATCCTGTCATGCGAAAGACTGCAGCACGGAAGATCAGCATCTATCTCAAGATAGATACCGACAGCATTAATGCGTACTTCAACCCGCACGATCCCGCCCGGCTCGACAAGAGGCAGCTTGGCCATGATTTCCAGGAATATTTAACGAACTCCCTTGCTGAAGCCGGCAGGTATACGAAGATCGACTTTAAGATATTCTGTTGCGACTCGGGCAATATGCGCTTCATGGTCGAACCGCTCATGCGGACCATCCGGCGCCACTACCAGATAAAGCAGCTGCTGAAAGAAGCAGAGTTCAGGAGGTTCAAGAAAAGGAATTATACATTGCTACTGATAAGTATCATGGTCGTTATGCTGTTCCAGGGAGTAGTACCCATGGTATTTGGCCAGGACCACCGGATTCATTCCATGTTCAGCAATGCCATCGACGTGTTCAGCTGGGTGATCCTCTGGAAACCGATCGAACGGCTCATATTCTACTGGAACCCGTACCTAAAAGAAATCTTGCTGTATGAGAAAATGCAGCATGCGAAAGTAAATATCGTAGAAAGTGAAGAAGAGCTTCTTAATTATCACCTGGAGCATTATGATGCTGCCTGATGCCGGAGCACAATCAAAGACCGGGATAGAGAATTATAACATGCTCAATGCCCGCGATGAATACCTGTGGATGCCGGTGGTGCATCACCGCGGTAAACGGGGTTTGTATACGGAGATGCGGTATAATTATGAAGCCACGAAAACCGCTTCGGCATACCTAGGGAAGAGTTTCAGTAAAGAAGGAGCTGTTTCGTATGAGCTGGTACCTATGGCCGGGTTCGTTTTTGGAGACTATACAGGGGTTTCACTGGCGCTGAACGCAGAAGTTGAATATAAGAAGTTCTTTTTTTCGAGCCAGTCGCAGTATACCCTGAACAGGCAACAGCGCTCAGAAGATTTCTTTTTCAACTGGTCGGAACTGGGTATCCAGCCATTGAAATGGCTTTATGCAGGTCTGAGTACACAGGTTACAAAACCAAATGGCAGCTTTACGGCTACCGAATATGGTTTGATGATGGGGCTCGTGATCAGGCGGATAACGATACCGGTTTATGTATTCAACCCATTAAAGGGAAACAGGAATTATATCATTGGCATCAATGCCGAATGGTAGTAAGCAGAAAATAACGGCTAAGCCGGTAAAATAACCAACAATTATGAATAAACCACTCTTTAAATCCAAACTATGAAGAAGATAGTTTTTACGCTGCTCACTTTTATTATGGCTGCAGGTTCGTACGCCCAGGTGGGTGTAGGCACTACAACGCCCAATTCCACACTGGATGTTCGCGGCTCCATGTCGACCAACTACCGATCATTCACCGCAAACACAACAGCTGCCTCTACCGATAATGTATTGGTATTTACAGGCAGCAGTGCTGCCACTTTAACACTCCCCACAGCAGTGGGTTGCGATGGCCGGTCTTACGTGATCAAAAATGCCAGCACTAGCGGCCCCGTGCCCGTGCTTACGGTTGCCACCAGCTCGTCACAAACCATTGATGGTGTTTCATCCTGGGTGCTGGACGAGTCGTACGAAACGGTAACACTGATCAGTGACGGCGCCAACTGGCACATTTCTGCACAAAGCCTTTCGGCGGGTTCGGGAGTTAACTGGACCCAGGGAGGTAACAACCTTTCTTCCATCAAGAACATAGGGACGATCAGTAATCACTCACTGCCGTTCATCACCAACAATACCGAAAAAATGCGGCTGACCAATACCGGCAACCTGGGCATCGGTACCTCTACATTCAATGCTACCTACCCGGAGAAATTGCTGGTAGATGCCGGAACAACCACTTCTGTAAATGCGATCGTAGGTAAGGGCTCCATCGACAGTTATCTTCAATTGAATATTCAAAACACGTCGTCGGGAGCAAATTCATCTTCCGACGTGGTGGCTACCGCCAATAATGGAAGCGAGACCACCAACTATGTGGACATGGGTATCAACGGTGGAAGTAACACCAGTGGAATTATGGGAGGGGCTAATGATGCCTACCTATATAATATTGGGCAAAACATGCTGATCGGAACCGGAACAGCCAACAAGTCTCTTGTATTCATGACTGGTGGCACCACCCAATCGAGCAACGAACGGATGCGTGTCGACGGCAATGGCAAAGTGGGCATTGGTACCAATGCCATTCCGAAAGGCTCTGTTGGCCTGGCCAAGTTCGCCCTGGAAGGAACAAACTCTTCTACAAGCGGACCGCACCAGCAATTCACTACTTCTGCCGACAACTATCCCTTGCATCAAAACCTGAACTGGTCGCACGACCTTGTATACAATGCCTACGATGCCTATTTCGACGGCTCGTGGAGGAGCGGGACTACAGCAGGCGGAAACTTTGTGATGGGCAAGGAGTCAGGCAAATTCCTCATACAGTATGCCAACAACAACTCGCAAGGATCGGCCATTACCTGGAACAACGGTCTTGTAATGAATAATGCAGGTAAGGTAGGGATCGGTACAGCAACTTTCAATGCCACCAACCCCGAAAAACTGGTGGTGGATGCGGGTACCACTACTTCTGTAAATGCGATCGTGGGTAAAGGTTCGATCGATAGTTATCTGCAGCTGAACATCCAGAACAACTCGGCCGGAGCGAACTCATCATCCGACGTGGTAGCCACCGCCAATAATGGTAGTGAAACCACCAATTACATCGATATGGGTATCAACGGCGGAAATAATACCAGCGGGATCATGGGCGCAGCAAACGATGCCTATTTATACAATGTTGGGCAGAACCTGCTCATTGGAACCGGTACATCTAATAAGTCACTTGTGTTCATGACAGGCGGTACAACCCAATCCACCAACGAGCGGATGCGCATTGACGGGAATGGTAACGTAGGGATCGGGAATACAAGCCCGGGCTCCACCCTGCATGTAACAGGATCTGCGGCATTTTCTACCACAACCAAAACTGCCAACTATACAGCCACTGCGACCGACTATGTTATTATGTGCAATAACACTTCGGGCGCCATCACCATCAGCTTACCAAATGCATCGGGATGTGCAGGAAGGGTTTATATAATTAAGAAGATCTCCGGAGCAGGTAATAACGTAGTGATCGATCCATTCGGATCAAACCAGATCGACGGTTCTTCAACAAGGACCATGACCGCCCAATATGAAAGTGTATTGATACAATCGGACGGGTCGGACTGGTTCGTGCTGGCCAATTTATAAACTGTCAAAAACTCATTTTTTATCAATTCACGATCCCATGAAAGTGATGTTTAAAATATTATTCCTGTTTGTTTTGCTGGCACGAGGCTTTAAGGAATTATTTTTCAAGAGCCCGGCAACCATCAAAACAGTGCTGCTGCTTATACTTCCGTTTACATCCATCGCACAGGTGAGTGTACAGAACAACGGCACCCTTTATATTTCAACTTCGGGTGATACTTTCCATATTACCGGGAGTTTCAACAATGCTTCGGGTGCCGCACTAACCAACAACGGAATGCTGTACATAAGCCATGACCTGAGCAACGACCAATCGTCGATGGCTGCAGGCACAGGGACCTTGTTCCTTAATGGAACGGGTTTACAAACCGTAAGCGGTACCCAAATATTCAAAACATACAACCTTGTAACAGACAATACCGCAGGTTTCCTGCTTAATAATAACCTCAGCGCCGGCGGGGTACATTCCTACACGAATGGACTGATCACCACATCAGCCACGCCCAACTATATGGTATATGAAGCCGGTTCTTCTTATACCGGCAGTTCAGATGCCACGCACGTGAACGGCTGGGTCAAGAAATTCGGGAATACAAATTTCACCTTCCCGGTGGGCAATGCCACATACCTCAGGGAAATAGCGCTGGGAAGCATCTCTTCAACAGGAGAATTCAACACCAGGTATAATGGAAGCAAAACACCAAATCATACGAGTCTTTACAACCCGTTAGTCTTGGTGGATACCTTTGAATACTGGACGATCAACCGGGTAAGCGGCGGCACTGCACAGGTCACTATGAACTGGGATGTCAGCAAAGTACCATTTCCCCTCCTCATGCTTTCCGACATCCGTGCTTCCTATTACGACGGTACTTTCTGGAGAAGCATCGGCGGGTCTGCAAGCGGAAGTGTGCTGACCTCCGGCTCCATTACATCCAACAGCACGAATGTTTTCAATACCGATTTCGTCATCGGAAGCATCTCGTACGTGCTGCCGGTAAAGATCATCCGCTTCACAGCCGACAGGGTCAATGATCTCACAAAGATCAATTACACCATCGGCAATGAACTGAATGTTAACCACTACGTCCTTGAAAGGAGCGACGACGGTTTCAGCTTTTACTCCCTTCACACACAGGCGCCCTATAACCGGAACGGGACCGAATTCTATTCGTACACCGATCATACCGCACCAAGGGGAACGGCTTATTACCGCCTGAAAGCCGTTGAACAAAGCGGCCGGGTCATCTATTCGAACGTGGTTTCTGTTACCGATCATTCAGGGCAATTATATGTGATAAAGAACCCGGTTGATGAAAGCATCGATGTATATGCCTCCGCTTCTGCAAGCGGTTTATACAGCTATTCGATCATCGCCGCCAACGGGCAGGTGATGCAATCCGGAACCCTTAACGTTGCGCAAGCAGGTGTTCATTCCATCAAACTGCAACCGTTGATGGCAGCCGGCCCCTATGTGTTAGTGATGAAAAGCAGAGATATCAGCATGCAGAAAATGATCATCAGGAAGTAACAATCCCTTCTCATATAAAAGGCTCCCGCCCTGCGGGAGTTTTTTTTATGCCAGTGCCGGGAGGAGTTTTATTTCGTTACGGTATAGGATGATCTTCTTATCGTTCTCCAATTGCTTGAGCAGGCGTGAGATCACCACCCGGGAAGTGGCCAGTTCATCGGCGATCTGGTAATGCGAGGCTTTGATGACACTGGAGTTGGTGAGTCGCTGCTTCTCCTTCAGGTAGGCGATCAGCCTTTCATCGAGTTTATGAAAAGCGATGCTTTCGATGGAACGCAGCAATTCAAGGAACCGTTCATTGAAGCTGCGCATGATATAATTTTTCCAGCTCGGGTAGCGGCAAAGCCACTCTTCCAGTTTTTCGTGGGGGATGGCAATGATCTCCACATCATCCTCGGCAACTGCCCTTACTTCACTTTTCTTCGCTTCCATGCAGCAGCTGTATGCCATGGAGCAGCTTTCGGTGCTTGACAGGTAATACAGCAATATCTCCTTTCCGCTCTCATCCATCCGCAGTACCTTGATCGTTCCCTTCAGGATCAGCGGCATCATACGGATGTACCTGCCGTAATCCATGATCAGTTCTCCTTCTTTGAATTGCTTGATCTCTCCGAATTCATACATCTCTTTTACCAATTCGGGTTCGAATATCCCGCCAAAGTCGATTTTGTCCTGCATACCTTTCTTTCGTTTTTACAAAAATAGGCGGATTCGATCCATCGTGCATTGGTATTTACCTGCTCATTTTTGCTTTTGCACTTTTTGCATCGGTCCAAATGGCCCATACTTATGTTGTTTTTCTGAAAATGAATCTTTAAAAGGCCCGAAGGGGTGGTCAACAGGCTTCAATGCAATATCCGGCCAGTCATTTGTTTTAACAACATGAGGCCTTTGTTGGGATAATACAAAAGCCGCTACGTCCCAAGCCTCTTCATCGGTAAGCGCAGGGTTCTTAAACGTTGCCCCCATGGGCATATTCGATCTGATGTACCTGGTGAAATTGCCGATGCGGTATAAACCGGCTGCATCATTAAAACTACTGTTTCCCCAAAGGGGTGGATAGATGAATTCCGTAGAATCCGCATTATACAATCCTCCCCCGTTCGGTTGATGACAGCTCTGGCATTTGCTGGAGAATATTGCCTGCCCTTTCACAGGGTCGGCAGCCCGGTCAAGGAAAGGTACTTCTTTAAGTCCCGAACCTGCGGCCTTTTTGCCTTTTGAAACATTGGAGCCGATATACCCGATGTACGCCAGGATGGACCGCATCTCTGCCGAACTGCTGTCGGGCGACCGGCCGTTCAGGCTTCTTTCAAAGCAGTCGGCTATTTTTTTATAAGCACTTTCCAGTGTTCCGCTCCTGGGTCTGAATTTTGGATAAAGCGATGATACAGAGCCGAAATTGTTGCCATATACAGCAGTACCGGCCTGGAGGTGGCAATTCTGGCAATTCATACCATTCGTACTCTTCGATATGGTTCCTCTTGGACCAAAGTATTTCGCTGTGTGGGCGACCAGATCTTTCCCCAATTCGATCTGTTTCTTAAGATCACTATCTGTGACCGCTGCAATATCAGCAGGCGCCCAATAACGGGTGGTATCTGCATCCGCCGTGGTGTTTTTTACGTGAAGTATTTTTTCTGCAGCTTCTTTGTTTTGCTGCAGAATAAAGGGCATGGCGATGATGGCAATGACCAATACCCCAATGATCAATAAAAGAATATTGATGATATAAAGGAGCCGGCCGATGAGCCGGTCGTTATCCGGGTTGTTGTTTTGCATGCACTCCTTTTGAGAATACAAACGGAGCAGGTTCTGCACAGACAGCTTCCGTATGCAAAACAAATATACTTGACCCGACTAAAAAGGCAAATCGCCTTTTGACGCAGAGGAGGGTTTTTCAGGTATGTCAGGAAACAAGGCGGCTTACATTCTGCCAGCTTCCGCCGTTGACCACGTTCTTGATGCCATTGCTTTCGAGGATCGTTTTCGCCATACCACTGCGGGCGCCGCTACGGCAAAAAACAATGATATTGTCCTTCCTTCTGAACTGTGCCAGTTCCGATGGCAGTGTATCGAGGGGGATATTCACGGCGCCTTTTACGCTGCCTTCTGCAAATTCGCCTGGTGTACGGACATCAACCAAAAAGCTGTTCCTGATTATACTATCCAGGTCGTTGGTATGACCGCTGTCAAATACTTGTTGAAAGGTTCCCATTTTGTAAATATTTAAACGGTGTGGTGTTGAATGACCTTTACCAGCGAGGCCTTGGGCATTACACCGCTCTGACGCCATAGCTGTTTGCCATTCCGGAAAAGGATAAGCGTAGGTACCCCCTGTACCTGGTAGGCCAGTGCGGCCTGGGGACTTTCATCCACATCTACTTTAATGATGGTAACGGCGTCGCCCAGTTCGGCCTTCACTTCTTTAAGAATGGGCGACATCATTTTACAAGGCCCGCACCACTCCGCCGAGAAGTCGACCAGCACCGGTTTATCCGAACTTATCATTTCATTAAATGTCTTATTCATATTTTTTTTCTCCAGAGGGATTTTCTTTTTTAAATAACCCAAAAATCAATGCACCCATCACTGCGCCATAAACAGAACTGTTCACCGGCCTGGAAGTAATGGCGCAGGTCCCGGATGCGCATCCTACCTGCCACCAGTAAATAAAACCCGCCAAGGCCCCTAATACAGCCCCGATGACATACAGCCGGTTGTTCTTAACCCACTTCTTCATAAATGATCTCTTTAGTATCTTGTTTATTTTTCCCCGGCGGAGCAATACAAGTGCCTGTTGTGCAGCAGCCGATATTGAACAAAGGCATGATGGTCAGCAAAGTTCCCATCACACCGAACAATACGTCTTTCATCATGATGGCCTGCACCACGATGGCAATACCCAAGGCCACCCTTAATACCCGTACCAGGCTCCAGTTACTCAGCAAAAGCTGTTTCATCTGCAAGATTTACAGGCAAAATTAATGGATGACAGGTGCCTGTACAGTAACAAAGGTTACACAGGCAAAGGACTTTGCTGTTATCAGGAAAGACTACCCTCAAGGTTATTTCTTCAGGAAGGCGGAATACATCCATACCATTTTCTCCTGTGCCCGGATATAGTCGCTCATCAGCGCATTGGTACCTTCGTCGTTTGCATCGGCAGACAACTCCAGTAATTCCCTTTGAAGCACGATGATCGTTTTAAAGGCCTCCAGTATCTGTTCCACCGATTTCATCCCATCGGTGATTTTCGCACTTTCCTTCACACCAGAGACCTTTGTATACGCAGAATAATTATGTTCCGGGCTGAATCCCAGCGTAAGGATCCGTTCGGCAACCTCATCTATTTTGATCAGCAGGTCATTGTACAATTCTTCGAATTTGACATGCAGTTCAAAGAATTTCTCACCCTTAATATTCCAGTGGTACCCACGTGTATTCTGGTAAAAGATGGAATAATTGGCCAGCAGGATGTTGAGCTTTTCGGCCAGCAGTTTACTTTTCTTCTTATCGAGTCCTATTGCATTCATGGTCGCTGTATTTTACAGAATAAAAGTACGGTAGCTTCATGAATATGTCCTGTCCAGCCCGGGCTGTCGCTTCTCTTACTTCTTAACTTTGCAGGTATTCAGGCCGATCAGGGTGTACAAAGGGCAGAAACTGATCAGGCTGGTCAATACAAAAACACCAGCCAGCACCAGCAATACGATGCCCAGGGTTCCGGTAACAACATTTGTAAAATACAATACCACCATTACAGCCGCGAGCAGCAGGCGGATCATTCGGTCGGCGTTTCCCATATTCTTTTTCATAATCAGTAATTTTTATGTAAGATAGAATGTATGTATCACCCCCGTGGTAACAAATGTTACATTAGATGTTACAACATCGTTGTGGGGCAAACATAATCGGTCCTGGGGAGTTTCGTTTTTGCGATCTCGCTGAATCCACCGGTGACATCGCTGAAATTATCCCATCCCCTTTGTTTTAAGATCGATGCCGCAATCATACTTCTGTAACCTCCGGCGCAATGCAGTACGAATGGTTTTTCCTTCGGAAACTCAGCCAGGTGGTCATTGATCTGGTTCAATGGTATATTGATGGCGTTCACCAGGTGTTCGGCATCATACTCGCTTTTCTTACGTATATCTATCAAGGCAGGTTTTTCAGCAGCATACAGTTTTTCCAGTTCGGAAGCGCTGATCCTCCGGATTGATTCTGTTACTTTCCCTGCTTTTGTCCACGATTCAAAACCTCCTTCGAGGTATCCCAACGTATTATCGTACCCTACCCTTGATAAACGGATAAGGCATTCCTCTTCCCTGCCCGGGTCGGATACCAGTAATATTTCCTGCTTCACATCAGGGATCATCTCTCCCACCCATTGTGCAAAATTGCCGTCGATACCTATATTGATGCTGTTGGGAATGTACGCTTTTGCAAAAGTTGTTGCGTCTCTTGTATCCAGTATCAATGCCCTTGTTTCGTTGGCTACCGCCTCAAACTCGGATACACTCATTGCCCGCTTGCCCCGCTGCATGATGGTATCCAGGCTTTCATACCCTTTGATGTTCATCAATACGTTCTGAGGGAAATAAACCGGTGGCATGGTAAGCCCGGTCAGCAATTGCTTTATGAATTCTTCTTTCGTAAGCGTTGGATCCAATGCATAGTTCACTTTTTTCTGGTGGCCGAGCGTGTCGGTCGTTTCTTTGCTCATATTCTTACCGCAGGCGCTGCCGGCTCCGTGGTTCGGGTAAACGACCAGGTCATCGCTCAATGGCATGATCTTATTCCGGAGGGAATCGAACAGGTGCCCGGCCAGTTTCTCCTGTGTGAGTTCTGCAATTACATGCTGCGCCAGGTCGGGCCGGCCCACATCACCAATGAATAAGGTATCTCCTGTTATGATCCCGTGTTCCTTACCTTGCTCATCAATCAACAGGTAGGTGGTGCTTTCCATGGTATGGCCCGGGGTATGGATGACCCTTACAGAAGCATTCCCTATTTTAAATACCTGGCCATCCTCGGCAACAATGGCTTCATAGCCGGGCTTGGCCGTAGGGCCGAAAACGATCTTCGCACCTGTTTTCTTCATCAGGTCGAGATGGCCGCTAACAAAGTCGGCATGAAAATGCGTTTCGAAAACATATTTGATCGTTGCCTTGTCTTTTTCAGCCCGGTTGATATAGCTCTGTACTTCCCGCAGCGGATCAAAGATGGCGGCTTCGCCATTGCTTTCCATATAATAAGCTGCATGAGCCAGGCAACCCGTATACATCTGTTCAACTTTCATATCAAGTGTTTTTATTTTTTGCAAAAAATCATCTCCCTGCACCTGCAGGGAATCATGCTGCAAAATTTCAAAATAATTGGTAGTGGAATTGGTAACGTATGTTACAAAAGCACATGATTTAGGTCATGCACAACCGGAATGGTATTATAAGAAGGAATGTGGCCTCGCCAGGAATCGAACCTGGATCTGGAGCTTCGGAAACTCTTATACTATCCATTGTACTACAAGGCCGGAAGAGTATCGAACCGGTACTGATGTATAATCCCGGTTATTTATTACTATTTTCCCAAATGGGAGAAATTACTGCCGAATATCTTCACCGCAATGGCGAGCAATATTACGCCAAAAAACTTTCTGATGACCACCATCCCGTTCGGGCCGAGCATTTTTTCGATCCACTTTAAAGAGGTCAGTACCAGGTATATGACAACGCAGTTTATCAATATGCCAGTAAGTATATTGATATCGGCATAGTTGGCTTTCAAACTCATTATGGTGGTGAGTGTGCCCGAACCGGCTATCAGCGGGAAAGCGATGGGTACCACGCTGCCGCTCCTGGGATTGCCGTCCTGCTTGAAGAACTCGATGCCCAGTACCATCTCCAGCCCGATGATAAAAATCACAATGCTTCCCGCTACGGCGAATGATTGCACATCGAGACCGAGTATGTTCAGGAACTGGCGGCCCACCAGCAGGAAAAGAACCATCAACCCTCCCGATGCCAGTGTGGCCTGTACCGACCGGATCTCGCCCCCCATCTTTGCCCGCAATGCCGCCAGCACCGGGATATTGCCCACCATATCGATCACCGCAAAAAGCGTGAACGATATGGTAAGTATCTCCTGGGCAGAAAGGTTATCGAGGGTCATACTGTTTATTTGTGCAAAGATAATCAGCCGGGCAAAAAGAACAGAGACGGCTATTTGGTAAAAACATATTTTTCCGTGAACAGCAGGTATTCTTCCCGTAACCGGTAAAGGCAATGGATACAAAGGCAGTCGTCGTACTTCGATGCGACGTACGCTCTTTCTCCTTCACTCAACCGGATGGCGCTGCACTGGCATTGGTTGATGCTGCCTGCCTTGCACTCAAATTCCGTCCTGCACCGGGGGCAATGCTTTGATTCGTGTTTTTGCATAGAAAAAAAATTGAATGGGGAACAATACCTGTTCCCCTGGTGGTCGGTTACCAGGCAACGCTTATCCCGCCGTTTATCATGAACGGTATGGAATTATATCCCCGCAGATCGAAGAACTTTTTATTGGTGATGTTCTGCGCATCCAGGAAAAGCCTGAGATGGTCCTTCCACTTATATTCGGCATAAGCGCCCAACAGGAAATATCCATCAAGCTTCACATCGTCTTTCTGGTAACCGCCTACATCATAACGGCTGCTTATTGCCCTGGCATTGATGCCTGCATAAAGACCGGGAGTGAATTGGCAGCCTATGTTCATATTGAAACTGTTTTTCGGGCGGCGGAGAAAATAATGGTACGTGGTATCGTTCGTACTTTTACGGCTTTGAGTCCTCTCTTCTCCTTCCATCCATGTGTAGTTGGCAGTGATGTCCAGTTTTTCTACAGGCTTTACCGACAACTCAAGTTCCAATCCACTCACTGTCTGTTTTACAAAATTGAAATACTTAAAATTCACATAATCGTAATCGATGCCGTTTTTTATATCGCGGTGGAAATAGACAAAGCGGCTGCTGACCCTGGTATGCAATTGCCGGATACCCAGTTCATAGTTGACCGATCGTTCAGGCTCAAGCCCCAGGTTGCCGCTGTATTGATCGAAAACCTGGTAAATGCTCGGTGCCTTGAACCCCGATGCAATACTACCGAATACACGCCAGTGTCGGGTTATGCTGAAGGAGGGATTGAAAGTAAAAGTAGCGTTGCTGCCGTAGCGTGAATGCTTATTGGTCCTTCCACCGATCTCCACATTCAGTTTTTTGTTCAGAATACCGAAGAACAGCGATGCATAAAAAGATGTTTGATGCAGGGAACTGTCGAAGGCCGGCGGGTCGTAAGGGCCGAAAAAGCTTTCTGAATAATATTTCTGGTGCATATTAGCCCAGCGGTAATCGCTGCCTATCAATACTGTGAGCCATCGGGTGGCCGCTATGCTGCTGTACAGTTCCACATACTGTGTTCGCCCGCTGTATTTATTGTTTTCGTAGCTGGTGAAGCCGGGTCTATCGGTACTGTCGTTGAGGTATTTCCTCCTTAACTCACCAAACTGGTAATTGCCCGTAACAGATACGATCCCTTTTTTAAAGAATGCGCCAAGGCCGGAACCCACATTACTGTTGTTGATGCTGTAATCTTTTTCATCGGTAAAAATACCGGCGTCGATATCTGCCTTATACCTGCTGTACTGTATGAATGTTTTTAGTTGCAGCGAAGGTATCGCCTGGTATTGCACTGCTGCACTCACCACATCGCCGTCGTAGCCATCTTTTTCAAAATCCTTTTTGCGGGTACTGTCGTTCGCAGATGAGAATCCTTTCGTATTCAGTTTTGCGTACCGGGCGCTATAAGTGAGTTTTCCGGCTTTGCCAAACAACTGCAGGTTTCCCCTGAACGTGTTCTGGCTTCCGTAGGCCATTGTTGCTTTTACATTGAATGGCCTGGATACATCTTTTTTTACCGTGATTATATTTATAACGCCGCCAATGGCATCGCTTCCATACAGGGTTGACTGTGCACCCTTGCATATCTCTATCTGTTCCACATCATTAATGGAAAAAAGATTCAGGTCGAATTCATTGTTGATCATAGAGGGGTCGCCGACAGGAATACCATCGAGCAGGATCAATGCCCTTCCGGATGAAGCGCCCCGTACAAAGAGAGTTTGAACACTGCCGGCTGCGTTGTAAGCGCCGTTGATGGTGATACCGGCTTGTTCATTTAACAGCTGTGCTACGGTCTTACCGGCGCTTTTTTCGATCTGCTCTTTACTGATCACGGTAACTACCTTGCCTGTCTGCGATTGTTTGACGGGAATTCTGGATGCTGTGATGACCGTTTCATCGAGGGTTTTGGCTGTTGTGTCGACTTGCGCTTGCAACTGGTTGCCGGATATCACAGCAGCCAGCACAAAAAGGAATTGTTTCATGTTACATGAATGATTTTGTGTGACTGCTTCCAGGAAATAAAAAAGAAGAAAATAAAAGAGCGCCCTTCGCTCTTAAATCTTCAAGCCTTTCACCCGAAAGCTGAAAAATGATTGATGCTGGACCTGGCAGGTCTTCTGGCTTACTCCCTGTTTGCTGCCTTCCCGTTGTTATTAAACAGTGGCTTGAAGTACAAACAGTTTACAGAGTTTACAGCTACGGGGATAGCTCCCGACTTGAACGGGATTCCCTTTTCATCCGCCAACCGGCGGAACCAAATCCGTTACAAAGCTAACCGGTAAAAAACAGTTGCCCGATAATTTTATCCAGCAACTGTGGAGAAATAAAAAACCGCTGTGTTGCAGCGGTTATGAATGTTCTATTTACCGGCAATGTACTTCTCCGGGTCTTTTAAGAAATCCTCTTTGCATTCTTTCGCACAGAACCCATAGAGATTGCCTTTATAATGCAGGGTATCTTCCACTCCCGCCTTCAGGGGCATACCACATACAAGGTCTGTTTTGGAACCGAAGGCCAGGTCCTTAAGCTCCGGTTTAACGGAATCGGTTTTAACCGGCATAGGCATCACTTCCTTACGGCTATGTTCAGGCTGATTGCAGGATACCGCCAGCAGTAAGAAGAACCCAAGTATTTTTTGTATAAGGTGGTTTTGCATTTTCATTATTTGTCTTTTATTGATCAAAATCCAACTGCCAGGTGCACCATGCCCCGCAGTTTCATCTCTGTCTGGCCCGAAGCAAATCGCTGACTGATGGGCAACTGTATATTGGTGCCGATGGAAAGCACTTTGTAATTTATTTCGAGTCCGCCAGCAATGTTGAACGCATTTCCCCCCGTCTGGCCAATACTGGTCTTATCCAGTTTACTCGCTGCTATGTTTTCATATAGCAGCCCCGCATTGGGAATGAAGGTCATTTTGCTGTTGCCCAGGGAATACGAAACAAAAGAGCTTGCCGAGAACCGGTTACCGAAATAGTAGTTGTCTTTATTCGCCGTATTGATCTTGTAGGAAATACTGGTATTGAACCCCAGTTTATTGATATCGGCCCGGTATATACCGTTCATGATGAAATCGGTGCTTGCTGATCCGGTTTGTGTGTTGGCAAGTGCAACGACGGCAGGATCTGTTGCATCGATGTTGAATTTTCCGGTAGGCGTCTTGATGCCTGCCCCGATCCACAGTTGCTGGCTGAACAGTTTTGTTTTTGAAAGCGCTTTGATCCCGTCGAACAGTTTATAATTGACCATGGCCGTGATATCGCCCAGCCCTTTGTTGTTTACCACCCCGTCGTCGGAAACCTGGTGCACATAATTATAAGGAATAACAGCAAGCAACTGCCAGCGCTTGCCAATGTTCCAACCGCCCCATAATTCAGCGGTGCGGAAATAATCCTTGCTGAACTGCGAGGGGTCATCGGCCATGACGGTATTGTACCTTTTGTACTGGTACCGGAGCCCGAAGAAATGATGCTTGAACTTCGGCATCAGGCCAATATAATAATTACCCAGTCCGCATCCGCAAATCTCGCAAGCATCAACGGTGCTTATGGAAATAAAAAAGATCGTCATCAGAATTACAATTTTTTTCATGATAAAAGTTTTCGCATAAAGGAATGGATGCACTCAAGCATAACCTGCCCGGCATCTTTAAAAAACAAAAAAAGGATATTATACCTGCGGGGGGTGGAAGATGGAATTATGCCGTTCAACAGGCAGTACGGAATTTCCGTGAGGGAGTATCTTTTCTGAAGCCCTAGCAGGGATCACCAATAAACAGAAGAATGATCTCGAGGAAAGCACCTGCTGTATTTTATATTCAGAACCCCGTTGGTTATCCTGCTGTTCTTTTCTTTCCTCTTCCTTTATTTTTTTCATGGCCTGGCATTTACCGTTGCAATGAAGCCTGGGCCGGGCCTTGTTGATGCATTTCTTTGCATAGGCGGCTGTATCCAGGTAATAGCCGAGCATGATGAAGGGACTGCTGAATGTTTGTGCAGAGAAAGAAAGCAACAACAATATGGCGGCGATCCGCTTAAACATGAGCGCAAAGTAACCGTTTTGAAATCCATGCCGTATGATACAAATCATACCGGCCATAACTTTTTTCCGGTAAAAAGAATAAGTATACGCTGCATTATGTATCTTTTCAGCATGCAGACAAGATCTAAAAAACTGAACCTCTTTGATTTTACCATGATCGTGGTGAGCCTGGTGATTGGTATGGGCATCTTCCGCACGCCGCTGAATGTTGCCAAAGCATCGCCGGATACATTCCTGTTCTTCACTGCCTGGATCGCCGGCGGGCTGGTGGCCTTGTGCGGCGCCCTTACCTATGCCGAGATCGGAAGCCGCCTGCCGGTGACCGGTGGTTATTACAAGATCTTTTCCTATGCCTACCATCCCTCCATCGCTTTTGCCATCAACTGCGTGATCCTGGTCTCTAACGCCGCCTCACTGGCGGGTGTTGCCATCGTAGGCGGGGAATACATCACGGGAATTTTTATCCCGTTGTCTAAAGATGCGGAATGGATGAAAGAAGCAGCGAATGCAAGTTATATCCAGACGGTTCAGATCAGCATCGCAATTGCTGCCATCCTTATTTTTTATGGCGTGAACCTGATGGGCCTGAAGATGAGCGCCAAAACCCAGAACGTGCTTACTGTAATAAAAATATCGCTGATCCTCCTGCTCATAACGCCTATTTTTTTTGCAGCACCGGAAACCAAAACAGCCGTTACCACATCAGCCATCAGTCCCACTTTCATGGAATACCTGAAAGCGTTCGGTATCGGGCTGGTAGCGGTTAGTTTCACATACGGCGGTTACCAGCAAACCATCAACTTCGGCGCCGAGGTGGACAAGCCGACCAAGAATATCCCCCGGGGCATCTTCTTCGGCATCTTCATCATCATTGCACTTTACCTGACCATCAACTATGCATATATAAAAGTGATCGGCTTCGAAGAGATAAAGAACAGCAAGAACATCGCAGCCATCATGGCATCAAAGATATTCGGCGTTAATGCAGAACGCATCCTGTCGGGCTTCCTCTTCCTGAGCGTACTTGCTTATGTGAATGTATTGCTCATGAGCAACCCGAGGGTGATGTATGCCATGAGTGAAGACAAGATATTACCGGGCATTTTCAAAAAAAGGAATGCCAGGACCGACGTACTTACTATTTCGCTCAGCGTGTTCGCTGCCTTATGTGCGCTGATCGTTTTCTGGGCAAAGGAATTCGATACGGTCCTCAGCTTCAGTATCTTCCTCGATTGTTTTGGTATGGCCCTGTCTGCCGGAAGCATCTTCATCCTCCGTAAAAAGACCGCCCACCTCAACGACAGCGGGATCTATACCATGAAACTCTATCCCTTGTTACCACTGATCTTCATTGCAGCCTATACCTTTGTGGCCATCAGCCTGCTGGTGAATGAGACCAAACTCAGCCTGATAGGTTTGGGAGTGATGATCGGTTTCATCGGGATCTATTTTGCAGTAAAAGCTTTTCAAAAAAGGGAATCCAAACCATCATAGCCATGCCCGAGGATATTTCGTACATACTGAATGAATTTGCCGAAGAGAGGGAGAACTATTTCAATGCGGTCTCCCCGCCGATCATGCAGTCGAGCAATTTTGTTTTCAATACCGTGGACGAAATGCGCCAGGCATTTGCCGATGAGTATTCCGTCTTCCTGTACAGCCGTGGCAAGAACCCCACCACCGAGATCCTGCGCCGGAAACTGGCTGCACTCGACGGCGCCGAAGACTGCCTCGTATTCAACAGCGGGGCAGCGGCCATCTTTGCATCGGTTTTCGCCAATGTAAAGAGCGGCGACCATATTGTATCGGTGAACAAGCCTTATACCTGGGCACAGCGCCTGTTCGATGTGATCCTTCCCCGTTTCGGCGTCAGCACCACGTATATCGACGGGAGGGATATCCGGAATTTTGAGCGGGCCATCCTTCCCAACACGTCTGTCATTTACCTCGAAAGCCCCAACAGCTGGGATTATGCGTTACAAGACCTGAAAGCCGTTGCCGAGCTGGCCAAAGCAGAGAGCATCGTAACCATCATCGACAACAGCTACTGCACGCCGCTTTACCAGAAGCCGATCGAGATGGGGATCGACCTTTCCCTGCAAACGGCAACCAAGTACATCAGCGGCCACAGTGATACACTGGGCGGTGTACTGAGCGGGAGTAAACAAATGATGGAGCGCATTTTCAACAGCGAGTTCATGACGGTAGGCAGCGGCATCCAGCCTTTCAATGCCTGGTTACTGATCAGGGGATTGAGAACCCTGCCTGCCCGGCTCGACCGGATCACGGCTTCCACCGCCAAAGTAGTTGCCTACCTGAAACAACATCCCCGTGTGGAATCCCTTCTGTTCCCGCTCGATGAAAGTTTCCCGCAATACGAACTCGCCAAAAGACAAATGAAGGGAGGCTGCGGGTTGCTCACCTTCATTATGAAGGCAGATACGATGCAGCAGGTCGAGAAGTTCTGTGAGGATCTTCAGCATATATTCATGGCGGTAAGCTGGGGCGGCCATGAAAGCCTGATCATTCCCAAATGTTCCGGCATCCAGCCGCATGAGTTCGATGCCTCCAATCCCGAACACCGGATGCTCCGCTTATACATAGGCCTCGAAGACCCTGGTTACCTCATCAAAGACCTGGAACAAGCCTTTCAAAAAATGGGCTGAAACCCTTTACCGTCCGTAAAATAGTTTTCAGCAGATTAAAAGGAGATAGACTATTTTTGTTGTATGCGTTACAAATTCTATTTCCTCCTTACCATACTGGCTGTTTCCCTTACTTCTCAAGCCCAGGAGAAATGGGGCCTTTTGAAATGCGTAGAGTATGCCTGGACAAATAATATATCGGTCAAGCAGACCGACCTGCAAAGCAAAATAGCGGCATTGCAGTTGAAACAAAGCAAGCTGGGCCAGTTACCCAGTCTTAATTTCAGCAGCAACGTAGGGTACAACAGCGGCCGTAATCAGGACCCCACCTCGTTCAGCCTGATCACCCAGAGCTATCTCTCCAACAGCATGCAGCTGCAAACCAGTGCCGATATCTTCAACTGGTTCAGCAAGCGCAATACCATTGCCGCAAACGAATGGGAACTGCTGGCGGCCAAAGCCAATACCGATAAATTAAAGAACGATATCGCCCTTACTGTAGCCAACGCCTACCTGCAGGTATTGCTCGCTACCGAACAGGAAAAGATCGCAGGCGTGCAGCTGGCCCAGTCGAAAGAACAATTAAGGATCACCCGCATACGGGTGGAAGCCGGTGCACTGCCCGAACTGAATGCCGCAGAGCTGGAAGCGCAGGTGGCGAGAGACAGTTCGACGCAGATCAGCGCCAAAGGAAATGTACAGCAGGCGATCCTTACGATCAAAGCATATATGGGAATGGATGCAGGCGCCCCTTTTGAAGTGGATACGCCTCCTGTTGACCGGATCCCTGTTGAAAAGATCGCCGACCTGCAACCGGAAACCGTGTATGCATCGGCTATTGCCAACATGCCACAGCAAAAGTACAACGACTACAAGATGAAGGCCGCCCAGAAATCGACTGCCGCTGCCAAAGGAAATTTATACCCAACGTTCTCGATATACGGAAGCCTCGGAAGCGGTTATGCCAACTATTTCAACTACCCCAAATACAAAACCGTATCGAACGGAACGGCAGCCACCGGGTTGAAGGCCGATGTAGGGGGTGTCTTGTATGATGTATACGGACCCGTTTATTCGCAGGTACGCGACGGCAGCCTGAAATCGGATGCCTATTTCACTCAGCTCGACAGGAACTTCCGTCAATCGGCCGGCATCGGGTTGAGCATACCGATCTTCAACGGTTATTCGAACCGGACGGCCTATGAAAGGAGCCGTATCAATATCCAGAACTGGAAACTGCAGCAGGACCTCGACAACCTCAGCCTGAAACAGAATATCTACCAGGCATACAATGCCGCCATGGTTGCCCTGGAGAAATTCAATGCCGGTAAGAAATCGCTGGAAACAGCCGAGCGCACATACGGGTACGCATTGAAAAGGTATGAAGCAGAGTTGATGCCGACCTTTGAACTGATCACCAACCAGAACAATGTGTTCAGGGCAAAGCTGGAGAATGCATTGAACCAGTACGACTATGTCTTTAAAATGAAAGTACTCGAGTTCTACAAAGGGCTCGGAATAAAATTATAAAGCCTTGATGGAGGTGAACAGGGCAGCGGGATGGAAAGATCAAGAATTTGTTTAAACAACCAACTACAAACAAAACATTATAAACGGGTATTATTATGAGTAAGACGCTTAAATGGATATTGATCAGCGGCGGGATATTGATCGTATTACTGGTGGTGCTTTCCAAGGCCGGCGCCTTTGGAAAAGACGAGGGCATAAAAGTAACAGCCGAAAAAGCGCAGAAGCGCACCATCATCGAAGTGGTGAATGCCAGTGGCAAGATCTACCCGGAGATCGAGGTGAAGATCAGCCCTGATATCAGTGGTGAGATCACTGAGCTGAATGTACATGAAGGAGACTCGGTGAAAAAAGGCCAGGTGCTTGCCCGCATCTATGCCGATATATATAATATACAGCGTAACCAGGCAGCCAGCGGCGTTGCCCAGACCGAAGCGCAGGTGGCTAATTCGCAGGCGGCCATCGAGGCGCTGAAAGCGCAGATGGAGCAGGCCCAACAGACATACGACCGACAGAAAAAACTGTTCGATGATAAAGTGATCAGTAAAAGTGAGTTTGAAGTGGCTGAATCCAACCTCAGGAGCGCCAAAGCAAACTACAATGCAGCCAAACAAGGCATACGCGGCGGTGAAGCGAGCGTGCAGAGCGCAAAGGCCAGCCTCGAAAAAGCCAACAAGGACCTGAGCCGTACGGCCGTGATCGCTACGATGGATGGCGTGGTGAGCCTGCTGAATGTGAAACAGGGCGAGCGGGTGGTTGGAAGCAACCTGATGAGCGGTACCGAGATGCTCCGCATTGCCGACATGAACAAGATCGAAATACGTGTGGATGTGGGCGAGAACGATATACCAAAGGTAAAACTCGGCGACAGCGCCCTGATCGAAGTGGATGCCTACAGCAACCGTAAATTCAAGGGCATCGTTACCCAGATCGCCAGCAGCAATACAGGAGCGGCCACCCAGTCGGCCCTTACCGGCAGTACCGACGTAACACAATATAAAGTGTACATACGCCTGTTGCCCGAGAGTTACAAAGACCTGCTCGGTAAAGGTTCATTCCCCTTCCGGCCCGGCATGAGCGCCAATGCCGACATACAGACCAAAACCCATGCGAATGTGCTGAGCGTGCCCATCAATGCAGTGACCACCAGGGAGAAGAACGACAGTACAAAGACAAACAAGAAAAAAGATGAATCGGATATAAAAGAAAAATCGTCGGCCAGCGACGACGACCTGGACGTGGTGGTGTTCGTGATCGATAAGGAAGGAAAGGTGAGCAAACAAAAAGTGAAGACCGACATACAGGACATAAACTACATTGAAATAACAGAGGGATTAAAAGACGGGCAGGAAGTGGTTACCGGCCCTTACGATGTAGTGAGCAAAACACTGAAAGAAGGCAAGAAGGTAAAGGTGACCGACAAGAAGGAACTCTTTGATAAGGATTAACGACCTGTGTATTTTTCAATAGTGATCAACATTGAAACTAAGAATCAGTACCCTTTTGCTGTTGCTGGCGTTCGGCCGGCCGTTGTTTGCACAAAGTGTTGTCGACCTCACCATTCACCTGGCCAGCGAACAAAAAGATACGGTCACTGAAACCAGCATCCAGCTGTACCGTTTGCCCGACAGTTTATTCATCAGCTCCCAATTATACAAACCCGGGGGCAACCGTTTTACATTAAATACCTACAAAAAGTATCTTGTCCGCATTTCCTCCGTGAATTTTCAAACGGCCGAACGCGTGGTCACCAGCACCGGCAAACCAATTACGCTGGCCATTTCCTTAAAAAGGAAAACCACCGACCTGCAGCAGGTGACCATCATTTCGAAGAAGCCGGTGATCAGACAGGAAGACGATAAATCGATCATTGATGCAACTGCCCTTTCGAACAGCAGCACGAATGCGTACGAGGTGCTGGAAAAAACACCGGGTACCATCGTGGACCAGGACGGGAATGTTTACCTGAACAGCTTAACGCCGGCAACTGTTTATATCAACGGCCGAGAAATGAAACTGAGCAGCGAAGACCTCGCCTCTTTGTTAAAAAGCCTGCCCGCATCGAGCGTCAGTAAGATCGAACTGTTAAGAACCCCTTCAGCCAAATACGATGCGGCCAGCAGCGGCGGCATCATCAATATCGTGCTGAAGAAGGGAGTAAAGCTGGGCAGCAACGGGAGTGTGAACCTGGGCTATTTCCAGGGAGTGTATGGTACACAGACGGCCGGGTTCAACATAACCAAAAGCGCCGGAAAAGCGAACAGTTACCTGAACTACCAATTCACCAACCGGAAGAATTATGAAGAGCTGAATTCAGACCGGTTCATCTATAAAGATTCTTCCTTACTTACCCAAAAAGCCTATACCGTATATCCTTTCTTTGGAAATTATATCGGCGCCGGTACCGATATAGAACTGACAAAAAAATTCAGCATCAGTTACGACCTTCGGCTTCACCAGTCTGACAATAAAAGCAATGCACTGAATGATATCGATATCCATAAACAGCCTTCCCAGGCATTGATCCGGAAAAACCTTTCCGATATCGACAGCAGGAACAGGAATATTTTCTTCTCCAACGAACTTTCTTCGAAATACAAGATCGATTCACTGGGAAGTGAGTGGACCGTGGAGCTGGAGTACAACTATTACCGCAACAATAATTCGCAGAATTATGTAAACTACCAGTACCTGCCCCCTTACCCATCCGTATCCGGCGACGGAATCAGCAGGAGCAATAAGAATATTTTCATTGCTGAAACGGGCCTCGTGCTCAAGATGCCGAAGCTGTTTAATGTAGAAGCAGGTTTTAAACTAACCCACAGTGAAAGCCGCAACAGCGCCGAGTATTTCATCGATACGGGGAATGGCATCCGGCAGATCGATACCTACCAGACCAACCGTTTCCGTTACCGCGAAACCATCAGCGCCGGGTACTTGCAGGTTTCCCGAACCTTCTTCGGCTTCACGTTAAAACCGGGGTTGCGGCTTGAAACCACTGATATCAATGGAAGGCAGCTTCTTCCCAAAGATACCAGCCTGTTGATCAGGCGCACCGACCTCTTCCCTTATGTATACCTGCGCCATAACCTGTTCAAGCTGTTCAAAACACAACTGGTGGGCAATGCGATCTTCCGTAAAAGCATACGACGTCCTTATTATGAAGTGCTGAACCCTTACCCAAAGTATGTTGACCAGTATCTGTACGACGTGGGCAACCCAGGGCTGCGACCTCAGTTCACCACCAATTACGAATTGAATGTGACCTTTAACGATTTCCCCGTGCTTGCATTCGGTATCAACAATACCAAAAGCATCTTCAGCAATGTTACCTACCAGGACGATAGTACCAAGATCGCCTACCGCACCTATGATAACCTGGGCAAGAGTAAGGAATACTATGCCCGGGTGCTGGGTGGTGTGCCTCCGGGCGGTAAATATTTCTTTTACATCGGCGCACAATACAACCACATCGAGTACAACGGTTATTACCAGGGGCTGCCATTAAGATACAGACGAGGAAGCTGGTTATTCTTCGTGTACCAGGAGTATAAAGCCACCAAAACGCTTACGCTTAACATGCAGGGCTTCCTGCGAACCCGGGCCATCCAGAATTTTTATGAACTGGATAATTTCGGCGGGCTGTTCGTTTCGGTCAATAAAAGCATCTTAAAAAAGAAAGCCAATATCATCTTTTCAGTGAATGATGTATTGCGTACCAACCAGGTATCGTTCGTATTGAACCAGGGCAACCTGAGCGCCGGCGGTACAAGGATCAATGATACACGCCGGTTCGGCATTACCATACGGTACAATTTCGGGCTCAGCAAACCGAAGGAGGAGAAGGAATTCGGAACACCCGTTGATACAAGGGATAATTAAGCGAACTGGCTTTCTGCTATTGCAACACTTTCGGGTTTGCCCACATCCACCAGTTTGTCGCCGCTGTGGTCGTAGCCAAGTACCAGGTTGTCTTTCGCAAGGTCGAGATAGGTTTCGGTCAATGAGAATTTACCCCGTTGTTTGATCAGCCCGAACACTTCAGGCTGGAAGACCACCACGCAGCTATAGGCTTTCTGAACAAGTCCGGGCTTATCGATGGATATCTTTTCTTCACCCGTCTTCACGTTGCGCCATCCGCAGAGCCGGTCGTTCTCATCGAATAAAAAGTAACGGGAAGTGGTGCGGCTGGTTACGCCGAAAGAGATCAGCGGTTGATGTTGTTTGTGATAGGTCAATAGTTTATCGAGGTTGAGATTGGTAAGTATATCCACGTTCAGTGTAATGAACGGTTGCCCGTCGTCGAGCAGGGGCCTTGCCTTCAGCAACCCACCGCCGGTCTCCAAGACCTCGTCCCTTTCGTCGCTGATGAGAACCCGGCTGCCCCAGCCTTTGTTCTTTTCCACCGCATCCATTACCTGGCCGGCAAAATGATGCACGTTGACCACCACATCGGTGATGCCGTATTGCTGCAGGTATTCGATGTTTCGTTGCAGGAGGGATTTACCGTTCACCAATGCCAGGGCTTTTGGATGTTCATCCGTCCAGGGTTTGAAGCGGGTGCCGAGCCCGGCAGCGAAGATCATTGCCTTCATTTCACCCAGTTTTCTTTATTAGTATGATTCAGGTTCACTTTCACTTTGAACTTGTTCCGCAGGTGCCTCGCGAGTGCCTCGGCTGCATATACACTGCGGTGCTGGCCGCCTGTACAACCGAAGTTGATCATCAGGCTTCCGAAACCCCGTTTGATATAATCGGTGACAGAGATGTCCACGATGCTGTAAACGGCATTGAGGAAGGTGAGCATTTCAGTCTGTTGCTCCAGGAAATCCTTCACGGATTTATCGAGCCCGCTTTGTGTTTTATATTCTTCGATGCGGCCCGGGTTCAATATCCCCCGCATATCGAACACATACCCGCCGCCATTGCCGGCGGCATCGGGCGGTATGCCTTTTTTGTACGAGAAGCTGTTGATAGTAACCAGCAGCGGTGTATCGGTCGTTGCCTGAACGGGCGTGAACTCATCGATCACTTCGTTGCTCACACAGATCTCCAGTACTTTCTTGAATTCGGGTACGGCAATGCCCATGGTTTGGTTGTTGAAGAACCATTTCAGGTTACTCAGCGCAAGCGGTATGCTGGTAAGGAATTGAGCCTTGCGTTCGAACAGGCCCCTGAAGCCATAAGCTCCCAGCACCTGCAGCAGGCGGATGAGTACGTACCCGTTGTACTGGCTGCGGAAGGTATCCCGGTCGATCTCTTCGCCAACCAGTTTTTCAAATTCGTTCATATAATGGTCGAGCAGTCCCTGCTTCCAGTCGTCGGTGAGGTTGGCCCTTGCCTGCCATAGCAGGGAGGCCACATCGTACTGCGGGGCCCCTTTCATACCACCCTGGTAGTCGATGAAATGAACTTTTTGATCGGGTGTGACCATGATGTTGCGGCTTTGAAAGTCGCGGAACATAAAATATTTATACTCAGTATGAGAAAGATAATTGCTCAGGGCATCGAAGTCTTCGAGCAGTTTCTGTTTGTCGTAGGGCCGGCGCAGGGCATCGAGGAAATAGTATTTGAAATAAAGCAGGTCGGCCAGTATGGCCTGTTTGCCAAAGGAAGAGTTGGTGAGGCATTTTTTATAGTTCAGTTCTTCGTGGCCCTTCACATGCAGCCGTGCCAGTTCGGCCAGGCTTTGTTTATACAATCCGTATACTTCGGTAGTGAACCCTTTCTCTTCGAGCAGACTGAGGAGCGATGTATCGCCGAAATCTTCCTGTATATATATATTCTTGTCCTTGTTGATGCAGAATATTTCCGGAACGGCCAGTCCTTTCTTTTTGAAATGACCGGAGAAATAGATAAAGGTCTCGTTCTCTTTAAGGTTCTCTCCGTAGGTGGCGATGAATGTTTGACCGGGAGTATGTATACGGAAATAGTGCCGTTCGCTGCCGGCCTGCGGGAGTTTGTCGATAGCGGTGATGGGGGCCTTACTGAATTGCGAAAACAGTTTTTCTATTTGCTCTTTGATTGCCTGCATGGTATTGCAGGTAAAAATAGACTATTATGCAGAAATATCGAGCCTTGCCGGCATTTCACTATACGTATTACCTGCCAGCTCCCTGCCCGCCTTCTTTTTATTTGTCCCTCCCCATTGTTTAAAAAAGAAGGCTACTTCCTGTTCCTGGCATTGCTGTTTAATATCCCATACCCACCATTCTTTCATCGGTCTTGCCCTTCTGCCGCTTTCACCGCCTACAATAACCCAGTCGATGTTCTTAAGATTTAAGTTCATCAAGGGGCCTATTAATGGTTCACACGAGAGGAATTTTGTTTTTGCATTCGTCTGCCTCAAAAAATCAACTCTACTGGCTACCCGTTCATCTTCTACCGAAACTCCCATCCAGATATTCGGAGACCAATCCAATTGATCATGCAGTTCAAACAACCGCTCAGCTCTTTTGGTAAGCACCTGAAAAATATGCTGTGGGTTATCATTCATAACAGCAAATACTTCTTTTATGAATTGAACGGGAACTTCCGGGTGAAATAGATCGCTCATGGAGTTGACAAAAACCACCTTCGGTTTGTTCCATGTATAGGGTATATTCAGAGCATCGATATGTGTCCGGATCTTAAACCCATCCTTGTATTTTTCTATTCCCATCGCCATTAACCTCCGGGTCATTACTTCGGCATAGCAATATTTGCACCCTGCCGATATTTTATCACAACCTGTTGTTGGGTTCCAGGTCATTTCAGTCCATTCAATTGAGGATTGTGCCATAATTTTAAATTAATTTAATAAATACTTTTTTCTCATGATTATCTTCAAGATAATATCCAAATGCAGATTGCCCTTCCGATGTAACTACTTTAATTTTATTTTCTCTTTTAAGCTCATCAAGTACTTTCTTACTATGCTTTGGCAAATGATTATTCTCCAAGCCAAAATCGAATATTTCCTGGTTTGTCATGACTGATTTCTCCTTAAGTTTATTAAACAACATATAACTGTAATCTTTATGATCAATGCTTGCAAATAAATCTGGTTTAAGGTTACTTTTCTTAACTGAGAAAGCCCGTCCATCCTTTTCATCTATTGTCCACTTTGCCTCTAACATTTTCTGAAAACCTCTTTTGCTATTTGAAAAGAAATACAATGCGAAATATTGATTTGTTTCTTTCTCAATGAAAAGAACATCTATATATTCCACATTAAGATACTTCTTAAATTGTTTCTGAATCCCTTTTATAAATGAAACTTGATTTTTAATATCTGGGAGTTCATTTTCGTATAATTCTGAGATAAATTTTTCTATATGCTGACCTTCTACAAAATCCTCATCTTTCAATGCTTTTGCCGCAAACCTATGCATAAAGCAGATTGGAATAAACAGCAACATCTCTGTCTTACCATTAGCCAGAATGTCTCTTAATATTTGAGGCTTTGAATACTTATATCCCCACGGATCAATAAAACATAAAGCCTTCTCGTCATTCTGTAGTTTATTAAGACGTTGAACTACTTTATTTGAAACGACTTCGAAATCTTCAGAGGCATATGTAATTTTGTATTTTTTTGGTAGTTCTAATTCATCTCCGAAGCGCTTTACTCTATCTATTTTCTTTAATGCCTTTTCAATTACAGAATTTCCAAAGTCATTCAAAAAGATGGTTATGCTTTTACAATGCGGATTAGCTGTTTCATAGTGGTTTTTTATAGCTTCGAGTGCTGCAATTGAACTACATGCTTTCCCATCAACATCTCTTCCTTCTCCAGCAAATAAGTCTAATAAATAGATATTTTTAAATGGCGTATTGGCTAAAACATTTAAGTAAATTGCCAAATATCTTTTGTATAAAGAAATTTTAGCCAATGAGTGTGCTGGTAAGCGATAGACTTTTTTATTTGATGCTTTACTCATAAGTAACCCTTTACTAAGGTAACAATTTCTCAAAACAACCTCCCTTGCCCGCCCGGTACACAGAACTTTGAACGATCGAGGCTCCA
>CAZYAT010000001.1:33249-165722 GCA_964645235.1 uncultured Ferruginibacter sp. | reverse complement strand
GAACATACTTAAAAAAGTATAATATGGCAACAAAGAAAAAAGCGGCTAAACCAGCTGCAAAAAAGCCTGCAAAGGCCGCAAAAAAACCAGCTCCGGCTAAAAAAACAGCTCCTAAAAAAGCAGTTGCCAAAAAGCCCGTTGCAAAAAAGCCCGCTGCAAAAGCAAAACCTGTTGCAAAAAAAGCCACTAAACCGGCTCCTAAGAAAGCAGCATCCAAGCCAGTATCGAAAAAACCGGTATCAAAACCCATGAAGCATAAACCTGAAGCAAAGAAACCAGAAGTAAAAAAAACACCGGCTAAAGCAGTTGTAGTAAAACCGATCGCACCCCCCAAGCCTTCAATGCCTGCTAAAGCCAAAGACATCAAGATCACACCGGCTAAACCGGTAGTACTGCCAAAGATCAATACAAAAACAGCCCGCAAATACCAGCCCGACTTTACCCGCTCGGTACTCGACCAGCCCATTGCCGATCCAGGAGCCCCGATCGTTCGATACAGCGACTCCGAACTGGCAGAATTTAAGGAATTGATCCTTCGCAAACTGGAATCAGCAAAAAAAGAGCTGGCTTACCTGCAGGGATTGATCACCCGAAAGGACGAGACCGGAGGAGATATGGACGACAGCCGTTACATGACGATGGAAGACGGAAGCATCAGCATGGAAAGGGAACAGTTGAGTCAAATGGCCAGCCGCCAGATCACGTTTATCGATCACCTGGAAAAAGCGTTGATGCGAATCGAGAATAAGACATATGGTATTTGCCGCGTCACTGGAAAACTGATCGACAAGGCCCGTTTACGTGCCGTACCCCATGCTACCCTGAGCATTGAAGCGAAGATGGGAGCAGTCAAATAAATAAAGGAGTAAAACTCAAAATAAAAAAAGAGAATGGGTAATTTCATTCTCTTTTTTATTTCAACCAATTCGGCCATGTTTAAAAAATTAAGAACCGTTGTTTACCATGTAAACGACCTGCAGAAAGCAAGGGAATGGTATAAGAACGTTACCGGTATCCACCCGTATTTCGATGAGCCCTTTTATGTTGGCTTTGATATTAACGGCAGTGAACTGGGTCTCGACCCGGATATGACCGGGGTTACAGATGGTAACCACAGTTTTGTTTACTGGAGCGTGGATGACATCAGTAAAACCCTGGAGAAGTTGATCAGCCAGAAAGCCATCATCGTTCAGCCGCTTACTGAAGTAGGTGGGGAAATTAAAGTTGCCGTAGTGAACGATCCATGGGGAAATGCGGTGGGGCTGATCGAAGGGGCGTAATAAAACTGATCAGGATTCGGGAAAATATGATTTTGCATGCCCCGCTCTTGTACACCGCCTCCGTTATTTCACTTCCTGCATTTCCACCAATCGCTTATAGAAACCGTTCTGTTCGATCAGGGAATCATGTGTCCCTCTTTCCACGATCTCTCCTTTCTGCAGTACTACGATCTCATCGGCATGACGGATGGTACTGAGGCGGTGTGCAATTACGATTGAGGTGCGGTGGCTCATCAGGTTATTGATGGCATCCTGCACCAGTCGCTCGCTTTCGGTATCAAGTGAAGAAGTGGCTTCATCAAGGATCAGGATCGGCGGGTTTTTCAGCACGGCCCTGGCAATGGTCATACGCTGGCGTTCGCCGCCGCTGAGCTTACTTCCCCGGTCGCCTATATTGGTATTGTATCCCTCTTCTTTTTGTACAATGAAAGTATCGGCATTAGCGATCTTGGCCGCAGCTTCAATATCGTTTTGATTCGCATCATCCATACCCAGTGCAATATTATTGGAGATGGTATCATTGAACAGGATCGCCTCCTGGGTCACAATACCCATCTGGTTCCGGATCGAATGCAGGGTATATTCCCTGATATTGACACCATCTATCAAAACCTCTCCTTCAATGGGATCAATGAAACGGGGAATCAGGTCGGCCAAGGTACTTTTGCCCGCACCGCTACTGCCAACAAGGGCAATGGTCTTTCCTTTCTCTACCTTAAGGTTGATATTTTTCAGTATCGGGTTATTTTCATACCCAAAGCTGACATTCCGTAATTCGATCGAATGAGTGAATGCTTTCAGTTCGCTGGCGCCGGGTTTTTCCTGTATGCTTACGTGTTCATTGATAAGGTTTTCGATCCGTTCAATACTCGCAGCTCCTTTCTGTATATTGTAAGACGCACTCGATAATGCTTTCAACGGCTGTATCAACTGGGTAAAAATGGCGATATAGGCCAGGAAGTCGCCGGCATTCAGGCTGAAGGAGGCATCACCACTCAATACCAATCTTCCCCCGTACCAGAGTATGCACAAAACTGCTGTTACACCCAATGCTTCTGAAACCGGCGAGGCCAGGTCGCGTCGACGGTTGGCAGCATTCTTCAGGTGATACATCGTTTCATTCTCCTGTTCGAATTTCCGCTGGATCTTCTTTTCGGCATTGAATGCCTTGATGACACGGATACCGCCCAATGTTTCTTCTATCGTAGAAAATACCACCCCGAATTGTTGCAGCACTTTTTTATTCTCCTTTTTAAGGGAACGCCCGATCCTACCCAATATGAACCCGGCAACAGGTAAAAAGATGACAAGGAACAAGGTCAGCTGCGGGCTAAGTATGACCATGTAAGTAAAGTAGAGTATGATCGTTATCGGTTCCCTGAACAGGCTTTCAAGCACGCTTACCGTAGAACCTTCCACATCTCCTAGGTCGTTGGAAAGTTTGCTCATGATATCCCCTTTCCGTTGTTCACTGAAATAACCAATGGGCAACTGGAGGATTTTTGTGTACATGTTGCTGCGCATATCGTTCAGTATCCGGTTGCGGATCGGGTTCAGAAAATACATGCTGAGGTAGGCAAAGATGTTTTTGAGCATGACCGCTGCAAATACAACGAAGCAGATCACCATCAGCGCCCTTACATTTCCGCCCGGCTCGTTGATCAGTTTATACAACCATTCTTTAAAGTAATTGACAGGGTTGATGCCCGCAAAGAAACCATTCCCGCTCACTGCCTTGAAGGCATCTCCCTGCTTGAAGATCAGCATAAGGAAAGGGCTGAGCATACCCAGCGATAAGACGCCGAAGACCGCTGAAAGAATGTTGAACCCGAAATAACTTATGACAAGCCTGGGGTAGTTTCGAATGTACCTGAAAATGCTCCGTAAACTCTTCATTCCCTGATTAAATATTAATACTGTTAAAACGCAGCAAAGTAACTAATTTTACACGGTCTGCCATTGTTTTAGCCGGTGGCTGACAGGTTTATCTTCCTATACCCTGTTATTTTTCGAAGATAAACAGGCAATTTACTGGTAAAAGACGATCAAATCAGTCAAATATGTTAGAAGGTAAAAGACAAAAACAGGTGGCAGGTTTACTAAACAAGGAACTCAGCGATATTTTTCAGCGACTGGGCATTTCAATGATGGACGGAGGCATGGTATCCATCGCATCTGTAAAGATCACACCAGACCTCTTCGATGCACGCATCTACCTGAGTTTTTTTAAGATCGCCGATCCAAAGATCACCTTAAAAAAGATAGAAGACCGCAGCTGGGAAATAAAAAAAGAACTTACCGGACGGGTACGCCATCAACTGCGCAGTATGCCTAAGCTTACTTTTTATATCGACGACACGTTGGAGTACGTGGATAAGATGGAGCAGTTGTTCAAGGATATCAGGAAAGAAAAAGATTCATAGCATATAAGATCATGGTGTATAGTTCGTAGCCGTACCTTCACAACTATGAACCATCATCCATGATCCATGAACCATTATGTACATAACCTTCGCCTGGAGATATTTCAAAGCCAAAAAAAGCGCTAATGCCATCAATATCATTGCCTGGATCACTGCCGGCGTGATCGCTTTTGCTACCTGCTGCCAGGTATTGGTATTAAGTGTATTCAACGGATTTGAAGACCTGGTAAAATCACTCTACTCTTCTTTCTATACCGATATCAGGGTGGTTCCGGCAACCGGCAAGACCTTTCTGTTTACCCCAGCACAGATGGCTTTATTAAAAAAGCAGCCCTCGTTAGAAGCATTTTCGATGATAGCGGAAGAAAAAGCATTGCTTAAGAATTTCGATGCCCAGACGGTTGTTTACCTCAAAGGGGTAGATACAAATTATAATACGGTTTGCGGGGTTGCGGCCAAAACCAACCGCGGCCGCTATTCCACAGGCACCACCGACGAGCCTTTATTAGTAGCCGGCTCAGGTATCCAAAATGCCATTGCCATCAATGTTAACCCGGCATTACCTTCCGACCCCCTTACCGTGATACTCCCAAAGAAGAATGCCGCTAACAACGATCCGCTTCAATCCATTAGTGAGGGGCATGTGAACGCTTCGGGCATTTTCACCATCCAGCAGGAGTTCGATGACAGGTATGCGTTGACCAATATTGGCTTTGTAAAACAGCAAATGAATTTCAATCCTGACGAGTACAGCGCAGTGGAAATAAAACTTAATCCAAAGTCAGACCCCGATGATGTAAAAAAGCAACTGGCCTCCTTATTGGGCGACCGCTACAAAGTACAAACCAAATACGAGCAAAATACAAGTTTGTATAATACCATGAGGATGGAAAAATGGGCGATCTACGCCGTGCTCACGCTGATACTGGTCATTGCTGCATTCAATATGATCAGTTCCCTTACCATGTTGGTGCTGGAAAAGAAAAAAGACATCAGTGTTTTACAGAGTATGGGAATGAATAAGCCCGGTATACTGAAAATATTTTTGAGTGAAGGGCTTTTATTGGGGTGCATCGGAACGGCGGCAGGTATTTGCCTGGCCACGATCATTTGCCTGTTGCAGTTGAAGTTTAAACTCCTTAAACTGGAGGGGGGGTCTTTCCTGCTTGACTATTTCCCGGTGAAATTGGTGGTAACCGACTTTATCCTCGTTGCGATCACAGCCATCATCATTACCTTCTTAGCTGCCTGGTTGCCGGCCCGGAAAGCATCCAAACAGGAATTTGAGCTGAGGTAAATTTAGTAGTCCCCTAAGGTTTCCGGCAATTGTGCCAATGCCTTCTGCAATTGGTCATCATTGGGAGCTATACCATGCCATTCATGGCTTCCTTCCATAAAATCGATCCCTTTACCCATTTCCGTTTTCATCAGGATCGCGATCGGTTTGCCTTTGCCAATAAAAGTCTTTGCGTTGTTTAATCCTGCCACCACTGCATCCATATCATTCCCGTCCATTTCCAGCACCTGCCAGTTGAAGGCCTCAAATTTTGCACGCAGGCTATCAAGTCCCATTACCGATTTGGTAGGACCATCGATCTGCTGCCCATTCCAGTCGATCGTGGCGATGAGATTGTCTACTTTTTTGTGTGCGGCGAACATGATGGCTTCCCAGTTCTGGCCCTCGTCCAGTTCCCCATCACCATGTAATGAGAATACAATATGATCGTCGTTATTTAGTTTTTTGGCCAACGCTGCACCTACTGCCACGCTCATCCCCTGGCCCAAGGACCCGCTTGCCATTCGTACTCCCGGAAGTTGTTCGTGCGTGGTAGGATGACCCTGCAACCGGCTGTTAATTTTACGGAAAGTATTCAGTTCCTTGACAGGGAAATATCCGCTCCGGGCCAATGTGCTGTAGTAAACAGGTGAAATATGCCCATTGCTTAAGAAAAAGAGATCTTCCCCGATGCCGTCCATCTTAAAATCGGGATTATGCTTCATTACACTGAAATAAAGAGCCGTAAAATATTCGGTACAGCCCAGTGAGCCACCGGGATGGCCGCTTTGAACGGCATGTACCATACGTACTATATCCCTGCGGATCTGGCTGGCGATGTCTGTCAATTTGTTCATCAAAGGAAAGTTTATATTTCTTTAATATTCAAGAAGAAAAGCCTGTTTTTACCGGAAAACAAGTCTCTAACCCGGCTTAGGGTTGCAAACCTACTTTAAAATCGTGTCCATGCAAAGTGAAATAACCGGACGCGGAAAATAGTTGATAATAAGTTTACAATTTCTTCGTTATTTGCATACCGATATCGGGAAAGCCATTTTCAGAAAAAATCATCTCCCGGTAGTATTTTCAGGCAACCCTTTTTGAGTATGTTGTATCTAAATAAATGATTTTTAGTTTTTATACTAAAACATATTTGATACTTTTGCACCATATAAGAGGGCTGAATTAAACTTACAGAATGGATAATATCTTACTAAGTGCAGCACTGGCTTTTTTGATCACATTTTTTGCGATACCTGTGATAATACAGGTTGCCAAGGATAAAAAACTCTTTGACGAGCCAGACGAAAGAAAAGTCCACAAGACCGTCATCCCCACTTTAGGCGGGCTGGGTATTTTTGCCGGATTCATCATCGCCACTTTAATGGGCGTTCCTTCTACGGTCACTTCAGAATTACAATACTTTGCTGCTGCGGCCACTGTGATATTTTTTTTAGGGATCAAAGACGATATATTGGTGCTCTCAGCCAGCAAAAAATTCATTGGCCAGCTCATCGCCGCCGGCATCATCATCAAATTCGGCGGAATACAAATAACCAACATGCATGGATTTTTAGGTATCTACGAAATACCTCACATTGCCAGCATCGTGCTTTCGATCTTCACCATTATTGTCATCACCAATTCTTTCAACCTGATCGATGGAGTTGATGGACTGGCCGGAAGCCTTGGTTTACTGACCACCCTGGTTTTTGGGGCTTATTTCTTCTACGCGGGCCAACTCACTTATGCAGTTATGGCCTTTGCTCTCTCAGGAAGTACTATCGGGTTCTTATTGTACAATTTTTCTCCTGCCAAGATATTTATGGGAGATACTGGTTCTTTATTACTCGGCCTTATCAATTCAATTCTTGTCATAAAATTCATCAATGTAGCGGGCAACCCTGTCTCCAATCTTCCCATTGCAGCAGCACCGGCCATCGGCTTCAGTATTTTGATGATACCTCTTTTCGATACACTCCGTGTGTTCGGTTTACGTATCCTGAACAGGCGTTCCCCTTTCAGCCCCGACAGGACCCATGTGCACCATTTCCTGCTTGACCTTGGTCTGAGTCACCGCATGGTCACCATCACCTGCGTTTCAGTTAATATCGCTTTCATTGCTATGGCCTTCTTTTTACGCGGCCTCGGAACCACAACAGTGATCGGTATTCTTCTTGTTTCTGCCTTCATTTTCATCGGTATCATTTATTACAGCAGGCCAAAAGTAAAGCAGCGGTTCGAAGAAAATATCTCTACTGCTGAAGTGATCAAATCCCATAAGATCCTGAAACTGGCTTCTGAACCGGTGGAAGCAGAGTAACTCCGGGCTTTATAGCTTACTCAAACAATTCCCAGGTATTTTAGAGGTTCATTTATACTTCTACCGGAATCAGCGTAGTTTTTTATAGCTTTGCGGTCAATTAATGAACTCATTGTTATGTCGGAAGAAACAAAAAAGATACTCAACGATACAGAGGCTTCAATGAATAAAGCCCTCAACCACCTGGAGGCAGAGTTGGTCAAGATACGGGCGGGCAAAGCCAATCCATCCATGCTGGACGGGATCATGGCCGAATACTACGGCAACCCCACTCCCATTAACCAGGTAGCCAATATTTCAGTGCTGGATGCACGTACCATTACCGTTCAGCCTTGGGAAAAGAACATGCTTCAACCGATCGAAAGAGCGATCACTATGGCCAATATCGGTATAAACCCACAAAATGATGGTACCAGCATTCGACTGTTCCTTCCCCCATTAACCGAAGAAAGAAGAAAAGAACTGGTAAAAAAATGCAATGCAGAAGGAGAACATGCTAAAGTAGCGATACGCAATATTCGCCGCGACAGCATCGAACACATTAAAAAACTACAGAAAGACGGTTTGAGCGAAGATGTTGCCAAGGATGCGGAGGACGACATACAGCAGACCACCAACAAGTTCATTTTATTGGTTGAAAAGCACCTGGCCGCCAAAGAAAAAGAGATCATGGCTGTTTAAGCCGATTGCTTTTACCCTAGTTCCATTTTTATCAATACATCAAACTGCAAACCATGTTCCAGGAGGCAATTGAAAAAGTATTGCAGTTCACACGTCCCCTTCACAGCATCTCCAGAACCTATGGCGGATTGATCCTTCCAGGCAGCTCCACCTTCTTTTTCGTAAATGACCACGGCGTTGCCATTACCTGCAAGCATGTTGCCGAAATGATCCCTTCGGCTGAAAATATCAACCAGCATTACCAGCAATTCAAGGCGGAGCTCAATACCATCCCACGGGATAATAAATTCAAAAGAAGCCTGCACGGCCTGGAATTAAAATATAAATACCTCCCTGAAACAACGATCCAACTAAAGAACAATTTTCTCAATTGCTTCGATACCATCCGGGAAATAACCTGCCATATGCATCCAACGCTCGATCTGGCTGTCCTGGAGTTCAAAGGATTTACCAAGATATTTTATTCTGCCCATGCCCGTTTCCTTAAAGACAGCAGCAGCATTAAACAGGGAATGTCTCTGTGCCGAATCGGTTACCCTTTCCCGGAATTCAATAATTTCAGGCACAATCCCGTCACCGATGATATAGAGTGGACAAATACCGGCAACCCCAATTCACCTTCCTTTCCGATGGATGGTATTGTAACCCGCTTTGTGGCAAATAACCTTGGCGATGGGGTCAGTGGTATTGAAATGAGCACACCAGGTTTGCGTGGACAAAGCGGGGGGCCACTATTCGACCGGAACGGAATCGTTTATGGAATGCAGTTTGCCACCAACCACCTTCATCTTGGTTTCGACCTGCACGGTCACGAGATCATAAACAACGGCAAAAGAGAAAAAGTTACTAACAACCCATTCCTCCATGTCGGGCTTTGTGTACATGCTGATAAGATCAAGACATTTTTGAGAGAGAAGAATATATCTTTCAGTGAATCCGATTGACCGGTATTTTTATGAAGACGAAACTTTTCGATTTGCAATATATACTCCAGAAAGAATGATGGCGAGGCAGGTGAATTGTTTCCAACCAACCTCTTCCCCGTATATGATCCCCCAGACATTAGCTACTACCGGAATGCCGTAGGTAACCATAGATGCAAAGACTGCGCCAGCCCTTTTCACCAGCATGTAAAAAATGATCGAAGCCACAGCCGTTCCCAGGATGCCCAATGCCGCCGAGGCGGCTGTTGACCATAATACCCCTTTATCACCAAGTGGTAAGCTGAAATATCCTGTTCCGATCAATACAATAAGTGCAGGAATCGCATTCAGCGTAAGCGCAATGGCAGCGATCCTCAACGAACCGATATTGTGAAGGTGCTTATGCACCATGTTTACATTGATACCGTAAAAGGCGGTAGCAAGAACAACATAGCTGATATACAAAAGGTTTTGATCGGCTTTGATTGGTCCTTTGCTTAGCAGGAGTAAGATGCTTCCGGTGAAAGAAATAAAAATACCCAGCACTTTGTTTGCTGTCGTCCTGGTTTGAAAAAGCAACGCTCCTGCAATGATCACGAAGATGGGAGTAAGGGAATTGAGCGTCCCGGCGAGGGCGCTGTCTATGCCTTCTTCGGCAATACAGAAAAGGTAGGCCGGTAGCAAACTTCCAAAAAGGCCAGAGAGAAAGATCACTGATATTTTTTCTTTTGGAATCTGTCTGAATGTTTTAATGGCTGTTGGAAGGAGCACCACTCCCGAAAAAACAATGCGCAATGATGCCACCTGGTAGGCGGTCAGTCCTTTCAGCCCTTCTTTCATTAATATAAAGCTGCTGCCCCAAATGATGGAAAGGGTAATAAAAATGAACCAGTTTAAAAATCCTTTATTCAACGCAAAAAATTAATGGCGCAAAGTTGAAGTATTTATATGGAAATACTTGTCGGCTGCCAAACAAATTCCGTATCGCGGAAAATGGATTTTATGTTGTGTCGGTTTTTTACTACATTTAGATGCGCTAACCGTGAAGCTATTCTTAACCTTCAAACTAAACAGTTATGGGATTTATCAAAGAGTTCAAAGACTTTGCCATGCAGGGTAACCTGGTGGACATCGCAGTTGCCTTCGTGATGGGGGGCGCTTTCGGAAAAGTGGTTACCTCATTCACGGAAGGGATCGTATCACCGCTGATAGGCCTTATCGGCGGAGCCGACCTCAGTAAAAATATGTTCAAACTGAAAGAGGCTGTCACGGATGCCTCGGGAAAAGTGACTGCGGAAGCGGTATACCTCAAATGGGGAGATTTTGTAACGGCCATCATCAATTTCCTCATCGTTGCTTTCGTGATGTTCCTCGTGATCAAAGCCATCAATAGCATGAAGAAGAAACAGGAGGCAGCTCCAGCCGGACCTTCTTCTACCGATGCATTGCTGATGGAGATCAGGGATTCGCTGAAGAAATAATTTTCCTTATTACCGGGCAACAATACTGTTGCCCGGCTTTTTAAACCTTTCGTTATGAAAACAAGATTCACTGCTGTGTTGCTGACAGCGACATTGTTCTGTCATGCACAAGACCCCACTGTAAAAGACCTTAAAAACGAAGCCTCAAAATCAGTTAATAAAGACCCGAAAGACACCACCCGGAAAACATGGAAGCTTGGGGGGATTTTCAACCTTAATATCAACCAGGGTTCCCTAAGCAATTGGTCTGCAGGTGGCGATAAATTCTCATTCTCACTCAACAGTTACCTGAACCTTTACGCTTTTTACACGAAGAATAAAAGCACCTGGGATAATAACCTCGACCTCGCATTTGGAATGACCAATACCACCAGCCTGGGTTCACGCAAGGCCAGCGACCGGATCGATTTTCTCTCCAAATACGGTTATGCCCTTTCCAAAAAATGGTACGCTTCGGCTTTATTCAACCTGCGGACCCAGTTCGCAAAAGGATATGCGTACTCAAAAACACCTGCAGGCAAAGACACTTCTTCGGTCATCTCTAAATCGTTTGCGCCGGCTTATGTGCTTCTATCACTGGGCTTTGATTACAAACCGAATGCCGACCTATCTATCTTTATTTCACCCTTTACCGAAAGATGGGTGATCGTAACTGACAGGCTGATCGCCCCCTTGTTCGGGATCGATTCGTCAAAAAAATCAAAGAATGAACTGGGTGCATTTGCCTCGATCAATTATTCCAAAAAAATAAAAAACAACTTTACCTTCAAAACAAGGCTCGACCTTTTCTCAAACTACAAACAAAAGCCGCAGAACATAGACATATTCTGGTCGAATGTCATCACTGCCAAAATAACCAGGTACATTAACTTCTCCTTCAACCTGGATATGATCTATGATGATAATACCCAAAACGTAAATCCTGCCAAGGGCCCTGCGCCACAATGGTTGCAATTGATGGGGATCGGTTTTGCATATACTTTTTCCAATAAATAACCAAAAGCAGGTACAGATTATTTATAGTCAGGCCGATATCATGTATGGGGGCTGTATTTAAAAAAGAATCCTAGTGAAAACAAGCGCTGAGTTGGGCTTACAGCAAAACTCTAACCTGTTTTCCACATCGGGCACTTGAACCCGGTCTGGCAAGCGGATTCTGCCCGCAAATCAATACATTTGCCCTCCTCCTGGTAAGGAGAAAGTAAATAAAGTACTACATCGTGAATAATACATCGTACCAGATAAAATTGGAGCAATTTGAGGGCCCGTTTGATCTCCTGCTCTTCTTCATTGAAAGGGATGAACTGGATATTTACAATATCCCCATTACAAAGATCACCAACGACTTTCTCGACTTCATACACAACAGTGAAAAGCTGAACATCGAATTGAGCAGCGAGTTCATTCTTTTTATCAGCACCCTGATGCGGATCAAGGCGAAAATGCTGTTACCCCGCAAAGAACTCGACGCCGACGGCAACGAGATCGACCCGCGCCAGGAACTGGTGAATAAGATCCTCGAATACAAACGCTTCAAGGAAGCGGCTGTTAAAATGGCCGAAATGGAGGCACTCCGTATGCTGATGCTAAAACGTGGTAACCTGCAAAAAGAGATCTCTCAAATAGGCGAAGAAGCAGGAGAAGGAACAGAGATACAGACCGTGACACTTTTCAAGTTGATGAAGGCCTTTGAGAAAGTGATCCAGAAACTGCAGGAGCGCAATAACCGGCCTGTACACACCGTGGTGCGTTATAACTATACGATGGAAGGAAGCCGGGAATACATGCTCGATATCTGCCGCAAAGAAAAGACCCTTTCCTTTGAAAAGATATTTGACGTCTGCGAAGATCGCATACACGCCATATTCCTTTTCTTATCATTGCTTGAACTGGTACAACAGCGTTTTATGACCCTGCTTACCGGCGAAGGAAGAAATAATTTCATTGTAGAGTGGAACGAGAGCCGCGAAGAAGATCCCCCGGCAGCTCAGGAGTTACTTCCTGGCCAAGACGCCGCATCACTTAACTGATTACAACCCCGACTGATTGTCGGGGTTTTCTCTTTAAATAACCTGACTGGCCGTCTTATCATGCTGAATAGCCCCATCTTTTAGCTATTTTGTCAGGTACCAAGGTTGGTATCAAATTTGATGTTTAAACATTAAATTAATAAAAGACTATGACAACAAAATTATACATGGCTGCCGACAGGGGCACGGCCGATTATGGATGGCTTAAGCCTAATTACTACTTCAGTTTTTCGCAGTACTGGGATCCCAAAAAAGTTCATTTCGGGTTGCTTCGAGTACTAAACGACGATCATGTTGCCGGTGGGGGTGGCTTCCCCACTCACCCACACGATAATATGGAGATCGTAACGATCCCATTAACCGGCGCACTTCAGCACAAAGACAGTACCGGTGGCCAAGGGGTCATCAAGTCCGGGGATGTGCAGATCATGAGTGCCGGAACGGGCGTGCAGCACTCCGAGTTCAACGATTCAAAAACCGATCCGGTGACCTTATTCCAGGTATGGGTATTCCCGAAAGTGAAGAATATTAAACCCAGATATGACCAGCGCACTTTTGATGTGGCTGACAGGAGCAACAAATGGCAAACTGTTGTTTCGCCTCTCGAAACCGACAATGCCTTATGGATAAACCAGGATGCCCGTTTTGCTCTCTCAAACCTTGAGGCAGGTAAAGAAATCACCTATTCCACCGCCTTTAAAGGTAATGGCGTATTCCTGGTAGTGGTAAATGGATCTGTGGAATTGAATGGCCAGGTTTTAAATGAAAGGGATGCCGCAGGCATTTCCGAAACAGAAAACTTTACGGTAAAAGCAATGAAGTATAGTGAATTGCTGGCTATTGAAGTGCCAATGAACTAATAGAATATCCAAAGCAATAGAGGCGTTTTGCTTTTATCTATGTACGCCTGTAGTCTTTCAAGAAAGGGCGGTGAAACGGTTGGACAACCCAGGCTTAGACAGATCGAGCCGGGATACACTTCGTCATTCGGCACACAAGAGTGGCCATGCAGAACCACACACCGGCCAAAGGCATTATCATTCGTAGCATCCAACCCATATAACTTATAGGCAAGTCCCCATGTTCCGGTATAGGACCTGCCTATCTTATACCTGCCAAGTGAAGTTGAATAACTGTTGGGCACATTTGAAAATTCCAATGAGTCCGAGTCTGTCTCTGATCCGCTGCCATGCGTAACCAGCCCGGCAAGTTCCACAGAATCTTTCTTCAGGTTGTAAACAAAGAAACGCTTCATCCCGGAAGGGATATGCATATCTATCAAGAAACAATGTGTATTATTAAGCCTATGATCCTTTACATAATCTTTGGCCGAGGCGGCTTTCAATCTCAGCCTGGAAAGAACTTCCCTGCTGTTCAACCAGCCTTTCCGTGTATAGGCAGAAAACTTTGCGGGCGGGTGTTTGCTGAATTTCGGCCGGTACCAGAAGAAATAACCAAAGGAAGTGACGGTCATCAATAATACAAACCCTGCCAGTAAGACTCGCCGGCTAAGCACCATTAAAGTTTTTGAAGACATAGATGCGTAACGGCATCATGTCCATAAAATTTTCATTCTGCTGTTAAAGAAAAGAAAAACCCGGTTGGTACAACCGGGTCTATAAACAGGATAAAAAATAATCTATTGAACAGTAACTTTTACTTCTGCCATGGCTCTCAGTGTTGCTGCAATGCCGTTGGCATCGATACCAATTTCGTCATACAGCTGCTTGGGAGTTCCATGTTCAACCAGCCTGTCAGGTATGCCTAATATCTTCACCTCAGCCTTATAGTCATGCTGGTTCATAAATTCGAGCACCGCACTGCCGAAGCCTCCTATCACCGTTCCATCTTCCACCGTGATGATCTTACTATACCTGCCGAACACTTCATGAAGCAATTCTTCATCCAGTGGTTTTACAAATCGCATATCATAATGTGCCGGGTTGATGCCTTCTGCTTTCACATCCCGGATGGCCGCAGCAGCAAAATTTCCCGGGTGGCCAATGGTTAAAATGGCGATCTCTTTTCCATCTTTCAGTTTACGGCCGGTGCCGATCTTCATTTCCTTCATCTCTGTTCTCCATTCCGGCATAACTCCCTCTCCTCTTGGGTAACGTATCACAAACGGTTGTTTGGTTGAATCCAACTGGGCCGTATACATAAGGTTCCGCAATTCACTTTCGTTCATCGGGGAACTGATGATCATATTTGGTATGCATCTGAAATAAGCCAGGTCGTAACACCCGTGGTGCGTAGGGCCGTCATCCCCTACCAGTCCTGCACGGTCGAGGCAGAAGATCACCGGCAGTTTTTGTATCGCCACATCATGTACTACGGAATCATAAGCCCGCTGCATGAAAGAGGAATAAATATTGCAGAATACTTTCATCCCCTGCGTTGCCATGCCCGCGCTCAGCGTTACAGCATGCTGTTCTGCGATACCCACGTCAAAAGCACGGTCAGGCATCTTCTCCATCATGTATTTGAGGGATGAGCCGCTCGGCATGGCTGGTGTGATGCCAAATATCTTTTTATTTTTTTCGGCCAGTTCGATGATCGTATGCCCGAATACATCCTGGTACTTGGGGGGTTGGGGAATATCGAATACTTTTTTCTGGATCTCACCCGTCACTTTATCGAACAAACCAGGTGCATGCCACTTGGTTTGATCTTTCTCTGCGAGCTCATATCCTTTCCCTTTCACGGTTTTGATGTGCAGTATCTTGGGGCCGGGTATGTCTTTCAGGTCTTTTAATGTATCTACCAGTTTGGTGATATTATGCCCGTCGATTGGTCCAAAATACCGGAGTTTCAACGCTTCAAACAAATTACTGCTCTTGCTCACCATTCCTTTCAGGCTTGCCTCCAGCTTACTGGCCATTTCCCTGCTGAAGTTCTTTCCAACAGGTAATTTGCCCAATGCCTTCCACACATTGTCACGCAGTTCGTTATAGGTATGAGAAGTAGTGATGTCTGTCAGGTATTCTTTTAATGCCCCCACGTTGGGGTCGATGCTCATGCAGTTATCGTTCAGAATAATGAGCACATTGCTTTTTTCGATCCCGGCATGGTTCATTGCTTCAAAAGCCAATCCGGCTGTCATCGCTCCGTCGCCAATGATGGCAACATGCTGGCGGTCATTCTCTCCTTTATAATGAGAGGCCATGGCCATACCCAATGCTGCAGAAATAGACGTGGAAGAATGGCCTACACCGAATGTGTCGTATTCACTTTCACTCCGCTTGGGAAACCCGCTCAACCCTTTGTATTTGCGGTTGGTAGGAAAATTGTCGCGACGGCCGGTAAGTATCTTATGCCCGTAAGCCTGGTGCCCTACGTCCCAAACCAGCTGGTCGTAAGGGGTATTGAAAACGTAATGCAATGCAACACTCAATTCCACCACGCCGAGACTGGCGCCAAAATGCCCTCCATACACACTCACTACATCAATGATATACTGACGTAATTCATCGCAAACCTTATGCAGGTCTTCCCGGCTTACCTTTTTCAGGTCAGCTGGTGAGTCGATGGTGCTGAGGATCGGTCCTGGCTTAATTTCCATGTATTGATTTTTACCCGGCAAATGTACAGTTTTATCTGCCTTGACAGGGGTTTTAAACAATTTTTATCAGTAAAGGTTCGGTCTTCGGGCGGTTAGTCCGGGTTATAGGTAATGATCACTACAGCATGCTTCTCAAAACCCGAACGGAGCCTGACCTCATAACGCTTATTGGCCGTTTCTATTATCATAAGTGCTGTATTTGGAGGGATGCTACCAAGATTTTCAGCCTGCATGAGGATCTCAAGTGGTTTTCCGGGCTCCAGCAGGGTAATGGAGAAGGTCAGCGCCTTATTGCTGATCCGTTGCTTGATGAGCACAGGCTGTTTATCCACGAAAACAGAAACGGTATCATCATCTACAATAGCATTATCGTAGAGGGTGATATTAACGATGGAGTCGGTCACATTCACCAACTCCTGGATATCCAGTTTGCGTTCTGCCGGAGTGCTGTCGGCCGAACGCTGGGGCAGTATGGTTGTTTCTTCCGGGGTATCGGGTGTATTATTATTCACCGGTTTTTTGCGATAGAGGTAATCGATCACTTTTTTCTGAACAAATAATTCGAGTGGATAATCGGGTTTCTTTACTTTCTGCAACACAACCACCAGGTCCTCGCCGGGAAAACAACTGGTGTCTTCCCCGGTACCGCTCCATTTACCACTGAGGTATTGTGTATTGCCGATCCGGTAATACTGCAACTCAAACGATTTCTGGCAGGGCCTGAAATTTTCGGGAAGGATATATGCAGGCACGCCTGTTTCCCAGATGCGGCATTTTTTTTCTTTCTTATTACGGAGGCCTTCCATCGGGTACAAAACAAAACGGCTTGTATCCTTAAAAGCAAATGTGTAGCCTTCGATAAACCTCCCGGTTTGAAATACCTGCATCTCGATGCTTTCCACCCCGTGCCTGAGGGAACTGCTGCGGCTGATCTTTCCGCTCCATATCCCCGTCAACTGTTGTGCAGGCACCACAGCCGGTATGACAACAACCATGCAGAAAAGAACACATCGTCTTAATAAGTCTTGTCGCATCCAGTAGTAGTATTATTCACGAGCCCGGTGCATCATATTCAGGATAAGATCGGCGTCAGGACAATTGGCGAGGTATTTTTCCTTTTCCGACTCCTTACATACACCCGGGTAATCTCCCTCTTTCATTTCCATATCGTCGATTATCTGGAAATGGAGGTGTGGGGGCCAGTTCCCGTTCTCGGAAGGTTTTCCAAAATGGGCAAAGCACTGGCCCCTGGTAATGACCTGCCCTTCACGTAACCCGGCAATATCCTTCTGGCTCAGATGACCATATAACGTGTGGAAAGGCAAGGTCTCCAGTTGGTGTTGCAATATGATGGTAGCTCCGTAGTCACCAAAATGATCGTTGTAAGCAAAACTATGTACCATGCCCCCGATCGGTGCATATACTTTTGTTCCTGCATCGCCCCAGATATCAATACCAAGGTGAAGACGTCTTGGCTCCTGTGCCGCTGTTTCAACAGATTCTTCCGGCAGGTCGTATTTAACGATATTGAACAATACGCTCCGTTTGTACATCTCCCTGCGTTCACTATATCCACCAACCAGGTAACGGCAATTACCATGAGCCCTTTGTTTATTGATATATGCCGAAAAGGATTCTGTATCGCTATAGATGAATTCTGTAAGTTCTTTGTTGGACTTCGACAGGTCGAGTTTATGGATGACCTCGTTCCCGGAAAGATCAACTACCGGGTGAAAATAACTTCGGTGTGACAATAAGATTTTTTCCAGTCTGCTCATAGATGGCTTTGTACTGTAAAAATACTAAGCCTGGATGCATCAGCCATTAAAAGTGCTGTTATTGTTGAAGCGAGTCGATCTTTTGCTGCAAAAGCCTTTTTTCTGCAGCCGACCTCGTCAGCGTCATCGCCTGGTTGAAAAAACTGGTGGCATTTTCCCTTTGGCCTAGTTTCGTGTACAGTTCGCCCAGTGTTGCCGGCAACAGGTAATAATTCTTCAGTGAATCAGGCGGCCCGATGGCCTCAATGGCTTTGATCCCTTCCTCCGGGCCATGGAGTTCGCTGATGGCAATGGCCCGGTTCAGTTCTACAATGGGCGAAGGATAATACCGGCAAAGCAGGTCGTAATAGCGGACTATATTCTTCCAGTTGGTTTGTTCGTAAACCGGCGCTGCACTGTGTTCGTATGCGATCATGGCTTCCAGGTGATAACGGCTCACCAGGTCGTTTGACGTAGATGCTTCCAGGTGATGGATACCTTTCCGAATAAGGTCCAATTTCCATTTACCCCGGTCCTGTTGCTGGAGAAGCCGGATATTCCCCTGCTCATCAAGCCTCGCTTCGTTCCGGGAAGCAATGAAATACATCAGCGCCAGTAAGGCATGCGTTTCGCAATGATCAACGAGGTTGCTGCGGCAGATGAGTTCACCTAAACGTATCGCTTCATCAATCAGGTCTTCACGTATCAGCTTTTCATGTTGTGTGGAACTATATCCTTCGTTGAAGAGGAGGTAGATCGACATCAATACGTTCTCCAGGCGATTGTTCACTTCGGAGGCGGGTGGCAGATCGAACGGCACCTGGTTGTCGCGGAAACTTTGCCTTGCCCGGTACAATCGTTTTTCTATCGTATCATAATTCGTTACAAATGCCTTGGCTATCTCAGTTACACTGAACCCGCAGAGGGTTTTAAGGATGAGGGCGATCTGTGCCTCCGCCGAAAGCAAAGGGTAGCAACAAACGAACATCATGCGTAGCTGGTCATCTTCGATGCTGTTTGTATTCACCAGTTCTTTCACGGTTGGTACAAGGGTATATTCCGATTGCAGCAACGGCGCAAGGTTCCTTGAATACTCGTCCTTTTTTTTATTCCGGCGCAGAATATCCACTGCTTTGTTCCTGGCTGCAGTAAATAGCCAGGCAGATGGATTATCGGGAAGGCCATTAATCTTCCATGTGTCGAGGGCTTTCAGCAAGGTATCCTGTACGACGTCCTCGGCCGTCTGCAGGTTCTGCGGGCCGAATAGTTTGGTGAGTACAGACACCAGCTTTCCCCATTCATGACGAAAGAGATGTTCAATGGTTTGTTCTATGTGCGGAGAAGAAGCCAGTGCAATTTTTTCTGCAATTTATAAGGAAGATGTGGGAACAATAAAGTTGCCAGCCCGGGCCTGCCAATGTCGGCCAATTAAACCAGGGCTGACAACAGAATAATTTTAAGCAGGCATATCCATCTTCTGTACCTGGCGTACAATCACCGATCCGCCGTTTTCATAATCCGGGTAATCGGCACAAAGGGCGATGGCTTCTTTGTAATCGGCGGCGTTGATGATGAAATAACCCCCGATGATCTCTTTTCCCTCAGCGAACACTGCATCAGTAACTGTTTTGTTCTTCCCGCTGATGATCTTACCGGTAGGCAGCAAAGGCTCGCCTTCTACGTATTGCCCGGCCTTGGCCAGTTTGTCGATCCAGGCCATCCACTTGGCCATGATGTCCTGCATTTCCTGCGCAGAAGGTTCTTTACTGGATTTGATCCCCTGAAAAATGAGCATGAACTTTTCCATAAAATCTTTTTTAAAAGTTAAGTGATTTTAGGGAATGACGAACAGCTGTGCCCATTCCGGACAAAGAATAATAAAAAAAATTAAAGATGGCTGTTATTTACACCACCACGTTGATCATCTTGTTCTTTACATAGATGATCTTCTTGGGCGGCTTGCCGTCGAGCCATTTCTGCACCACTTCGTTCTTCAGCACGGCTTCTTCCACCAGTTTCTGTTCCAGGTTGACCGGTAAGGTGATGCTGGTGCGCAACTTTCCGTTTACCGAAACCGGGTATTCCTTGCTGCTTTCTACCAGGAGGGCGGGGTTGAAAGCAGGGTAAGAGGCATCCAGTATGCTTCTTTCGTTACCCAGTTGGTGCCAGAGCTCTTCGGCGATATGTGGTGCGTAGGGTGTAAGGAGGATGAGCAATGGCTCGAGTATTTCTTTTTTATTGCACTTAAGATCAGCGAGCTCATTCACGCAGATCATAAAGGTACTCACGGCGGTATTAAAGCTGAAGCGTTCGGTATCTTCTTCTATCTTTTTGATGGTGCGGTGCAGTACTTTCAGTTCGGCATCGGTGGCCTCACCCCCCGCCCTCTCCGAGGGAGGGGGAGCCGAAGATGTCCAGATCGGACCTTTTACATCGTCATTGAACAAACGCCAGAGTTTACGCAGGAAACGGTGCACCCCCTCAATACCCTTGGTATCCCAGGGTTTGCTGGCTTCCACCGGGCCGAGGAACATCTCGTACATGCGGAAGGTATCGGCGCCGTATTTATCGCAAAGGTCATTCGGGTTAACGGTATTGTATTTCGACTTGGACATCTTTTCTGTTTCCACGCCACAGATATATTTCATGTCCTTCACTGAACCTGTACTGCAAGACAATGAAAATGTACCGTCTTCAAAGATGAATTCTGCATCTGCAAACTCCGGTTTCCATTTCTTGAATGCTTCGATATCCAACTCAACACCGTCGACAATATTTACATCCACATTCAGGGGTTGTACATTATACTCATTCTTTTTACCGGCTGAAACAAATTGATTTGTTCCGGCAATCCTGTAAACAAATCTTGAACTCCCCTGTATCATCCCCTGGTTAAGCAATTTCTTATACGGCTCATCATACCCTATCAAGCCCAGGTCGTACATAACCTTGGTCCACATGCGGCTGTACAGCAAATGCCCCACGGCATGTTCGGTACCGCCGATGTAGAGGTCTACCTGGTTCCAGTAATCGCTCACCTTGCGGTCGCAGAAGGTTTGGCTGTTGTGTGGGTCCATGTAACGCAGGAAATACCAGCTGCTGCCGGCATAGCCCGGCATGGTGGATGTTTCCCTTCTTCCTGCAGGCGTGTCGATCCAATCTGTAAGATTAGCAAGTGGTCCTTCGCCATTCGGGCCGGGGCCGTATTTATCTACGTGAGGTAATTTCAATGGCAGGTCTTTTTCGTCCAGCGGAATAGCTACTTCGTCTTTCCAGACAATGGGGAAGGGCTCTCCCCAATAACGCTGGCGGCTGAAACCGGCATCCCTCATCTTGTAATTCACTTTGCGTTTGCCGATACCCAGCTCTTCCACTTTGTTCACAGCAATGCCGATGGCGTCTTTCATCAGCATACCGTTTAAGAATCCGGAGTTTTCCAATATGGCATCCTTTGTAGGATTCGCTTCTTCGCCGTTGTAGTGATGGCCGATGATATTTGTGATGGGAATATTGAAATGCCTGGCGAAAAGGAAATCACGCTGGTCGCCGCATGGAACAGCCATGATAGCGCCGGTGCCGTAACCGGCCAGCACATATTCAGCTGTCCAGATAGGTATCTCCCTTCCATCAAACGGATTGACGGCATAAGCTCCCGTAAAGCAACCGGTGATCGTTTTTGCCTCGGCTAACCGTTCCCGCTCACTCCGGCTTTTTACGTATTTCAGGTAATCGTTGATGGCAGTATGCTGTTCCGGGGTGGTGATCTTATCTACCAATTCATGTTCCGGGGCAATCACCATGAAATCGACCCCAAAGATGGTATCGGGGCGGGTGGTGTACACCCGCAGTTTGGCATTGTTCCCTTTAATGGCAAAATCGATCTCGGCGCCTTCGCTCTTGCCGATCCAGTTTCGCTGCATCTCTTTCATCGAATCGCTGAAGTCGACTGTTTCCAGCCCTTCCAGTAAACGATCAGCATAAGCAGTGATCCGCAGGAACCACTGGCGCATCTTTCTTTTCTCCACCGGGAAACCGCCTCTTTCGCTCACACCGTTCACCACTTCGTCGTTGGCCAGTACGGTTCCCAATGCTTCGCACCAGTTCACTTCCCCGTAAGCACTGAAGGCCAGGCGTCGCTGCATCAGGATATCTTCCTGCTCTTTTTCAGAATAAGAATTCCATTGATCAGCCGTAAAATACCTGGACCCCTTCGTTTCATATTTTTTCACCAGGTCGCCGATGGGCCTTGCTTTTTTCTGTGTGTTGCAGAAATAACTGTTGAACAGTTTCAGGAAGAGCCACTGGGTCCATTTATAATAATTGGGATCGCTGGTTTGTACTTCACGGTCCCAGTCGAAACAAAAACCGATCTTATCAAGCTGGCTTTTGAAGGTAGCAATGTTCTTACGGGTTGTTTCGGCTGGATGCTGGCCGGTTTCGAGGGCATACTGCTCAGCAGGCAGGCCAAAGCTGTCGAAGCCCATCGGATGAAGAACATTGAACCCCTTCAGTCTTTTATCGCGGCTGTAGATATCGCTGGCCATAGAACCGAGCGGGGGGCCACCGTGAAGGCCGGCGCCGCTGGGATATGGGAACATATCCAGCACATAGTATTTGGGTTTGGAGGATTCGTTCGGTACCGCATACCTTTTTTTCTCCTTCCATTCTTTCTGCCATTTCTCTTCGATCTTTCTGAAATCGTATTCCATCGCTTATTGACTTATGTCGCTTGTTATTGAATATTTCTTCTCCTGTTGTTGTTGCTTTATCAAATACCACGCTGAAATTGTGAATGAAAAGTTATTTATCCCTCATTCAAACATCCATGCATCGGTCCATAAAAATAAATCAGGCAGGCAATCGTTTCGAAGTCAGCAAAAATACGGCAAAGCAGCTAAAAACCTTTATTTTTGCGGCACTTGAAAAACCAGGATCGCACTAACCCAAATAAAAAAGTTATGGCTCAATTTGGAAAAGCAAGCAGTAAAAGAGGCAAGCCAACTTATGCATATGCCATCATCGGCGTGTCGCTGGTATTATTCCTGTTCGGTATCGTTGGCTGGTTCTTCCTGAACCTCCGTAAAACGGGCGATTATGTGAAAGAGAATATCCAGGTACATGCCTGGCTCAACCCCAATGCACCTAAAAAATCGATCGACAGCCTGAAGAACTATGTAGCTGCTCTCCCCTATGCGAAAAATGTGGAGCACGTGACCAAAGAAATGGCCATTGCCAAATGGAACGCCGATAACGATACCACCTGGAGGAAGTTCCTGGACGAGAACCCGCTCCCGGAAAGTGTTGATTTTTACGTAAAGGCCGACCATGTGCAGAAGGACAGCCTGGATAATCTTTCGGCCGACCTGCTGAACCGTTACCCGGGCATCGTAAAGGAATTCCAGTTCCCGACCGAGACATTATCACAGGTGAGCAAGTTTGTAAAAACGGCCGCGTATATCTTCCTCATAGCCGCCATCATACTTACGATACTGGTTGTTTTTTCTATTGACAACACCATCCGGTTGGCTATGTACAGCAACCGTTTTCTAATAAAGACGATGCAAATGGTAGGCGCCACCCGGTGGTTCATAGCCAGGCCTTTGGATGTAAGGGCCGTCATCAACGGGCTGATCGCTTCGGGCATTGCCATTGCGGCGGTATGGGCGACCGTTTCGCTGATCGAATCCCTGGCGCCCGGCTTCAAGGTATTGCACGACAATACCAGCATGGTCCTGTTGTTCCTGATCATCATTGTATTAGGTATTTGTATCACGCTCTTCAGTACGCATCGTTCGGTGATCAAATACCTCCGCATGAAATTGGACGATTTATATTAATTTGCGCATTCAACCAACGAATATGAGTAAAGATAAAAAAGCAGCCCCTGCAGGAGGAAATGCCAACCCATTGTTTGGAAAAGAGAATTATATGTGGATGCTGATCGGATTGGCTGTACTGGCACTCGGGTTCTTCCTGATGGCCGGAGGAAAGAGCAGTGATCCGAAGGTATTTAACGACAGCGAAGTGTACAGCACCACCCGGATCACCATCGCCCCCATCCTCATCATCGCCGGTTTTGTGATCGAGATCTTTGCGATCATGAAGAAATCAAAGAACAATTAAGGACTAAACATCAATACCAGAATGCATAGCGGAGATAATAACTTCGCTTTTTTCTTTTATACCAATGGATACGATACAAAGCATCATCATCGCTGTTGTGGAAGGTTTGACCGAATTCCTTCCTATTTCCTCTACCGGCCACATGATCATCACTGAAAAGCTGCTTAACCTTACCGAGAACGACTTCAGCAAGGTATTCACGGTGGCCATCCAGTTAGGCGCCATCCTGGCGGTGGTGGTCCTGTACTGGAAGAAGTTCTTCGACTTCAGGAATTGGCAGTTCTATGCAAAACTTGTTGCAGCCGTGATACCTGCCATTGTGCTGGGTCTGCTTTTCTCCAAAAAGATCGATGCCCTGCTGGAAAGTTCTCTCACGGTAGCCATTACCATGCTGGCAGGCGGAATCATTCTTATATTCATCGATAATGTATTCAGGGAGCATACCATCCATGATGAAAAAGAGATCTCTTTTGGCAGGGCCGTCATGATCGGTATATGGCAATGCCTTGCCATGATACCCGGCGTGAGCCGGAGCGCCGCTTCTATCATCGGCGGTATGCAGCAAAAGCTCACCCGTAATGCGGCAGCTGAATTCTCTTTCTTCCTGGCCGTACCAACCATGCTGGCAGCCACCGGTTACAAACTCTATAAATACTATAATGCGTTCGGCGGATTTTCAGGCAACGAAATAAAACAACTGGCCATCGGAAATGTGGTGGCCTTTATCGTAGCCATGCTGGCCATAAAGTTCTTCATTGGTTTTCTTAAAAAGCACGGGTTCCGCATCTGGGGTTACTACCGCATCATCGTTGGGATCCTGTTGCTTATTCTCATTTATACCGGTTATATCAGCCGTTAAAATACCCGGGATTGGGTATTTGCTCTGCACCGATTTCGGGTTACCTATGTAACTCAAATCAACCGTTGTGAGAACATTCAAAACAGTACTGCTGACCTCATTCATTATTACCGCATTTCTTGGTTGCCAGCAATACGGGAAGGAGTATAAACTCGACAAGAAGCACAATGTTTATTATAAAGGCGGAGGCGTGGATGAATCACTCGCAAAAAAGCTGGCGCTGTACCTGAAAGAACAGGAATATTTCAAGGACAGCATTGAGTCGACCGTACAACTGGTGAAGCTGGAAGACACCTTTCATATAAATTTCGTGGTGGATGCATCCAAAATAACCGAGGGATATGAAAACAAGTTCCTCTTATTCGGTGGGTTCATTTCAGAAAAAGTCTTTGACAAGAAGCCGGTAGTGATCCAGCTTACCAATAACAGGCTGGAGCCTTTTAAGAACCTTGGTTATGCCAGGCCCGTTTCTGATTTTGCCAAATGAGCCATTGCTAACTGCTATTGCATGCTCGTTAAATACCCCGTCTCCGTGACGGGGTTATTTTTTTGATCAATACAACTGATATTTACTACTTTCAGGTCACCTAAACAACAACCATGCAAACCGCTTCCAAAAAGGTGATCAATGGCTGGGCCATGTTCGATTGGGCCAACTCGGTATATAACCTGGTGATCACTTCCACCATATTCCCGGCTTATTTTGAATCCATGACGACCGAGCGGACGGAAAACGAGGTTTCTTACGTTCATTTCCTGGGCAGGGAATTTGTAAATACCTCGTTATACAATTATGCACTGGGCTTTGCCTTATTGATCGTTGCATTGATACTTCCATTGCTGACCTCTATAGCCGACTATAAGGGAAACAAAAAAGGATTCATGGCATTCTTCTTCACCATCGGAAGTATAGCATGCAGTGTGATGTTCTTTTTTAACAGCCTGTCGAACCTGTGGGTAGGCATAACCTGTATGATCATAGCCTGTATCTGCTTCTGGAGCAGTTATGTTTTCAGCAATTCATTCCTTCCCGAGATCGCTGCACCGGAGGACAGGGACCGGGTAAGTGCCCGGGGATTTGCCTATGGATATGTGGGCAGTGTGCTGCTCCAGATCATCTGTTTTGTTTTTGTCATGAAAGGCGAATGGTTCGGGATCGCAAATGAAGGGGAGGGTTCAAGGGTCTCTTTTCTGGCTGTAGGCATTTGGTGGCTCTCATTTGGCTACTTCTCATTATCACGGTTGCCAAAACCAATCGCTGCAGGCAGCGCCTCTGCTCCCGGCAACTTAATTACAAACGGGTATAAGGAACTGATGAAAGTATGGGATCAACTGAAACACATGCCGGTGATCAAAAGATACCTGGGCGCTTTCTTTTTTTATAATATGGGCGTACAGACTGTTATGCTGGCAGCTACCCTTTATGGTAAAAAGGAATTGGAGATCCCCGTTACCAACCTGATCATCGCCATCCTCCTGATACAGTTGGTAGCCATACCCGGGGCTTTCCTGATCAGCCGCTTATCGGGCCGCATTGGAAATTTCAAAGCGCTGATGCTGGTCGTATTTTTCTGGATACTGATATGTGTGGCTGCTTATTTCATGCCGAAGGGGGCTATCATACCTTTTTACTTCCTGGGTGGGGCGGTCGGTTTTGTAATGGGTGGCATACAATCACTCAGCCGCAGCACATACAGTAAACTGATGCCCGAAACAAAAGACACCGCTTCCTTTTTCAGCTTCTATGATGTTACCGAAAAGGTAGCTGTGGTGATCGGGATGTTCAGCTTCGGGTATATCACCGAGCTCACCGGCTCGCAAAGGGGATCGGTGCTGGCATTGATGTCGTTCTTTTTTATTGGTTTGCTTATCCTATATTCGGCGTTGAAAAAACAACAGGCGGAACAATCATGAAACTATATACCATCAATACAGGTTATTTCAAGTTAGACGGCGGCGCCATGTTTGGCGTGGTGCCAAAGAGCATCTGGAACAAATTGAATCCTGCCGATGAGAACAATATGTGCAGCTGGGCCCTGCGCTGCCTGTTGATCGAAGAAGAGGGCAAGCTCATTCTTGTTGACAACGGCATGGGCAACAAACAGGATGAAAAGTTTTTCGGGCATTATTACCTGCATGGCGAGGATACGCTCGACAAATCCTTAGCTGTACATGGCTTTACAAAAGACGATATCACTGATGTATTTCTTACCCACCTCCATTTTGACCATTGCGGGGGAAGCATCATAAGGGATGGTGATAAACTGGTTCCGGCTTTTAAAAATGCCACTTACTGGAGCAATGAACGCCACTGGAAATGGGCCACCGTTCCGAATGCCAGGGAAAAAGCCAGCTTCCTAAAGGAAAATATTCTGCCCATACAGGAAAGCGGGCACCTGAAATTCTTCAACGTAAACGCTGAGTCATCTGATACGAAAAACAATCCCATTTCCCGGCTTTCGCTTCACGATACTCATCTTATTAAAAACTTTTCTTTCTATACGGTCAATGGTCATACCGATGCCATGATGCTGCCCCGGATCGTATACAATGGCAAGACCATTGTATACATGGCTGACCTGCTTCCGTCGGCAGCGCATATCCCCCTGCCCTACGTAATGGGATACGATATGTTCCCGCTCACTACCCTGAATGAAAAGCAGGCTTTTCTCACAGAAGCATTGGAAAACGATTACGTGCTTTTCTTTGAGCACGATCCAAAAAACGAGTGCTGCAACCTGCAAATGACGGAAAAAGGCATACGCCCGAAAGAGTTGTTCAGATTAAGTAATCTCTGAGAACTATCGCTGGCTGATCAGGGAACTAAGGGGATGACGCAGGTTCTTATACGACATCATATCCACTTTGATGCTTCCGACAGCAATCGGGCTCTCTACCCGTAATAATAAATGATTGGGATCGTCGCTTAACCAGGCGGTCATTTTCTCCCCGCCTTCAAATATGGTCCCTTTGATAAGGAGAGGTTTTATTTTGATGGCATTGAATTTACCATAACGTGTTTTGATCTTCTCTTTACCCAGGTAGCGGATATATAAGTGGAAGACCTCATCATCGAGGAACATATCAAAAAAGATCTTGTCATCGGGTTTGTACTTATTGAAATCAATATTGCGGGCGCAATAGACCATGCTCACCACATCCTGTATGCAGTCGGTCACCTTAAAAACACCATTGGTGCTTACGGCCGTGTTCGCTTCCTGGTTAAAGGTCACATTATTGTATTTTTTGTAGCCCCCTTCATCTACGTTACGGACGAATTTGTAAGGCAGCATGGTACTGGTATCCACATAACTTTCATAGCGGTCTCTTACCTTGAAGAAATTATCGAAGAACGAATAGGTCTTGCCGTCGCCCACAAGGTGGTAAACGGATTTCCCGTTGAATCGTTCAACGGTACTGGTGAATAACGCTTCTCCTGCTCCTACATACATACCCAATGTGCTGTAGAAGACCTTCATGCGCACTTCCTCGTCCGCTTTAAAGGCCGTGTTGCGGAGGTTGCATGATTTGTCATCACCAGATGAAAAACTAAAACAGCAAAATACAGTGAGGAATAAACTTAGCCTGGCGTAATGCATTATTTGTCTTTCTTTATTTTGATTCCCAAAATTAATAAACTACCGATCAAAGCCGGAATGAACAGGTTAACAAACCATATACCAAATGTGCAGGTCAATATCCCGATCGTATTGGTATTGTTGCCGTAAATGAACAGTGTTTTTGCCACCGTTCCCCTGATCCCCAGGTCGGCCACTGCAAAACTGGGGATGATGGCCAGTATCCAGAACATCACTGTGATCAGCCAGAGACCTGTCCACACGTTTTCTTCCACATGCAGTAACTGAAGCATAAAGATGTATTGCAAAACGAAAATAAGATACCGGAAGAATGATATGGACAGCAACCTTAACAAAACTTTTGCTTCAAAGGTTTCCAAAACGTTAATGTATTTCGAAAAGCGGTCGGCATAGGGTAACTTTTCCAATAAACGAACCAGCCAGTTAAGCCGGAAGAAAAAGATGAGGAAGCTGGCTGTTGCGAACAGGCTTCCGTAGAGGAATATGCGTAACCATAACGGTGATATCCCCATCGGCATATCGTTGCCTTTTACAGTAAATAACAACCAGGCCAATCCAAGGCAACCCATCAGCATGGTAATGATGAGTTGTGCAATACTTCCTGCTATCGAAAGGGTCACCGCCTTGATGCGGTTGCCTTCATTGACAAAAAGTATGCGGCCACCGTACTCTCCAACCCGGTTCGGTGTATTCAATGAAAGTGTAACCCCGCATAGCACGGATTTATAAGCGGTCAGGAAACTCATTCGCTGAACGGGGTTCATCAGCAATTGCCATTTCCGTGCTTCCAGGCCCCAATTGACGAATACAAACCCGATCACCAGCCAGAATTTCCAGGCCGTGGCGCCAAAAGGCATCTCGCGGATGAGTGCAATTGAGGTATCAATATCAGGCTGCGCCTTTATCTGTTGATATAATGAATAGAACAACCATGCAGCCAGCAAAGGCCCTACGATCCATTTGAGTAATATTTTGATACTTTTGTTCAATACACAATGTTAGTTTAATTATCAGGGCCGAAAAAATTATCTGCTTTGCAAAACAAACCCCGTATCATTTTAGGGATCGACCCCGGCACCATCATCATGGGTTATGGCCTGGTGAAGGTGCATGGCAATACTATAACGCTGGTGGAGATGGGTGTATTACAACCCGGCAAGGTTAAAGACAGCTATAAACGGCTTCAGCTGATCTTTGACACGGTCAGTGACCTCATCAAGAAGTACCGGCCGGATACTTTCGCAATCGAAGCTCCTTTCTTTGGAAAGAACGTTCAAAGCATGCTTAAACTGGGCCGGGCACAGGGTGTTGCGATCGCTGCGGCGATGGGGTTAGGTCTTGAGGTAACAGAATATTCACCCAAGAAAGTAAAACAATCGATCACCGGGAATGGCAACGCTGCCAAAGAACAGGTGATGAAAATGCTCCAGCAGATATTGGCCTTCAAAGAGAATCCGAAATACTTTGATGCGACAGATGCCCTTGCTGTTGCGGTTTGTCATCATTTCCAGGAGAGGACCATAACAACCATTGCCGGCGGGGCTGCTAAAGCATCAAGCTGGAAGGATTTTATTAAGCAGAACCCCGGTAAGGTCAGGAAATGATCAATCCGGTTAACCCGTTCTTAACAAAAAAATCCTTCAATTCATAAAACCTTTGTAGCAAATATAAATGGTCATTCGTTCAAGAACATTGCGGCTGGTGATATTGGTAAGCACCGTACTTATCACCCTGATCATTGCCATCCAGCTTTTCTGGTTGCAGAAGGTCTATAGGTATGAAGAAAAGCAATTCAACATCAATGTATCAAAAAGCATAAGGGCCCTGTACGCCGATATGGAATTGGTGAATGATGTAAAGGACAACGTTCAGAAAGTGGTAGAGAACGTCAGCCCCGACGTATACATGCTGAAGATCGATTGTCCGCCCGACCTGAGCAGGCTGTGGGTGAACCTGAAAGGGGAGTTAACCGATTTTGATGTCTATTCCGATTGCCAGGCCGCTATTTACAGCCATGATGTCGATTCATTCACTATCCGCAAATACATCGACCTCCCCGATGCCTACCGCGAATCTTCCAGAGAACCAAATCTGCCTGCCCTGAAAAGGGATTACTCTTATATCATGCTTTTCTTCCCTCACCGGGGGCAATACATCATCAAGCAGATGCTTTTCTGGATCGCTTCCAGCGGGCTCCTGCTGCTGGTATTGGTTGGTTTTGGCTTCAGCGTATTCTATTTCTACCGGCAAAAATTCTATAATGAAACACAACGTGACTTTGTGAACAACTTCACGCACGAGTTCAAGACCCCGCTGGCAGTGATCAAGATCGCTTCGGATGTTCTGCAACAGAAGAATATTGTTGAAAAACCCGAAAGGCTTAATAATTATGCCGGCATCATCAGCGAACAAACCTCTCATTTGCAGGCACAGGTACAGCGGCTCCTGGAGATCGCCTATACCGACAGAAGTTCTTTACCGCTGGAAAAAGAGAATTTCGATGTTAACGTACTGATCAGGGAAGCCATCAACGACCTGCAGCCATTGATAGAACAAAAGAATGCGACCATCCATACCAACTTCGCCATCCCTGAAATAATTGTAAAAGCAGACAAATCGTATTTGCGGCTTTGCTTCATCAACCTGATAGAAAATGCGATCAAATATTCCCCCGATCCTGTGATCGAAGTGGATACCGACATCAGTGGCACTAACCTTATTGCATCAGTGAAGGACAACGGCCTCGGCATCGCTGCCGAGCACCAGAAAAAGATATTCGACCGGTTCTACCGTATTACCGAGGGTGAACTGCATACCGCAAAAGGCTTCGGGCTTGGTCTGAATTTTGTAAAGAAAGTAATTGACACCCATAACGGGAAGATAGAACTGGATAGTGAACCGGGTAAAGGAAGCAGGTTCACCATTACTATACCACGGACTTAAACCAGGCAATATGGCAAAAGCAAAAGTATTACTCGCTGAAGACGACCTTTCTCTTGGGTTTGTTATCAAGGATTCTTTACAGGATGCAGGCTATGAAGTTACTCATTGCCCCGATGGCGAAGTTGCCTGGCAGCAATTCCAGAAAAAGGATTTTGATATTTGCCTGCTCGACATCAATATGCCTGCCCGGGATGGTTTCTCGCTTGCAAAGAAGATCCGCCAGTTGAGCGATGTGGTCCCGATCATCTTCCTGACAGCTAAAAGCATGCAGGAAGACAAACTGAAAGGGTTTCAGTCCGGAGCCGACGATTATATCACCAAACCATTCAGCATTGAGGAACTGGTCATGCGGATGGAAGTATTTTTAAGGCGTACCAAAAAATTACAGGCCGATACGGTGGAAGTATACCAACTGGGCGATCTTAAATTTGTATTCAACGAACTAAAGCTATATACAAAAAACGACGTGGTCACTCTTACACAAAAGGAATCGGACCTTCTCCGTTTTTTTGCCCAGCACGAGAACAAAGTATTGAAAAGGGAAGAAGTGTTACTGAATGTGTGGGGTAAGGACGATTATTTCCTGGGAAGAAGTATGGATGTGTTCATCACCAAACTCCGTAAACATTTTAAAGCCGATCCACGCATTGTGCTGGAGACCATACACGGGGTGGGATTCCGTCTTACCGTTAATGCAGTTTAGCAAGTATCTTTTCCTGTGCCGCCTTCAGTTCCTCGGCCGAACATTTCAGTTTGGGCCGGGTAAAATTCAGGTCATTCGACGAATTAATGGGCAGCAGGTGCATATGAGCATGCGGCACTTCCAGCCCTATCACGCTGATTCCACAACGTTTGCAGTGAAATGCCTTTTCGATCGCATGCGCAATGGGTTTGGCAAAAACCAGCATCTCAGCCAGATAGTCATCCGGCACATCGAATAGCTTATCTACCTCCGTTTTTGGAACCACCAGTACATGACCGGTAACCAATGGCTCTATATCCATGAAAGCAATGAACTTGTCGCTCTCGGCAATTTTTAAAGAGGGTATTTGCCCGGCAATGATCTTCGAAAAAATGGTCATAGCAGATTTTTTCTAAAGATACGGCATAATAAAACCCATTAGCCATGGGCTAATGGGCATGGAGCATTTTATTACTTAAAGGCCTATTTCTTCGATCTTGAATTTCAAAACGCCCGCCGGCACCTGTACATCTACGGTATCGCCGACGGTTTTCCCGAGCAAGGCTTTGCCAATGGGTGATGTCACTGATATCTTGCCCTGCTTAAGATCGGCCTCTTTTTCGGAAACGATCTTATAAGCCACCTTTTTCTTGGTATTAAGATTAGTCAATGTCACGTTGGTCAGGATAGAAACCTTGCTGGTATCAATATTCTTCTCATCCAGTATCCGTGCATTAGCGATCAGCCCTTCCAGGTGTTTGATCTTTGCTTCGAGTATACCCTGCGCTTCTTTTGCTGCGTCGTATTCTGCATTTTCCTTTAAATCGCCCTTTTCCCTTGCCTCGGCGATTGCATGACTGGCTGCAGGCCTCTCCACGGTTTTCAGGTGCTGCAGCTCTGCCTTCATTTTTGTAAAGGTCTCTGCTGTCACATAATTAGTACCGCTCATGTCTTTCAATTTAGATAAATAAAAAAATACAACGCCCCGGGAGTACCAAGGCGTTGCATGTGTATCACAAAAATAATAATAAGATCCTTATAATCCAAGCTTCTTCAAGATCACTTCTCCCATTTTATAAAAGGCCTCTGCGGAGTAACCTGCAATATGTGGTGTGATCAGTACATCAGGCCTTCCCATAAGCAGGTTCAATTCAACCGATTGCTGTTCCGTCAACGAACTCAATTTTTCATTCTCGAGTACATCCAACCCGGCTCCGGAAATTTTCCCGTGTTCTAACGCCTTGATAAGCGCAGAGGTCTTCAGTATTTCACCACGGGATGTATTCAGAACATAGGGCTTTTGCTCCAGCGCATTGAAGAAGGATTCATTGGCGAAATATTTCGTTTCCTCTGTAAGCGGCAAATGGATGCTGACAACGTCGGCATACCGGCAGATCTGTCCCATATTCGCTTCTTTGATATATCCATGGCCGAAATCGAACTTATACTTATCATAGGCCAGTACCGTTACATTGAACGAAGACAATAATTTCGCAAAACTGCTACCCGTATTTCCATACCCGATTATGCCTATTGTTTTACCTGTCAACTCCACACCCCTGTTCTCATCCCGTATCCATTTTCCCTCCTTTACTTCGGCAAAACTGCTGCTGATCCTGTTCATCAGATTCAATAACATACCTAATGCATGTTCGGCCACGGCATTGCGGTTACCTTCCGGGCTGCTTACACATTTTATCCTTTTGCTTTCTGCGTAAGGGACATCGATCAATTCCATCCCACTGCCCATTCTTCCTATCCATTTTAGCTGGCCTGCCGCATCCAGCATTTTTCGATCAATGCGGATCCGGGTTGTTACGATCAACCCCTCTGCCCCTGCAACGATCTCTAGCAATTCATCATAATTGATCGTGGGACGATATAGAACGCCATACCCTTTCTGCTGCAAAGTATCGATAAGCAATTGGTGGACCTTGGCCGTGATAATTATGATTGGTTGGCTATTCATTTCGAAGCGATCATACTGATCTCAACATTCACATTTTTTGGAAGCCCTTTAACAGCTACTGTTTCTCTTGCCGGAAAATCAGATTCGAAATAGCTGCCATAAACCTCATTCATTTGTGCGAACAGCGACATATCGCTGAGGAAGATCGTTGTTTTGGCTACATTGCCAAAATTCATGCCGGCGGCTCTAAGGATAGCATTCAGGTTTTTCATAACCTGGTGTGTTTCGGTGGCAATATCCGCATTGACCAGGTCGCTGGTGCCGGGTACCAGGGCGATCTGTCCTGAGATGAATAACATATCACCTGCCATTACTGCCTGGTTGTATGGGCCGATCGGCGCAGGCGCATCGGGGGTGTTGATTATTTTTTTCATACTGAATTTTATTTAGAGAATTACAAATATATCTTTTCTCAACCACCTATTTTTGCAAAAAAAAGTTCATGCAGGTCGTCGCATTGGCATCGGATAAACAATGGAAAGAACTTACCGATTTAAGACCCCATATAGAGTGGGCCAGGGTGAGCGACAGTAATGAGTTTTTGCTTCATCAAAATGCCGGCGCATATTTAAACCTGGTCTCCCCGGAGGTCCAACCTTTTTATGACGCATTGGGTAAGCCGGTGTTCATACATTCTGTAATCGAATCGTTACAGGAACTGGGTGCTTCAACCAAAGTATTACGTATCAATGCCTGGCCGGGGTTTTTGCAACGCCCTTCTTGGGAAATTGCCGGCAATGTAGATAATAATATACCACCCATTTTTGACGCGTTGGGTATACGGATGCATGCAGTTGCAGATGAGCCCGGATTCGTTTCAGCAAGGATCATTTCGATGATCATCAATGAAGCATACCTGGCTTTAGAAGATGGGGTGAGTACCAAAGAGGAAATAGACATCGCTATGAAATTGGGCACCAATTATCCCTTTGGCCCCTTCGAATGGGCCAATGCGATCGGTATAAAAAATATTCTTACCCTGCTAGATAAACTCTCCCGGGAAAGCAGTCGTTATACCCCATCGACTATTTTACGAAAAGAAGCAGATTGCAACAATGAGTCTCATCCTCAATATTGAAACTTCGGGCATAGAAGCGCATATAAGTCTTGCAAGAGATGGAAAACCCCTGCATTCCCTCATCAATGGGTCCCAAAATGATCATGCTTCTTTTTTGCAACCTGCTATTATTGAGCTTTCAAGGGTCACAGGTATCGCCCTTTCAGCCATGGATGCAATAGCAGTTACTGCGGGGCCGGGTTCATATACCGGATTAAGGGTAGGATTGGCAAGTGTAAAAGGATTGTGCTATGCACTAAATAAACCATTGATCGCTCTGAATACCCTGGAGGTATTGACCTCTTCTGCTTTGCTATCCAGGCATGGTGAAGATGATACATTACTATGTCCCATGATTGATGCACGAAGAATGGAGGTATTCACGGCTATTTATGATAAAGACCTGAATCCATTCCTTTTTCCCCGGCCGCTCATTTTAAATGAAGTGTCTTTCGAAAAGGAATTGTCTGTCGGTAAGATATTGTTCTTTGGGAGTGGCTCATCCAAATGGGAACTGGTTTGTACTCACCCAAATGCTTCTTTTGCCCAAATAACAATTCAGCCGGAAGGTATGGCCAGGTTATCTGAGCAGTCCGCATCCCAAAAGCGGTTCATTGACCTTGCCTACAGCGAGCCATTCTATCTAAAAGAATTTCAAACACTTAGCTGAAAAAGCTCTCCAAACATAACGTAAAAAGATTACTAAAATGTGGTTAATATACTAGTTGCATAAGCAATTAATAGTATATTTGTACGTTCTATATATTGTTCAAGCATATTTAAAATTTGAAATCTTATGATGGTTGTGTCCCAATCAAGTGAGCAGGAGATTTCTTCTGTGAACTCGCCAAATTCTTCGATCAATGTTGATTACCATGCTTTGAAAAAAGCAGCCTTGGTACTACGTGCCTTAAACCACAAACTTCGCCAGCAATTACTCAAACTGATCGAAGAGGAAAAAAGAATTACCGTAACGGAGATCTATGTCCGCCTGAGGCTGGAGCAATCTGTAGCCTCGCAGCACCTTGCCATTTTACGCAAGGCAGGAATTGTAACCACCGAACGTGATGGTAAATTCATATACTACATGGTGAATTATAAACGCATTGAAGAGATCAACCAGTTCGTAAAGAATCTGGTGGGCTAAATGATCAGCAAAATTGACTTCAAGCGGGTGTGAAAGCATCCGCTTTTTTATTTCTACCTTTGTAAACTCAAACAGATAAAATTACTGTCATGTATATCAAACAACTATATACAGGTTGCCTGAGCGAAGCGGCATATTACATCGAAAGCGAAGGAGAGGTTGCCATAATAGATCCACTGAGGGATACGGATGAATATATCCAGCTAGCAAGTGAAAGACAGGCGGGTATCAAATATATTTTTGAAACTCATTTTCATGCAGATTTCGTAAGCGGCCACATCGACCTGAGCACGAAGACCGGCGCTCCGATTATCTATGGGCCCGGTGCAAAAACCAATTATCAAGTCTATAACAGCAAAGACGGGGAGATATTCAAGCTGGGTAAGATCAGCATTGAGGTTCTTCATACACCGGGTCATACGCTGGAAAGCAGTTGCTATTTGCTAAGGGACGAAAATAATAAACCTCATGCGGTATTTACCGGCGACACCTTATTCGTAGGTGATGTCGGCCGCCCCGACTTGAGCAGCGGTAATATGAGCAGTAAAGAACTGGCAGCAATCATGTACGATACCATACAGAACAAAATATTGCCTTTACCTGATGATGTTTTGGTATATCCTGCCCATGGAGCAGGCAGCAGTTGCGGGAAGAATATGGGGCCCGAAACTTTCAGCACCATCGGTGAGCAAAAAAAAACCAATTATGCATTACAGCCACAGACAAAGGAAGAATTCATTGTGGCTGTTACTGAAGGACTATCAAGCGCACCAAAATATTTTGCCATTAATGCCCAGATAAATATGCAGGGGTATGAGAGCCTGGATGCGGTAAAACAAAAAGGATTGACCCCTTTATCAATCGATCAATTCAAAAAACTTCAGCAAGATGATCTGTTGATACTGGACACAAGGAATGCCACTGTATTCACAAAAGGATTTGTGCCGGGCAGCATATTTATTGGCCTAGAAGGCCGCTTTGCGGAATGGGCCGGAATCGTATTGCCTTTTGATAAACCCATGATCCTTGTTACAGAACCGGGTAAGGAAGAAGAATCTGTAATTCGTTTATCCAGGGTTGGGTTTGACAAAATGCAGGGATGCCTGCAAGGTGGATTTGAGGCCTGGCAAAATGCCGGAGAAGCCATTGATATGATCATTGACGTTGAAGCTGATGAGTTGGCCATGGATATCCCTCACGATCCTAATCTGGTGATCGTTGATGTAAGAAGGGAAACCGAGTATGCCGATGGCCATATCAAAGATGCACAAAACCTGCCGTTGAACGAAATGACCGACCTGGTTAACCTGGCCCAATTTGAAGATAAACAAAACCTCTATGTTCATTGCGCAGGCGGGTACCGAAGCGTCATCGCCGCATCCTTATTAAAACGCCAGGGGGTACATAACCTCAGGAATGTATTGGGTGGTTGGGGCAAGATCAAGCAACAAGAGAATATTAATATTGAAAAAGAGGCCAGTGTGTTGAATTAATATTAATACTTGAATGTTTCTTTTATCTTAAGCAGGAATTGTTCCTTTTTCCTGCGGCTGACTTCAATCTCGGCATTATCACTCATGATCACTATGCCGCCTTCTCCCCGCTGGTATTCCTTCACATGCCTGAGATTAATAAGAAAGGATTTGTGTATGCGGAAGAAACTTGTATCCACAAGCATTTCTTCGTAATCAAGCAGCGGTTTGGAAACCATAACCGTCTTTTTGTCCTCCAGGTGAAAAACAGTGTAGCTCCTTTCCGCTTCACAATAGATAATATCATCGAGTTTCAGAATGATGAACCCCTTCATGGTTGGTAAACAAAGTCTCATTTCGGAAGGCTGACCTGCTTTACTGATATTATACATCAATGTTTCCGTCAACTCTCCTTTTTTACCTTCCTGCAGCCTTCTCTCGGCCCTGCTGACAGCCTCCACCAGCCGGTCTTCATCCACCGGTTTTAATAAATAATCCGCCGCACTATACTGCAAGGCCTGAAGCATATACTCGTTGTGGGCTGTTACAAAAATGATCTCGAAATGACGGTGTTCCAGTTCACTAACCAGTTCAATACCGCTTTTACCCGGCATCTGTATATCAACAAACACAACATCGGGATTTATAAGTTCAATCTGTTTCCGGGCTTCCTCTGCATTGTTGCATGAAGCCGCTACCACTATTTGGGGACAGTGGGTGGCCAGCATTTTCTGCAGTGTCCTTATCCCGTCGGCTTCATCGTCTATCAAAATTGCTTTCATATGCTTAATTATTAATGATCTTGAATTGCAGTGTCACCTTAGTTCCCGATCGGGCAGGTTGTTCATCATCCAGGTCCTTGATGGTAATACTACAGGCCGTTTCAAATTTTTCGTTAAGTATCTTGATCCGCCGGCGGAGGTTATCCAGTCCCACTGAATGATGGACCACTTTATTATGCTCCTTTGCCAGGATGCTTTGCCTGAAACCGATCCCATTGTCTTCGATCGTGCAAATGACCGTATCCAGTTTCCGGGCGAATTCGATCCTGAGTTTTTTCTCATTCACAGAAGGAAGCAATCCATGCCAGATGGCATTTTCAACCAAAGGTTGTATCATCAGGGAAGGTATCAGGGTTTCTTCCGGGTCGAGGTCATCAGATACATCAATGCTCCAGGTAAAAGAACTGTCGAACCTGAGTTGTTCCATCTGGAGATATGTTTGCAGGTAATCGGTGTTTTCCTTGAGCGTCACAAAAGTCTCTTTAGAATGATTCAGCGTCATTCGTATCATCGAGGCAAACTTGCTCAGGTAGCGGGAACCTGTTTCGTTATCTCCTTCCAGGATCATCCGTTTAATACTGTTGAGGGCATTGAAAATAAAATGGGGGTTCATCTGTGCCTGCAAAGCCGATAGTTTGGCTTCAGCAAGCTGTTCATTGATGGAAACCAGTTCTTTTTGTTTCACTTCCAGGTTTTTCTCCGACTCCAGCTGTTTCAATTTGTTACCGATGAGCGTGGCAATGGTGGTAAGTATCTTGATGTCTCTTTCGGTGAAATAATCTGCCTGGTGATGTTCCGAATCGATGATCCCCATCAACTCATTATCGTGAATGATGGGTACGCAAATCTCGCTCAAACGGAATGCTTCATCCACCCGGTACCGGCTGTCCTTCCTGGTATCTTTTATCAATACGGGCTGCATGGACTGCATAACATGTCCAACCACACCCTGGCCAGGCAGTACATCAAAAACCTGCTCGGATATGAACTCTGGTTTACCCTTCAGTCCATATGCCGCTTTCTGCACCATTTTCGTTTTGTTTTCATTCCAGAGATAGATCATACAGTCTTCATAATTCATCCGGCCGATCAGGTGTCCGGCCACATCCCACAACACTTCGTCGGCTGTTTTTTTATCTGCCAGCGACGAGGAGAAATAATTACTGATCTGCTCCAGTTCATATCGATTCTTATAATCAGCTGCCATCAATTGCTGAACCTTTGTTTTTTCCATTTCTTTTTTACGGGCAGCATTGATACGCCAGTTGATGAAAAGATAAAGCAGTGCTAATAGCAGCACCAAAAGAAGCATCCTGAACCAGGTCTGTTGCCAGAAAGGAGGGATTATTTGAATATTGATCTCTTTCATCTGCTCGGGCCATCGGTTGTGAAGCGAGAAAACCTTTACCTGTATGCGATGTGTGCCCGGAGCCAGGTTGGAAATACTGAAAGATGGCTGGCTCCCTAATTGCTGCCAGGCAGAAGCCGTGTCTTTAATAATACGGTATGCATAACCCTGACTTCTTCCATCTGAAAAGTTGATGGTCCCGATGGTTATCCGAAGGTCGTTTTCCCTCCATGAAGTGGAGATACTGCGGCCGGGTAGATAAATGTTTTTTCCATTGTTGATTTCCAGGTTCTCAATAAAGAGCGACGGCTTTTTCCTCTGCGATAAAATCTGAAACGGGTCGAATCTTACGATGGCATTGAAGAATCCTGCGTAGAGTTTTCCCTGTGTGCTGTCAAAAAAAAGATTGGTGCCCCCCATTATAGGCACAGCAGGGAACCCTTCTTCCTTACCAAAACTTTTGACCTGCAACGATTCAATGTCCATACAGGAAAGGCCGGAATAACTGGTCATCCAGAGCTTGTTCCCCACAAGCAGCATAGAGCCGATCGTATTGTCGGGCAATCCACTGTTGCGGGTGAAATGCCTGAAAGTTCCGTGGTCTATATTGTAACAGATCAGTCCGTTATTGGCCAGCCCAAACCAGATATTGTTTTTCCTGTCGATCGTCATGTCGTTGATCTGCCTGTCGGGCATTTTGATATAGGGGAAAGAATCGATACGCAGGTCAAAGCTGTTCGTTTTGGTATTATAACGGCTTAGTCCATGGCCGGCCAGCCAGATATTACCATAATTATCCTCACAAATGGCGCTGGGAACACTGGGTATCGGCTTTGAAAGGGGGATCGTGGTAAACCTTCTTTCCCGGATGTGGTACCGCAAAAGATCAAATGCACTGACCCATATACAATTCATCCTATCCCGGTAAAAATCATTCACCCATCCGTAATTCCATTCTATGTCATGTGGTAGCGACTCATGCCCGGTCCTTTCGTTATAAAAAAGTAAAGCCCCGTTCGTACCCAGGAAAAGTTGTTCGTTGTCAATTGCAGATATCCGGAATACCTGGTTAAGGCCATTAAATCGCTCTGTTGTTTTGAACAGGACCTGCTTCCTGAACCGGAAATCTTCTTTGTCAAAAATAAATAAGCCGGCATTGGAACGGCTTCCAGCATACACATTGCGGGAGGTGGCACAAACAGAATTGATTCGGGTGTTGGGAAATGCGGTTTCCAATTCCGGGGGCAAATAGGCCGTTTCCAGCTTTGGCCGGTCTTTATTGTACTTGTAGAGGCCATTAGAAGTGCCTATCCATAAATTACCATCGCGGTCATGCAACAAATTAAAACATAGCAGCGAACCAAAGTATTTGCTTGGGTACAATTGAACCTGTCCGGTTTTTGGCTGAATGTGCAGTTTATAGAATCCCGATACCTGCCCGGTAAGGTAGTAGGCCGTATCATTTATTGGTATCAGCCTGGTACGCCAATGCACAACATCGTTGGTAAATGAGACAGGCGATCTTGATGTGGCGATCGTATTGGTGGCAATGTTCACATAAAAAATACTGTCGGTATTAAGTTGTAGAATGAGCAGCACTCCGGGTTTTAGCTGGAAAATACGGCTATAATTATAGTTGGTGGCAAGAAAACGCGTCAGTACAGGAGGATCATCCTTCCCCGCCTTCCTGATATGCCTCAACCGGATGTCGTAAATATACAGCCCATCTATGGTCGTAATAAGCAATTGGTGAGAATTCAGCCAGAGCAGTTCACGGCCAAATATAAAATAGGCCATGGCTACGTCCTTTTCAGAATAATAGTCGAACCGGTATACCAGTTTGTCATTCTTGTCAAACTGATAGAACCCCGAACGGTTGAGTATGAAAACATTCCCTGAATCATCGGTTGTAACTTCCGGAAGAACATTGAATTTATACTGATATTTTTTGTCCTGATAAGGGACAAATAGATTTCTCCGTTCGCCGGTCCTGGTATTAACGATATGGATTCCCCTTGTATAAAAAACGAGTTGGTCCTTATCGAGCCATTTCATTCCGAGGAACTCTTCAGACGCCGGGGACTTTTCATCACTGTTACTGTGATATTGAACAAATCGGCTTCCATCGAACCGGTTGATCCCCGAGTAAGTAGATAACCATAAGTAACCTGTAGCATCCTGGGCTATACCGGTTATGAAGTTGTCGGATAAACCGTCTGCCGTAGTATAGGTTACAAATTCTTTTTCAGAAAAATCCTGTGCCGCTGTGTGCTTTACCGGCAATAGTGCCGCCAATAACAATATCGTGTACAGCCTGGGCATTCAATATAAGTGTTGGTTCGTTGTTTAAAGGTAGTAACTAAAGCAGCATGTTCACCCGTACCGGATACCCGTTCTTTGTGCCTCCGCCGTTGGGAAATCCTGAGCAACCATTGAACCGCCAAAAAGGTCAGTTAGAAAAAACAAAGTCCTAAATTTTTTTTTAAACGGTAACCCGCAAGGAAAAAAAAGAAGGCCGTTTGGAAAAGCCTGCCCCTCCTGCCACTTTGCTGATATTATGTTTGCACCGGATTTTAAAAGTATAGCCATGAAAAAAATTATTCTACTCGCTGCGGCGTGTGTATCTCTCTATGTAAATGTATCCGCCCAAAATGTGGGCATTGGTACAACCAATCCTGCTTACCGGCTCGATGTTGCCGGCAGCATCAATACCGATTCCTTTTATCGCATAGGCGGTAACGCAGTGCTCTCGGTAAAAGGAACAGGGAATACCTTCACAGGAATCAACAGTGGATATCTCAATTCTACGGGTACTGAAAATTCCGCATTGGGGTATCACTCACTTTTTTCAAACACCACCGGTGCATATAATACCGCTACCGGAATGGAAGCACTGTTTTCCAACACAACCGGAACGTTCAATACAGGCATTGGCTGGCATGCATTACGGGCCAATACGACCGGAACTGCCAATGCTGCTTTTGGCGAAGCGCTGGAGTTCAATACCACTGGTGCATACAACACCGGTATTGGCCATGGCGCCCTTTATAAGAATACCACGGCAGATGCTAATACGGCTTTGGGAAGTTTTGCCATGATGAATACAACCACCGGCGGGTCCAATACGGCCATCGGAACGGACGCAATGCGGAATAATGTTATTGGTATATCCAATACAGCCATTGGTACGCATGCCCTGTACTCGGTCAACAATCATTACAATACAGCCCTGGGCTATGATGCACTTTTCAGCAACACCAGTTTTTCGAACACCGCCGTTGGTTATAAAAGTCTATTCAGCAATAGCTCTGGAAATTACAATACAGCCATGGGATTTTATTCTTTGTACGCAAACACAACAGGCTATTCCAATTCTGCCTTTGGAGATGCTGCGATTAGCAGCAATACCACCGGTAGTTATAATGTTGCCTTGGGGGCACAGGCACTTAAGGATAACACAACAGGAAGTTATAATGTAGCCAGCGGGCCCGTTGCCCTTGAAGGAAATACAGACGGTGTGGGTAACGTTGGAATAGGTTATTGGACACTCAGCCAGAACGGCTCCGCTTCTTATAATACTGCGGTGGGGTATGATGCAGGGCGTGGGCATTTACATGGGTGGAATAATACATTTATCGGGGCAAGTTCCAATGCTGCCGGTACCGGTTTGTTTAACTGCGTGGCTTTGGGCAGCAATGCCACCGCCACTGCCAGTAACCAGGCAAGAATCGGAAACAGTTCCACCACTTCCATCGGCGGGTTTGCCGGCTGGACCAACATCAGCGACGGGCGTTTTAAGAAAAATATAAAGGAAGATGTAATGGGTATTGATTTCATCATGAAACTAAGACCAGTTACATACAATCTCGACATCGCATCCCTCAACAGTTCACTGGCGGAAAAAGAAAGCAAGTCATGGAATGCAGATATGCAGAAAGCAGCAATGGAAAAAGAACAGGTGGTACAAACCGGTTTCATTGCACAGGAAGTAGAAACCGCCGCCAAAGAACTTGGCTATGATTTCAGCGGCGTAGACAAACCTAAGAATGCAAATGATCTCTACGGCCTCCGCTATGCAGAGTTTGTGGTACCACTCGTCAAAGCCGTACAGGAACAGCAACAGCTGATCAGGGAACTTCAAACACAGGTAAATGAATTAAAAAAAGCTGTTGCTGCGCCTGTCAATAAATGATTCTCAACCAATAATTATTAAAAACAAAAACAAATGCACACAATGAAAACGATCTATCCCAAACTCTTAGTGAAAGCGTTGTTGGTAACAGCCATCCTGACGAGTTGCAAAAAAGACAAAGATGTCATTGACATCAATTCTCCCGCCTATCAAATAGGCGAAAGTGAAAAACTCGTCATCCCGGAAACCGTTGGCCTTCCGGTGAACCAGCCAGGCAGCTTCAACCGCATTGCCACCTATTATGCGGAAGGCGTACAAAAATACAGGGCACAGGAAAAAGCAGGCAGCAGCCCCACCATCTATGAATGGGTATTTGTGGCACCACAGGCTGATCTCTATGATGCATCAAACAAAAAAGTAGGTACACATGGAGCAGGCCCTTTCTGGCAGATATCTTCATCTGATTCAGTTTTTGCCCAGCATTTTAGTCCAGCAAAAACAATGAAAAGCCCCGATGAAAAAAGCATCGACTGGTTATTACTCATGCCCAAAGCCGGTAAAACACCCACAGGCATTTTTGCAAATGTTTCCTATATACAGCGGATTGCAACCGTTGGAGGAAAAGCCCCTTCTACATTGCCAACCAGCTCCAATGAAACAGTGGAAGTGAAGTATACGGCCATCTACCGGTTCACTCAAAAAAATTAATCATCAGCCAATTAAAAGTATACCATGACTACAACAATCAGAATGTGGCGCTTACTCACCCGCGTCATAATAGCCATCGCATTGGGCTCCCTATTTCTTGCCTCATGCAAGAAACATGAAAGCCTCGAAGAAAAAAACCATCACGCTTCGGCATATGGATCAGAAGTACTGGATAAATGGATGACACTCCAGCTACGGTTGATGCGTAATACCACCGGCGTGGCCAACCAGGCATTTTCCCGCCATTTTGCTTACACCGGGGTCGCAGCATTGGAATCGCTCGCACCAGGCATCCCCGCCTATTCTTCATGGAGGAACAAATGGAATGGGTTGACCGGTTTACCAATAGCAGGCAATTCCAAAGATTACTACTACCCAGCTAACATAAATGCAGCTATGGCTGCCATCAGCAAGGCATTTTTTCCAAATGCAAGTGCTGCCGACAAAGCAGCTATTGATTCCCTGGAATTTGCATCGAACCTCGACTTTCTTGCAGCTCAACCTTCGTATAAGGTCGAACTGTCTGCCCAATTCGGAAAATCGGTGGCCGCAGCTGTATTCAACTGGTCAGAAGAGGACGGGTACAAAACCGCCAATGCCCCTTATAGCGTTCCTGCCGGAGCTGGTTTATGGAAACCAACAGCACCCGCTTTTGCTGCACCCTCTACACCCTACTGGGGTAATAACCGCCCTGTGGTCATAGGCAGTGTTGCTAACAACAACGTGGCAGCACCCCTGAACTTTTCGACCGACCCCTCCTCTCCATTTTACCAGATGGTAAAACAGGTATATGATGCATCCCAGTCGCTCACCGATGATCAGAAGGCAATGGCGATATTCTGGAGAGACGTGCCTGGAGTTTCTTCTCCCGGGCATTGGTTAAGTATCCTGCAGCAGGTGATCCATATCAGAAAACCATCCCTTGATGAAGCTGCCCTGGCATATGCACTCACCGGGTCGGCTATTAACGATGCATTAATAGGATGCTTCAAAGTAAAGTACCAGTACAATCTTGTGCGCCCGATCACATACATACGAGAAACAATGGGTTTTAATACCTGGTCCCCTTACCTGGGCACACCTCCCCACCCGGAATATGTATCAGCTCATTCAAGTTTATCCGCTGCAGCTGCCACCGTATTGCAGGCCCTGTTCGGTAACAGCGGAGCTTTTACGGACCATACTTATGATTACATGGGATTAGCTCCCCGTTCATATAACTCATTTTCGGGCATTGCCGATGAGGCTGGTCTTTCCAGGTTATATGCCGGTATCCATTACTTACCCAGCATCAATGCCGGGCTGTTACAGGGGAAAAATGTTGCCAATAACATCATTTCAAATAAAAAATAATCAATAATTACTTTAAACCTTTTATCAAATGAGTACTAAGGAAATTCAAGGAAAGCTATGGAGCGTGGCTCCTCAATACTGGTCAAATTACTTTGAACCATTCTTCCTGCCGATATATAAAAAAACACTGGAGCAGATACAACTGGATGAAGAAACGATGCTGCTGGATGCCGGTTGCGGTTCAGGCCTTTTCAGCTACATGGCCATCTCTACAGGGGCACAGGTGGTGGCAGTAGATGCTGCACCCGGATTGCTTGGAGTTGCCAGGGAAAGGAACCCGCAAAACAACTTCCTGGAAGAGGACCTCGAATCACTGCCATTCGCATCTGGCAGCTTCGATGTGGTAACCGGTTTCAATTCATTCCAATATGCAGGCAACTTCACCAATGCTTTATCGGAAGCAAGGCGAGTATTGAAAACAGGCGGAAGACTGGTGATCGGGATCTGGGACAAACCGGAGCACAGCGATGCAACCAATGTACTGAAAGCAATCAGCACATTACTCCCCCCGCCACCACCCGGAACTCCCGGACCATTCGCTTTATCAGAAGATGGTAAGATCGAAAGCATCTGCAATGCCATCAAGCTGAAGGTTATTTATAAAACGAGGTTAGCATGCCCTTTCCTATATCATACGCTTGATGAAGGCATCAAGAGCTTCCTTGGTACAGGTCCGGCTGCTGCTGCAATGAACCACGCCAATGAAAAACAGGTTAGGGAAACCATTGCAAATGCCCTACAACCCTACCATTTAACGGAGGATATGTATCACTTGCAAAACAGTTTCCTGTTATTCATCGCAGAGAAATAAGGTTTCTGCTTTTCAATTCGTACCACCCCGATCCGATCAAGCGGATCGGGGTTTATGAAAACATCGTTTCTCTTATCATTAATATATAATTACCATGAAAAAACCAGTATTCCTTTATGGGGTTGATCGTCTGCCTGGCATTCTTCGGGACGCTCTCATATGGCATCTGCTTTTTCGGCAATTTTTATGCTTCAAAATCCATCGGCAGCGGCTTGGTAAAAAAGGGATGATCATTTACCTATGCTGGTGCGCATTAAAGGGGTTCCTGCTGTTTTATTCCGGCAACAGGTACTGGAATCAACCATAATCATCAATCAGTCAATCATGAAAAAAAGTATACTGCTTTGCCTTTGTGTATTGTTTGCGGGACTGGCGAAAGCGCAATTGTATATAGACCAGAATGCACAAATGCATATGAAAGGGAATTCGCTGGTCACCCTTACTAATAGTGACTTTCTCAATAACGGAAATTTCTTCCCAGGGTTGGGTACTGTAGTCTTCAACGGACCGGGCAATGCCGTATTGGGAGGTTCGCATTCTTCAGCAATACACAATATCGAAATAAATAAAACCGGCGGCGCCCGTTTGATCATGCAGCAGGTTATCAATGTAACCGATACGGTACTATTCTCTAACGGCAACATTGACCTGAACGGACAGATCCTTGACCTGGGTATGTCTGCAAAACTGATTGGTGAGAAAGAAAGCAGCCGTATAACCGGGAATAATGGTGGTTATGTAGTTGTCAGCGCAACCCTCAGCAGCCCAGTGAATGCCAACCCGGGTAACCTGGGTGCACTGATCACCAGCAGCAGCAATCTCGGTAATGTGCTCATCCGGCGTGGCCACAAGTCGCAACAGAATAGCTATGGAATGGGTAATTCGGTCCTGAGGTATTACGATATCATCCCAACCAATAACAATAATCTTGATGCTACGTTGCAATTCCGTTATTTCGACAGCGAATTAAATGGCCTGAATGAAAGCAGTCTTGAATTCTGGAGCAGCACCGATTACTTACACTGGAAAAACGAGTATTACTCGTTGGGGAATATCAACCTGAATTACTGGGAGAAACAAGGGATCGGTTACTTCCCGATACGCTGGACACTTTCCAATGCGAACAATCCATTGCCCGTGACCTTTTCTTTCTTTAACCTGCAATGCACCGGTGACGCAGTACTATTACGCTGGCAAACTGCACAAGAACAGAACAGCGATCATTTCCGGATAGAACGAAGTACCAATACTGTTGACTGGGTCGAAGCAGGAAGGATAACGGCTGCCGGGAACACTAATACCGGAAGAAGCTATTCATTTACGGATAAACAACCTGCTGTGAATAGTTATTACCGGATCGTACAGGTTGACAGGGATGGGAAGACCATTGCTACCAACATAGTCCGTTCAACCTGCAGTTTGGAAGAATCCATCAAGGCCTGGCCGAACCCATTCAGGGATAGAATTCATGTGGACCTGTCCTTAGTAAAAGCCACACCCGTTTCATTGATATTGCACGACAATAACGGCAGGCTGATGAAAAGTCAACATCAACGGCTACCGGCGGGCAATAGCCATGTAACGATCGAGACCGTAGAGCTTTCAAAGGGGAGCTATTGGCTGACGATCTATACCGGCAATGGCGAAAAGGCAGGAACATTCCAGTTGATCAGGCAGTAGCGGGCGGGGCCGGTTGATCATCGATCCACAGGTTCCGGTAATCATCCTTCCATTCGAATTTGAAACGCTTGTGGCTCCAAAGGTACATCTCCGGCTGAAGGCGGATGGCATCTTCAATATAATCCCGGTACATCTGTGTAAGTTCACCGGGCTTTAATTTTGAAGTGTCTTCGCAGGCCAATGTCAGGCTGGTTTCATAATGACCCCTGCTAGTTTTGAACGCCCTTCCGAAAACGACCGGGCATTTCTTGATCATCGCATTCTTCTCGGGTCCCATCAAAAAGGGAGTGGGTTTATTAAAAAAATTAAGCCAGAAATTGAATGCAGGGCCTGCCGGCTTCTGGTCGGCCACCAATGCCAGGCAGTGTGTTTTTTTACTGAGCGCAACAAAAGCCCGTTTCACATCGGTGGCCGGCATTAATACTGTACCATATCTGGCACGAAGATTATAGAACAGTTTATCAATTGGCTTACTGGTAATGGGCATGTACACGACGGCCAAAGGCTGTTTCATATGTACAGACCAGTAAAGGTTGATCCATTCCCAATTGAACTGGTGACAGGCATGCAACTGGCAGCTTTTGTTTTCATCGGCAAGCCGGTTTAAAACGGAAAAGTCTGTTACACAATGTTTGTCATAAAAGTTTTTTGAGGCAGAAAGGCATTTGATCGTTTCGATGAACGAATCGGTGAAATTGCGGTGGAATTTCCTGGCGATTTTTTTTCTTTCTGCAATGGTCTTCCCGGGAAAGGCAATAGCCAGGTTCCCTTCGATCACTGCACGCCGGTAGCCAAATACCCGGAACAGGAAAAAGGATACAAGGTCGCTGATCAGGTACAGCATCCGCAAAGGCAGCAGCGAAAGAAGATAAAGGGGAATATAAATGATGTAATACATTAGCTGCAGTTCGGGTTATAATACGATATTCTGTATCCGTTCTGATTTTCCCGGGTAATCGGTATTGAAATGAAGGCCCCGGCTCTCGTGCCTGAACTCGGCACATTTCACGATAAGGTAAGCCACCGTTATCATATTACGCAACTCACATAGTTGAGGAGACACAATGGTCTTTTCATATAAAGATTCCGTTTCTTCATATAACAGGTCGAGGCGCTTCATTGCACGGCTCAGCCTCTCATTGTTCCGCACGATGCCTACATAATCGCTCATCAGCAGTTTTAACTCCTTCACGCTCTGGGTTATCAGGATCATTTCTTTGGGAGCATTTGTTCCATCGGCTTTCCAATCGGGTATGCCGGCATCGGCAAAATGAGAAGGCACCGGAAGGCCGATCTGTTGTACGGAATGTTTATATGCCCGATGAGCAAACACCATTGCCTCCAGCAAACTATTACTGGCAAGGCGGTTTGCCCCGTGTAAACCCGTGCTGGCGCATTCGCCTGCTGCATATAGGTTATTGACCGATGTTCTCCCATGTTCATCTGTTTTGATTCCTCCGCAACTGTAATGTGCAGCAGGTGCAACCGGGATCATGTGTTTGGTGATATCGATACCAATGCTTATACATTTCTCGTAGATGTTCGGAAAATGCTCGATAAACTTTTCCTTGCTGAAATGCCTGCAATCAAGGAACACGTTCTCCGTACCGGCCACTTTCATTTCATTATCGATCGCCCTGGCTACAATATCACGTGGGGCCAGGTCTTTACGCTTATCATACTTCCCCATGAATGCTTCGCCGTCGTGATTCCGGAGAATGCCTCCATCACCCCTTACTGCCTCCGTGATCAGGAAATTCTGGCCCCGGATACCTGGTTCGTATAAAGCGGTGGGATGGAACTGTATGAACTCCATATTCTCGATCCTTCCCTTTGCCCGGTAAACCATGGCCACCCCATCGCCGGTTGCAATAGCCGGGTTGGTTGTGGAACGGTATACCTGTCCGTTGCCCCCGGTTGCCAGCAGGGTGATCCGGGAAAGTATCTTCTCGATCTTATTGGTATTAAGATTCAGCACATACACGCCATAACATTCAATATCGGGTGTTGATTTGGTAACCAGGTAACCGAGATGGTGCTGAGTAATGATGTCGATCACAAAACAGTGGCTGACCAGTTCAATATTCTTTTTCCTGGCAATGGCAGCGAGAAGCGCTCTTTCCATTTCCTTGCCGGTAACATCCTTATGATGAAGTATCCGATATTCACTGTGCCCCCCCTCTTTACCTAATTTATAATCTCCATCGCTTTCTTTATCGAATTGTGCACCCCACTTGATGATCTCTTCGATTCGCTGCACACCTTCCTTCACCACGATCTCTACTACATGCCGGTTACAAAGGCCGTCGCCGGCAATCAAAGTGTCCTCGATGTGTTTTTCAAAACTATCATGGTCCTGGTCCATCACACCGGCGATTCCGCCCTGTGCGTACTTGGTATTGGTCTCGTCGCTTTGCGTTTTGGTAAGAATAGTGATTTTCCTGCCAGGACACGCTTCGGCCACTTTCAAAGCATAGGTCAATCCAGCAATTCCACTACCGATCACCAGAAAATCTGTTTGCATGTATAATAGGTAAAAAGTGAAAAGTCAAAGCCTAAATCCCGAAAGCCGATTCGTTCGGAGCTTTACTTTTTGAATTCTTCTTTATTGTGGCTCTATCCAGGCCTCGTTCTCTTTCAATAAACCAATGAGTTCATCCACGGCCACATCGCTGTTCACGTTACGTTTTACAACCTCCCTTCCTTTGTACAAAGTGATCTTACCCGGTCCGCTGCCCACATAACCGAAATCCGCATCGGCCATTTCCCCAGGTCCATTAACGATGCAACCCATGATGGCGATCTTTACGCCTTTCAGGTGGTTGGTCACCGCTCTGATCTTTGCCGTAGTTTCCTGCAGGTCAAACAAAGTCCGGCCGCAACTCGGACAACTGATGTATTCTGTTTTCGATATTCTTGTCCTTGTTGCCTGTAAAATGGAGAAGGCGGTATTATTTGTGAACTGGTAGATATCCTTCACCTCAAGATAGGTGCGGCCTCCTGTTTTTATGGTATCCATCTGCGCCCTGCTGGAATAACCCAGGCAGATGCCATCTCCGAAACCATCCAAAAACAAACCACCCGTTTCAGTCGCAAAATGGATAAGGTGTTCGTCGGGGGTTTGCAGAGCGCTATCGGTAATAAGTATCACGGGATTCATAATATCCCGCAACTGGAGTTCGATGAACATACGCCGAACGCTTTGCATGGCATTCCGATTGGTGCTGCTTAGGCAGAGTACCACTTTACCATCATTGGCAAGTTCATCGAGGAAGCTGAAATCGTCGACGGAGGTTTCGTTGCTGAAGCAATCGATCATCACAAAATTCAATGCATCGCTTATTATATTCGCTTCCGTATATGCTTTATCAGAAAAAATGGGGAAATACTTTTTTTTATCGCCCGCCTCTTTCCATGTAGCAGGATAAACGATCATTTTCAACGTTCCCGGAAGGTCGAAGCCAAGCAATTGGTTGCCGGTGAAAATGTAGTCGGCAGCGCTGTCGCTGATATTCCATTTATCTGTTTTCTCATTGTAGGTATATCCTACGCTTTGCAGATGCTCGTGTTTGATCTTATCGATCCTGCTCAGGTCGGCTACCACTACAGGAACATGCCTGGCCCCGATGTTACCGACTTCAAAGCTCTCTCTTCTTTTGTATTCGAATGGGGAATAAGGAAGTTTCTTGATTGCAGGAACGGTTCCTTGAGTGGCCAAGTCCCGGCTGGTTCCAGTGTACCGTTTAACAAGGTCCTGGCAAACCGGGATTTCGAACTCAGGATCTTCTGTTAAACTCACCCGGATGGTATCACCGATCCCATCTTCGAGCAGGGTACCGATTCCGATCGCAGATTTTATTCTCCCATCTTCGCCGTCCCCCGCTTCTGTAACCCCCAGGTGCAACGGGTAGCATTCTCCGAATTCTTCCAGCATATGTTTAATAAGCAACCGGTAAGCCTGTACCATTACCTGCGGGTTGCTGCTCTTCATGCTCAATATGATATTATGATAATCTTCCGAACGGGCGATGCGTAAGAATTCCATTGCGCTCTCCACCATGCCGATGGCAGTATCGCCATAGCGGCTCATGATCCGGTCGCTGAGGCTGCCATGGTTGGTACCGATGCGCATGGCAGTGCCATGTTCCTTACAGATCTTTACCAGCGGGGTAAAGCGTTCACGAATCCGTTCGATCTCTTCTGCATATTCAGCATCCGTATATTCGATCTGCTCGAATTTCTTTTTGTCGACATAGTTACCGGGGTTAACACGTACTTTTTCAACGATCCGTGCGGCGATCTCTGCAGCATTGGGAGTAAAGTGTATATCCGCCACCAGGGGGGTGGTATACCCTCTTTTCCTCAATTCGTCTTTTATATTCTGAAGATTTTCTGCCTCTTTTTTTGAAGGAGCAGTGATACGTACAAGTTCTGCCCCGGCTTCGATGCATCGTATCGATTGCTCCACGGTAGCCAAAGTGTCCATTGAATCGGTTGTGGTCATGGTTTGGACCCTGATGGGATGATCACCACCGATGAACAATTCCCCGACCTTGACCACACGGGTTTTCAGGCGTTTGTAAGAAGTAAGGGATTCACAATAGAATTGCATGATATATCGGTTGCCGCAAAAATAACGATAATAGGGCAGCTTTGAATGCTATGGCCGGAAGGTTGTAACCTGGTTTTACCAATCCTTTTCTGGTTTACCAGTGGGAGATGTATTCACACGGCGCAATTTTTCCTGGAGATTTTTCTCCTGTTGTAACAGGGCCTTTAGTTTTTCCTCTGCATCCTGTTTGCTTAGCCTGGGTGGCGGAGGCTGTTGGTTTTGTTGCTGTGGTTTCTGCTTCTCTTTTTGCTTCTTATCTTCTTTTGGTTTCTTTTTATCCTTATTCTCTTTGTTTTCCTTTTTTTCTTCCTGTTGTTTTTGCTGCTTCAGGGCCTTTTGCAGGTTCTGCCTTGCATCCTCATCGGCCGGGTCCAACCTGAGTGCATTTTTATACGCTTCAATACATTCGGGAAGTTTGTTACCGTTTTGTAATACAACGCCCTTGTTATAGTACGCCTTGGCTTTGTCTGCAGCCGATCTTGTATTACTTACCGCCTTATCGTATGCACCCACGGCCTCCTCGGCTTTATTATTCCTGTATAGTGCGTTCCCAAGATTATAGTGCGCCACCGGATCTTCAGGTTTTTTTGCAGATGCCTGCTGATAGTTATCAATAGCGCCACCATAATCTTTTTTGGCATATGCCTCATTCCCTTTTTTTATCAACGCCTTTTCATTTTGTGCAAAAGAGGCTGAGGAAAGGAAAAGCAACATGGTTACAGTCACTAAGGTTTTAGATAATGCCGGAGCCTTAACCTGTTTTTTTATTTCAGGAACGAAAAATTCCAGCAACAAAAGAATAAAGGAAGCTGCAAGGAAATACGGGAAGAAGGTGTCATAGTTGACCTGCGAATCTTCGGTGATCGTTCGCTGGTCCATTCCTTCAAGCTGTGTCTCGAGTTTATTTACAAGGTCATCTGTATTATCGAATATTTGATAAGATCCCTTGCCCTGTTCTGCGATCTTTTTAAGCTCCTCCTCATTCAATTTGCTCACTACAATGTTACCGTTCATATCCCGCTTTGGCTGATTGGTGAGCTCATCCATGAAAGTGGCACCATCGGGGGACCCGATACCCACCGTATTGATGATAATGCCGTTCTCAGCCATTTGCGCAGCTGTCTGCACAGCACCTTCATCATGGTCTTCCCCGTCACTGATCAATACAACGGCTTTGTATTTTTTTTCTTTCGGGTTGAAGGAAGCATAGCACATTTTTAAGGCATCTGCGATCACCGTTCCCTGGGTAGGCACCATTTCAGGACTTGCAGAGGAAAGATACATTTTAGCAGCACCATGGTCGCCGGTAAGGGGCATTTGTAAATAAGCCCTTCCTGCAAAGAGCACAATACCGATGCGGTCATTAGTCAACCTGTCCACCAGCTTGGCAACGGATTGTTTGGCCCGTTCCAGCCGGTTAGGTTTAACATCATTTGCCAGCATACTCTTGCTTACATCCAATGCCACCATAACATCGATCCCGTTCCGGTTTACTTTTTCCACCCCACCGGGCTTTCTTAAATTCGCCAGTGCAAGAACACCCAGCACAAAGGCCGTTATGGTCAGAATGAATTTGAGCAAATAACGCCTGGAGGAATAGTTTTTTATCAGTTCATTCACCAGTCGCTCATCACCGATTTTCTTCGCGGTCTTTCTCTTCCAACTGAGGACAAAGAAAAACAGGACCACCAGCAACGGGACTGCTGCCAGGATCAACAAGTATGAGTTATGCTGAAAACGTAACATGCACCGGCAAATTAATCAACGGCAGGATAAGGAAAGTGTTAAAAGACCGGCAATGTCATTTCTTCCCTTCAAAAAAGCCGTATTGCTTAAGGATACTTTTTGTGATATTCATCCTCACTGCTCGCATATCGATCTCGTGTACAGGTGCTTTCACAAAGGTCACAAAGAAGTATACATGGTTGTTCTCTTCTATCCAACCAACCAACCAGCCCAGTGAATTACCGTCTTCCCCGTATCCCCAACCTGTTTTATAACTCAATTTATATGCCGTATTGTTCTCCTGAAGCATGACATCCTTCACCTGTTGCTGTACGGATTTCCGGAAAGGAAGCTGATCGAAATAGAGCTTCTTGACGAGGCCCAATTGTTCATCGGGAGATATCTTGAGATGATTGTTGAGCCAGAAGGAATCAACCGGTCCGCTTATATCCTTATTGCCATAGCCGATACTATCTATCCAAACCTTCATGGTATCTGCCCCGATACGGCGTGCTACCTCCTGGTAATAGGGAACACTGCTAACCTTGAAAGCTTCGGTCATGGCCATATCCTTATTCCATTCTTCTACGGGCCGCAGTATACCATCCCATTTGATCACCATATTCTCATCCACGATCCTGCCGGTCTCAAGCCCGATCAGGGAATTTACGATCTTGAATGTAGAGGCCGGGCTGAAACGCATGGTATCGTACCGCATATTATATACAGTGATCTCTCCATCTGCATTATTCAGCATCGTAAAACAGCCGTCTACCTTGTTCTCATCGAAATATTTCTTCAGGCTGCTGTCTTCCTTTGCTTTGTTGACCGTACAAGATGAAACGGCCAGCGCACAAGTAAACAATACTAATGTGGTTTTACGAAAGAGATTCATGATTTAGGTTTATTTTTCTGAAGGTGGGCGGCAGAGGCTTCCAGGGCAGTATAAAATTTATTACCGAATCTTCTTACAAGCGCCTCTTTCAGGAAAACATAAACAGGTACTTTCAATTTTTTTCCCAAAGAACAGGCAGCCTTGCAGTTATCTTCACGGGGTTCGTAGTTCACATATATATTATCGCTTCGCTTACTCTCTTTTACGATCACCGGGAAAAGGTGGCAACTGATGGGTTTTTTCCATTTTATATTACCATCGAGGTATGCCTGTTCAATGCCGCATTTTACAATACCGGCATCATCCCTGATCCCGTAAACACATACCTTGCTTTCGATCGTGGGCGTCACCCACCCGAATTCTTTATCGTAAACATAATGCCCCTGGCGCTCAAGTTCCTCTTTACTTTCCTCATTAAGATACGGGAGCACTTTGTCGAATACGCTGTTTATCTTATCCAGCTCCTCTTTTGCCAGTGGTGCGCCGGCATCACCGTCAACACAGCAGGCTCCCTTACATTTGGTAAGGTCGCATACGAATTGCTCCTTCAACACCTCATCACTCACGAGTATATTATCAATAGCGATCATGGGCTGCAAAAATAGTGAATGCCGGGCGTTTATGGCCTTACTAAAAGATTATAATAAATGTGTGCTATTTATTTGTCCAGCGAAAAGTATTGATGAGATGGTCAATGTCCTTTTGAAGAAAATCGTGAACGGGTTTCAGGGAATCGGCATTGGGGGCAACATCAAAATACAAGGCTCCGCGGAAAAAATTGGTAGTGGTATCACTCATGAAGAATTGTTTGGCAGTGGCAGCGTTTCCCCCCACCCGGAAAAATACACCCGTTATGCCATTGGCAGTATGAAAAAGGCTGTCTTTGATGGAGGAAGCAAGCACTTCATTCTTATTTGTCAATTTAAATGCATCGTTCACCATGTAGTCGAATACATTCAATCCCACCGAGTCCCTGTAGCTGCCATCAGCCTGTTTTACTTTATACGTGGATCGGCCGCCAATGGCCTTGTAACTTAAAAAGATCTTTCCTCCGAATCCTGGGAAATCGATATTGATCCAATAGGGGTTAAGTGTATCCTGGTCGAAATAAGTACTGTCTTTAACGATCTTTGCATAGGCCGGGTATTCAAAACTGTAGGGGAAATTCTTTTCTTCGAATTTCAAGTACCTCCTTTCGGGGAAATCGATCTTGAAGTAACCCCGTTTCTTTGATGTATAGGGACTGTTGCAGGAGATGGCCAGCCAGCACCAGGCAACTGACACCAGTAAAAACGAACGGAGAACCATAGGCTTCATATTCATTCGGGGTTAGCAGGATGGATGGTGATCTTTATCTTATCGAGGCGATTCTTATTGATCTCAAGCGGAATAAATGTGTATTCGCCGCTCACCACTTCTTCATTTACCTCCGGGAATTCTCCGGCTATCTCCAGGACCAGGCCTGCCAATGAATCACTGTCGCCACGAAGGGTATCAAAAGTATCGGAAGGCAGTTTCATGGCCTTACACACATCATTGATCATAGTGCGTCCTTCGAAAATGTAATTATGGTCATCGATCTTCCGGTTACTGCTTTCTTCATCGTCGAATTCATCTTTTATTTCTCCGATGATCTCTTCCATTACATCTTCGAGTGTAACAATACCTGAAGTACCGCCGAATTCATCCACCACTATGGCAAAGTGCATACGCCGGTTGCGGAATTCCTGCAAGAGGTCCTCAATCAGCTTTTGTTCGTGGACAAAATAGGGTTGGCGTATCAATGTATGCCAGTCGTAGTTGGTCGGTTCATTTATGAATGGAAGTATATCCTTCGTATGCAGCATACCCACCACTTCGTCCAGGTTATTCTTATATACGGGCAGGCGTGAGTAATGCAGTTCCTTTATTTTTTTCAAAACATCGGAATAGCTGTAACTGTGATCGATACCAGAAACATCAAGCCGGGTTCGCATCACTTGTTTTACCGTGGTATCCCCGAACTTACGGATGCCTTTAAGGATCGACTTTTCCTCGGAAGTGGCCTCATGTTCCGGCAGCAGGTCGATCGCATAATCGAGATGGCTTGAGTCCATAGCCAAAGATGTTTCGGAAGAGAAACGTTTTTCTATTCTGTCGCTCAAACGAACCATGCGTTTGCTGAAACGATAGAAAATGCTAGAAAAAATTTCAATTACCAACGATGCTGTGGCGGCGAACCATACTTTGTGATGAGTGGCCCAGACCTTTGGTAGCACTTCCCCGAATAATAACAACAGGGTGGTAACGAACCCCACTTTAATGAGGAATAGCGGCCAGAAAGTAAGGTGAAGACCTGCGACCCAGCTATCGATCAGGATATTTGAGATCAGGACGATACCAATATTCACGAAACTGTTGCTGATGAGCATGGATGCAAGCAGCGTTTTGGGTTGATCCAGCAGGTTTACAATACGCCTGTAAGCAGGTTGTTTCTTTGTTTTGAGTACGTTAATGTCTTTGTAGGTCAAAGAAAAGAAGGCAATCTCTGAGCCGGCAAATAAAAATGAAAGCATGAACAGCAGTATAACCAGGAAAATAAGTACCGTGGTTGCTGCAGGGGTTATTGCCAAAAGAGTGAAGTTAAAATATCCTGTTAACTCATGAACCGAATGGTAATCCAAAACAAATAGTTTTTGTGAAAAAAGTTGTTGCCGGCTAAAGAAACATTATCTGGTGAAATCCTCTGGGTTAGAATGGGAGGCGTTCAGGGCCTTCATCCGGATGAGGTGGCAGGTTACTGTCGGCCTCGGGGCCATCCAATCCTTCGAAGCCATGGCCGGGTTGAGATCCGTCGCTGCGTTTATCCAGCATGATCAGGTTATCACCGACCACTTCTGTGGCAAATTTCTTGTTACCCTCCTTATCCTCCCAGCTGCGTGTCTTCAGTCTGCCTTCAATGTATACCAAACTTCCTTTGTGTAGGTATTTTTGAGCAAGTTCTGCCAACCCCCTCCAGAGAACAACGGTATGCCACTCTGTTTGTGAAATCAGTTTCCCACTCCGGTCTTTATAGGTCTCAGTTGTTGCAAGGGAGAATTTGGCCACTGCAATATTGCCTTCCAGGAACTGCATGTCGGGGTCTTTACCAAGATTGCCTATCAGCATTACCCTGTTTACTCCTCTCATATTGGTTGATTTAATCCTGTCTTGATGGCCTTTTTGTTGCTATCAAATTTAAAGATACATTTTTATCTTTCAAATGCCCGATATCCATTTTCTGCCAGGTAGCGGGTAATGAAGCGGGGAAAGGCCAGTTGTTTTATTTTACTTATGGGAACTGCTTCATAATCTGTAAGTACGGGTGGTTTTTTTGTTTTGATATGTATGAAATTACCTTCAATGGTCTGGTGTGAGAGTTGTTGAATATAGTGCTTGGATTCTATTACAGATTCTGGCCTGTTCCCGGGGAGGATTTGTTTGTAGGAGGATGAGTCAGCAATCTCTTTGAATGAGGATTTTTTGCGAGTCTCAATCAGTACGAATTGGTACAGATTTTCCCAAATATCTTTACCCGCTCGCCTTTGTACATAAACTTTGTTGTTCCATTCAATGACCAGGTAATAGAACCACCGTTTCTTCCTGATCAACTTTTTTGTCTTCAGTGGTAGTTGATTCACCCTGTTTTTAACAAATGCCCCGCAACTCTCTTTAAAGGGGCATTCTGCACACAAAGGATTTTGTGGCTTGCAAACCACTGCCCCAAAATCCATGATGGCCTGGTTATAGATGCCCGGTTTATTTTTATCCAGCAGGTCATTCGCAAGGGATGAGAAAAAACGCTTACCCTCATTACTACTGATATCCTTGGATATTCCGAAATAACGAGCCAGTACCCTGAATACATTACCGTCGAGCACTGCATATGGTAGGTCAAATGCAAAGGAAGCAATTGCCGCTGCTGTATAGGGTCCTACGCCTTTCAGCGCAAGAATGTCTTCATATTTATCCGGAAACCTGCCTTTTTTTTCGTTTGAAATGAATCTCGCAGTTGTTATAAGGTTTTTACATCGGCTATAATAACCCAGCCCTTCCCATAATTTGAAAATCTTCTCTTCTGGGGCTGTCGATAATTTATTAATTGTTGGAAATGCCTTTATGAACCGTGTATAATATTCCCATCCCTGATCAACTCGGGTTTGTTGAAGGATTATTTCACTTAACCATATTTTATACGGGTTCTTTTCTCCCTTCCATGGCATTTGCCGCTTGTTTTCAAGCCGGTTCCACCGGATCAGGGTTCTGGTGAACGTAAGCATCTTTTCGGCCGTTATCATCCCCGCAGCTAATTTTATTTTTTACAAAGATAAATCTTGGCGGTAAATTGTTTTACCTATAATAAATTAAAAATCAATAACATACACTATCAAAAGCAGGATAACAGATGGGTTGCTTCTGTACAAACTACTTGATTATCACCATCTTGTTTGGAGAATTCAAAAAAAATGTTGTATTTTTCTGATTGTTAATCTCATATAAAAATAATAAACATGAGAAAAGCCGACCTTATTAATCAAATCTCAGACAAAACCGGTATTCCAAAAGTAGACGTGCTGGTTACGCTTGAAACAATGTTCAAGGCCGTTAAGAGTTCATTGGCAGCAGGCGAAAACATTTACATTCGTGGTTTTGGAAGTTTTATAACCAAGAAGAGGGCAGCCAAAATTGGACGTAACATTAAGAAAAATATAGCTGTAGAGATCCCTGAACACTTTATTCCCGCTTTTAAACCTGCCAAGGAATTCATGCAGGAAATAAAATCTTCAAAAAACATTAAGGAGACACCTCCCCAAAACGAGGATGACAACGAAGAGTAGTGTAAATTTGCTTCCCGCCTGGTAAGGGCGGTACAAAATTTACAAGGTGAAAAAACAATTAATTCTCGTTACAAGCGGGTTGGCTTTTGTTGGATTGCTATTCATTTTCGGGAAGACAGCAATTCCTAAGGAGGTAAATAATATGCCTGCACAAGGCACAACTTCAACTACTGCTTTCAACATCAAAAACTATATAGAGGAAGAAAAGAGGAAATTGACCCCCTCGCAAGCACTGACAATCACTAAATTAGAGAACAGTATTACACGGGGTGACATAGCTGAACAGCAAATAAAGGCCAATATGGCCTTGGCCGATTTTTGGAAAGACAGCATTCATTCCTTTGAACCATATGCCTACTATTTATCTGAAGCTGCTAAGTTGGATAAGTCGGAAAAAAACCTCACCTTTGCTGCCCAATTAATTTTAGCGAGCCTCCGTTCCGAGCAGGATGAAGCCAGGCTGAGTTGGAAAGCAGAGCAGGCGATTGCTCTATTTGAAAAGGCAATAGAACTGAACCCTTCAAACGATGACCTTAAAGTAGGATTGGGTAGTTGCTATGTCTTCGGAAAAGGCCGTTTTGGGCGCCCCGAGGAAATGATGAAGGGGATTCAGACACTTTTGTCTGTTGTTCGAAAAGACTCTAACAACATGAAAGCACAAATGGTGCTTGGTGTAGGAGGTTATGTTTCAGGACAATATGATAAAGCAGTCGAGCGTTTACTGAGAGTTGTCAGGGTTCAACCCGACAATTTTGAAGCGATTGCTTACCTGGCTGATACCTATGCCGCTAAAGGGGATAAAGCAGAGGCAGTTAAGTGGTATCAGATCAGTAAACGATTGACAACCGATCCGCACTACAATAAAGAAGTGGATGAACGGATCAAATCATTAAGGTAACAACCGGTAACCGGTTTACATATTTATAAATTATTTTAAACAAAAAAGACTAATTATGCCTTGTGGTAAAAAGAGGAAACGTCATAAAATTGCAACACACAAGCGTAAAAAACGTTTAAGAAAGAACCGTCATAAGAAGAAATAACCACTCTTCTTAAAAGTGCCGCTTTCTCCGTTCAGGCACGTATATACCCGTATGCATTACAACTCTTGTTCAGTTGCTGATGTATGCTGCTTATGGTTTCCTTCCATGATGTAATGGTCTGAAAAAAGTTTACGTTTGACCAAGGAGCTTATTATAAATGCTGCCCCGCAGGGGGTTGAGATTGCCCTGCTTGAGGACAAAAAGCTGGTAGAATTACACAGCGAAAAAGCTGATGCCAGTTTTGGTGTGGGCGACTTGTACCTGGGTAAGGTAAAAAAACTCATACCGGGCTTAAATGCCGCCTTCATCGACGTAGGTTTTGAAAAAGATGCATTCCTTCACTACACAGACCTGAGCCCTTATGTTCGTTCTATCCTGAAGTTCACCAATGAAGCGATGAACGACAAATCTCCCAACGGATTTGATTTCTCAAAATTCAAGGTGGAGCCGGAGATCGTTAAGACCGGCAAGATCGCCGAGGTTTTGAATGGCCGCCCGAATATTTTAGTACAGATATTGAAAGAGCCAATTGCTGCGAAAGGCCCCAGGCTAAGTTGTGAGCTTTCATTGCCTGGACGTTTTGTAGTTGTCACCCCGTTTAATGATATTATTGCCATTTCAAGGAAGATACATTCATCAGACGAACGCAAAAGGCTTCATAAGATAATCGAGGCAATCAAACCCAAAAACCTTGGCGTTATCGTACGGACCGCTGCAGAAGGAAAACATACGGCTGAATTACACGAGGACTTATTGAGCCTAATCGCCACATGGAAAACCATTCAGGCCAATTTAAAGGGTGCAACGCCTCCTGCAAGAATATTGAGTGAACAAGGAAAAACAACCAGCATACTCCGCGACCTCCTGAATGAGGATTTCAACCGCATCGTGGTGAATGATAAGAATATTTATAGTGACACCAAATCCTATATCCAACGAATCGCTCCTGATAAAGCTGACATTGTTTCTTACTATAATAATGGATCTCCTGTCTTCGACAGCTACGGGATTACCAAACAGGTAAAAGCCGCTTTTGGCAAAACGGTCAACCTGCCCAGTGGGGCCTACCTGATCATTGAACATACCGAAGCGCTTCATGTGATCGATGTGAACAGCGGCTACAAAAGCGTAAGCAACAATCAAGAACAAAATGCGCTGGAAACCAACCTGGAGGCAGCTGAAGAAATAGCCAGGCAAATGCGATTGAGAGACCTTGGTGGCATCATTGTTGTCGATTTCATCGACATGAAGCTCGCTGAGAATAAAAAGAAACTGGCGGATGCCATGGATGCATTCATGAAGCCCGACCGGGCCAAACATGCTATTCTTGCCATCAGCAAATTCGGGCTTATGCAGATCACCCGCCAGCGTATGAAGCCGGAAGTAACCATCAATACTTCTGAGATCTGCCCCAGTTGCAATGGAACAGGGAAGATATCATCCACAATCATCCTGGAAGATGAGATAGAAAAGAACCTGAGCTATCTCATCATGCAAAAGCACAAAGGCCTTACCATTGAAGTAAACCCGATCCTGTATGCTTACCTGACAAAAGGGTTTATTTTCTCCAAACTAAGCAAGTGGCGCCGCAAGTATAAACAGCGCATCAGGCTGAAGGCAAATACCAACTACCATCTTACCGAATTCCATTTCTTTGATGAGAACGACGAAGAGATAAAGTTGTAAAACCATCCGTTTAATTCATTCTTATTGCTCGTCGGTGGATTTAAGGCCCAGATGAAGTCTCCAAGAGTTACCTTTTTACAATGATTAACATTGTTAAAAAAATCCTCCTGTTTCGGCAGGAGGATAAATAGGACATTTAAAATAATTCAATTAGTGATGATGGTGATGCTGCATGGCATTCAATTCCTCCGCTGTCACTGTCTTTTCCTTTGGCTTTACCTGCGTTTCTAGCCAGCTGAACAATTTGTCGGTAACCAGGCGCCGGTAACTGCCTTCCACCTGTTTCTCATCTTTCATCATCCTGTCAATATAGCTTTCCATCCAGCTGGTATCGTCGCCCAGGTTCATAGTACCGAAATAGCGCATGATCTCTGACCGCATGTATTCACGCAGTTCATCCTGGTTAACTTCCAGCTTCTGATCGTTAACCAGCTTATCGCTGATAAGGGTCCATTTCAGCTGGTTACTGAAACCTGGGAATTCCGCCTCCGCCTGTTCGGGGGTCTTTTCCTTTTCCCCGCTGGTCTGAAGCCAGCGCTTCAAGAAATCAGCCGGGAATTCCATTTTAGTTTCGTCCACCAGGAAATGATATATCTGGTCTTGTAACTGGTGTTTGCTCTGTGCATTCCAGTACATTTCAATCTCTTCCCGGATAGCCGCTTTCAGTTCGTCAAGGGTCTTGATATCCTTACCCGGGTAGATCTCTTTGAAGAATGCTTCGTTCAATTCTCTTTTCTCAACCAACCCGATCTTAGTGATCGAAAGACTGAAATATTTCTTACCCGCTTCGTTATCGTCTTTGTCAAATCCGAGGTCCTGAACGATCATGGCTAATTTGTCATCATCAAAAGCTTTGTTAAGCTGTACTGTTATTACGTCGCCCACTTTCTTACCCATGAATTTTTTCTGAACAGCCGGTGTAAAATATTTTAGGATAACCGAGTTCTCCTTACTTGCTCCATGTTCAATTGCATTTCCGTCTTTATCGGTTTCGGTAAACTGCAGGTTCAGCACGTTCTCTTCACTGGCAACTGCGTCAGGCTCGGTCATCTTCCCACCTTTGATCTGCATACGATTGATCTCATCATCTATCATGGCATCGGTAGTTTCCACTTTGTGAAAAGTAAGTTTTGCCTTGGATAGATCCGCAAGTGAATATTGCGGCTTCAGGCCGATCTCGAACCCGAATTCATATTCAGCCGGGTTATTCAAATCCATATTCTGCATATTACCGCTCAATGGCAGAGGCTGTCCGAATATTTCCGGCCTTTCATTATTCAACCAGTTATAAAGTTCTTTTTCCACTGCCCGCAATATCTCTTCCGTGAATATGGAGTTACCGTACATTTTTTTGATCATGCCTGACGGCACCATCCCCTTACGGAAGCCGGGTATGTTGGCGGTTTTGCTATAATCCTTCAGTTTTCTTTCGAAAGAAGGCATGTAATCATCCTTACTCACTTTTACGGTCAGTTTATCGTGCAGCTGACCGATGTTCTCTCTGGTAATTGTTGCCATTTGATATGTATTTAATTCGTTAACTGCATATGGAACAAGGAACAGAGAATGCTGAACTGATTTGTTCGGTATTCCTTGTTCCTTGTTCAGCATTTGATATGTGCGGATGATAGGGGTCGAACCTACATGGATTACTCCGCCAGATCCTAAGTCTGGTGCGTCTGCCAGTTTCGCCACATCCGCATTTTCAGCATTGGTCAGCCCTTGATTTCAGGCCGTACCACACCTGCAAAAGGGTTGCAAAAGTACGGCATTTCAGCTAAACGGAAAACAGATTTGTTTTACGTAAATTCGTTCAACCTGATGGAAGAAATAATCACCACGATACCGAAATACAACCTCACCGAAGCCGAGGAAAAAAAAGAGATCCTGAGGCAGTACCGGGGCCTTTTAAGGGTGCTGAAAGCCAAGATAAAACCGGGCGATAAGGAGCTGCTGCGCAATGCTTTTGAAATGTCGGCAGAGGCCCACAAGACCATGCGTAGGAAAAGCGGCGAGCCGTATATCCTCCATCCTATTGCTGTAGCCCGTATCTGCGTGGAAGAGATCGGCCTGGGTGTTCGCAGTACGATCTGTGCACTGCTTCATGATACCGTGGAAGATACTGATATCACTCTTGAAGATGTACAGCGTGAATTTGGGTCGGAAGTGACCCGGATCGTGGATGGTCTTACCAAGATCAGCAACGTGATGGATACGAACAGCACCCAGCAGGCTGAGAACTTCAAAAAGATATTACTCACCCTCACCGACGACCCCCGTGTCATCCTGATCAAACTTGCCGACCGGCTGCATAACATGCGGACACTAGGCAGCATGAAAAGGGAAAAACAGCTGAAAATATCAAGCGAAACGGTTTATGTGTATGCCCCCCTGGCTCACCGCATGGGACTTTATACAATCAAGACCGAGATGGAAGACCTGGCCATGAAATACATGGAGCCGGATACATACCGTTATATAGCGCAAAAGCTTTCAGATACAAAAAGGGAACGGAACAAATACATCAATGATTTTATCAGGCCTTTGAAAGAAAAGCTGGAAAAAGCAGGATTCGCATTTGAGATCTATGGACGCCCCAAAAGCATTCACTCCATTTGGAACAAAATGAAAAAGAAAGGGGTGAGTTTTGAAGAAGTATACGACCTCTTTGCCATCCGCGTCCTTGTCAATTCTCCATTGGAAAAAGAAAAGGAAGATTGCTGGAAGGTATACAGCATCATCACCGATGAATACAACCCCTCTCCCGAAAGGTTAAGGGACTGGCTTAGTAACCCTAAAAGTAACGGTTACGAAGCGTTGCATACGACTGTGATGGGGCCCCATGGTAAATGGGTCGAAGTACAGATCCGTACCAAGCGCATGAACGAGATTGCCGAAAAAGGCCTGGCTGCCCATTGGAAATACAAGGAAGGTAAAGACGATGAGAGCCGTTTCGACAAATGGTTCCAGCAGATCCGTGAAGCACTTACCAGCCAGGATGGTAGCTCGATCGACTTCCTGCAGGATTTCAAAACCTCCTTTCTTGCCGAAGAGATCTATGTATATACGCCTAAAGGAGAAGTGAAAATGTTGCCCGTCGGCGCATCGGCTCTTGATTTTGCCTTCAGCGTTCACACAGCTGTTGGCAGTAAATGTATCGGCGCAAAAGTAAACCATAAGCTCGTTCCCATCAGCCATAAGCTGCGTAGCGGCGACCAAGTGGAGATCATTACCAGTGCCAAACAAAAGCCTAATATTGAATGGCTGAATTTTGTAGTTACCAGTAAGGCAAAATCGAAGATCAAAGACACGCTCAAGGAAGAAAAAAGAGCCACGGCTGAGGAAGGCAAATACACACTTCAAAGAAAGCTGGATGGCCTGGGGGTACCGATGAGCACTATCAACCTGGAAGAATTATCCAACTTCTATAAAACCGGGTCTTCGCTTGACCTTTTCTATGATATCGCTATCAAAAAGATCGACCTGAGGGAATTAAAGGAATTTTCCATCCTGGGGGATAAACTGGCTGCACCCAAGCCTGTTAAACCCATTATCGAAGAAAAGGCAGATAAATCCATTCCTCAAAAGACCTATGATAAAAAAGACGCTGAACTCATCATCTTTGGCGAAAGCAGCGATAAGATACAGTACACCCTTGCCAATTGCTGCAAACCGATACCGGGCGATGACGTATTTGGATTCGTTACGGCCGGCGAAGGATTGAAGATACACCGCACCAACTGTCCCAACGCAGCCAGGCTGCTGGCCAATTATGGCCACCGGGTGGTAAAAACAAAGTGGGCAAAAAATAAGGAAATATCATTCCTCACCGGTTTGAAGATCATCGGCCTGGACGATGTGGGCGTGATACACAAGATCACTAACCTCATCAGCGGGGAAATGAAGTTCAATATCGCCGCCATGACCATCGAAGCCAAGGAAGGTATCTTCGAAGGCAATGTAAAAGTGTATGTTCATGATAAAGAAGAACTGGATGAACTGGTGGAGCGATTGACGGACCTGCCGGGTATTGAGCGGGTGGACAGGTATGATACTGAATAGCTTCAAATATTTAAAACCCTACCATGGAAGAATTAATAAACAAGCTGATGACCAATGCGGGCATCAGTGAAGAACAAGCTGTAAAAGCCCTGGAAACCATCAAGGATTTTGTAAAAGAGAAATTCCCGATGCTGGGCGGTGCTGTAGACAACCTGTTTGCTTCCTCGGGTCCGCCTGACGATGGATTTTAGTTATTGCAATGCTCGAGCACCGCATCGATCTGTTCATTGGTCAGCGTGGTGGGTGTCATCACGGCTTTGTATTTTTCAAAAAGTCCCTTTGCATATTCGTTTTTCTGAATCACACCCATCGGGTTTCGCATGAACTCATACATCATTTCTTTGTCTTTCCACCGGGAAGCTGCACCTTTTAATGCAGGACCAGTAAAATCAACATCGCATTTATGGCAGGATGCACAGTTCGTTGCAAATAATCCTGCCGCATCAATATTCGGATTGATCTTTTTACCGGAGGCTTCACCGCTATTGCAGCTGAACAGTGCAGCAACGATAACAAGGGTCAACAGTAGTTTCATCATAGTACTTCCAAAACGACGTTTATAGATTAAAATTGTATCTCTTAACGGGTTATTTCAGAACCTCCCGGCTGATAACCAGTTTCTGTATCTCGCTTGTTCCTTCGCCAATAGTGCAAAGCTTACTATCGCGGTAAAATTTCTCCACCGGAAAATCTTTCGTATATCCATAACCACCGAAAATCTGCACGGCTTCCGTGCTGGCTTTTACCGCCACCTCGCTGGCATAGTATTTTGCCATGGCCGCTTCTTTGGTCATCGGTAAGCCCCTCATTTTTAGGTCGCAAGCCTGCTTGATAAGCAAGTCTGCAGCCTCTATTTCTGTGGCCATATCAGCCAGCTTGAAACTGATGCCCTGGAAATTGGCAATCGGCTGGTCGAATTGATGACGCTCTTTTGAGTATTGTATTGCCGCCTCATATGCTCCCTTTGCTATTCCCAATGCCAATGCAGCGATCGAGATCCTTCCTCCATCGAGTACTTTCATACTCTGTTTAAAACCCTGACCGATCTCGCCCATCCGGTTAGCGTCAGGGATGCGGCAGTTATCAAAGATCATTTCGGCTGTTTCACTTGCCCTCATGCCCAGCTTATTTTCCTTTTTCCCTCCGCTGAAACCCGGTGTTCCCCTTTCTACTATGAATGCTGTAGCATTATCTTTCGTTCTCGGTTCACCGGTGCGGCAGATCACTACGGCAACATCGCCGCTTTTACCATGAGTGATCCAATTCTTGGTACCATTGATCACCCAATCGTTTCCATCCTTTACAGCGGTCGTTTTCATATTACCTGCATCGCTCCCGGTATTGGCCTCTGTCAGTCCCCAGGCACCAATATGCTCTGCTGTGGCAAGCTTAGGCAGGTATTTTTGTTTTTGCTCCTCACTGCCAAAGCTTAAGATATGCCCGGTACAGAGTGAATTATGTGCGGCCAGCGATAAGCCAACTGATCCGCAAACTTTTGCTATTTCCTGGATGACGGCATTGTACTCAAAATAACCCATTCCGCTTCCGCCGTATTTCTCGGGAACAAGCACCCCCATCAATCCCAGCTTGCCCATTTCTTTGAAAACCTTTACAGGGAATTCCTGGCTTTCGTCCCAATCCATTAAATAAGGCTTGATATGCTGGTTGGCAAAATCCCTTGCCGTATGAGCCACCTGCGTGGTCAATTCTGCTGTTTCGAAATTCATATAGCGCAGTCAATTAGGGGCGCAAAATACAGAATTTTAAAATACAGGTGTATGTTCAGCGTACGGTGAGGTAGGGTTCTATTTTCCCGAATAGTTCCGCATTGATTATCATAATATTTCTCAGGTCTGCAAGGCCTGTAAACCTGCCATGCTGGTTTCTGTATTGAATGATGGCATTGGCAATATTGTACCGGATATAAGGATGTGTCTTCAGTTCATCCAACGAAACACTGTTTATATCAAGTCTCCTTAGTTCAGCATTCTCTAAACGCAGCCGGTTCCTGATCCTCTGAAAAGTGGAGTCAGGTAGTCCATATGTTTCGGCCACCTGCTCCACCTTGTAAAAGCCGCCCAGTTTTTCGCGGAATGAAATGATACGGGAGGCCAGCTTGCTGCCGATACCTGGCAAGGAAATGAGTGCAGTCGTGTCGGCAGTATTTATATCGATCGTTGTTTTGCCTGAATTTGTTTTACTGAATCCTTTATCTGGTCGCATAACTTCAGTTGAATAATCCGCTTGATCCTTTGGCGCAATGCGCACGTAGGGCAACAGGCGGCTTATCTCATCCTCATGCAAGCCCCATATCTTGGCAATGTCTTCGGAGCGCCTGAATTTCCCTCCTTTTAAAATATAGTTTTGAATCGTATGAATGGTTTTCGCCCTGATGCCTAGCCGTTTCCAGCCATCAGCCGGCAATGTATTCGGATCGAAATAAAATAATTCTCCGGTGGGGGTATTTGAAGAAAAATCTTTCCCGGCCAATTGAGCGGGCTCAGCATAGTCATTTCTATTTCTTGAATCGGCCCGGGAAGCACTATCAGCCTGTTTTAAGTACAATTCGGCAATTTCTTTCTCGAATTGCCGGTGGTCGTATTTCTTTTTTGTAATAAAGAATGGAAACAATAAGGGAGAGAAAATCAACAGCCCGATCAGCAGCATTACCATCATTATCCCAATCCTTTCTTTCCGGGTGAACATAAAATATTCAGAAATGTATTTTTTAACATCAGGCATTCAGTCAAATTAACTCCCGGCCGGGTATAATGCCTGAGAAAAAAATCAGTTGATTAAGGGAAAATGAACGCTTGGTGAGGCACTGAGTTTAGTTCATTTGCCTTCATCAATTTTGATTTCATGAGAACCGTATTGGAGATACTCATTGGCGCTACCTGCATCTATGCCATTTTGGTACAATTGCTCCGGATCATTTGGCTGTATCATCCTTCTTTTATCCGGGGCAGTCGTTTATACAAAACCAAAGAGCCGATAAAAACTGAGATGTTACTCTATTTCGTATCAGCCATTGCGGTAATGGCTTATTTCATAATAAGAACACTGGAAGCATTGCTTTAGGTATCTGCAAAAATTACTGGTCGCTCGCGGGCATTTCAAGTACCAGCCTGTCCCAGGCCAACTCAATCCCGGCTGGGAGAACCGCATTGATTTCTTCGAGCCTGCCCAGCCGTAGCTGATATGGGTAAGGCGTCGGAGATTGTAATGCCCACAACATTAAAACAGTTTTGGCAAAGGTAAAAGGGTAGATATGATCTTCATAGTATATAAAATAGTATTGCAATACACATATGTTTCTGTAATTCTTATCCCTAAAATCAGTATGTTCAACTATTAAAGTTGAGTAACTCAACTACTGGCACATCCAATTTTTCGGCAATGAGTTTCAAATAAGAAATTGAGAAGTTAACTTTGCCGAGTTCAATTCTATTAATTTGCGAAAAATCTGCATAATCACATTCAAATGCGAGTTCTTCTTGCGACATGCCTTTTAGTAATCGTAATTGCCTAATCCGCAGTCCAAGCTCTTTTAAGAACAATTCATCTCTTTAGTATTTTTTCCTTTCTTTTCCCGGCACATATCAAAGGGAGAAGAAAATAAATTTTATCAATAAGGATAATTATCCTTATTTTGTAGCTAGATCACTTTCCCATCTATCGATATCAACTAACTATTAAAAAATTACGAACCAGTACAAAACGATATGCAGAGATTACTAAAACACCGTTTAAGGAGGCGGCAATCTCGTAAAATAAATATGAAAAAAGTATCTTTATCTATTATCTGTTTGATTACGGCATTTAATATGTTTGGTTCATCTTTTCCAGGATCGCCAAAAAAGGTCACAACTTACAACAGTATTGAACAAATATTGAGTACAATTGATCCGAATATATTACCCCACCTCCCTTATCAATCAGACGAATTGTCCGCCCCCTATATAGAAGTTTTGAATCAAAAAGCAAATGATATAAGGAGTTATATCGCAGCCAAATATGGCGAAGACATATCAAATTTACCGAACAAAGATGTTATAGTTTTAGGTTTGGTTATGGTGCCTTTCGAAAGCAGGGATTCATACCCTGGAAGAATTTCTAATCAGCAGGCTTTTGAATGCATGATGGAAGCAATAGGCGTGGCTTCAGGACTTTATACACTTTATTCACTTTGGACGTCAGGAGCTTCAACTGCTTCAATACTGGGTACTTTAAAAAGTATTCTTAAGTTTGGAGGAGGCTGGTTCATGGTTGGTTATGGGGTTTGGAAATTTGGAGAATGTGTAGGTTGGTGGTAAAATTAAATAATGAAGACTTTGTTAGAAATACTGATTGCTATAGGTTGTGCATTAGGAATTTTCAGGCTCATTCTCCGGATCATCTGGTTGTATTTCCCCTTATTTTTAAAAGATAGCAGTTTATATAAGACCAAAGAGCCAGCTAAGGGAGAAATGTTACTTTATTTTCTTGCAGCGATAATATGCTTGTCTTATTATATTGTTAAGACAGTTGAGAAGCTATTATAAGAAAAGGCATATACCTTAGAAGTTATTTGACTGGTTCCAAGGTATATTCTAGCCCATCCCAGGCCAACTCAATCCCGGCTGGGAGAACCGCATTGATTTCTTCGTGCCTGCCCAATTGGTGGCTGATATGCGTAAAATATGCCCTTGGCACTTTCAACTCCCGTACCATTGCAACAGCTTCTTCTAACGTAAAATGTGAGATGTGTTTTTCCTTTCTAAGCGCATTGAGTACCATTGCATCGCTCCCTTTTATCTTTTCCTTTTCTTCTTCGTCGATCCGGTTAGCATCCGTGATATAGGTGAACCGGCCAAAACGGAAACCGAATACCGGCATTTTTAAGTGCCATACCAGTACTGGAATCACGGGTATATCGCCTATCTGGAACGGATTTTCATCAATGGTGATAAGGTTGAGGTTGGGGATTCCTGGGTATTTCTTGTCGGAAAATGCATAGGCAAACTCGTGTTTGATCGATTCTTCCGTCAGGGAGTTGACAAAAATATCCATGGGTTGTTCCTGAAAGAAGTTGAAAGCCCGAACATCGTCCAGACCTGCAATATGATCTTTATGCGGATGGGTGAATAATACCGCATCGAGTTTCCTAACCCCCATCCGGAGCATCTGGTAGCGGAAATCCGGCGTGGTGTCTACCACGATTGTTGTATTCTTGCTTTCCACCAAGATGCTTGACCTCAGCCGTTTGTCTTTTTTATCCGGTGACGTACATACCGCACAATTGCAACCGATCATCGGTACACCGCTGCTGGTACCGGTACCCAAGAAAGTTATTTTTAAGGGAGGGCAATGCATAAGGCAAATTTATGCATTGCCGATGTACAATGGGTAAGAAATAAGATGGCTTATATAGGTGAGGGGGACAAGCTATTTACTTAGTGCGGCGGACATCACTTCCTCGTACATATGCTGACTTTCATGGGTAAGAACATCGAACTGTATATCCAGCTGGGGCATCAGGTCGATGAGGGTATTGATCCGTCCTTCGGTTTGAAAGAATTTATTGATGACGATCACTTTTTTGTTCTGGAGGATACAGTAACCACTCTGAAAGGTTCCCCGTTCGTACCGGATCACATAACCGCTTTCCTCTGCAATCCGCTCGATCTTATCCAATGTGTGCTGTGTGTATTTCATAGTTCAATCGAACTGCAACTTCCTTCATCTGCAGTTGAATAAAAAATATCTTTTTCAACACCCGTTGATAAAAACAAACTGTTATTTATTTGTCATACGTATCACAGGCACGATCATTTCTTCAAGGCTGACCCCGCCATGCTGAAAGGTGTTACGGTAGTAATTGGCAAAATGATTGTAATTATTGGGATAGCATAGGTACAGATCGCCCTTTGCAAAAATGTAGGACGAGTTGACGTTCGGCACCGGCAGCCCCGCCTCACGGGGGTCACGGAAGGCAAGCACGTCTCTTTGTTCGTAATTGAGATTGCGCCCGTGCTTATAGCGAAGATTTGCCGTTGTCTGCTTGTCGCCGATCACTTTCACCGGTGTATTCACCCGTACGCTGCCATGATCGGTAGCCATGATCAGTGTGAGTTTTTTGTCGGCAATTTTCTTTAATGCCTGGTGCAGCGGGGAATGCTCAAACCAGCTTTCGGTGATACTGCGGTAACTTATTTCATCGCCGGCCAGTTCTTTGAGCACTTCCATTTCGGTACGGGCATGGCTCAACATATCTACAAAGTTGTATACAATGATATTGATGTCGTTCTCCAGCAGGTTATGGATATTATCCACCAGTTTCTGCCCATCGTTATTATTGGTGATCTTGGTATAGGAATATTTCAGTTCGCTTTTGCCAAGCGTCTTCAGTTGTGCCTTGAAGAACTCTTCTTCAAAAAGATTCTTCCCCCCCTCTTCGTCGTCGTTCTTCCACTGAACAGGGAATTTCTTTTCAATATCCACGGGCATCATCCCGGCAAAAATGGCATTACGTGCATATTGCGTGGCGGTAGGAAGGATGGCATAAAAAGTTTCTTCTTCCTGTATCCGGAAACTTTCACCAAATATGGGCTGTATCGCCTTCCATTGATCGAATCGCAGATTGTCGATGAGGACAAAGAACAACGGCGTACCCTTTTCAAGATGCGGGAAGACCTTAAACTTCATCAGGGTATGACTCATGATGGGGCTTTCCGAGCTTTTGGGGCTCACCCAGGATGCATAGTTCTTTGAGACAAATTTGAAAAACTCAGTATTGGCCTCTGCTTTCTGTGTCTGGAAGACCTCCTGCATTTCAGGGCTATCGCTTTTCTTCATCTCCAGTTCCCAGTATACAAGTTTCCGGTATAATTCCATCCACTCGTTGTAATCAGGGTTGCTGTTCAACGCCATGAACAAACTCCTGAATTCCTGCTGGTAAGCCGAAGTGGTTTTTTCTGCCACAAGCCGTTTATTGTCTATGATTTTTTTCAGGCTCAACAAAACCTGGTTGGGGTTCACCGGTTTTATAAGGTAATCGCTTATCTGTGACCCGATCGCTTCGTCCATCAGGTTCTCCGCCTCGTTCTTGGTGATCATCACCACCGGCAGGGTACTGTTCATTTCCTTGATCTGCTGAAGGGTTTGAAGCCCGGTGATGCCCGGCATGGTCTCATCCAGCAATACCACGTCCACAATATTATCTTTTACGTACTCCACCGCATCAAAACCATTTGTTTTGGTTTGCACTTCATACCCCTTCCCTTCCAGGAACATGATCTGGGAAGTAAGGCTGTCTATCTCATCATCCACCCAAAGTATTTTTGCTAAACTCATATAACGTTTATTGTTTGTGGTTAAGGCTGGGAAGTTCGTGTCGAACCGGGTTGTTTATTGCCTTTCATACAGCAAGATGGCTACAAATTTAATTTTTTATGCGAACGATGAACCCCTTTGATTAGCTTTGTACATCTTTTAACAAAATCAAGGCTTTGCGCCGCGGTATTTGCAACGAACCAAAACCTCAATCCTGAATGTCTTTCCGAAAAATAATCAACGATCCGGTTTATGGTTTTATTACTATCGATGACGAATTGATCAACCAGGTCATCGTTCATCCCTATTTCCAGCGGCTCCGCCGCATTAACCAAATGGCAATGGCCAACCTGGTATATCCGGGGGCCGTCCACAGCAGGCTTCATCATGCCCTCGGGGCTTATCATTTGATGTACAATGCACTGAATGAGCTAAAAAGCAAGGGCGTAGAGATCAGTCCGGCCGAGGAACAAGCTGCAAAAATTGCCATCCTGCTTCACGACGCAGGCCATGGCCCATTCAGCCATGCACTGGAACATGTACTGATCGAAAACATGCCTCATGAGAAGATCTCCCTGATGATCATGGAAGAACTGGACCGGCAACTCGGTGGCCGGCTCAGGCTGGCCTTACAGATATTCAATGATCAATATCCCAAGAAGTTCCTGTACCAGCTCATCAGCGGGCAGCTGGATGTGGACCGGATGGATTACCTGACCCGTGACAGCTTTTTTACGGGCGTCAACGAAGGCGTGATCGGCTATGATCGCATATTAAAAATGCTGACTGTCTGCAACGGAGAACTGATGGTTGAGGAAAAAGGCATCTACTCCATCGAAAAGTTTTTGGTGGCCAGGAGACTAATGTATTGGCAGGTCTATCTTCATAAAACCGTCCTTTGTGCCGAACAAATGCTGAAGCAGATCATAAAAAGGGCAAAATACATCAAGGCCAGCACAAGATCGCCCCTGGATAAATTCATCGACCGGTCTGTACAGAACGTTTCGCTGGAAGAGTTCTGCAACCTGGACGATTATGACCTGCTTTCCGCATTTAAAGACTGGTGTGGTCATGAGGACCGGATATTGTCGGTACTCTGCAGAGGCATCATCAACCGGCAATTGCTGAAAGTTCAGTTTTCGTCTGTTCCTTTTTCGAATGAAATGGTGGAGGAGAAAATAAAAGAAGTATCCAATAAACTCGGGATCGTAAATGAACAGGCCGGATGGCTTGTGTTCAATGGTGAGGTGGTAAGCAGCACCTATAATATGGAGAAGGATCATATCCATATCCTGTTCAAGAACGGTGATGTGAAAGATATTTCGGAAGTCGACAATGCCCTCATTAACCAAAACCTGATGGGCCAGGTCAAAAAATATTACATTTGTTATCCAAGAGTATAGCAAATAGTTAATGGCTACTGATCATAAACCTTACCATGAACCATTAACTATGAACCATTAACCACCATTCATTATGCAGTTCACCGCAGCACAAATTGCCATGATCATCGGCGGCAAGGTAGAAGGAGATGCCAATGTCGCTGTAGGATCCTTCGGAAGGATCGAAGAAGCACAACCTGGGCAACTTTCATTCCTGGCCAACCCCAAGTACGAGGAATTCTTATATACCACCAAGGCAAGCATCATCATTATCAACGAATCACAGGAACTGAAATCCAAACTGAATGCAACGCTGATCAAAGTGCAGGATGCTTATTCAGCTTTTGCGGTCCTCCTCGACCAGTACCAGAATATACAACGCCAGCAATTAAGCGGCATTCAACAACCGGTTTATATAGCAGCCACTGCAAAAACAGGGGAAAACGTTTTCATTGGAGCCTTTTCGTACCTGGGCGAAAAAACAATAGTCGGGAACGGAGTTAAAATATACCCGAATGTCTTCCTGGGAGACGAAGTTGTGATCGGCGACAATACGATCATTCATGCAGGCGTAAAGATCTATCATGGCTGTGTGATAGGCAAGAACGTCACCATTCATGCCGGCACTGTCATAGGAAGCGACGGCTTTGGCTTTGCTCCACAGGCAGATGGCACGTTGAAAAAAGTTCCCCAGATAGGCAATGTGATCGTAGAAGACAATGTTGAGATCGGTGCCAATACCACCATCGACAGGGCCACTATCGGAAGTACCCTGATCAAGGCCGGGGCAAAACTGGACAACCTGTTACAGATAGCCCATAATGTTGAAATAGGAAATAATTCCGTCATCGCTGCACAAACCGGCATCAGCGGCAGCACCAAAGTCGGTAATAATGTTATGATCGGCGGGCAGGTAGGCATTGTTGGCCATATAAAAATTGCCGATGGCTCAAAGATCAATGCACAAAGCGGTGTGAGTAAATCCATAAAAACTCCTAATACGGCTGTCACCGGTTCTCCTGCCTTTGACTATACGTCTGCTCTCCGCAGCCAGGCTGCAAGCCGAAACCTGCCCGAGTTGGAAAAGAGGGTCATCGAACTGGAAAAGAAACTAAAAGAGATGATGGCCAAAAACGATGCCTGACACATCGGTAACAAATTTGTCGCCTGGATGATATCCCCGGGGCAGCTTAACATTTTCCTATGACGTTTGGGTTAAAAATGAAATATCTTTGGCCGCATTAATGCCATACCCAACATCAAAAAATAATTGCATTATCAGCTTCCGGTTCATTATATCATTCCTCCTTTTTGTCTTTTTATCCGGCCAGGCAATAAGTCAACCGTTGTCCCTTACGGGCAAGGTCATAGACGGGCATACCAAAGAACCGGTCACCTATGCATCCGTATATTTCTCCCGGTCGGGGATCGGGAAAACGACCGACAGTGCCGGGAATTTTTCTTTTTACCTGAACAGCTTCAGCAAAGACACGCTGATGGTCAGCTATATAGGGTACAGCCTTTATAAAATACCGATCACCCAGCTCAACAGCGATAAACCACTTACCATCCAGCTGGAAAGAGGTGGATTGAACGAAGGGGTGGTGGTAAAGTTGAAATTCAATAAAGGGCTCTTCCTCTGGAAGAAGATCATGAGCAAAAAGAAGCAGTACAACAGGTACGACCTTGATAATTTCAGCTATGAAGCTTATAATAAGCTGGAGATCGATATAAAGAACTTCAATGCCGACAAGGCCCGGAAGAACTTCCTGCTGAAGAATTTCTCTTTCATCTTTGACAACATCGACAGCACGTCCGAAGCAGTGCCCTTTTTACCCATCTACCTTACTGAGACCCTCAGCGATTACGCTTACCAGGACAAGCCCAAGAAATTCAGGGAAAACATAAAAGCCAGTAAGATCGTGGGGGCCGACAACCTGGGTATCAACATCGAAAGCATCAGTAAGATACTGGGCGTGATGAACCAGAATGTAAGCATCTACAGCAATTTTGTAAATGTAATGGACAAGGATTTCATCAGCCCGTTCAATGACAATGCCGATGCTTATTACAATTTTGCAGTGCCTGACACCCAATACCTGAATGGCAAAAAACTATTCCATTTCGTTTTCAATCCAAAAAGGCCGGGGCAGAACACATTTAAAGGAGATGCCTGGGTGCTTGAGCGAACCTTCCAGATAACCAAGATATCAATGTACCTGGGCAAGGACGCCAATATCAATTTCATCGATCGCATCAGTGTGTTCCAGGAATTCGTACCGGTGAACGACTCCATCTTCTTTTTAAGCAGGGACAAATTCTTTGCGGATTTCAGCCTGCTTGGCAAAAAATCACTCACATTCATTGGTCGAAAGACCACCTCCTACAAAGACATATTGACAAACAGCGATTCGCTGAAGGAAGCGTTCAAAGGGCAGCGGATCGAAGAGGTGGTCACCACTCAGCAAGGCGTTACCGAACGATCCGATTCAACCTGGGATTCATTACGCCACGATACCCTTTCTAAGAATGAAAAAGGCATCTATACGACGATCGACAAACTGACGAACATGCCCAGTTTTCAGCGATTTGAACGCAACCTCAAGTTCCTGGCAGGTGGTTACAGGGATGTGGGAAAATTTGAGATCGGCCCCTGGTTCAACTGGTTCAGTGCCAACCAATGGGAAGGCACCCGCTTCAGGTTCGACCTGGGCAATAATAAAAAATTAATGAAAAACGTCTATGTGCATACTTACCTGGCATATGGCACCCGGGATAAAAAATTCAAAGGCCAGGCTGAGGCATACTGGATAATAAAAAGGAAACCGAATTGGTTGCGCCTGCATGCTTCTTACCTGGATGATGTGGACAATGGCATTAACCAGGTGGGTGAAGTAAGCCAGGATAATATCTTCTCTATTGCCATCCGGAAACACAATGTGACCCGTAAGTTCATTCGCACAAGGGACATTCGTTTTGAAGTATTCAACGAATGGGGAAAGGGATTTTCCACGGAATGGTTCATAACACACAGGCAGCAAACTCCATTGCAGTACCTCCCACTTAAATCCTATTACCAGGTCAACGAAGGAACACCGCTCACCAATTTCGAAATAGCCGTCAAACTCCGCTTTGCCTACCTGGAAAGGTTCATTGAGACAGATTATTTCCGTACATCCATCGGGACCAAGTACCCCGTTGTAGAACTTATGCTGGCCAAGGGATTCAAAGGCATATCCAACAGCGCATATAATTACACCAAGTATTCCCTGGCCGTAAAGGATTTTATGAAGATCTCCCCTTACGGGACATTGCGCTATAAGGTATACGGAGGGATCGTGAACGGAACATTACCCTTCACCAACCTCGAAAATCACCCGGGGAATGACCTGTACTATTACAGTCCGGCCTCCTACAATCTCATGAACCGTTTCGAGTACCTGAGCGACAAATATGCCGGTGTGAACGTCGAACATAATTTTGGCTCGGGGATCTTCCGATTCATCCCTATCACAAGAAAATGGAAATGGCGTCAGTTCTGGACCGTAAAATCATTATGGGGTTCATTGAGCGATGAGAACAATGCACTCAACTATATTATAGATACCTCCGGCGCCAAAGTACCTGCATTCAAGAGGCTTAATGGCAGGACCTATTTAGAGATCGGGACGGGCATTGATAATATTTTCAAGATATTCCGGATCGATTTTGTATGGCGCCTGTTACCTACCCCCGCATACGGAGGCAAACAAAACCAGTTTGGCGTTTTTGGCAGCTTCCAGCTCCAGTTCTAACTATTTTTATCTCCACCAGCCCTAAATAGCATGGGCATTTTATTTTAAATATCTTTGCCAACAAAATTTTCGGCACACATGGATAAGAATTTTAATCCAGACAAGCAACATACACTGGCAAGTGCAGTAAGTATCTCTGGTACCGGCCTGCATTCCGGCGTCAATGTAGATATGACCCTGCGGCCTGCCAACCCGGGATTTGGTTACCAGTTCCAGCGCATCGACCTGCCGGGTATGCCCGTGATCAAAGCCGATTGCGATCTCGTTACCGATACCTCAAGAGGTACAACACTTGTAAAAGGCGAAGCCAGGGTCAGCACGGTAGAACATATTCTTGCAGCCCTCGTTGGCATGGGAGTAGATAACTGCCTGATCGAAGTGAACGGCCCCGAAATACCTATTATTGACGGAAGCAGTGAACCTTTTGTTGAGATCATTGGAGAAGCAGGTGTCCTGGAACAGGATGCCGCTAAAGCCTGGTACACGATCGATACCAATATTTCTTATTTCGATGACGTGAAGAAAGTGGAGATGACAGCCCTCCCATCTGTGAATTACCAGGTAACCACGCTGATCGATTTCAACAGCCCCGTGTTGGGTACCCAGCATGCGGGCCTGAAATCAATGAAAGAATTCCGTAGTGAGATAGCACCATGCCGTACGTTTTGCTTTTTACATGAGCTGGAAATGCTGCTCGACAATAACCTTATCAAAGGAGGGGATATCAATAACGCCATTGTCGTCGTTGATAAACCGGTAACCGATGAAGAAATGGAGCGGCTGGCAAAGGCATTTGGAAGAAAAAAAGTAGAAGTAAAAAGCGAAGGTTACCTCAATAACCTTGAATTGCGCTTTGCCAATGAACCGGCCCGCCACAAGCTGCTGGACGTAGTAGGCGACCTGGCCCTGATCGGCTACCCCATCAAGGCGCATATCATTGCCAACAGGCCCGGCCACAGCAGTAATGTTGAATTTGCCAAAAGAATAAAACAATACATCAAGAAGAATAAACATACCCGTGATATACCTATCTATGATCCAAACATGGAGCCGGTATATACACAGCAGCAGATCGAAAAAACATTACCCCACCGCTTTCCTTTCATCCTGGTGGATAAGATCATCGAGCTCACCGACACCCACATTGTAGGGATCAAGAACGTAACCTTCAATGAATATTTCTTCCAGGGACACTTCCCCGGTAACCCGGTGATGCCCGGGGTACTTCAGATTGAAGCCCTGGCGCAAACCGGTGGGTTGCTGTGCATCAATGCCATGCCCGACGGACAATACGATACCTATTTCCTGAAGATAGACAACTGTAAATTCAAGCAGAAGGTGGTGCCGGGAGATACACTGATATTGAAAATGGAACTCATTGAACCCATCCGCAGAGGCATCTGCGTTATGCGTGGAAGCGTATATGTAGGCAATAAATTGTGCACCGAAGCCGACCTGACCGCCCAGTTGGTAAAAAGAAATTAATTCCCAAAACCCCTAAAAGGGCTTTTTGATTATATTTGATTTAATAACTTTTAAATTCAAGTCCCTTTAGGGATTTAGGGCAAATGATCCATCCACACACGTACATTCACCCCAACGCAAAATTGGCCACCAATGTGAAGGTTGATCCATTCAGTGTGATCCATCAAAATGTAGAGATCGGTGAAGGCACCTGGATCGGGAGTAATGTGACCATCATGGAAGGCGCACGCATCGGTAAAAACTGCCGCATCTTTCCAGGGGCCGTAATCGCAGCGATCCCTCAGGATCTTAAGTACGAAGGAGAGCAAACCACCGTTGAGATCGGCGATAATACCACCATCCGTGAATTTGTGACCGTGAACCGGGGAAGTAAAGACCGCTGGACCACAAAAGTTGGCAAGAACTGCCTGATCATGGCATACAGCCACCTGGCACACGACTGTTTTATCGGCGATAACTGCATCATCAGTAATAACACACAGGTAGCCGGCCATGTTACCGTAGGCGACTGGGGAATACTGGCCGGGATGTGCGCCGTTCACCAATTTGTAACCATTGGTCAGCATGCATTTGTAAGCGGCGGTTCTTTAGTAAGTAAAGATGTCCCACCCTATATCAAAGCCGGAAGAAATCCGCTTAGTTATGCCGGGGTGAATTCAGTGGGGCTGAAGCGACGTGGCTTCACCATAGAAAAGATCAACCACATCCTTGATATCTACCGCATCATTTATAATAAGGGCATGAATACCTCCCAGGCCCTGAACTATATTGAAGAAGAACTGCCTGCAACTGATGAACGTGACGACATCGTAACCTTTATCCGGGAAAGCGGACGTGGCATCATCAAGCGCTTCACCAAAGGAAGCATCGAAGACGAATAACCCCCTGTTTTTAAAAGGGGCGCTAACACCGACCGAATGACTCAATGACCATCTCCTTAGACAATACCGGCAAACGTTACAACAGGGAATGGATATTCCGCCATTGCACGTATCAATTTGAACAGGGAAAGAAATATGCCATTACCGGCCCCAATGGTTCAGGCAAATCGACACTGTTACAGGTGATCGCCGGGGCTACCTTACATAACGAAGGAACGGTGGAATACAAAGACGGCCAACAGGCTACGAACAATGAGCAACACTATACCTTTATTTCCATAGCTGCCCCTTACCTGGAGTTGATCGAAGAAATGACCGCAACTGAAATGCTGGAATTCCATTCGAAATTCAAACCATTTCTCCCTGCACAATCAATTGCAGATATCTTGAAAACCGTAGGGCTGGAGAATGGAGCAAACAAACAGATACGTTACTTCAGCAGCGGCATGAAGCAACGCCTGAAACTTGCGCAGGCCTTTTTCAGTAATACTCCTGTTCTTCTGCTGGATGAGCCTACCACCAATCTTGATGCCGAAGGCATTGCTCTATACCGCTCACTGGTAGCCAGCTTTACAAAAGAAAGGCTTGTTGTCGTAAGCAGCAACGATAAGCAGGAATACGACTTTTGTGAGGAGGTTGTTCAGATCAGCAATTACAAATAATCTTTACCTTCTGCTTGCAATGAGCAGGTTCAGATCGGTAAACTTCAGGTCGAAACGTTCACTCAGGTAAAAATTGGTAAGACTGCCTTTGAAGAGGTAGATTCCGCTGCGGATATTGATCTTATGCCAGATGATATTGTCGATCCCTCCGTCCTCACCGGTCTCAAGCATCAGTGGCATCAGCACATTGCTGATGGCCTGGGAAGCCGTACGGGCAAAACCGCTTGGAATATTCGGCACGCAATAATGGATCACTTCGTATTTGCTGAAGACGGGTTTTTCGTGTGTGGTAACCTTGCTGGTTTCAAAACAACCTCCGTGGTCGATGCTTACATCCACGATCACGCTGCCGGGCCGCATAGTGCTTACCGTTTCTTCAGTAACAACGATCGGTGTTCTGCCACCGGCGCCGCTCAGTGCCCCAACAGCCACATCGCAGGTCTTTAATTGCTTGGCCAGTATCTTAGGCTCGATCACCGAGGTCCATAACCGTACACCGATATTATTCTGTAACCGTTTCAGGCGATAGATGCTGTTATCGAAGACCTTCACACTGGCACCCATGGCCAGGGCGGTACGGGCTGCATATTCGCCCACGATGCCTGCACCAATGATGATGACCTTAGTTGGCGGGATACCGCTGATACCACCCACCAACACCCCTTTACCATTATTGGTCTTGCTTAGGTATTGCCCTGCTATCAGCATCACAGCACTGCCTGCGATCTCGCTCATGCTCCGGACGATGGGGTTGTGGCCGCTGTCGTCTTTCAGGTTCTCAAAACTTAGGGCAGTGATCTTCTTCTCCATCATCTTCTGCAGTATCTCCCGCTTCATAACGGGCAGGTGTATCGGAGAAATAATGTACTGATTCGGTTTGAGCAGAACACAGTCCTCATCACTCACGGGGGCACTTTTTACCAGTATATCGCATTCAAAAACCTGTTTTCGGTCGTATGCGATCTTGGCTCCTGCGTCGCTGTAATCCTTATCGGTATAACTGGCTCCGTCTCCGGCCTTGGTTTCCACCACCACCCTGTGCCCATTGGCGATCATTACTCCTACTGCTTCGGGTGTAAGTGCGATCCTGTTCTCATTAAAGGATGTTTCCCGGGGAATTCCTATCAGCAGTTCGGCACCCTTAGGCCTAACATCAAGGGTTTCTTCCAACGTCTCGTAACTGAAAGAGGAGGACACAAAAGGTTTTGATGTAGCCATAAACGGGGAATTGAAGCTTACAAATTACAAATTAATTTTCAGCTTTCGTTCATTGTTGCCTACCGAACTGATATAGATATGGAGCGTACCCGGAGGGAATATAGCAGGTACTTTTTCGGGCCATTCCACCAGGCAGGTATTGCCTGAATAAAGGCAATCTTCCACTCCGGCATTCATGGCTTCGTTCTCGTCTTTAATCCGGTAAAGGTCCATGTGGTATACGGTGGCCCCATCTTTCGCTTTATACTGGTTAATGATCGAAAAAGTAGGGCTGCTGATGGCATCCTTCACGCCCATTTGTTCGCAAAGGGCATGAATAAGTGTTGTTTTACCAGTGCCCATCTCGCCATGAAAAGCCAGTACCGGATGGCCTACCGATGCGGTAATCAGCTTGGCGGCAGCAGCGTGGATCTGATCGAGCGTAAAATTTACCTCCATGTTGCAAAGATATTTTCCTGCAATAGTAACCGGGCAACAATTTGAGGAAATAATTTTGCATTATGGAAAAAGTTGAATGGAAAGTGGAGGGCATGGATTGCACCAATTGTGCACTCACCATCACCCGTTACCTGCAGAAAGAAGGCCTGAAGGAGGTGAATGTAAATTTTATCGGGGGTGATGTCAGTTTCGAAACCGACGGGAGCAGGTCCAAAGAGGAGCTCTCCAAAGGCATTGCCAGCCTTGGATATAAGGTTGTATCAGAAACGATCGCTGCTCCTGTCCAACATTCTGCTTTCCACCTCCGGCATTTATTCACCAACCACCTTCAACGTTTTCTTTTCTGCCTCCCATTCACGCTTGTGCTGATGCTGCATATGCTGCCCTGGCATATACATTTTTTGATGAACCCGTGGATACAGCTTGCGATCTGCATTCCTGTCTTCATGGTAGGTATGGGCTATTTTGGCGCAAGTGCGGTAAAAAGCCTGCGCAGGGGGATACCCAATATGAATGTGCTGATCACCATCGGGGCTCTGGCAGCTTTTATATACAGCCTCATCGGCACCATTGGAAAAATGGGCATGGATTATATCTTTTATGAAACCACAGCCACCATTATCACCCTGGTATTTTTAGGTGAATGGGTAGAGCATAAATCGGTTGACAGAACACAACGTGAACTGAATCAACTGGCCAAACAGCAGAAGGTAATGGCCAATATGATCGCATTCGATGACCAGCACAAAGAGATCATCTTCCCGGTAGAGAATACCAAATTACATGTAGGAGACCTTATTCTGATAAAGACAGGTGAGCAGGTGCCGGTGGATTGCAAAATACTCTGGGGAGATGTACACGTCAATGAATCTTTGCTTACCGGAGAAAGTAAGCCAGTGAGTAAAACCAAAAAAGACCCGCTTATCGGCGGCAGCATGGTCACTGACGGAACAGTAAAAGCACAGGTAACGGCGGTTGGCAAGGATACGGTCTTGAGCAATATTCTCACGTTGGTAAAACAAGCACAGGGAGAAAAGCCGCCTGTACAACAACTTGCAGATAAGATCAGCGCCATTTTTGTTCCTGCGGTGGTGGGCATTTCGATCGCCTGTTTCCTGCTGAACTACTTTGCGTTTGATGTATCCCTTACCAACTCGCTGATGCGAAGCATCGCCGTTTTGGTGATCAGTTGTCCGTGTGCCATGGGGTTGGCGACTCCTGCTGCCATTGCAGTAGGCTTGGGGCGTGCCGCGAAAAAAGGCATCCTGTTCCGCAATGCCAGGAGCCTGGAATTATTCAAGAATATCAGGACCGTTGTATTCGACAAAACAGGAACGCTTACCAAAGGCAATCTGTCGGTCAGTAATTATCAATCTCTCTTATTAGCTGAAGATGATTTTAAAAAGATCATTTTTTCCCTCGAAAAATTTTCCAATCACCCGATCGCCAGATCTATCACGACTGAATGGAAAACAAACGATACTGTTTCTTGGAAAAGGATAGAGGAGATAAAAGGTCTTGGTATCAAAGCAGAGGGTACCACCGGTGAGCTTTATCTTCTGGGGTCGTATAAGATCGCTGCTGCAATAACGAACGATGCAACACATACAGCTTATTTACTGAAGAACGGGCAACTGGCCGGGTGGCTGGATATGGAGGATGAGACCAGGGCAGAAGCCATAGAAGTGATCAGGTACCTTCATACAAAAAACATTCAAACCGTACTATTGAGCGGCGACTCACTGCCACGCACCCAGAAAGTGGCAGCCGCCCTGGGTATTGATACCGTCTATGCTGAAAAAACCCCGGAAGAAAAATTACAGATCATTGAACAACTGAACAACATCGCCCCGGTTGCCATGGTGGGCGATGGCATCAATGATGCTCCCGCCCTGGCAAAGGCCACCATTGGCATATCAATGAGCGATGCCACACAGCTAGCCGTGCAAACAGCACAGGTAGTGCTGATGAACAAAGGCATCCAGCACCTGCCCCTGGCACTTGGCCTGGGAAAATATACATTCAATACCATTAAGGGAAACCTGTTTTGGGCATTTATCTATAATGTAGTTGCTATACCGGTTGCAGCTATTGGCTTGCTCCAGCCCGGTATCGCGGCCCTGGCCATGGGCTTCAGTGATGTGGTACTGGCAATAAATTCCATCCGGCTTAATTACCGGAAAGTGGTTTAATTTCAATCAACAATCTACCCGATTGAACATTCATGAAATTTTAAAAAGGTATTGGGGCTTCGACAGCTTTCGGCCACTCCAGGAGGATATCATCAATTCTGTGATGGAACAAAAAGATACGCTTGCCATTCTTCCGACAGGTGGTGGCAAATCAATTTGTTTCCAGGTGCCGGCAATAAGCAAAGACGGCCTTTGTCTCGTGATCAGCCCCCTCATTGCCCTGATGAAAGACCAGGTAGAGAATTTAAAACGTAAAGGCATCCCCGCGTTGGCCATTTACTCCGGCATGCCTTTCCCAGAGATAAAGAGAACATTGCAGAACGCCTGCTTGGGTAATTATAAATTCCTGTACGTATCCCCTGAACGTTTGGAAACAAGCCTTTTCCTTGAATACCTCCCAGCGTTGCATATTAACCTGATCGCTGTTGATGAAGCCCATTGCATTTCGCAATGGGGCTATGATTTCAGGCCTCCATATACCCGTATCGCCGCTTTAAGGGGGCACCTTACCGATGTTCCCGTATTGGCCCTTACCGCATCAGCGACCAAACCTGTACAGGAAGACATTTGCGAAAAACTACTCTTCCGCAATGATCAAAAAAGATTTCAGCAATCCTTCGAAAGACCTAATCTTTCATACAGTGTCTTCAATGTGCCGTCTAAACAAAATAAGCTACTGGAGATACTGAATAGTGTGAAAGGTGCTGCGTTGGTTTATTGTAAAAGCAGGAAGAATACCACTGAAATCTCCCGGTTGCTTAACATGAATAAGATCAGTTCAGATTATTACCATGCCGGGTTGAGTAACGAAGAAAGAAACAGCAGGCAGGAAGATTGGATAAACAACCGAACCAGGGTGATCGTTTGTACAAATGCATTTGGCATGGGTATCGACAAACCAGACGTCAGGACTGTGGTGCATTACGATGTACCCGATTGCCTTGAAAACTATTACCAGGAAGCAGGGCGTGCCGGCAGGGATGGAAAGCGATCGTACGCAGTACTTCTCCAAACCGATAAAGAGCTGAAAGATCTGGAAGAACAGATCGATATTCGGTTTCCAAATGAGAAAGATATCAAGACCGTTTATACAGCCATTATGAACTATCTGCAGGTACCTGCGGGCAGTGGTGAAGGAATGAATCTTGATTTTGACATTGCCGCTTTTACAACTGCCTTTAAATTGAATATCCTCGCAGTTACATACGCGATTAAAGCATTGGAACAGGAAGGTGTCTTTAGTTACAATGATGTTTTCTTTACTCCTTCCTCCGTGGTATTTGATACCAGTAAGGATGAGCTTGCTGATTTTGAGAAGCAACACCCTGAATCGGAATCTCTGATCAAAGGCCTGTTGCGTTCTTACGAAGGCATTTTTGATTTCCCGGCAACTATATACGAATCCAGGCTTGGAAAATTCTTAACCACCGATACGGAAACAGTAAAAAAGGGGTTAAAAGAATTAAATGATCATGGCATCATCAGGTACATTGCCCAGAAAGATACACCCCGGCTTTTCCTGTTACAAAACCGAATGTATTCAGACAGTTATCGTATCAATCATGAGGGTTATCTGAAAAGGAAAGAGAGTTTCAGGCGAAGGGTCAACGCAATCAGCTCCTATATAAACAATACCAGCGATTGCCGCAGCAAGCAGATCGCAACTTATTTTGGCGACAACGATGTGGTGAAGTGCGGAATTTGCGATAACTGCCTGAATGAAGCAACCAATCACCTTTCCCCCGAAGAGTTTAGCCGAATCTCAGGGGACATCCTAGCAAGGGTCAGGGATGGGTCTTCCCTGCATATGAACCAGGTATTTAACTATTTGAAAACTAACAGTAAGCAAAAAATATGGAAGGCCATAGATTATCTGCAAGCTGAGGCCAGGATCGAAGTAGATGATAAAGGAAATATAACCATACCACGCAAAAAAGGAAAGGGCTGAAAATAAAAAAGGGACCAAGATAGAAATCTAGTCCCGCTTTAAAATCCAATATCCTATGAAAAACCGAGACGAAGATACACGTGTTTTTAAGATTAAGCAAGATTTTTTGCAGTTATTTTTTGAATAATTGTAAAAAAAGAATGTGTAAAAACTACAAATTATCAGGCAGTTATACGCCGATTCAAACCTGATAATCAATATATTAATTGAGGGGGCTTTTCTTATTTCACCCTTTTGTACCAGCCGGTTCTATACAAAAAACTTGCTCCCTGATACCAGGAAATAGCCTCATTTATCAAGCTGTCAGGCAGTTTTTCAGCCTGATTCATTCCACTGGTAAAATCGGGTTTATAGGTACCAATTTTTCGCTGCGGTGACAAGATCACCAATTTACCATCCCGGAGATAGCCCATATCCTGGTAGGTGCTTATAAAAGCCCGTTCTTGGCCCGGTAACAATTGGTAAATATCATAACCAAAGAACCGGCTTGTGTAATTCAGATTCATTAAACCCAGGATAGTTGGTGCCAGGTCGATCTGGCTAACAAGTCTTTCTTCCACCCCAGGCTTGACCAACTTAGGAGCATAAATAAGGCAAGGAATATGATACCGGATAACCGGAAGGTCTGTTTTGCCTGCGCTTTTTGAACAATGGTCTGCCACAATTACGAAAAGCGTATTGTCGAACCAGGGTTTTTTCTGAGCATCTTTAATGAATTTGTTGATTGCATAGTCGGTGTACTTGACCGCACCGGCAATGGTTTGGGATGTAGGTGGAATATCAATACGCCCATCCGGATAAGTATATGGCCGATGGTTGCTCACCGTCATTATGTGGTTAAAAAAGGGTTTTTTCTCTGCAAAACTTCTATCACATTGCTGCAGGGTAAAATCAAACACACCTTCATCATCAATACCCCAGGCGGTAACGTGGTGAACAAAACTATCCGGGATATCCCTTTTGTCAAGTACAGTATAGCTACTATTGCTGAAGAACTTTCCCATGTTGTCGAAAAAAGAGTTCCCACCATAGATATATTTGCATTCATATCCCTTGCTTTTTAATACACTTCCCATCGTAAACATGTCTTCATTGCCAGGCCTTCGGACAATAGATTGCCCTGGTGTTGGCGGAATGGCAAGTGACAACGCTTCGAGGCCTCTCACCGTCCTTGTGCCGGAAGCATAAAATTGATCGAACCATAATCCATAGGGTACCAGTGAATCGAGATAAGGCGTTATATTCTCTTTGTTACCGAAACGCTTAAGATAATCTCCACTCAGGCTTTCCACACTGATCAGAACCACATTCCACCGGTGCTCCGGGCTATCAGGCTTTATTTCTCGCTCTATACTCAATGGGTCGTTGGTGAATGTAGCATTAGGCGCCTGAAGCATTTTTCTCAGAATGGCGAAATTGGCAGTATCATTGCGGGTTACATAGAATTGATTATAATCGATCTCATTATTCCAGAACGCCGTGCCGAACTCATAAATACCGTTACCGCCCAGTTCGTTGATGTAATTATTATCACTGGTATTTTTGATACGATTATTCACCAGGAAATAGCCAGCGACCGGGATCAACATGAATAAAAAGAAAAATCTAGTCCGTCGGGCAAAACGCATACTGCTTTCCTGGGACGATTCCAGTTTTTTTCTGACCATGAACAGAATACCGATAACGATCACAACAACGGCTCCGATGATAACAGGTATATTATAGGATTCCCAGATATTGCCAAGCACTTCTGTGGTATAAATAAGGTAGTCAACAGCTATAAAATTGAACCGGACATTAAACTCATCCCAAAAAACCACTTCAGCGCATGCATTTACCACCAGGATCAGGGTAAGCAGGAAAAACAAGGTGAATAAGGGGATGCGTTGCCATTTTTTACGGTACCAGGAATCTTTACCCAGCCAGCAGTAGAAAGCTACCGGGATAGCAAAGAAACCCCATACGACGAGATCATAAAAGAAACCGATGACAAATACCCCTAACAGGTAAAAAGGATTATAATCAAGATTCGTCCAGCTTTTGGCCATCAGTATCAGCCGGGTGATGAAACTCAATGAACAAAGAATCAGTGCAAGTACAAGCAATGGCCCGAAGCGATGCTTAAATAATGTCTGCAATTTTCTCATACTGTAAAAATACGAAGTGCCGGTTTACAAGCCGGCACCTGGCAAAATTGTACTGGATCAATGAAGTCACATCAAACTAAAACCAGCTGTTGCTTTTCTTACTACGGCTTCTTCCGCCCAAACCCAATGAACCCAGTAAGCTTCGCACAATGGTATTGCCGGCAGTACGCACCATACTTTTTACTATGGTGTTATTTGCAACCTTTTCCAACGTAGAAGGTTCCTCCTTCCCGGTTTTCTTTGTTGTGGCAGCCTCTTCCGTGGTATTCTTTTCCGCCGCTTCCTGCAGTTTCGCCGTCAATATCTCATACGCACTTTCACTGTCGATAGCCTTACTGTATTTGGCAACCAGTTTCGACCTGCCGGTAATTGCGTCAATTTCGGCATCTGTCAAAACATCCATTCGGCTGCGTGGGGCACAAAGCATGGTATGGGCCAACGGTGTAGGAATGCCCTTTTCATTGAGCATGGTGACCAGGGCTTCACCGATGCCCAGCTGGGTGATGAGGTCTTCTGTCTTATAAAACTCTGTTTCCGGGTAATTCTCTGATGTTTGCTTGATCACTTTACGATCAGCTGCAGTGAAGGCACGTAAGGCATGCTGTACTTTCAAACCCAATTGCGCCAGCACACTGGCAGGCACATCCATGGGGTTTTGCGTACAGAAAAAGATACCGATGCCCTTGGATCGTATCAATTTAACGATCGTTTCGATCTGTTGAAGCAAAGCCGTACTGGCTTCGTTGAAGATCAGGTGTGCCTCGTCGATGAACATCACCAGCTTCGGCTTATCCATATCGCCTTCCTCCGGGCACGTGGCATATAACTCTGCCAGCATCTGGAGCATAAAGGTGGAGAAGAGCTTGGGTTTGTCCTGCAGGTCGGTTACTCTTAATATACTGATCATACCTCTTCCATCATCGGCGATACGCATGAGGTCATCAACTTCAAAACTTTTTTCGCCGAAGAAGATATCCGCCCCCTGTTGCTGAAGTTCGATCACTTTCCGAAGAATGGTCCCGGTTGAAGAGGTTGATATCTTACCGTAGGTCTTCTCGATCTCGGCCTTCCCCTCATCGCCGATATACTGAAGTACTTTGATGAAATCTTTCAGGTCGAGAAGCGGGAGCTGGTTGTCGTCACAATATTTAAATATCAAGGCTACTACACCGCCCTGTGTATCGTTCAGCTCTAATATCTTGCTCAGCAATACCGGACCGAATTCACTTACGGTAGCACGTAGGTGGACACCTTTTTGCCCGGTCAGGTTCATAAGTTCTGCGGGAAATAATGCGGGCTTGTATTCCATTCCCAGTTTCTGGTAACGGTCCTTAATCTTATCGTTCTCGGCACCGATGGCTGCAATACCACTCAGGTCGCCTTTAATATCCATTACCAATACGGGTACACTGGCATCACTTAAGAACTCACTGATAAGCTGAAGGGTTTTTGTTTTGCCGGTACCCGTTGCCCCGGCGATCAGCCCGTGACGGTTCATTGTTTTGAGAGGAAGAAATATCTCTGCTTCAGGAACCAGTTGCCCGTCGAGCACGGCGGCACCTATTTTCACAGATTCGCCTTTGAATGTGTAACCTTCCTTGATCGTTTTGATAAATGTTTCCTGGGTAGCCATTGTTATTTGTTTTTTTGAAGGTACAAACTGTTGTCAATAATAAGGGTAAGATTTTTCCCCTTAACATATCATAAATTTGCTGTGATGAAAAAGCTGATCCTCGCCTTACTATTACTGCCGTTGGTATTCATTTGTATTGCTTCAATACAAAAAGAAGAAGCAGGAATCAGCAACAAAGCGGCACTTGGCAAAAAGCTTTTCTCCGAAAAGCTATTATCAAGAGATTCTTCCATCAGCTGCGCCAGCTGCCACAAGCCAGCATTCGCATTTGCCGATACAACTGCGTTCAGCGTGGGCATTGGCGGCAAACTTACCAAACGCAATACCCCCTCGGTATTGAACATGAAGAACCGGCCTTATTTTTTTTGGGATGGAAGGGCTGCCTCGCTGGAAGAACAATCCCTCATGCCGATACAGAACCCTGATGAAATGGGGTTACCTATCGAAGAGGCCGTACGGCGACTGAATACTTCCAGGGAATACCGGGTACTATTTCAAAAGGTTTTTGGTCAAAAACCAAACGCCAAAAATTTAGCTGAATCAATTGCCGCCTTCGAACAAACACTGGAAACAGTTGACAGTAAATTCGACGACTGGAGCAATAATACGGGCAAACTCACCGCATCCGAAGAGAGGGGAAGGCAATTATTTGTTGGGGATAAGGCAAAATGCTTCGACTGCCACCGTATGGAAGATTTCACCACCGACGAGTTTAAAAATATCGGGCTCTATAATGACCGGGACCTTGATGATGCCGGGCTTTACAACATCAGCAAAAAAGAAGAAGACAAAGGAAAGTTCAAAATACCTGGTCTACGCAATATTGCGGTTACGGCACCGTATATGCACAATGGAATGTTCAAAACCCTGGAAGAAGTACTTAATTATTACAACAGCCCTGATTGGTTCATAGACAATTCGATCAACCGGGACACCGCCTTTAAAACGCCGCTGAGGTTAACTCAACAGGATAAAAAAGACATCATTGCCTTTTTAAAGACACTCACGGACAAGAAATACATCCGCAAATAATTACTTTGCCTATTTCGCTCCCTGCAAACAGAGTACCTTTAACAAAAAATTAGGCAGTATATTCGCAGTGTAAATATCGATTTAATTTTATTTGCCGTTAAACCAACAAAAAATGGAAAACAACAAACCTAAAATACTGTTGTGCGAAGATGATACCAATCTCGGCATGGTATTGAAGAATTACCTGGAACTGAATGATTATGATGTGACGCTTGAACGGGATGGCAAATTAGGACTGGCCGCTTTTCAGCGGGAGAAGTTCGACATCTGCCTGCTCGACGTGATGATGCCCAATATGGACGGTTTCACACTGGCTGAGGAGATCCGCGACGTAAACCCGGATGTACCATTGTTCTTCCTCAGTGCAAAAACAATGAAGGACGATATCATCCAGGGATACAAACTTGGTGCGGACGATTATATCACCAAGCCATTCGACAGCGAAGTATTGCTTCATAAAATAAAAGCCATCCTCAAGCGCAACGAAGAAATGCACCGCGAAGAAGCAAATGCCGAATACGATCTGGGCAAATATCACTTCAATCCCCGGCTGCGTGAGCTATCCATCGGCGGGAAAGTGCAGACCCTTTCTCCAAAGGAAAATGAATTGCTTAAAATGCTGAGCGAATACAAGAATGACCTGCTCAGCCGTGAAAATGCCCTTAAGAAGATCTGGGGAAGCGATACCTATTTCAACGGACGCAGCATGGATGTTTACATCGCCAAGCTTCGTAAGTATCTTAAAGAAGATTCCTCCATCGAGATCGTGAATATTCACGGCAACGGTTTCCGCCTGGTAGTTACAGAGTAATGAATTATTTTGATATGCAAACCCCGTCTATGGCGGGGTTTTTTATTTTATGGCCAGCATGAGTTTTGCCCAGAAAGTGTTGTCGAATGATGAAGGCCCCAGCACGGCATCCCCTGTATCGTCCCCATGACGGATGACCACCAGCTCTTTCGACGGAATGACATATATCTTCTTGTCGCCCTTGCCCAGGGCTGCGATCAGGTCAGAAGGTGCTGAAGGGTTCAGCGAACCCGGGAACACAGTCGTGAGCGTTGGAACCATGAACGAGGATTTTCCATTCAGCCACCATAAATATCCGTATGACTGATTATAGTTCTGTGAAGTGTTCACCATTGCATTGAAATAAGCCTGGTCGGTCATGATCGTATTCCCATTCCAGGTTCCTTTATTCAATATCAGCAAACCAAAACGTGCCATATCGCGACTGTTAAGCCAAAGTGTATAATTATACCAGGTATAATTCTTCATCCCGATCTTATCGGCCAGCTTTGTCCTGGTGTAACTATTATAGTTGGTGGACGTAGCATTCGCAATTACATCCTGTACCAGCCGGTAAGGAGCATTGTAATAATACCAAAAGGTACCTGCGTCTGCTTTGTAGGTAAGGCACGACGGTGTGATACAATCATCGTCGGGTACATTGTACTCCAAACCTGTGGTCATGGTCAGTTGATGTCTTACTGTGATCAGGTTTTCTTTTGCCAGCGGCGCTGATGTCCATCCCGCTCCCAGGTAGGTGCTGGTCTTATTATTGATGTTCAGTTGCCCCTCCTGCTGTGCGATACCTGCAAGAAAAGCCGTTACACTTTTCCCGGCAGAAGCGATATAGTAGACCGTATTCATGCTCCAGCCGTTCCAGTATTTCTCTGCAACGATCCGGCCTTTGTATAAAATGATCAATCCATAAGTATTCTTTGTTCCGGCATAATCGATCGCCTCATTCAATTTTGTGGCATCCCAACCAAGGGCTTGAGGTAAAACGGTTTCCCAGGTATCGCTGCCGATGGGGGGGAAATACATGGTTGTGGGCACCGGGTTTACCGGTGTTAACGTTGTATCGTCTTTTTTGCAGGAAATTAATACTATACAGAAAAGAAATGCCGCTATTAGTTGTCGCATAAATAAGGTTGGTAATTTCTGACGGGTATCCGTTGTAAAAGTTTAATAGGGGTTGCGTATCATTTAGTATCAGGGAAAAGCAGGTTGCCGCTGCTCCCCGATGGTTTCTTCCCTAAATGTTCATAGGCTTTCGCCGTCGCCTCCCTCCCTCTCGATGTCCGTTGCAGAAAACCTTCCTGTATCAGGAACGGCTCATATACTTCTTCCAAAGTACCCACTTCTTCTCCAACAGCCGTGGCGATGGTCGTGATCCCCACCGGACCGCCTTTGAATTTCTCAATTATGGCTGAAAGGATACGGTTGTCCATCTCATCCAGGCCATGCCTATCGACATTCAATGCACGCAATGAATGTTCGGTGATGCCGAGGTCGATCACCCCGTTGCCCAGCACCTGTGCGAAATCACGAACTCTCCTTAACAAGCCATTCGCAATCCTTGGAGTACCCCTGCTTCGCTTGGATATCTCCTCGGCAGCATCGCTGGTGATCTTTGTTTCCAGGATCTTTGCCGAACGATGAATGATGTTTTTCAGCGTAACTGTATCATAATACTCCAGCCTCGATTTGATACCAAAACGGGAAAGCAATGGAGCGGTAAGCAAACCACTTCTGGTGGTGGCGCCGATCAGCGTGAATGGGTTAAGGTTCAACTGAACACTTCGGGCATTGGGCCCGCTGTCGATCATGATGTCGATGCGGTAATCTTCCATCGCAGCATACAGGTATTCTTCCACTACTGTGCTCAGGCGATGTATTTCGTCAATAAACAGAACATCATTGGGCTCCAGGTTGGTGAGAAGGCCGGCCAGGTCGCCTGGTTTTTCGATCACAGGCCCGCTGGTCTCCCTGATATTTACGCCCAGCTCATTGGCAACGATCCTCGACAGGGTGGTTTTACCCAAACCGGGGGGGCCGTGAAAAAGGATGTGATCCAATGCCTCTCCCCGCATCTTAGCCGCCTTGATAAAAATGGTGATATTTTCAATGATCTGTGATTGTCCCGAGAAATCATCGATCACTGTAGGCCGGATCGTGTTTTCAAATTCACGGTCGGCGGGTTTCAAAAAAGAAGGATCCGTATTTAAATTTGGGTTAGGCATGAAGGAATTTTGGTCAACTTTGTAAAACTAATCATTAATCACTAAACTCTGTTTTATGAACATTGGTATAATAGGCAGTGGCATCGTGGGCCGTGTTCTGGGCACCGCATTTTTAAAAGAAGGACACCAGGTCATGCTGGGTACCCGCGACCTGCAAAAAGAAGAAGTAATCAAATGGCTTTTGCAGAACCCCGGAGCAAAGGCTGGTAGTTTTTCAGACACCGCATCCTTTGGTGAGTTGATCGTATTGGCCGTTTCCGGGGATGTGGCTGAAACGCTGGTAACGGGTATCGGTCAGGGTGTTTTCAGCAATAAGGTCGTCATCGATACCATGAACCCTATCGACCACAGCAGGCCGCCTGTAAACGGTGTTCTCCCCTATTTTACCACTGCCAATGAATCGCTGATGGAACGGTTGCAAAAGCTCTTACCAGGGGCCAGCCTCGTGAAAGCGTTCAACAGTGTAGGAAATGCTTTTATGTATAAACCTGTCTTTGGGAATGAAAAGCCCACCATGTTCATTTGCGGAAACGACGAAGATGCAAAGAAAACCGTTGGCAGGATCCTTGATTCCTTTGGCTGGGAAACAGAAGATATGGGCAAAGCCGAAGCCGCCAGGCCCATTGAGTCCCTTTGCATCTTATGGTGCATCCCCGGTTTCATACGGGGCCAATGGACCCATGCCTTCCGGCTGTTGAAAAAATAGAAACAAGGGAGAAAATTGTCATAAACAATTGACATTTCCCACCTCTCAGCCCCCCATTTGGCCATTAATCACATCCAACCGTAAATTCACTATATTGGTGGGTAATTTTGAAGCATGAGTAAAGCAAACCTAAGGTATTGGCTGTGCCAGGTAACAGGGTGGGGAGTGTGGGGCCTCATTATCTTATACTTCAATTTTGTTGTTTTTGGCGATCGCCTGAAAGAGCAGGGCGGGGAAAAAGAGAACCTCATCAGCCTGGTGATTTTTTTGGTACTGGGCATCGCTATTACACACGTATTGCGGATGATCATGCGGAGGATCAACTGGCAAAAACTTTCCATCAACCAGATCGTTCTGTTGTTTATCATTTGCGTGGGCGCCACAGGAACTGCTTTATTCTATGCAGATAATTTCATCGAATACCGATCAGGGTATTCATACGACAAATATGTCATCAACAAGAAACTGGAAAAGGCCCAGAAAATGGAAGAACAGTATGGACTTACATCTTTGGTATATTACCGGGAACCTTCGCTGATCACCGACAGCACCATTAAAAAAGGCATTGCAGAAATCAAAAAGAATACGGGCTGGTACAGGAATAAACGGGGCGAGTGGGTATACCAGAACCGGTCAGACCTTGTTGGCATTTACTATAACCTGCTGCTGATCGCCATCTGGATGCTTATTTATATAGTCTACCACTACGTAGAGAAGAACCGGAAGAGCGAGCTCGACCGATTGCGGCTGGAGGCAATGGTAAAGGAGCTGGAATTGAAAACGATCAAATCCCATATCAATCCACATTTTATCTTTAATTCCCTCAACAGCATCCGTGCGCTGGTGGATGAAAACCCGACAAGAGCAAGAAGGGCCATCACCGAACTCAGTAATATCCTGCGAAGCAGCATGCAGGCGGAAAAAGCCGAAACCGTCCCGCTGCAGAGTGAACTGGATATCGTAAGGGATTACCTGGCTCTAGAGCAAATGCGTTTCGAAGAAAGGCTGAAAGTGGAAATGAACGTAGATAAAGATACACTAGAACAGCCGGTGCCGCCCATGATGCTTCAAACGCTGGTGGAAAATTCGATCAAACACGGCATCAGTAAATTGATCAATGGCGGCGTGGTGCGCATAAAAGCAGGATTCATAGATGAACACCTCGAGTTGTCCGTTCAGAATACCGGGCAATTGAATGGCCATATCAACGGGGATGGATTTGGGATAAAAAGCACAGAGGACAGATTAAATCTGATGTACCGCGGAAAAGCCCGCTTTGAAATAAAGAACATCAATGAAACCATGGTCGAATCCAGGGTAATGCTCCCTGTAACGATTTAACTTAACCAGATAAAATCTTTGAATATGCAAAAGGCATTGATCATCGATGACGAACGGCTTGCAAGAAATGAACTTAAAAAACTTCTGATGGAGTTCCCTGAGATCGAAGTGGTGGGCGAAGCAGCCAATGCCGCGGAAGGAATCGAAAAAATAGAAACCCTTTCCCCGGACCTGATCTTCCTGGACATACAAATGCCCGGTAAAACCGGGTTCGATATGCTTACTGAGCTCGACAGCGCCCCTCATGTGATCTTTACCACCGCTTATGATGAGTATGCTTTAAAAGCCTTTGAAGTGAATGCACTGGATTACCTGATGAAACCCGTAGAACCTAAACGGCTGGCCGATGCCATTCACAAACTGCAATTGGCCGAAGAAAAGGAAATGGCAACCACCATGGCCGGCATCAACCGGGGGGTATTAAGCGAAAACGACCAGGTCTTTGTAAAAGATGGTGAACGATGCTGGTTCGTAAAACTTGGCGACGTGCGGCTTTTCGAAAGCGTAGGTAATTATGCCAAGGTATTCTTTGGTACTTATAAACCCCTTATCCTGAAATCGCTCAATGCGCTCGAAGAAAGGCTCGATGAAAAGGTATTCTTCAGGGCCAACCGCAAACATATTGTGAACCTCCGTATGATCGAAAAAATAGAACCTTACTTCAATGGTGGCCTGTTGCTGGAATTGCACGGTGGGGAAAAGATCGAAGTGAGCCGGCGCCAGGCAGTAAAGTTCAAGGAGATGATGAGCCTGTAACAAATAAACAGAAGAATTAAAATTTACTGATGAAGACATTCCTTTTAATCATTGCGACAGGCTTTTTAAGCCTGTTTTCTTTTGCCCAGAAGATCGACAAGATCATTAACGCGGCTGAAGTGGATCGGATCGAACGCATCCTTTCCGCCGATGACATGCAAGGCCGCAAAACGTTTACACCGGGCATTGACAAAGCAGCTGATTTCATTGCTACCGAATTCACCAAAAGCCGCCTCGGTTTTTTCGGCGATCTCAAAAGTTATTTCCAGGAATTTGCCATGACAAAGAGCAAACCATCGGAAGTAAAAGGGATGATCGACAATGAGGTGCTTACGGCCGATAATATTGCCGCCAATACAACCGCAAAAGAGATCAATATCAATTCGCTGAAGGATTACGAGGTTGTAATAATAAAAGCCACCGACACGTTCAACAAGAAGGTATTTCCCCTTTTTGACCTGGAAAAGAACCTGTTGATACTGGTAGATACGGTCCATAAGAACCGTTTCAAAAGCATGCAACGTTTTGCGGGTAATGCCAAGTTCCCATCCGAAGTTTCCCAGGTATTTGTGCTCACCGGCAACCTGAACCCAACTTCATTCAACCTCCATATTAAAAACGAACAAACAGCCCAATACCTCAAGAACGTCATCGGCATCATACCAGGCAAAAGCAAAAAAGATGAGTATGTTGTTTTCAGCGGGCACTACGATCACCTGGGTATTGGCAGGCCGGATAAGAACCAGGACAGCATTTTCAATGGAGCCAATGACGATGCTGCTGGAACCACTGCGGTGATGATGCTGGCAAAATATTTCAGTAAGCTGAAGAACAACGAACGTACGCTGATCTTTGTGGCATTCACGGCCGAAGAGATCGGTGGTTTCGGTAGCCGTTACTTCAGCAAGCAGATGAACCCGGACAAAGTAATGGCAATGTTCAACATTGAAATGATCGGCACAGAGAGCAAATGGGGTACCAACAGCGCATACATTACCGGTTACGAGAAAAGCGATATGGGGAAGATCCTGCAGGCCAACCTGGAAGGCTCAAAGTTCCATTTCGAACCCGATCCTTACCCCAAACAGAATTTATTTTATCGCAGCGATAATGCCACCCTTGCCGAACTCGGTGTTCCGGCACATACGATCTCTACCTCCAAAATGGAGGAAGCGCCCAACAATGAGCCTAATTACCACAAACAAAGTGATGAGATCGGCACGCTCGACATGAACAATATGGCCGAGATCATTAAAGCGATCGCTCTCAGCAGCCGTACGATCGTAAGCGGAAAAGATACTCCCTCAAGGGTGGAAAAGGTGAAATAGGTCAATACACAACCAATGAGGCCCATTTTAATTTATCTTTTTCCTCAGCGCTGAGTTTCTGTCCGTGCCAAAGCGCATTTTCCCAATCGCCATAGGTGGCGTTGGGCAGTACGATGTATTTACTGCCGAAAAAAGACTGTGCCTTATCCACGTTTGCATTTCTTGTAGCGGTCGGTTTATCGAAAAAAAGATCATCAAAGTCGTTCAGGTTATCCCCCAGCAGTAACACGATATTATAACGCCTGGCCACTTCCTGCCTGCGTGGTTCCTTGTCGCCCACCGATCCCTGCCTGCACATTACATGCATCTCATCTACCTGCGGAAATCCCTGTTCCTTCAGGTTCTTCATGGTAGAGGCCTTTTCAACTTCTTTACGGTTGGTAATATAAAAACACTGAACCCCGTGCTGCGCCGCATAATTAAAGAATTCAACAGCCCCGGGCAGGGCGGGTGCCTTTGCATGATCTACCCATAACTTCCAGGAGCTGTCGTTATAGGTACGGCCATTAAGGATATCCTTTGCGGCACCAATGCTGTTATCGAGCAAGGTCTCATCCACATCGGTAACTACCGCAAGAGGCATGGTATCTCTATACGTTCTTAATATCTCCTCAAGCCGTAACCTGGCAAGGTTATATGCCTGGTAACAAAGCGCTTTATATTCACCGCTTTGCTGTTGCCAGAGAATTCCGCTCAGGTTATATTGTGCAGGCCGGTGATCGGCAACCTGGACCTGTGCGGTAAGATCAATGCTGAAAAGAATGGCTGTGGTAATGAATAGCTGACGGATCATATACTATATTTTAAATGAGTTGAGCGGACAAAGGTATGCCGTCTGCCCGGTTTATTAATAATCCGTAGTACTGCACGATCGATTACAGACACGGTTATTCCAGCAGATAATATAATCCCAGGAAAGCGATGACAATTGCTATAGAAGTGAGACCGAAAAGGATCCAGTAATATAATTCCGGGACCGGATTAAAAACCGTAAGAAGGCAACTGATAAAACCCAGCACGGAACCGATCGCCAGGTAAATGAATCCTGCCACCTGCCTTTTGCCGTATTTGATCTTTTTGAATTCCTTCAGGTGCAGCGATGCGGTTTCTTCATCAAACCCCATGGCTGTAAGTTTTTCTTTTACCCGCTGGGTGTCAAGTTTTTCGTTGATCCACTGCTGGATAGCCGCCGTATTTACCGGTGAAGCAGACATAGCAATCGTTGTTAGGTGAACAGAGCCGGGTGTTCCCGCCAAGGTCAAGTTAGCAAAATTTCAGAGAATAGTCTACAAAGAGGTTTTTATAAAAAGGCCATCAGGCCTTGACTGGTACACTATGTACAGCTGCAGCCATTTCTTTGATGAGGTTGGGATCTTTTTCTATGGCATTGCCCACTACGATCACATCGGCTCCTGCCTTGCAGTTCAGGTATGCTTTTTCCGGTTCGGTGATCCCTCCGCCAATGATAAGCGGAACTTCGATCACCTTGGCCACCTGGCCGATCATGTCTTCTGTGATGGCCCTTTTGGCCCCGCTGCCGGCATCCATGTAAATGAGTTTCATACCCAGCATTTCCCCAGCCATGGCTGTGCACATGGCGATCTCATTCTTATCTGATGGTATCGGTGTGGCATTGGAAATATAAGAAACCGTGGTAGGGGCTCCCCCGTCGACCACCATGTACCCGGTCGGAAGGATCTCCAGTCCACTTTGTTTTACTACCGGTGCTGAAACAACATGCTGACCGATCAGCAGATCGGCATTACGCCCGCTGATGAGCGAGAGGTATAATAATCCATCGGCATATTTACTCACCTGGTTCGGGCTTCCTGGAAACAGGATAACGGGAATATTGCAGTTTCGTTTGATCAGTCGTACACATTCATCAAGGTAGTTGGAAATGACCAGGCTACCACCTACCAGCAGATAGTCAACCCGGGCCTCAACGGCAAGCTTGATCAATTGATCCATATTGCTGTCGTTCACCTTGTCGGGGTCGATGAGTACGGCAAAAGATTTTTTATGCTGCCTTTTTCGTTCTGTTAATGACTGATAAATTCCCCGGTTCATTTCCTGTCGGTTGGTTACTTGCAAAAATGTGTAAAAATTGGTTCTTACCGAAATATTAACCTTAAATAAAACGTATATAGCCTCAAAATTCGTGTATTTTATGCCTAATTTTGAATGGATGGTGGACATATCTCCAGAGATCAGGTTCAAAACAGCCCGCAGCGGCGGAAAGGGAGGCCAGCATGTAAATAAAGTAGAGACCATGGTGGAGGCCTACTGGCATATCGAAAAATCATCATTGATCCCGGAAGAACAAAAAGCATGGCTGAAAGAGAAGCTCAGCAATAAAATAACTTCGGATGGCTTCCTGTTATTAAAAAGCCAGAGCGAAAGAACCCAGTTGGGTAACAAAGAAGATGTGGTTAAGAAAATGAATCAACTGGTGAACAAAGCGCTTATCAAGCCCAAACTTCGGAAAGCAACAAAACCAAGTAAGGAATCAAAGGAAAAAAGGATCGAAGCAAAGAAAAAGACCTCTGCAGTAAAACACCTCCGCAAAAAACCGGCCCGTGATGCCTGGTAAATAACACAAGCATGAAAAATCTTTTGATCACCCTGCCCCTTTTGCTTGCTGCACTCTTTCAAACAGGACATCAATACCCTCGACCTGCGCCTGCTGCGCAAACGGGCCTTTTGAAAATAACTTTCCGGAATACCATTAACGGGCAACCTATTGAGCTCGGTTCGAAGATCTACAAAAATCCATTTGGTGAAGAATACAGTATCACAAAATTCAAATATTATATCAGCAATATCGCTCTCGCATTCCCCGATGGTATTTTTAAAGAACTCGACAGTTACCATCTCGTGGATGAATCCGATCCACAATCACTGAGTTTTGGTTTTACGGTTTCCCCCAATACCTACCAGGGTCTCATGTTCATGCTGGGAGTGGATAGTATTAAGAATGTAAGCGGGGCACAAACGGGAGCCCTTGATCCGCTGAATGATATGTTCTGGACCTGGAACACCGGTTATATCATGGCCAAGATGGAAGGAAAGTCTCCGCAGTCGAACGTGGTGAACCGGAAAGTGGAGTACCACATCGGCGGTTTCCGTGGGGAGAGTAACGTGCTGAAGAAACTGAATTTTGGTTTATCGACGCCTGTTGTGATCAGTGAGGGAAAGACAACCGAGATCATTATTGAGGCCGATTTCAATAAATGGTGGCAACAACCTTACGATCTTAAGATCAGCGAACATCCGGTGTGCAGTTCTCCCGGGGACCTGGCAAAAAAAATTGCCGACAACTACAGCAAAATGTTTACCGTAACGCAAGTAATCAACCGTTGAAAACAAGGATCATTATATCAGTTCTTTCTGCTGCTACGGTTCTTGCATTCTTATTGAGCGCCGACAAGAAGAAAGAACTCTTCTTTCCCCCCGACTACCTCGAGTTCAAAATTCCGGCCGGATGGCCCAGGCCAGCCAATGATATTTTCGCAAAGAACAAGCTAAGTGAACAAGGCTTCCAACTGGGAAGAAAATTGTTTTATGATGGCCGGCTGAGTAAAGATGGTAATTTCCCCTGTGCCAGTTGCCATCAGCAATTTGGAGCATTTGCCTCCTACGATCACGACCTTAGTCATGGCTACAATAATACTTTTACCACCCGCAACGCACCGGGGCTTTTCAACCTCGCCTGGATGCCCACCCTGCACTGGGATGGAGGAGTGAACCATATCGAAGTACAGCCGCTGTCTCCCATCACGGCTCCCAATGAAATGGGTGAACATCTTGATAGTGTATTAAAAAAACTCAGGAAAGACACGTCATATGTCCGCATGTTCAAAGCTGCTTTCGGGTCGCCGGAGATCAACAGCCAGCGCATGCTTAAAGCATTGGCACAATTTACCGGCTCGATCGTTTCGGCAAATTCGAAATACGACAAAGTAATGAGAGGAGAAGCGGTGTTTACACCGGGCGAACAGAACGGTTATAATTTTTTTAAGACCCACTGTGCCGGCTGCCATAAAGAGCCGCTCTTTACCGACTACAGTTATCGAAATAACGGGCTGCCGGTTAACGAGTACCTGAAAGATTATGGAAGGATGCGCATCACCGGCAATAAGGTTGATTCGCTGAAATTCAAAGTGCCTTCGCTGCGGAACGCAGCCCTCACCTTTCCTTACATGCACGATGGACGTTTCTTTTCACTCAGTACCGTGATCGATCATTACCGCAACGGCATCGCCACTTCTCAAGCTACACTCGATAGTTCACTGCGAAACCGGATACCCATCAGCAACCAGCAAAAATATGAGCTGATCTATTTTTTACACACCCTTACTGATACCAGCATGACCAGAAACCCAAGGTTCTCGGGAGAGATAAAAACCTTTGTGCACTGACGTACATTCCTTTGTTCCCTTGCACAAAGGCCTATCCATATGAACATAACCGTTGTAGCTACAGACAATTTGAAATTATACTTCTAAATTTGAAGATAAATAAGACCATATTTGAGCGGCATTAAAAAATTAGCAGGACAGACTCTTTGGTACGGTGTACCTACTATTGCCAGCCGTTTCCTCGGTTACCTGATGAATATGGCCCTGCCGTTCTTCGTAACACTGCCCGGCAAAACAGCCGACCTGGTGCAGGTATATACCATCATCCCTTTCTTGAATGTGGTATATGCCTACGGGCTCGAAACAGCTTATTTCCGTTTCTCTCAAACCCACGATAAACAGAAACTGTATAACACACTCTCGCTTTCGCTGCTATACAGCAGCATCCTGTTCAGTGTCGCCCTCATCCTTTGCAGAGACCTGATCGTTTCGGCGGCCGACCTGCAGAATCACCCCGATTATGTATCATGGATGATTGCCATCATCGCCGTTGATAATCTCAATACCCTGCCTTTTGCCAGGCTGCGGCAGGAGAACCGTCCTAAGCGATATGCATTTGCCAGGATCATGGGCATCCTGGTCAACCTATTCGTTGTTATTTTCTTCCTAGGAGTTGTGCCGGGAATATTGAGGTCGAATCCCGACAGCCTCCTGGGCCATATTTACATTAAAGACCTGGGTTTGGGATATTACCTGTTAGGTAATTTATGCGGAAGCCTCTTTACATTACTTATCCTTTCCAAGGAGATCAGGCAGGTTCGTTTTCATTTTGATACCACGCTATGGAAAGAGGTGATGCGGTACAGCGCCCCGCTGATCATCGTAGGCCTGGGCGGCATGATCAATGATGTACTCAGCAGGTTGATCTACCGCCATGTCGTTGCCCTGCCGCAGGAGCAGGCCGACCACGAATTGGGCATCTTCGCCAACATCTTCCGTATTGCGCTGCTTATTACCATTATGATACAAGCTTTCCGTATGGCAGCCGAACCCTTCTTCTTTAACCGGAGCAAGGAAGAGAATGCACAGAAGATCTATGCCCGGGTGATGAAATTCTTTGTCGTTGCCTGTTGTTTTATGTTCTTGCTGATCGGCTTATTTCTTGATCTCTTCCGCTGGATATTTGTAACCTTTGCAAACCCACGCTGGGCCGAAGGTCTGGATGTTGTTCCTTTGCTGGCGCTCGGCAATATTTTCCTGGGCATCTATTACAACCTGAGCGTCTGGTACAAGCTGACACATAAAAATATGTATGGGGCGGTGATCACCGTGATCGGTGCTACCATCACTATTGCACTGAACATTGTACTTATCCCCAGGCTCCATTATACAGGCGCAGCCATCGCTACCTTCTGTTGCTACCTGTTCATGATGCTAAGCAGTTATATGCTTGGACAGAAATATTATCCTGTTCCATACCCCGTAAAAAAACTGATCGCCTACCTGGTATTGGTCGTGCTTATCTATCTCATTCATCTTGGATTGCTGAAACTTATTTCATCCTCACTTGCCTTCTCCCTGGGATCGGGAGTTATCCTGTTTGTGCTGTTTACCCTCTTCGTGTCGAAGGTGGAAGCAAAAGAACTGGCAAAGTTACCGGTGGTGGGGAAGTATTTCAATCGTTGATCAGTACCTTTTGTATAGATCGTAAATGATCTTACGGTCGGCGTCCGATATTTTCGGGATGCTGTCCTGCTGTACAAAATGAAGTTTGAAGGCACGGATAGCCGCCACAGAGTCCCTGGTATCGTATCCAATGATCCGCAAGCCCTGAACAGCATTAAAATCAGCAGGTACTGTTTTTACAGCAAGTGTATCGTACCAATACCCAAAGCCTTTTTCCGCCAGTTGCTGCCAGGGGAAATACCGGTTAGGATCAACTTTACGGGTGGGCGCAATATCTGCATGCCCGATAAAATTCGCGGCAGGAATGCTGTAATTCTTTTTCAATGTTTTCAACACCTGAAGGAGGCTGCTGATCTGGGCATCGGTAAAAGGCTCAAATCCGTTATTATCCAACTCAATTCCGATCGAGGAAGAATTTACATCGGTAAGGTTTCCCCATCTCCCTGCGCCGGCATGCCATGCAAGGAGGTAATCGTTGAGCATATGATGAACGGTCCCGTCCTTGCATATCACATAATGCGCACTCACCTGCGTACGGGTGAGGGTGAAAGTGCGGAGGGTGGAGTCGCAGGCATTTTGCGCCGTGTGATGAATGATCACAAGATTGGGTTTACGTATTCCAAAGTTGGTCGTACCTACCCAATAGGCGGACATCTGCACGCTATCGATATTGCCGGGCCTTTGTTTCAGTTCCCTGGCAAAGGCTTTCGCCTGTTTCCGGTAGCTGCGGTTGCTTTCCGCATATTTATTGACGTTGCAGCCATTAGTAAAAAAAATCGCAAGGAATAGGGGAAATATCTTCTTCAGGAGCATACATCGATATTAAGGTTGAAAGTTACGGAACAAATGCAGAATACTTTTTACCTTTCCGTTTCAATCAATCTTTTATGAAAAAGTGCAGTCTGCTATTTACAACCATATTATTTGCTTCGGTACTTTTTGCACAGCAAAAGCCTGCCTATATTTTGTACGACTCGAAGGGTAACAAAGTATCCTATCAGAAGATGGTCCGGAAACTTGCCAAAAAAGATATTATCCTGTTCGGTGAGTTTCATAACAACCCCATCTCCCATTGGCTGGAGCTTTCGCTTGCAAAGGACCTGAAAGAAAAAACAGAACTCGTTTTTGGAGCCGAAATGTTTGAAGCCGATAACCAGCAGCCACTCACCGATTATGTGGAGGGGAGGATCAATGCAAAGAAACTAGATTCCTTGGCCCGCCTTTGGAATAATTATAAGACCGACTATGCCCCCATCGTGAATTTTGCCAAAGAGATCAAAGCACCTTTCGTTGCAACCAATATTCCGCGGCGTTATGCTTCGCTGGTTTCGAAAAAAGGTTTCGAAGCCCTCGATACCTTATCGGCACTGGAAAAAACATGGATGGCTCCCTTGCCAATGGCTTACGATTCCACTTTACCCGGTTATGTGAACATGCTTAAAATGATGGGTGGGCACGGCAGCCCGCATATAGCCAAGGCACAGGCAAGTAAAGATGCCACGATGGCGTACTTCATTGTGCAGAACCTGAAACCCGGCACGGTATTCATCCATTATAACGGGGCGTATCATTCCGATAATTTCGATGGGATCAACTGGTACCTGAAACGAAACAAGCCCGGCGTAACCATTGGCACGATCAGTACCGTATCGCAAAAAAACATCAAGGAATTGCTTGCTGAGAACAAAGGCAAGGCCGATTTCATCATTTGTGTGGATGAAGACATGACGACCACGTATTGACTGGTCAAAAAAAAATAAAGATCCTCTAAAACATACCCCTTCCTCGTCCGTCTCCTGTATTATAAACAGGGATGTAATGACGATAGCAATGGAAATGGCTGCAGAGCGTAATAAGAATATTACCGATACGATCCGGTCGATCAGCAGCCGGTTGCTGGGTTTTATCCGCCAGCGGGTGTCGAGTGCTGAAGATGCAGAAGATATACTTCAGGATGTTTTTTACCAGTTTGCAGGCAACCCCGAACCGATCGAACAAACCACCAGCTGGTTATACCGAGTAGCCCGGAACAAGATCATCGATAATTACCGCAAGCATAAACTGCCCCTGGCCGATGACGTATTGAAAAATGCAGAAACGGACGAAGATAATTTTGACTGGCGGGAACTGATGCCGGCAGAAGGCAGTTCGCCGGAAACGGATTACCTGCGTAGCCTGTTTTGGGAAGAATTGCAACAGGCCCTTGACGAGCTGCCGCCTGCCCAGCGGGATGCCTTCATACAAAATGAGATCGAGGGGATCCCTTTTAAAGATATTTCGGAAAATAGCGGAGAAAGTGTGGCCACACTGATCAGCCGGAAACGCTATGCAGTTGTGCATCTTAGAAAGAGGCTGGCTGTTTTGAGAGATGAACTGTTAAATTATTAAATCATTGTCCGGCAGGACCATGGTTCTGCCCGGCCACAAAAAACAAATACAATGAAAAAATTCTGGATCAAGAAAGCGATCATGATACTGGTATTCGGTACAGCAGCCGTATTACTGTTCGGGTGGATAGTAATGAGCCTATGGAACGGCATTTTGCCGGCTGTGATCACCGGCGTAAAGACAATAAGTTTCCTCCAGGCGCTTGGTATTTTAGTACTTAGTAAGATATTATTCGGCGGGTTTGCCGGAGGCCGTGGTAAATGGAGGGGCAACCATGCCTGGAAAGAAAAGATGAAGCAGCGTTGGGATAAAATGACCCCGGAAGAAAGAGATAAATTCAAAGCAGAATGGAAGAACCGTTGCGGAGGAAGATGGAGGATGGATACATCGCCTGAGCCTGCACCCGGTACGCCAGCGGAATAAACCGCTGCCGTACCTGATCAAACCAACTGCCATGGAAATACTTGTTTTCAAAACCAACCTTACCAATGCCGATCATATCGGCAGACTGACCCCCTCACTCAACCATCACCCGGGGATCATTGAATGGAATGTGGACCTGCACGACCGGGATAATATCCTGCGCATCGTTTCTTCAACCATTTCTCCCTCGGAAGTGGAACAGCTGGTTTTCCAGGCTGGCTATTTCTGCCGGGAATTGGAATGACCAACCAAGTTAAACCGCTCCTACCAATCGATCGGTCTTTTACATAAACGGTATTCATTTCGCATACCAGTTCTTTACTTTCGGTTATTAAAACAAACTGCCATGAAAAAGATCTTACTATCAGCCATCGCCTTCATCGTTATTTCCACCAGCATCCCGGTGAGTGCCCAACTGCTTAGTTTGCCCAACAGCGACGTGAACTATAAATGCAAGACGGGAAGAAAACTGGGTGTTACCGATATCGATATTGCCTGGAATGCACCCGGTGTGAAAGGTCGTGAAGGAAAGATCTGGGGCACTTCAATTGCACATTATGGATTCACTGTGCTGGGATTCGGATCCAATACCGAATCGCCTTGGAGGGCCGGGGCCGATGAGAATACGACAATTTCATTTTCCACGGATGTAACCATCAACGGAAAGAAACTGCCGGCAGGCACCTATGGTTTCTTTATAGCCTTATACCCGGATTCATGTACCCTGATCTTCAGTAAGAATACAGCCGGATGGGGCAGTTATTTCTACAACAAGGATTGGGATGTGATGCGGGTAGGTACACGGCAGCAAAAAGATATTAAAGAGAGCAAAGAAAGGCTGGATTACACATTCTCCAAGCAAACCGATCATACCATCGAAGTAGCGGTGGAGTGGGAACACTGGCGTATTCCTTTTACCGTGGAAGTCGATCTGGTTGCCACCACGCTCCACAGCATCCGCACACAACTCAGTGGGGCCATGGGTTTTGATCCACCAAGTCTGGAAGCCGCTGCCAACTGGTGCCTGCAGAACAAAGTGAATTACCAGGAAGCGTTAGGATGGATTAATACCGCAACCGATCCATCGTTGGGAGGTGTAAATACTTTCCGTGTTAAATCAATAAAAGCAGGTCTGCTGGAAGGTCTTAACCGTAAAGAAGAAGCGGACAAACTGATGCAGACCGCTATGGAAACTGCCAGTATTACGGACCTGCACAATTATGGCCGTCAATTGCTTGGTGAAAAGAAAGTAAAAGAGGCGATGGTTGTATTCGAAAAGAATCATCAAAAGAACAACGGCGCCTGGCCAACCAATGCCGGAATGATGCGGGGCTATTCGGCCATAGGTGATCTGCAAAAAGCGCTTGAATATGCCAGGAAAGCCTTACCACAGGCGCCGAACCCCGGGGTTAAAAAGATCATCGAGGACGCAATAAAAACCCTGGAAAGCGGTAAACAACTTTAATTACATATTACGGCGGTACTGGCCACCAACGGCATACAAGGCATTCGTGATCTGTCCAAGACTGCAATGTTTTACTGTTTCCATCAGTTCGGCGAACAGGTTACTATTGTTTACAGCAGCCTGTTGCAGACCTTTGAGCATATCGGCCGATTTGCCAGAATGCCGCTGATGAAATGCCTTCAATGCGTTGATCTGGTTTTCTTTTTCCTCTTTTGTACTCCGTATCACTTCGGTAGGCAGTATGGTGGGAGAACCGTTCTTACTTAAGAAAGTATTCACGCCAACGATCGGGTATTCGCCGGTATGTTTGAGTGTTTCGTAATAGAGGCTTTCCTCCTGTATCTTATTTCGCTGGTACATCCGTTCCATAGCGCCCAGAACACCGCCCCTTTCAGTGATACGATGGAACTCATTCATCACTGCCTCTTCCACCAGGTCGGTCAGTTCCTCGATAAGGAATGAGCCCTGGTTAGGGTTTTCATTCTTTGCCGTTCCCAGCTCCCGGTTAATGATCAGCTGTATCGCCATGGCCCTTCGCACGCTTTCTTCCGTTGGTGTTGTAATGGCTTCGTCGTACGCATTTGTATGCAGTGAATTACAATTGTCGTAGATCGCATATAATGCCTGCAGCGTGGTGCGGATATCGTTGAAGTCGATCTCCTGCGCATGCAGGCTGCGGCCGGATGTTTGAATATGATATTTCAGTTTCTGCGACCGGTCATTCGCTTTGTATTTATTCTTCATGGCCTTGGCCCAGATGCGGCGGGCCACACGTCCTATCACGCTGTATTCCGGGTCCATTCCATTACTGAAGAAGAAAGAAAGATTTGGGGCAAAATCATCAATGTTCATCCCCCTGCTTAAATAATACTCAACATAGGTAAATCCATTTGCAAGGGTGAAGGCCAATTGGGTTATGGGGTTCGCACCCGCTTCGGCAATATGATAGCCGCTGATACTTACGCTGTAAAAATTCTGTATTTTATTCTCTATGAAATACTGCTGAACATCTCCCATCAGTTTGAGGGCAAACTCGGTGCTGAAGATGCAGGTATTCTGGGCCTGGTCTTCTTTCAGAATATCAGCCTGCACGGTACCCCGAACGGTTGCCATGGCTTTTGCTTTGATCTGTGCATATATCTCCGCGGGGAGGACATCTTCACCACTCAAACCAAGCAATCGTAATCCTAATCCGTCGTTCCCTTCCGGCAACGCCCCCATAAAATTACCCCTGGCCGGTGTGATCGCCTTTCCATCAACACCAACGTATTTGGGTAATGAATCAATATCGTACTTTGACTCGATGATCTTATTTACCTGGTCCCGTAAATTATTTTCAAGAATGTATTTCTCACATTGCTGATCGATAGCGGCATTCATGAAAAAGGCAAGCAGGATCGGCGCGGGGCCGTTGATGGTCATACTCACGGACGTCTTCGGGTCGCAGAGGTCGAAGCCGCTGTATAGTTTTTTGGCATCATCCACTGTGGCAATGCTCACGCCGCTGTTACCAACCTTGCCATAAATATCCGGCCGATGGTCGGGGTCTTCTCCATATAAAGTCACACTGTCAAATGCTGTGCTGAGGCGCTTTGCAGGCTGTGCAAGGCTTACATAGTGGAAGCGTTTGTTGGTACGTTCTGGCCCTCCTTCGCCGGCAAACATCCTTGTCGGGTCTTCTCCGTCGCGTTTCAAAGGAAACACACCGGCAGTGTAAGGGAATTCGCCGGGTACGTTTTCCTGTAATTGCCATTTAAGTATATCGCCCCAGTCCTTGTATTTCGGCAGGATCACTTTGGCAACGCTGGTCCCGGATAAACTTTTATACCGCAGCGGTTGCTTGATGATCTTATCCCTTACCTTGAACTCGTAAAATTCCTTTTTATAACGTTCAACTGTTCCGGGCCAGGATTGAATGAGTTTTTTGCATTCGGGATGAAGTTGTTCTTCGAGGGTGGATTTCATCATTGACAACTCCTTTCTAACAACTTCCGACAGGATCAGGGCTGCTGCCGGAGCCAATACTCCATCCAATTGGTACAACTTGGTAGCGATGGTCGCCTGTTCGGTCGCCCATTTATTATACTCATTGTTGCTTTCTGCAATTTCGGCAAGGTACCGTACCCGTTTGGGTGGAATGATATTAGTGGTGCTGCCGGTATCCCTTGTGTGTGCATGATGTACGATCTCACCGTGAAATTTTACCCTGCATTTTTCAGCCACTTTTTCCATTAACCGTTCGAAGAGTTCATTCACGCCCGCATCATTGAACTGGGCGGCAATGGTCCCTATTACAGGCAGTTCTTCATCTTTTGCATTCCATAAACCATGGTTACGCTTGAATTGCTTGCGCACATCGTGCAGGGCATCCAATGCACCCGCCTTATCGAATTTATTTACACAAACCACGTCGGCAAAATCAAGCATGTTTATCTTCTCCAGTTGCGAGGCGGCACCGTATTCAGGTGTCATCACGTACATACTGACGTTCACGTATTCCAAAATGCTCGCATCACTTTGTCCAACTCCGGCACTTTCAAGTATGATAAAATCGTAGTCAGCCGCCTTGCAGATATCGATCGCTTCCTGAACGTATTCGCTCAGGGCTTTATCACTTTCCCTGGTAGCCAGGCTTCGCATATAGGCACGGGGAGAGGAAATGGAGTTCATGCGGATACGATCGCCGAGCAACGCCCCGCCCGTTTTTTTCTTGGAAGGATCTACCGAAATAACAGCAATGGTTTTATCGGTATATACGTTTAGAAATCGCCGCACAATCTCATCGGTTACGGAAGACTTTCCTGCTCCACCGGTTCCTGTGATCCCGAGTACAGGAATGTTTTTAGTGGTCTTGCCCTGACCGTTCCCCGCTGGGATGCCATTTTCGGCGTTGGTGATCAGCCGGGCGATCTTGCGGACGTCTTTCACTTCTCCCAGTGTCATGGAGGTATTGTATTCACCGTTCCCGTTCAGGGCAAAGTCGCAGTTCTTTATTACGTCTTCGATCATACCCTCCAGGCCCATTTTGCGGCCGTCATCGGGGCTGTATATCTTGGTGATCCCATAATTATGAAGCTCTTCGATCTCGCTGGGAAGGATCGTTCCACCGCCACCACCGAAAATCTTAATATGCCCGCATCCATTTTGGTCCAGCAGGTCCTTCATGTATTTAAAGAATTCGACATGCCCTCCCTGGTAACTTGTGATGGCAATTCCCTGTACGTCTTCCTCGATAGCGCATTCGACGATCTCAAGCACGCTCCTGTTATGACCCAGGTGAATGATCTCGGCGCCCTTGCTCTGCATAATGCGACGCATAATGTTGATGGCAGCATCGTGTCCGTCGAATAGGCTTGCGGCGGTAACGATACGGACTTTATTCTGAGGAATGTACGACATAATACGGCAGTTTATCTGCTTCATTTTTATCATATGAAACAGGGCAATCGGCCGTAAAAGTACAAATTATGGGCTGGAAATGAATGCTACCGATGTAACTGCAGGCCAGGAATCAGCGCTTTTCTCCCCGGATCACCTTGCCGATATCGAACCAGGTACCGATGGAAAAATTCATCATCCGGTAATCGATGTACTTCCGGGATGCCAGTAAGGAAAGGCCCCACTGGAATTCTATGCGAAACCCGGGGACCCCCTTGAACCCAAAGCTCCCCGTGAAAGCCGGCTCAAAGAACCACTTGGCCCGCCTGTTCAGACTGTCAAGATTGTAGTCCACCAGTTGGTTGTATGAATAACTGGTTTTAATATTCCTGAATTGCAGGATGCTGCTTCGCAATGAAATGGAACTTGAAAAACTTCCGTTGCTTCTGAAGATAAAGGCAGGTTGTATATATAACTTGGTGATATCGGCATCATGGAAATTATATCCATTGACAGAATTATCAGAAAAACTGAATTTACCGATCCCGCCGCCACCGAAGAGCTGGAAAATAACATTTTTCTTAGGTGTCATGGGCAGATAATACCCAATCCCTACTTCGCCCAGGTTGCGGTTAAACCTCAGCGTGGCCGAGTCGTTGCCGCCGGTTGTTTTTTCCCAGCGGTAAAAATAATTGGCCTGGATGGCAAAATGGTCGGAAATGGCTACTGCTCCATGCACATCCACTCCCCGGGTTCTTTCATCAATCCACTGACCATCTATTTCCCGTTCACCGGAGAAATTGGTTGAATAAAAGGCGCCGAGTTTACTATCGCCTTTCTTTGTCAGCACAGGTACATTATGTGCGGAGGGGCTGTATACATACCTGGGTGTATTGCAGGATGCAATAATAATGACCACCGGGGTCAGCAGGAATATCAGTTGTCTTTTCATAGCTGCTCGTATTAAACGGGGCTTAAGCAGGTTTTTGCAAAGCATAGATTGTTTATTGTTGGAATTTGCTGCCTTGCATCCAAAAAAAAATCACCTGCATCAGGGCAGATGATTTTTTTGCGCAATCGTATAAAAAGTCACTTTCTTATTTAAAGGTGCGCATATAGTTTACCACAGCCCAAATATCTTCTGCATCTGGTATTTTCTTTTTGTAAGATGGCATGTCTTTGCGTCCTTCATATGTTTTATAAAACAATGACCCGTCTGTTTGTGACTGGAAACTGGCTTTAGTGAAATCACCACATTCGGTATCCAGTTGTGATGCTTTAGGACCGTCACCTTTTCCCTTTGTGCCATGACATGATTTACAATGCTGGTTATACAGATCCTTACCTTTGGTTACGGATGCGGCATCTCCCTTCAGCGGGTTTGTTTTGTTTTTATACGAATCGGGTACCGGCCAGGGGGTTTGCTGGTTGGCTGAAGTAAATGCGAACATTGCCATGATAACGAACCCAGAAGCTAACATAATCAGTTTTTTCATTTTTATTCCGGTTTTTGTTTATTAATTAATAAATAGGTGATCTTTCCTATGTTGTTGGTTCAATGTTGGGATGTGGTTCTTCCTTTCTCAATCGCCACAGCTGGTACACGATCACAAGGAAATGGCCCCATACAACCCCCATCAAAATTACAAAAGTTATCAGCATCCACAAAGGAGGATGCGGACTCCATAATGCCCTTGGTTGCTCTTTGACCACACCTGAAACAGGTATACCCCAGCGTTGTACGGCATTTGCTTCGAGGTTTCCGTAAGTTTCATTTTCATCCAGTTTTGCCATCAGGACAATATCTCCTTTGGCATCCCCTGGCAGATTATTAGGTATCTCCAGGCTTGCTTCTCCATTCTCGTCGGTTGTGGCTGTACCGATCTTGAGCGGGAGAAAAGAACGCTTTACGAAGACACCTATTTCTGTTTCTTTTACCGGTACTTCCGTGCCAGTTCCAAGATCAATCAGTTTCACTTTCACAGTTAGCAATGAATCCTCCTTCAATGGAAGGATCTCGAGTCGGGCTTTTTTTACAATGACTTCTTCAGAGGCAGATTCCATGGCCTTATTGCCAGCAAAAACCGCTTTGAAATGGAATTTACCTTCAGTGTCGGTGAACAGGCTGTCTTTTACCATGAATGCAGCCTTCCCTTCCCCATTTGTGATGGCATAACCTAATTCTTTTTCATCTTCACCACTTACCTGGAAGAATTTTACTTTCAGGTAGGGCAACTTGATGAACGTTCCTTTGATCTTTGTTTTCATCGCGACATTAAGGTCTACTGTATTAGCCCCCTTTTGCACACAAAAGAATTGTATTGAAGGAGATATGAGTTCTGGCGTACCTGCAGGTGCTGTTGCTACCTGTTCCACAGCTTTTACTGAGTCTTTTTTTACACTATCAGCCTGTCCCCTCATGTTAACAGGTAACAGGAGTGGGATCATGCATATCAATGTCCATACAGCTGAATTAGTCGGTGAAAAATATCTTATCTGTTTCATACAATATCTTTTATTAAGCAGGTTGAATAGTTTCAGCTTTTACCGGAACTGCCTGGTGATTATGGTTTTGTTCCTGATGGGGGTCTTCCAGCCCGGATACGGGCACAATCGTAACAAATTTTGCCATAAGGGTAAAGAAAAGCAGGAAAGTGGCCACTCCGGCAAAGGTTAACGTCCATTCAGGCCACGTTGCCGTATACTTCACGTATTCCATGCGTGTATCCTGCATAGGTAAAGCAGGTGTTTCGAGTGTTGGTACAATAATCAGGTAACGTTTTACCCATAATGCCATTACCATTATAAAAGCAGAGATGGTGATTAACCCAGGTTTCCGGGTTGCTGGCAGAGCCACAATCAGGATTGGGAGGAGAATACCTGCGGCATTGGCAAATAACGTATACCAACCATATTGCTTTGAACTGAACAATTTGTCAATGACTTCACTTTCCCATTTAGCTGATCCGAACCAACTGGTGAAATACTCAGAGAAAGTGAAATACCCATATCCCGCTGCCAGCATCATCATGATATAACCCATGTTGACAAAATGCTTGTTGGTGATGTATGCATTCAATTTATACATGTTACGGTAAAACCACATGGCTACAATAAGCACGCCACAGCCGGAATACAAGGCTCCTAGTACGAAATAGGGGCCAAAAATAGTGCTGTGCCATCCCGGCCTCAGGGTCATCCCGAATATCCAAGAAAGAATGGATGCCACAATAATGGAAAGTGGTATCATAATTATGGCAAGCAGGTTTTGTGAAATGATGAGGTGCCGCTTCTGGCTGGCGGCCCCACGATAACCAATCGCAAAGAATTTATACAGCCTTTGTTTCCATTTGGGGATATTCAGTCTGGCATCACGGTAAACAGCAAGATCTTTCACTAATGCGAGGTACAAGAATAATACACTACCGGCAAAGAAGGTTATCACTGCCATTACATCCCAGGTCATCGGCGATTGGATGCGGGGATAGATGAACAAATGGTGCAACCTGTCGAAACGGCCCACGCATAATAATATAAAAACCGGGCCCACCACCACCGAGATAACAGCCATCATCTGCGCAAGCCGAATGATGGGTTTACCCCAAGACACTTTTAACAGGTGTAAAACACCTGCAATGATGGCACCAGCATAACTAAGTCCAATGAAGAAAATGAAGTTAACGATGAATAAGCCCCAGACCACATTATCCCGCATACCTGTAACGACATGCCCTTTACTTATTTGCAGGTACAATGCATAGGCACCTGCGCCAATCCAACATAAAAAGAAGATTACAAAGAACCAGTTAAGTTTACCAAACTTTTCAATTTCGGAGCGTTGATGATCGAATGCTTGCTGTTGGTATGAGTTGAGTTCCATAAAAATAAATTCATTGGTTAAAAATCACATCACGCTTTTTTTGGACGGTTCCATGATGTCTTTAAACCGGTCTTTAAGGTTATCCGGCAGGTTCTCATAACCCCGTTCCACCGGGAATTGCCTGTCTTTCGGTGGCAGGTAATACACCCTTGGCTTGGTTCCCAGCTCTTCCATAAAGCGGTATCCTGCACGGTCTTTTATCAGTTGAGTGAAACTTACGGTCTCTTCCCCATTGGTAACAGTGTCCTCATTCTCATCACCAAAATAGAATACCCCGTTCGGGCATGCTTCAACACATGGAGGCAACAAACCTTCTCTTGTTCTGTCTGGGCAGAAATCGCATTTCTCCACGGTTCCGACTTTAGCAGGAATATTTGTTTCCGGGTTTGATGCTAAGTCCCTGATATCGGATGACAGATCTGGTTCTTTCCAGTTAAATACTCTTGTTGAGTACGGACAGGCTGCCATGCAGAATTTACAGCCTATGCACCGTTCGTTATCGATCAGCACCAAGCCATCGGTGCGCTTGAACGTAGCATCTACCGGGCACACTTTAACACAGGGAGGATTATCGCAATGAAAGCATTGCTTGGGGAACCAGTAAGGGGCTCCCTTATCGCTGTCTTTAAGCAGTTTTACGGTAAGCCATTCTGTTTCTTCGGGCCGGTAATGCCATTTCTGGCAGGCAGTAATGCACTTGCGGGCATTTTTACAGCGTGCCAGGTCGACCACCATTACGAATTTCTTTCCGGCAATTCCTTCCCTTGCCTCCAGCTTGGAAACAATGGCCATGTGTTCCTGGTGGTTCAAATAAGAAGAATCTATTTCAACTATTTCTCCCTCCGGAGATAGTAGTTTTACTTTTTCCGATGTAGCCGGTTTTTTGGAAGAACAGGAACAGGCAAGACTACCACAAGTAGCTGTAACTGCTGTTGCGATCGCAACGTTCTTCAAAAAATCCCGGCGGCCATTATTATTATCAATATCGTGTTGCATAATAATTGGTTTGTCAGTTAGTGTTTTCTTTTGAAGGATTATCCATCCAGTCAAAGATGTCTTTATTGGAAGCTTTTTGTTTCCTCGATTTTTCTAATGCCACCCGGTCCACTTCCACCAGTTTGCCGTCGGGTGTCAGCATTTTTACTCTTTCGGCGCCTGTCGCTTTTTTACTCCCTGATGCAAACAGAGAAAGGAACCATCGGCGGTTTCCATCATGTTGATTATTATTTCCCATTGTGTTGTGATTTAGCTGTTAATCATTTCTGAAAAAAGCAACTGCAAAGTATCCATGTACAAACAACGATTTCATGATTTGTAACAAAAGTCACTATGATTAAAATCATACCCCCTTTTGGTTATTGTCATAAAACTGTCAGGGAGGGCTGGATACATTTGAGCCTGATAATAGTAAACACACACTGTATCAATATTCACTCAGTAAACTAATTTTTTATGAAAAAGATCTCAGCGATAAAAGCAATCACCCTTTTCCTTCTGGTGATGTTTGTTTCTGCTTCTGTTCTTCAATGCAGAAAAGAAGGCGACCTGATAAAGAACCTTGATCGGTCTTTTACAGGATCAGCCGACAGTACGATTTACGCTTCCTTCTATGAAAGCAATGCCGTGGGTACAGCCGATAACCCAACCGATGTAAACGACATCATTAAATTCAGGGGGGTGCAGGTAATCCTGCATGAATATTGTGGAACTTCGAATTGCCATGGTGGGTCTATCGCACCAAAATTCGACAGCTATTCTGATATAATGAAATATGTAGCTGCCGGCAACCCGGAAGGCAGTAAATTATGGGAGTATATTACCACCAATGACTTTAACAAGGCCATGCCTCCGGTAAATTCAAATCATGAATTAACTGTTACCGATAAATCCATTATCTACAACTGGATCAAGAACGGGGCTAAAGAAAGGCCAGACCTGAATGATTTCAGGCCGGCTGCTGTGGCCTTGATCGTTGCAGGCTGTGGTTCTGCCAACTGCCATAACCAGGCTACTGCGACTGGCGGCTGGGCAAGGGCCGGTTTGTTGGGGACACTCGCTCCTACCGACACCACACAATATATATATATCAACCCTTCCACCGGTGCAATTACTAATTATTGCCAGCTTTCTAACCCAACCATTCTTAATTCGGTTTGGAATGCTTACAAAGACAGCGTAAAAAAATTCTATTCTGACACTGTGGCTTTTGCCAGTTTCCGGCCGTGGAAAAAATTCTCTACCCCTCGTTCTGCACTTAGCACACGTGGTCCATTGAATTCATACGATGACATCATCATGGATATCATGTATCCAAAGAGCATCCGGAGTTCAAGCAGTGTTTTGTATACGGATCCGGTAACACTGAAAACATATTATGTGACCGGCAACTTCCTTAACGCATCCAGTTCTATGGTCACCAGATGCGATTCTACTTTGTTGCTTGCCAATCCATTCACCGGTGTATATGCCACCACCCACCAGGGTGATATGGCCTACGGTGATGGCGGTTTGAAACCCAATGAGGTTGCATTGATCAAAGCCTGGTACTTTGCAGACCCGAACGTGCCAACTGTATGGAAATACGGTAATGCCAATGCGGGTATTTTCAAATACAGGAAAACAGGAAAGATCATCAAACAATAATTCAACTTAAAATAACTGGTATATGAAAAAGATAATATTAACCATGGCTGTGATGACTTCCCTGATGGTATACCTCCTGTCATCCTGCTATAAGAATAAAGAAGATATACTGGCGCTGCCCACAATATCATTCCGTAACGATGTGGTACCCATCATGGTTTCGGGTGGATGCGGCTGTCATAACAACGGTATTGCCACCAGGGCCGTTCAGTTCTCACATGCAGACACTATTTTCTACGATGCCATCCTGGCCCGCACCGGCTTGTTCGACGCATGGGTCAATGGAGGTATCCATCCGGGAGCCGGATCAATAGACTTTACTTCGAATCAGAAGACCATTATCAAAACATGGATCGCACAAGGAGCAAAAGATGACGGCGGTGGATGTTCTGTAAGTGGAGCCATCACCTACACAGCCAAGATACTTCCTATCTATAATTCCAGCTGTAAAGGCTCTACCTGCCACGGCGGTATTGCTGCAGCCCTCGATTACAGTAAAATGGTTGCGAAGAAAGATGTGCTTACTGCCATGGTGAACAGTGGCGGCGCTACTGGCCATCCCGGTCCGGCTTTAAGCATGAGCACCTGCACCGTAAATACATTCAAAGAATGGATCGCACAAGGACAGCCGCAATAGCAAAACAGGAACCAATAATTAACTAAAAAAGATCATTATGAAAAAGATATTAGCAGCCTTTGTTCTTTGCTTCGGACTCTTCAGCCAGGCGATAGCACAAGACGGCGCAGACTCCATGAAGAAAGAAGCACCTGCCAAAAAATTCGCCCGTGCCACTTTCAACTCCACCAAGATCATTAACATGCAAAGCGTGGAGATCGTGAGTAAAGGAAGCCTTCAGTTCCTCATCTCTCACCATTTCAGCCATCTCTGGAATAAAGATGGAGGTTCTCAAAACCTTGCCCAGTTCTTCGGGATCAACTCCGGTGTGGCACATACCTATATGTCATTCGATTATTCCCCGCTCGATTTTGCGAATGTGGGAGTAGCGTTGGCCGGAAGTTCCAAGTATGAAGGATTCCTGAAATTCAGGATCCTGCGCCAGCAAACAGGAGCCAGGAACATGCCCATATCACTTGGATTATACTCAATGGTGCATGTAAACACTGCCAAAGACCCGGATATCGATTTTACCGCAAACAAGTTTGCGTTCATGAACCAGCTGCTTATTGCACGTAAGTTCAACAGTAAGTTCTCCCTTCAGTTAATGCCCACCTGGATACACTTCAATGTGGTTCCTTATGGCATCAATAACAGCAATGAAGTATTCTCATTGGGTATTGCAGGTAAATACAAAGCAACCAGCAAACTGAACATCACCCTTGAGTATGCCCGCCAGCTGAACATGTACGAAAACCTGATCAGCAAAAGCGGAGCGATCGTGAACTACCATCCGGACCTGCTTTCCCTGGGTGTTGAGCTTAATACAGGCAACCACTTATTCCAGTTCTATGTAGGCAATACCACCGACTCCTCTCCAATCGATCAACTGGCAAGGAATACAAGCCTCATCAAAGACGGTAACTTTGCTTTTGGTTTCACCATCAACCGTACCATGAGTCTGAAGAAATAAGAAACAGGTATTACAAGATAAAAGGAAGAGCCGGTCCGAAAGGGCCGGTTCTTTTATTTCATCCTGTGCGTTAGTGCGGCAAATTCATCCACACTAAGGGTCTCTGCCCGCCGGGAAAAGATCTCGTCTTTTAGTACGTCTGCAGCGAACAGGCTTTTCACTGCATTGCGCAGGGTCTTGCGCCGCTGGTTGAAAGCGGTCTTCACCAAAACCCAAAAGGCCCGTTCACTCTTAAACCCCGGCAAGGCCTCTTTTCTTCGCAACCGGATGACGCCGCTTTGAACCTTGGGGGGTGGATCAAAACAGTTATTGCTTACATCGAACAGGTACTCCACCTGGTAGTATGCCTGGACCAATACACTCAGCACACCATACGATTTACTTCCTTCCGTTGAAGCCGCCCGCTCTGCCACTTCCTTCTGGAACATACCAATGATACATGGCACCCGGTCCTTCCACTCCAGCAACTTGAATAAAATCTGCGTGGAGATGTTGTACGGGAAATTCCCGATCACGATGAACGGTTCTGTAAACGGCTCCCCCATGTCCAGAAAACTCTGGTGGATAAGCTTATCTTTCAATACAGGATATTTACCCGACAGGTAATTGACCTTTTCTTCATCCAGCTCAACGGCCTTGAATTCGACTCCAGGCAGTTCTATAATGTGTTTGGTGAGGGCTCCCCCACCCGGGCCTACCTCGAGGAGGCAGTCGAATTTTTCCTGTTTTAAAACAGCAATGATCTTCCGGATGATGTTCTCATCCTTTAGAAAATGCTGTCCAAGGGATTTCTTAAGCGTATACACTCCTGCAAAAATAGCATAAAAAAGCCGCCCCTATCCGGGGCGGCACAAACCATATCAATTGCAAAAACATTATTTGGTCAATACCAGCCTGGCCGAAACGATCTCCCCATTCAATTGTACCTGTATGGTATAAACACCGGTACTGAATTTATCAAGTCCGTTCAGCTGAAGCGTATTAGCACCTTGCTGTACATTTTTGTGCTGGAGAAGTACGGTCTTACCCGAATTATCCAAAAGCCGTATGGTAACGTCGGCTTTCTTGTCCGAAGTAAATGACAGCAGTACATGATCTCTTCCGGGATTGGGGATGATGGTAAGCAAAGAATGCAGCGTATTCAGCCGGACAACAAGTACATTACTATATTGCATTTCCCCGTCTTTTCCAATCACTTTTATACGATAATAAATAACAGCCTTTGTAATTCCGGTAATATCATCAATGAAACCGAAATCCTGCTGTTCATTAAGTTTAACAATATCCCATACCGACCCGGTTTTATCATAGCTGCTGTTGTCGACGCTTCGTTCCACTTCAAAATGATCTATTTCTTTAAAAGCGATCACCGTCCAGCTCAGCTTAACACGATCCGACTGCAAAGAACCATTCAACATCAGGAACTGAACCGGCAACACCACACCTACATACCGCCAGTCGCGGTTGGGTTGACCCACCAGTTTGCTTTGCACGGTTGCTTTTGAACCTGGAGAAGGATCGCCGGCAAAAGAACCTCCTGTACCCATGCGATAAGAAGTTCCCTTTATATTGATCACCGAATTAAGTGAGTCAAACCGGTTATCCAAACCATCACCATCGGTATCGAGGCCCGTAAGGGTTACTATATCGTCGGCAAAGCCATTCAGGTTGAAATCGTTTCCTTCCACAACATCAGGCTGGCCATCCCCGTCGGTATCGGTATCACGGTAATCGGGCGTACCATCGGCGTCATGGTCGTATACAAAGATCCCCGACCCGCCATAGCCGACAATGTTATCATAAGTGTTCACCAGGCCATCGCCATCGGTATCGGTAGTACCCGGTAATAGGTAGCCGGCGGTTGACATGCCTTCAATATTATCGGGTATACCGTCGTCGTCCGAATCGATGTCCAGGTAATCCGGATAAGGATCTGCATCGCTGTACCGGATATTCAGTGAAACAAGTGATGAAACTGCTGTTGCCCATCCGTTGTTGCCGATGGTACCATCAACAATGCCATTGAAGTTTGCATCGCTGAAGCCTGCTTCTATCACATCATCAATACCATCTCCGTCGCTATCCAGGTCGTAGGCGTTGGGCCTGAAGTCGCGGTCTTTGTTTTTATTAGGGTAATTATCAGCCCTGCCGTCCACCGGGCTTGTATCAGGGCCTGTTTTTAATAAGGCGGTTGAAAGAACGAAGTTATCCGAGATACCATCTCCATTCAGGTCGGAGAAACCATCGAGTTTTCCATTATTGTTCGCATCCGTACCCAGTGCTTCGATGACATCCGGGATGCCATCATTGTCGCTGTCGAGGTCGAGGTAATTCGGGATACCATCGCCGTCAAAATCCTGTGCGCCCAATCCGTTGCCCGATCCCTGCACACCTGTATTATTGGCATCTACATTCTGAGAGAACCCATCATTATCGGAATCAATGTAATTGTCGATGACACCATCACCGTCCGTATCCACACCATACGATTCTACGGTATCGGGTATACCATCGTTATCACTATCCAGGTCGAACTGATTAGGGATACCATCGAGATCTTTATCACACAGGTCGTTTACACCATCGTTGTTCGTGTCGGTCCAGGCTTTCCAGTAATTTGTGTCCTGGAAATTGGGAATACCGTCTCCATCGGCATCGGCGCCCCAATCAAAATTGTCATTCACTCCATCGCTGTTCGTATCTACATAACCCGGATAGGTCGGGTCTTTCCAGTTGGGAACCCCGTTCCCATTTGCATCCTGTAATGCCACCGGGTCATCAAACTCTACGTAATCCGGTATTCCGTCGTTATCGTCGTCAATGTCGGGGCACGGTGTTATGATCACCTGTACCCTTGCTGTATCGGAACAGCCGGCTCCATTATCGAAATAAGCCCAGTATACATGCGAAGAGGTAACCGGTACAGAAGAATTGTAAACATTTGCAGGTATAAAAGGCATGGCAGAGTAAAATACATACCCCGAATACTTGGCCGCCGGGAGCATGATACTAAGAACAGGACATCCGTTTATAAGAATGGTGTCTTTCGGTGAGAAACAACTTCCGGAAACCGGGTTGATAACCGGCCCTTTTACAATACAGCCAGAGGTACTGACACCACTGGAATCGTACAATACGGCTCCCGATTTTTTCCCATTGTAACTTACTCTTGCCTCGTTCCTGACGGAACCAAGACAGGAAAGCACATCGCAAGATGAAGCCGTTGTTACATCGAACTGAACGTTACCACTCACATTTGGTCCGATATTGCCACCTGTGGATGCATTGGCACCCTGGCCGATGCGTAATATGACCCGGTTGTTTACAAAATCAAACTCAGCCTGGTCGTCTCCTGCTGCATCGGTTTTTGTAACTCCGTTTATCCGGAGGCTACCCGGCACATAGCTTGTTCCCAGGGGTATATTATCATAAATAATCGTATTGGTACTGGAGTCGTTACCTACATTATTGTAGTTGACCTGGTAGCGAAGCACATCGCCCGGCACAAGCAGGCCACCATTTACATCGGTGGATGTTTTGTCGAAGGCAAAGGCGGGGTTATATTGAGAGATCGAAGTGGTAAGAACATGTATCGAGTAGTTTTCACTGGGTGAAGAAAACCGCACCGTTGCCCCTGTTTGATTGTTACTCAGCTGTGCATTCAATGTATTCGGCAGGTCGAAGATCGATGCATCGTATCCAAGTGTATTCTGGAATGCAGGGTTGCGGGTAGTGACAACTGAGCCAAGGTGCGATACTTTACTGTTCCAGGCATCCTGTGTACCGTTGAGTGGTACAAGTGTAGTAGCCATATTATAAAACGAAGCTGCACCATTTTGCTTGAATGCAAATGAGTCGGAAGAACCCCTGTCACCATCATACACCACGGCACCCAGTTCACAACTTACCGGCCCCGATGGCGGCGTAAGAAAACCATTGATACCGACATCAACCGGCGGGTCGCCCTGGTTAATGATGGTACAACCATCAAACACAGTGAGGTTCCTTGGCAATAAACTTGGATTCGAATAAGCAATTACGATGGTCCATCCGCCGCAGGCATTGTTGATGCCGATCGGCCCAACCACATCTGCAATCGCATAAGTACCATTCGGGCTCGTGACGTTGACCAACGACGTTATATCTGCAAAACACAAATAACCGGTATGCGGTAAGCCGGGTGAAAATGCAGCGCTTACTTTATCGGTTTGTGTTGAAGTGATTACCTGGTAACTGCTGGCGCCGGGTATCTTGAGTTTAACGGTATTGTAGCCCGCTGTTTGCCAGGTACTGTCCGTTCCACTGGTACCCTGGTCAGCACCCCAATATAAACCTGCAAACAGAACATGCGAGCAGGAAGGAAGATTAAGGTCTGCAGTTGATGAATTGAATGTTCCCCCGTTATCAAGCCCCTGCACCTGCATATCGAAAGACATATCTGCAGATGTAGCCGAACGAAGATGCACTTCCACAGCAATTGTATTGGTACCAGCAGTAAAGAAAGAAGTACTCAGGTTGGTTGAAACGGCTTCCGCAGCTCCCGGGGCAATCGCGGCAGATGCCAGTGTACCGTATGTAACGGCACCGGTTGGCATATTATTCCTGTATCGCTCAGTACCATTTATATATACGACTATGCCGTCGTTCCGGAGCATATTCAACTGGATGGCATAAAAAGTCGTGGAAAGTTCGGTTGCGGTGAAGGAAACTGTTTTCCGGAAATAATAGGCAGTATACTTACTCCCTGCTGCAGGAGTACAGATGGGTACCTGGCCACTGGGCAAGCAGGTAGCCTGCCCTGAACTGTACCCGTATTTGCCAGCTCCGCCAACCGGCGAAGCACCTACATTCCATGTTGCAGGCATGGTGTATCCCGGTTGCTTCCAATCTACACCAACCGGGCTATTCGCCGGTGCAGCGTTCTGAGCATGATAGTTCCATACCGTTCCGAAAGCAACTTTAACAGTAGGCGCAGGATTATCTACATCCAGGTTAATACCGGCAGTGGAGTTGTCCTTACTGGTTCCGGTAGGAGGTGGTTCGCCAGTTCCCGGATTACCGGAACCCACACCAGCCGATGAGATTATGCTGTTGGACACATATACTATATTACCTCGAACAGAGGAATTATAGTACCGCGGTGTGAACGGACGTATCACCTGCGCATGTACAGAACCGGCCATCAACAGCACATAAATTGTACAGCGTAAAAGTGTTTTCATATCAGGATCTCTGTTTTCGCCGGATGAACAAAGTCCACCCGGATTTAGAATATTGGTTTTTATGGATTGCGGCTTAGCGAACAGCTACTTTAGTACTTGTTCGTTCACCTTGTTCATTTACGGCAACTACCACATATACCCCCGGATTCAACCGAAGGATTTTAACCCCTCCGCCTTCATTGACAACAAACTTTTCCGCTGATACATTTCTTCCGAGCATGTCTATCACTTTCAGGTCGATGCGGGAGGCCCGCTTTGTTTGCAACACCACACTGATCTGCCCATTCCCGTTATTTAAGATGCTTGCAGCTAACCCAACGCTGCCCTGGTAGTGCACCCGCTTCACATCATAATAATGGGTATTGCCATCTATACCCGTTTGAGAAAGACGGTAATAATTGTTTCCATAAACGGGGTTGTGATCAGCAAACCGGTAATTATTCAAATGAGGCGAATTACCTGCCCCGTTCAGCCTTGCCAGGAAATCGAAATGAAGGCCATCCTTCGATCTCTCCAGTGTGAAGTACCGGTTATTTTCTTCCCGGTTTGTAGACCAATCAAGCAGTACTTTGTCTTTATCTAACCGTGCATTGAAATCGTTAAGCGAAACCGACAACGTTCCGGATACCGTTACAATAAATGTATCCTCAATGCAATTGCTGCTGCTAAGGTCTCTTGCGTAATAAGTGAATGTTCCATTCGTATTATTATTCAGGGTTACGGCCTGTGTTGTGGCACCTCCGTTGTTCGGCCAGTAATAGGTACCCCTCCATGAAGCAGTAAGCGTAAGAGGATCGTTGGTTATCACATTAAAGGTTTGTTTCTTCCTTACATCTTTGAAGATGGTGAACTGATCCCGAACAAAGGGCGTAGGGGCAGTTGCATAAGACACGAATTCAGCATCCAGGCGGTTACTATCCACCTCAATATATAGACAGCCACCGTTGGTGGGATTTGAATAATACATACAGTTCTGGGGATATCCCGCTGTGGTCCCGCCGACCTGTCCCGCCGACCCGGCAACCACATAGATACTTCCGTGATTGTACTTGCCGGAGTTATACGAATAAGCACAAGAACTGGCCGAACCATCGTATTTGGCATTCTGCGTATTGCCTGTTGCGGTATGAGTGGCAGCATTGAAATCCGCATCAAGCAAGGGGCTCGCATAGTTGTTATAAAACCCTTTGAGCAGATAGCTCCGTTCGTACCCATGTGAGTGGCCGCAAAGGATAAGGTCTACACCGTTCCGTTCAAGTATGCGTATCAGCTTTTCCCTGATGGCCACCAGGTCCATTTCAGTATCCGAAGTATGGCTTGTTTTTGTATAGGGTGGATGATGAAAATAGGCGATCGTCCATTTCCGGTCATTATTTGCAAGGTCATTCTTTAGCCAATCGGCCTGGGTACCCAGTGTATCCTGCAATAAGCCGGCATCACTACCATATGAGTCGAGGGAAATAAAATGAACATCCCCCACATTGAAGGAATAGTAGTTTTTTACGTACGAAGGATACCCCCCCAGTTCACCATTTGAAGGAACAGTAAAGTTCAGGTGATAGGGCATGCTGTTGGCCGGTGTCGAACCGGTCTTGGTATTGTTAGCCGTTGTGTTACCATAATCGTGATTACCAGGGGCCGGGTACAATTTATAATATCGTAAAAAATCATTCTGGTAGATATTGAAAAAGTTGGTCTGGAATTCTGCATCCGTTCCGGAATTATACGCATTATCGCCGAGCAGGATCATGGCATCAATGTCGTTGGCCCCGATGAAGTTCATAAACGTATTCCTTACATTGGCCTGGTTGGTGGAGTTATTGCCACAATCCCCAATGGCAAGGAACCGGAGCTTACGGGTGGTATTATCCGGAGGAAGGGTCAGAAAATAATTGGTACTGGTCTGCTGCAGTACCGTAGTGCTGGTACCAACCGAATACCAGTATTTGGTATCGGCAGACAGTCCGCCAATACGAACAATGTGTTCCGTTACGGGAGTTGCAACATCCTGGGTGAAAGAATTCGGATAGGTTCCCGGAGTAGCTACATAAGAAGTGCCCCAGGTCACTTTGGAGTTGGTGGCAACATTTGTTCTCCAGCGGATCGTAATGGAGTCCTGCTTACCCGATTGCAGGTAAGGCATCCGGGTAAGTGATTGACCATACATGCTTCCATTGTAAAAAACAAAGAAAGTAATTACGGCAGCGAGGTAATATTTACCGGCAGAGTTTTTCATCCTTGGATCTTATTAGATTTCTTGTGGGTTTCCGGTTCGAAAAATACAACAAGCCAACCTGCCCGCCTGTAGAAAAACTTGTATTAATGGGGCTGATTTTTTCTACAAATAATGGCTTCTACACTTTTAAGTGAATATTCACGTAAAACTACTAACATTGAAAACGTATATTTCGCAAACAAGTTTGTAAGAGTGCAGCGCAGGAAGAGCAGGAAAGGCCCTTATTAAGAGCGGAAGAATTTGGTTATAACCTCAAAAAAAACTGCCTCCCTTTCAAGGAGGCAGCACATCGTAAAACATCTCTTTTAATAACCGGGTCTTAATGCGAAAGAATTAGTTTCTGAGAGATCAATTGATCTTCTATCAATAGTTGAACGAAGTATGCGCCGGTATTGTATTTATTAAGTTCATTAATCTGAAGTGTATTGCTTCCCCGCTGTACCTTTCTCTTTTCAGATAATACGGTTTTGCCGCTGTTATCCACGAGACGTATGGTGATCTCCATACTCCTGGTAGCTGTAAAAGTAAGCAATACGTGATCATGTGCCGGGTTAGGCATGATGGTTAACAACGTGGCTGACTGCTTCAACCGTATCACCAATACATTGCTGTACTGGATCTCACCGGTTTTGCCGATGACCTTTATCCGGTAATAGATGATCTGTTTGTTTATTCCTGAAATATCATCCGTGTAACCGAATTCCTGCTGTTGATTCAGTTTTACAATGTCGAACACGGAGCCGGCTTTTTCATAATTACTGTTATCCGTACTCCTCTCAACGTCAAAATGGTCTATTTCTTTATTTGCAATGATGAGCCAGTTCAATCGTACGTTCGTTGATTGCAGGACACCATTGAGCTGCAGGAACTGAACAGGAAGTACCGTACCCACGTAGCGCCAGTCACGGTCGGTTTGCGCCGGGAACTTCTTCTGCACGGTTGTTTTGGAACCAGGAGCCGGGTCGCCGGTGAATGTTCCGCCCGTACCCATGCGGTAAGAGGTTCCTTTGATATTGATCACCGAGTTCAATGAATCAAACCGGTTATCGAGGCCATCTCCGTCCGTATCAAGACCCGTAAGGGTTACATTATCATCGGCAACACCATTCAGGTTAAAGTCATTTCCTTCAATCCGGTCAATCTGGCCATCACCATCTGTATCGGTATCCCTGTAATCGGGAGTACCGTCACCGTCGTGATCGTATACGAATATCCCGGAGCCGCCAAAGCCAACCACATTATCGTATGTGTTCACCAATCCGTCACCATCTGTGTCGGTAGTGCCGGGCAATATATAGCCCACTGTTGACATCCCTTCAATGTTATCTGGAATACCATCATCATCAGAATCAATATCGAGATAATCCGGGTATGTATCCGAATCGGTGAATCGCAGGTTTAGTGCCGGCATGGATGAAACAACCGTAGCCCAGCCATTGGTTCCGATCACACCATCGATCACTCCATTGAGGTTGGCATCGGGTAATCCTGCTTCTATCACATCCACAATACCATCGCTGTCGCTGTCCATATCATAGGCATTGGGTTTGGCATCCTGGTCTTTGTTCTTATTAGGGAAGTTGTCGGCCCGTCCATCGTTGTTACCATCCACGCCTGTTTTCAAAAGGGCGGTTGCCAGTACAAAGCCGTCGGAAATACCATCGCCGTTTAAATCGGCAAAACCATCAATCTTACCATTATTATTTGCATCAGAACCTGCTGCTTCAATGATATCCGGGATACCATCGTTATCGCTGTCCAGGTCGAGGTAGTTTGCAATTCCATCACCATCAAAATCCACAGCGCCCAGACCGTTGCCCGAGCCCTGAACGCCGGTGTTGTTGGCATCGACATTCTGGGAGAAGCCATCCCCATCAGTATCCGAGTAGTTATCAATAACACCATCACCGTTCGTATCAACGCCGTATGATTCCACAACATCGGGAATACCGTCGTTGTCACTGTCAAGGTCGTATTGGTTGGGGATACCATCCTGGTCTTTATCGCATTGGTCGTTTACCCCATCCCCATTGGCATCTATCCATCCTTTCCAGTAGTTTGTATCCAGGAAGTTGGGTATACCATCGTTGTCGGCATCGGCGCCCCAGTCGAAATTATCATTCACACCGTCCAGGTTAAAGTCTACATATCCCGGATAGGTAGGATCTTTCCAGTTAGGAATACCGTTGGCATTTGCATCCTGCAGGGCAACGGGGTCGTTGAACTCCACGTAATCGGGGATGCCGTCGTTGTCGTCATCGATATCAGGGCATCCGGTAATGATCACCTGTATCCTTGCCGTATCGGAACAGCCTGATCCGTTACTGAAATATGCCCAGTATACATTGGATGATGTTACGGGTACGAATGGATTATAAATATTTGCCGGTATAAACGGCATTGCAGAATAAAAAGTATACCCGGCATATTTGGCATAAGGTAATGTTACACTGAATACATTACACTGATTCACCAGCAGTGTATCCTTTGGCATAAAACATACTCCGGAGATCGGGTTAAGTACCGGGCCCTGCACAATACAGCCAGAAGTGTTTACACCACTGGAATCGTACAGCGCCGAACCGGATAATTTTCCATTATAACTTACCCGGGCATTGTTTCTTAAAGTGCCGAT
>CAZYAT010000001.1:0-33149 GCA_964645235.1 uncultured Ferruginibacter sp. | reverse complement strand
CACGATCGTATTGGTACTGGAGTCGTTACCCACATTGTTATAATTGATCTGGTAACGGATGTTATCGCCCGGAACCAACGAACCTCCATTGATGTCAGTAGCTGTTTTATCAAAGGCAAAAGTGGGGTTATACTGAGATATGGATGTCGTAAGCACCTGCACAAAATAGTTTTCATTGGGCGAAGAAAAGCGTACTGTTCCCGAGGTTTGGTTGTTACCAAGCTGCGCATTTAGTGCATTCGGCAGATCGAAGATCGATGCATCGTATCCCAATGTATTCTGGAATGCAGGATTACGGGCAGCCACTACGGTACCCTTATAAGATATTTTACTGTTCCAGGCATCCTGCGCACCGTTGAGCGGAATTGCTACGGTAGCCATGTTGTAAAAAGAAGCCGCCCCGTTTTGCTTGAACGCAAATGAATCGGTAGAACCCCGGTCACCATCAAATACTACCGCACCAAGTTCGCAACTCACGGGACCAGAAGGTGGTGTTAAGAAGCCGCTGATGTTCAGATCTACTGCAGGATCGCCCTGGTTAATGATCACATTGCCATCAAAAACAGTAAGATTCCTTGGCTGAAGCGATGGGTTGGAATATGCTATCACAATGGTCCAGCCGCCGCAGGAGTTATTGATTCCAGTAGGCCCGACAACGTCTGCTACGGTATAAGTACCATTTGGGTTAGAAGCATTGACGATTGAAGTTATATCAGCAAAACATTTATACCCGGTATGATTAAACCCAGGAGTAGTATATGCCTGGCTGTGTTTGTCTGTTTGAGTAGACGTAATTGTTTGATAGGTAGCTGCACCGGGTAATTTCAGTTTTACGGTATTGAACCCGGCGGTCTGCCAGGTACTATCGGTTCCACTGGTGCCCTGGTCGGCACCCCAGTACAAACCGGCAAACATAACCTGTGAGCAGGACAAAAGACTGAGGTCGGCCGATGAAGAATTCACTGTACCGGCATTATCCAATCCCTGCACCTGCATATCGAATGTCATGTCCACCGAGTTGGTTGCCCGGAGGTGTACTTCCACAGCAATGGTATTAACACCCGCATTAAAAAAGGAGGTACTGAGGTTTGTTGAAACCGCTTCGGCTGCGCCAGGAGCTACGTTGGCGGATGCCAGTGTACCATAGGCCACGGCGCCCGCAGGCATATTGTTCCGGTACCGTTCAACCCCGTTGATGTATACCACTATACCATCATCACGAAGCATATTAAGCTGGATCGCATAAAAAGTAGTGGCCAGTTCTGCAGCGGTGAATGAAACCGTTTTGCGGAAATAATAAGCTGTGTATTTATTACCTGCCACGGGCGTACAGATCGGTGCCAATCCGCTCGGTAAACAAGTAGCAATAGAAGGCTGTGCCGGGGTGGCCCAACCATATTTGCCCGGGCCGTTAACAGGGTTGCCGCCCACATTCCAGGTTCCGGGCATCACGTAGGCAGGTTGTTTCCAATCCACCCCCACCGGGCTATTGGCAGGTGCCGCATTTTGTGCATGGTAATTCCATACAGACCCAAAAGGAATTTTAACCGTGGGTGGTGGATTATCTATGTCCAGGTCGATCCCGGCAGCAGAGTTGTTTTTGCTGGTTCCTGCAGGAGGAGGTTCCCCGGTACCCGGGTTCCCGGATCCTATACCCGAGGTGGAAATACTGCTGTTGGCTACATATACAATATTACCCCTGACAGAAGGATTGTAGTACCTCGCTGTAAAAGGTCGTATAACCTGCGCAGGCAGGTATGCTGCCATCAGCAGCATACAGACAACCAGTGTTAAAATTTTTCTCATGGTTTGGATTGATGGTTTTTCAAGCAGTATGTACTGCCCTGAGAATATTTTTATTTGGTATCACTACCGCACAACAATTTTTGTGTTGATTTTATCTCCCCGGTCATTCACCATCAGCAATACATACACACCCGGGTTAAGGTCAAGGCTCCGGGTTCCGCCCCCGTTGTTAACCACAAAATTTTCCTGTTTCACCTGGCGCCCAAACATATCTGTAACTTTCAGACTTACCTGGGTTGTTCGGTTTGTTTTAACTGCAACCCGTACCTGACCGTTCCCGTTGTTCAGGATTGTTGCGCTGAAGTCCTTATTGCTTTTATAGCTCACTTGTCTGATGTCGTGGTACCTGATCGTTCCTGCATAATCTGTTTGAGAAAGCCGGTAATAATTCACTCCCTCGGCAGGGGTATAATCAATCAGCTTGTATGTATTGGGTAAAGAAGTAGTTCCGGCTCCGTTTACACGACCCAGGAAGTCATAACTGCTTCCATTAATGGAGCGTTCAACAGTGAAGTATTTATTGTTCAGTTCCTGGGAGGTGGTCCAATCAAGAAGTACTTTATCTTTATTCAGCGAGGCATTGAACGACGCAAGAGTGATCGGTAAGGTACCCGATACGTTTACGATGAAAGTATCTTCAATGCAATTACCGGCACTCAGGTCACGGGCATAGTATGTAAATGTTCCGTTCACACTATTAGGGAGTGTTACGCTTTGTGTGGTAACTCCTCCATTATTTGGCCAGTAATAGGTCCCTCTCCATGATGCCGTCAGTGTCAGCGGGTCGTTGGTGACCACATTGAAGGTTTGTTTTTTACGAACGTCTTTGAAAATAGTGAATTGGTCACGTACCAGTGGCGTTGGAGCGGTGGCATAGGAGATAAACTTCGCATCCAGGCGGTTACTGTCCACTTCAAAATACAAGCAACCTCCGTTGGTCGGGTTCGAGTAATACATGCAATTCTGCGGATAGCCGGCTGTTGTACCTCCTACCTGTCCGGCAGATCCTGCCACCACATAAATGCTTCCATGATTGAATTTTCCCGAGTTGTAAGAGAATGCACAAGAATTTGCAGTGCCGTTGTACAGTCCGTTTTGTACATTCCCCGTGGCCGTATGTGTAACTGCACTGAAGTTTGCATCCAGCAGGGGACTTGCAAAAGTATTATAAAATCCTTTGAGCAGGTAGCTTCGTTCGTATCCATGACTATGACCGCACAGGATAAGATCAACTCCATTTCGTTCCAGTATCCGGATCATTTTTTCACGAATTGCCACCAGGTCCATTTCGGTATCGGAAGTGTGGCTTGTTTTGGTATAGGGTGGATGGTGAAAGTAAGCGATCGTCCACTTTTTGGTATTGGCAGCCAGGTCATTCTTCAGCCAGGTGGTTTGTGTTCCCAGGGTATCCTGCAGCAGCCCTGCATCATTTCCGTACGAATCCAGTGAAATGAAATGCACATCCCCGATATTGAACGAGTAATAATTCTTCACATATGAAGGATAACCACCCAACTCGCCATTTGACGGCACTGTAAAGTTCAGGTGATAGGGCATACTGTTGGCTGGTGTGGAACCTGTTTTAGTATTGTTCGCCGCACTATTACCATAATCGTGGTTACCGGGCGCCGGGTATAATTTATTATATCGCAAGAGATCGTTCTGGTAGATATTGAAGAAATTGTTCTGAAACTCCAAGTCAGTTCCACTGTTATAGGCATTATCGCCCAGCAGGATCATGGCATCAATATCATTTGCTCCTATATAATTAATAAAGGTGTTTTTCACATTCGCCTGGTTGGTGGAGTTATTACCACAATCACCAATGGCAACAAAGCGAAGTTTTCGGGTGGTATTCGACGGCGGAAGCGTCAGAAAATAATTCGTGCTGGTCTGTTGCAGTACCGTAGTAGTGGTACCGACGGAGTACCAGTATTTGGTATCCGCTGACAAACCTCCGATCCGGACCACATGTTCGGTAACCGGTGTGGCCACGTCCTGTGTGAATGAGTTCGCATAAGTGCCGGGGAGCGCTATGAATGAAGTTCCCCAGGTGACTTTTGAATTACTGGCGATATCGGTCCTCCACCGAATGGTTATCGAATCCTGCTTGCCCGATTGCAGGTAGGGCATCCTGGTTAATGTTTGTGCCTGTATTATAGATACAGAAGTTGAAAACACACAAAGGGTAAGCAGGCAAATTTTGCTGGTAAAATTTTTCATTGAAACCGGATTTAGAGGATATTAGGCTTTTTATAGATTTTTTTCTACTTCAAATACGTAATAAGGGTAGGTTTTATTGTGGAAAAAATTCTACTATTTTATAGTAAAAGGCGGGGTTTCGTTGAATTACGTAGTAGATGTACTCACTGGTCGGGTGATTCTACTATCAAATACAGGATTGGCTTTTCCCCGGCGTGCAATCGAAAAATGTCACAAAAAAATATCCGCTGTAAGAAGCCTGAGAATATACTACTTAGTATGAGAGGTATCCGTTAGTGTTTTCATGAAGGCGATAATGCTCTTTTTTTCCTGAAAATCCAGGTTCAACTTCTCTCCTGGAAGAGTCTGGTTGGGCAGGATAATATTTAACCCACTCCCTCCACCATTATTATAAAAGTCGACGACTTCTTCCAACGTCCTGAACACGCCATTGTGCATATAAGGGGCCGTTAATGCGATATTCCGCAGGGTGGGTGTTTTGAATGCATATTTATGAACAGGCAATTGAGTGACCAGGTAGCGACCTTCGTCTTCATCAAGGCGGGCATTGGTCTTTATATTCTTATCAGGCACACCGATGACTTCGGTTTCGTTATAGTAATACCGGGGAGGCTTGGCTCCGCTGAATAATGGCACAAAATGACAGGTACCGCATTTGGCCTTACCCATGAATAGATTAAATCCATTGATCTCTTGCCGGCTCAAAGTTGGTGTGCCCCGCATGTGCCTGTCAAATCTTGAATTAATTGCGGCCAATGTCCGTTCATAACAGGCTATTGCATTACAGATGTTGTTTGCTGCGTCGGTCTTTGCAGCTCCCGGGTAAGCTTCTGCATAAAGTTGTTTGTAACCGGCCTGGTCCAGTATTTTCCCGGCTGCCTGCTCGGCAGATCCATGCATTTCTTTTGCATTGTTCAATACCTCCATTACCTGGCCCTCCAGGGAAAAACTGCGATTATCCATAAAAAGGCGTCTCTGCAGGGCGGCATTCCAAATGGTGGGGGCATTCCGCGGTAAAGATGTATGCCCATCGACGGCAATACTGGTAGGAAGCCCATCGGTAAAGGCCTTTGCAGGGTCGTGGCAGGTGGCACAACTGCGACTGTTGTCTTTCGAAAGACTCTTATCGAAGAAAAGTTTTTTTCCCAACCGGATCTTTGCGGGAGAGGTGGTATTATCGTCGAGGTATTTATTGACATCAAATATTCCCGGGGCAAAAAGTGTGTTACTTTTCTTAATTGTGCTGTAAAACATTGGTGATTTATTTTCACCAAACCCTTTCAGCTTTTTATATTCACCTACTTCTTTTGTTATGGGGTTAAGATAGGTTGATATGAATTCCATCCGGTCGAACCGGGCGAAATCACTATGTCGCTGCAGGTATTCCCGGGCACCCGCCAGCAGGTAAAATATTTTTTCTCCCTTTGTATTGATCTCCTGTTTTAATTCCGGTTTATACAAAAGCAGTATTTTCTGCAGTCCGTTTAACGCAGCTGAGCATTCCGTCAACCCGTTCCCGGCTATTTGAGAGTCGAAACCCGTTATTCCCAGGGTAGTGATCCGGAACAATTCTTCGGTTACGGCATCAAATATGAACTCGTCGTTAAAAGCGTTCGACTCGGAGGTCTGCAGCATCATCCGGGTATCAGCCAGCAGGTTTTCTATGGCAGTTTTAAGATCCTCTTTTTTGCCGGCCAGGTAATGCGGGAAAAGAATCCCCTCTATCACCTGCATGCCTGCCGGCTGTTGCTCGCCCAGATCCGGCTCTTCCTCCTCGAAAAAAGGGATAGCAGGGCCGTTCAATTTTACTGCAAAAAAACCAAAGTAGTATTCAATGATTGTTTCTGTTTCTTTATAGATAAGCCTTACCTTATTGAATTGCCGTTGCAGTTCATTCTCACCTCCTGTTTCCAATTGTTGCTGTAACTGCCGGATCTCCCTTTCAAGCTGTTGCCCTTGTTGATGGTAAAGCCTTTTTACCTCCTCTGCCCTATCAGGGTTTCTGCCAGAAAGCGACGACAATACGAATACCAATGCCATTAATAAACCTGCAACCAAAGATTTCCTGTACATGTGGTACAATTTGTACTTAAAATTAGTAAAACAAGCGTAAGCGAACCGGTAAAACTTCGGAAATGGTATTGCAAAAAAAAGCTGCCCTTGAATAAGGGCAGCTTAACAACCATTTATTATGAAACACTATTTGGTAATAACCAGTTTTTCCGTAACCACCTCTTCGTTCACCAGTACCTGCAGCATATAAACCCCAGTACTGTATTTCTCCAACCCTCTCACCTGAAGGGTATTATTGCCATGCTGTACTTTCTCTTTCTGAATCTGCATGACCTTTCCTGCATTATCGATCAGCCGGATGGTTATTTCCGAATCTTTTTCCGCAGTGAACGAGATCATCACATGATCCTTGGCCGGGTTCGGCACGATCGTCAGCAGGGTTTTTGTTTGTTTCATTCGTATCACCACCACATTACTGTACTGGATCTCTCCTGCCTTTCCAATTACCCTGATGCGGTAGTAAATGATCTCTTTGGTTATTCCTGAAACATTATCATTGAAAAGGAAGCTTTGTTGCTCATTCAGTTTTACAGGATCGGAAACGGTGCCTACTTTGGTAAATGTTACATTATCGGTACTCCTTTCCACCTCAAACCGGTCCACTTCTTTCGATGCGATGACGGTCCAGTTCAACCGGACGTTGGACGATTGCAACACACCGGTCAGCTGCAGGAACTGTACAGGAAGTACGGTACCCACAAATCGCCAGTCGCGGTCGATCTGTGCCGGGGTTTTTTTCTGAACAGTACATCTTGCTCCGGGCGTGGCATCGCCGGTAAGGCTTCCGCCGTTACCCATCATGTAAGATGTTCCTTTGATGTTGGTAACCGATGTGAGTGAGTCAAAACGGTTATCCAGGCCATCGCCGTCGGTATCCAATCCGGTAAGGGTCACATTATCATCGGCAATATTGTTCAGGTTGAAGTCATTTCCTTCAATTATATCGGGTTGCCCATCACCGTCCGTATCAAGATCACGATAGTCGGGAGTTCCATCACCATCATGATCATACACGAATATACCTGCACCGCCAAAGCCAACTATATTATCGTAGGTGTTAACCAAGCCATCACCGTCGGTGTCGGTTGTTCCGGGCAACAGGTATCCTGCTGTTGACATGCCTTCAATATTATCAGGTATGCCATCATTATCGGAATCGATATCAAGGTAGTTTGGATTGCCTGAAGCATCGGTATTAGGCAGGTTAAGTGCCGGCAAACCAGAAACTGATGCCGACCAGCCGTTACTGCCTATCGCACCATCCACGATACCATTAAGGTTGGCATCAGGTAAACCGGCTTCGATCACATCAACGATGCCATCGCCATCGCTATCCATATCGTATGCATTGGGCCTGAGATCACGGTCGAGGTTTTTATTTGGCCAGCTATCGGCACGGCCATCAGCATTACCATCAGGCCCCGTCGTCAACAAGGCTGTAGCATTGATATAACCATCGTGCAAACCATCCCCGTTTACATCCACAAAGCCGTCTATGATACCATTATTATTATCATCCGGCGCATATACTTCCACTACATCCGGTATGCCGTCGTTGTCACTATCCAGGTCGATATAATTTGGAATACCATCACCATCCAGGTCGGGCCGGCTCAGACCAAGGCCTGAGTTGTAGGCATTCACACTATTACCGTCCACCTGGTCGGTGAGACCGTCGCCATCGGCATCAATGAAATTGTCGATCCGTGCATCGCCATCGGTATCTACTCCATAAGCTTCCACCACATCGGGGACACCATCGTTGTCGCTGTCGCGGTCGAGCATGTTGATCCTTCCGTCGAGGTCGGTATCAAAACGATCATCCACGCCATCGCCATTACTATCTATTCTTCCGGGGAAGGTGGTGTCGAGATAATTAGGTATACCATCATTATCCGAGTCGCCATCGGCCTGGAAGTTATCATTTATATAGTCGTTGTTGTTATCAACAAACCCGGCATAGGTAGGATCGTAAGCATTGATGATACCATTGCTGTTCGCATCCTGGAAAGCGGCAGCCATATTGCTTTCCACCCAGTCAGGGATACCATCTTTGTCTTTATCGATATCGCAGGAGATATTAACGGTTACCGCTACGCAGCTGGTAGTGTTGCAATCTCCTTCTATACGCAGGTAATACGTAGTGGTTACAGAAGGCGTTACTGAAATACTGCTGCCTGTACCTACGAGGGTAGTTCCGCAGGAACCTGAATACCATCTGTAACTGGCATTTGTACCCAATGTACCACCTACTGCGGTCAGGTTTACAGAGATACCCGGGCAAATATTGTTCTTGTTCTTATTGGCCGATGTGGGCGCAAGAGAAGGAACCAGCCCGGTCAGTTTCTGACCGGCGGATATATACTGACAGGTAACAATACCGATATTGCCTTGTGCAGCCATGATCACCCTGTAATACCTGCCCGTATCGGAAGGATTCACAGGGTTAATGGTGTATGTAGAAGAAGTAGCGCCGATAATATTTGTCCAGGGCCCTGTTCCCGGGGATGGCGACCATTGCCATTGATAATCCTTCGGTCCCGGAATAACACTGGCATCAGATACGTTCGCCGTAAACGTTACGGATGACCCGAGACAGGTACCACCCGGGTTATTCAAACTTACATACGGCAGGGGATCGCAGATACCATACCTGATATCATCAATGGCCAGGTCGTTACCGCAACCACCGGGTCCTGCATTCAGCAGTTCGAGGATCACATTGGTATAACCGGTAGGCATTACCCACTTCATACCATGAAGTTGCCAGGTTGTAAATTTAATGGTATCCGTAGTGTATTGGGTGATCACGAGGCCTGTAAAGAGGTCACGGATCCTCACCAATATCTGTGGGTATTTGAATCCACCCAAACCATCGCATACGGTCTGATAGGATGAATTACCGATGAATGCCGCCCAGAATGAGACCGAATACTGCTGGCCCGAACAAGACACCGGTAATGTATCCCGGTACATGATATTTGCCGAAGCATCGGCATTGATTATTAACATCCGCCCATTTGCTCCGCCGGTGTGATCGGTAAGATTGATCCAGTTCGAAGCGTCTCCGAGTGAAGCATTATTTGTGACGGAGAACCGGTTAATGGGCAATGGAGCGACAGCGGTACCAATATACGTACTGCTGGCTGAAGGAACCGCTGCAGACGGAGGGATATTATTCACCAATCCAATGCCAGTTCCGAAATCCTGGTTATATAAAGTTGTATCGAGTGTGGTACACGGAGGTGTGATCGGTGTAAGTATGATCACAAATGGTGTTGGTTGTCCTTCACCAAGGTCATCGGTCTTATCGTTCTGGTTAAGGTCGGGATTGGAACCATTGGTCGAAGAGTCCCTCAAAGCCACATTCTTAAATCCATTCCCTGTAACGATCGCACTGTTATTATATACCACACCAGACAGAATATTTGATAACCTGCACGAGATGCGGACAGTGAAATTATTATTTGCAACCGGAAAGACAGGGAGCGTTTGCCCGGCTGCCAATAAGTTAATATTGGTATTGCCATTGTATCCGGGATTTAACACGACCCCTGCGGGGTTACTTGTGAGTGTAGCAGATACGTTCGAAAGATTGGCTACACCATTAATGGTTTTCAGGTCATCCGTCAGTTGAAGGTTGGTGACCGCCACATTACCGTAGTTACGTACGTATACATCGTAAACAACATCGTATTGTCCCGGAAATCCCGTAGGGGTGATGGAAAATAGTTTTTTTGAAGCACCAACCCCTGAGTTGATCTGGGTCATATCGGTCGCATAAATACCTTTTGAGGCAGCATAGGTATATGTAATAGAAGCGGTATCGCCTGTTACCGGGTCAATTCTTTTAAATACACAACCTGTACCGGGCGAATAAGAAGCGATCAGGTCGCCGGAACCAAAGGCCAGACCTGGCAGACCTGTTTTACCTGCAGGCAACCTCACTGTATCAATATAAGTACACTTGATATGCTTGGTAGGGCCTCCTGCACTTCCATAGTCGGGGGTAAAGAGTTTATTATTAAAGATGAAATACATCTGGCCACTCGGGGTCAGTGTGATATCACCTGTACCAACGTTCCACAATTTCGCACCACCGGTTAGATCAAGAGTATCCGGAATGCCGATCACGCCTGTAGTAAAATCCACCTGGCGAAGCATGGCTTTATACGGTGCAGGACCAATGAATTCCAGCTGCCAGCCAAGACCATTGGGATCAAAAGTGATACCACCAATATCTGTGTTGAATGTACGGAAGGTATCCAATCCGGGTGCTGCAGGCATCGGGCAGGTAAGCGGGCTCCACCTCCATATATAAGATTTGTATGGAGACGGTATATTATAGTCGGTCCACACGTAGTAGATCATTTGGTCTGCCTGATTAAATGCAATACTGGCATTGAAGATGGTAAACGGTTTATTGGCCGCTGTATAACCAGATAGAGGCGCAAAGTTGGTACGCAGAACCGGCTTGCATGCTGTAATCGGCGTTGCTGAATTCGACAGGTTGGGGCTGAGGTAATTCAGGTAGTATAATGAGTCAACCCCTCCTGATCCTGAACAGTTATTCCGTCCGATCCCAAGAGGGTTACTGAAGGTAGCGGGTTGTGCCTTGGCTATCTGCATAAAGCAGAACAGGCCGAAGATTGAGAATAAAATTTTTCTCATGGTTGTATGTTTTTCAAGAGGTATTGGAAATCACTCATCACCTGCCTACAAGCAATTTGCCAGTGGCGGTAACCTGTCCATTCTGAACAGTCTGTACCATGTAAACTCCGGGTGTCAAATTGCTTATATCGTAATGAATGAAATTATTATTGGTTGCTGATTCGACCACTGTTTTGCCTTCGGCATTGATGATACGAATCGTTGTTTTAATACTCCCATTTCCGGGAATGCTGATCTTTACTACATCCTTTGCGGGGTTAGGTGTGATCACCAGGTTGTGATCCGAAGCATCCTGCATTTTAATCACCTTTGAATAATATACATTACCGCGGCTGAATATCTTAGCCCTGTAAAAAGTAGATCCGGTAAATGGTAATATATCGGTGAATTGGTATTTGTTTTCCAGGGTGCTGACCTTATTCATCATACCAGCTTCCACAAAATCGGTGCCATTGCTTCCTTTAAGCAACACTACTTTATCGGCATTTTCATTCGGGTTCAGCAGCAAACTGAGTTGATTACCGCTTATTGTACGGCTAGCAGTGAAGTCAAGAATATCCGAGTTCAACGGAGCTCCCACCGCAGTCAATGTACCGGTTGCCATTGTTTTGTTATCCGGGTCAATGGTTATGGTAGCAGGTGTGAAAGAAAGGTCATAGGTGATAAAATCGTCGCCGATGGTTCCCATACCTTCAGCACTTAATCCGGCATAACCCAGTTGCGTAGCTGAGTGATGGAAGATCACCACACTGGTGTCGATCGTACCGCCGGCATTGGCTATTTTAACAACAACCGGCATCGGCATGAACGGGTTTCCTACGGGGCTCATTGACTGGGTCAGTCTGAACTGGATCCGTTTGCCGGTAATATAATAACTACCCGTGTAACTCGGCGTTCCCGTACCATTTACCCATGCATTGAAGAATGGGGTCAGGTTTACATTATACATCTGGTTCTCCATATTTCTTTGCAGGTCAGCGGTAGTGGCTGATTTGTATGCAAGCAATGGATCATTCATATAATCTTTACATCCCTGGAAGAATTTTGCGTCTCCCATCATAGCACGCAGCATGGAAACGATCATACAGCCACGTTGGTAAACAGCATTGTCATTATTTGTTGTCCATATCGTATTGGAGTTGGCAATACTTGCTGCACTCAATAATACCGGTGTGGTATTGGTTGCGCGGGCAGTTGTTTTTACGCTGCTCAGATGAGAAGCGGGTGTAACACCGATTGCCGGAATGAGTTCGGCTGCCAATGCTTCGGAATATTTTGCAAAACCCTCGGCAAGCCAGAGGTGGTTCCAGGTGCCAAAGGATACCTTATCACCAAACCACTGGTGGCCCAATTCATGGGCGATCACCGACCAGCTTGTCATACTTCCTGAGCTCATTGCAGAAAAGCTCTGGTGCTCCATACCCCCACCCCAGCCAAACTGGTAATAGCCATGTTTTTCATTTGCGAATGGGTAAGGCCCGTATTTGTTACTGAATTCCACAAGTTCGGTTTTGGAAACATCCATGCGACTAAGTGCGGTTGTAACCGTACCGGCAGCCATATCAGGGAATATATAATATACAACCGGCACGTTCGTACCATTGATATTTACTGTACCCCGGTGATACCTTCTGTATTTAGCAATGCCCAAAGCCACCAGGTAAGATGTGATTGGATAACGATGCTGGTATTTGAATGTTCTTGTTCCGGCACTGATCGCTGAATCGACCAGTTTACCCGGTGCGGCCACCCAGAATGTATCAGTACCCGTCCAGGGAACGGTCACATTAATATCCATTGAATCGATCTTATCCTGCATATCAGCCTTGCATGGCCACCAATCCTTGTCTTCGTATGATTCCGACAATGAGTAATGGTACCAGTTGCCAAGGCCATCTTGTTTGCGTTGATACCCTTCGGCCTGGCCGGATACGGCAGGCGGTGTACCCGAATAGGTAACACTGATCGAATCAAGTGTACCACTGACAGGAATATTAGAAGGTAGTGTAATGTTCAGAATATTTACATTTCCGGAAGAGGGAAAACTCCTGGTACAGGTAATGGAATGATAGGTTACTACCAATGACGCATTATTGAAAGAGGTTTTGTTCAGATCAAAACTCAGGGTGGATACATTAGATGTGATCGTTTTGAAATAAGTGGTGATGGTTCCTCCCACAACTTTGCTTGCGGTAGGATTCATGTTCCAATCACATCGCTGATATATCACGTCGATATTGGCACCTGTACCGCTATTGCCTGTACTGCCTTGTTCGGATGGAGAATGAAAATGCTGGGCCTGGGTAATCTGGCTCAGGAACAATAAAGCATTCAGAAAGTAGATTTTTCTTTTCATCTTGGATTTTGGATTTGCTGATTCTAAGGGGATTATACTATTGGTTTAACGTCCAAGGAAGCATTTTAATTGCACTGTTTTCTAATTATTTGTAACTATTTTTCTACAAGGCACTGAAAAATTCCTAAAGCTTTTTATATGAATTTTCTACATGTGACTTTGTCTTGTTTAGCACTGCCTTATACTTTATTTCAGGCAATTTAGCATTCAGCTATCTATTTTTATATCCTCCGGCGGAAAAATCAAACAACAAAAAATGCACATAAAACAAAAAGGACATGTAAGAGAATATGCACTGATTGTAAGGGTTTTACTACAATATTTTTATTTATAACCCGTTACTAGCAGATAGAGAAATCCAATTCGCATGAAAAAACTCTTCATTGCAGCTGCAATTCTTTGTCTTACCAAACATGCAACGGCTCAGCTTACTGTTACAACAAACCCTTCCAGTGCTTCGATTTGCGCAGGAAATTCAGTAAGCCTAACCGCAACGGCCACACCCGTCAGTTACACCGTTACCGCAATAGCAAATAATCCTTACGACCCAACCTTTTTTGCCACCAATATTTTGGTTGATCAATTGGGTACGTATACCGGCGGAACGCCTTACCTGGAACCACTGAGTTTTGGTAATTACGATGATGGCCGCTGGGATAATATTACTCTTCCGTTTACTTTCAGGTTTTACGGCAATACATTCAATTCACTGAACATAAGTACCAACGGCTGGATCGGAATGGGAAGCTCGAACTCAACTGCTACCGGGTACGGAGTTGCTTTACCTGCAGCCGGGGCGCCTAATAACGTGATTCATGCCATTACATGCGACCTGACATTTGCCGGGGGAACCAATGCTGCGGTAATACAATATTTTACTGTTGGAAGCAGCCCGAACAGGAAATTTGTTATCGATTACAGCAATCTGAAATTTTTATCTACAACAGGCACGGCCAATATACAGGTGATCCTATATGAAACGACAAACGTTGTGGAGATACATACTACCAGCTGTACCAATACAACGGTGAATAAAGCCCAGGGCGTGGAGAATAGTACAGGAACTATTGCCGCCGTAGCGACAGGAAGAAATAATACCACCAGCTGGGCAGGTATGCCGGATGCATATCGCTTTACACCCGATGTCATCAATTTTACCTGGTCGCCTAGTACCGGTTTGAATACGACCTCAGGTGCTACCGTCATCGCTTCTCCCTCAAGTACTACTATCTATACTGTAAGTGCTGTCAACCCGTCCAATGGTAATACCGGCAACACCACAGTAACGGTAACTGTTGACCCGGCTTCTTACATACTGGCTGGTACAGCAGGCGGTCCGCAGATCTGCCAAAACATAAGCGTATCCGGATCGGGTACCAATTACCGGGATGGTAACTGTAACCTTATTGCCAATATCACCCCCGCCGGAGCATCCCCTGTCACCAATTCGATCAATACCTGCCTGCAGGTAGATAATGGCTCTACTAAAAGGGGGACATCTACTTTATACCTCGCCCGTAAATACGATATTGAACCATTGATCAATCCTGCCACCTCAACGGCAAACATCACTTTATACTATTTACAAAGCGAGTTCAACAATTACAACAGCAAGGCTACCGACAGCGGGTTCAAACTGCTGCCTACCGGACCGGGTGATGCCACGGGTATTGCGAACCTGGTATTAAGGCAGTTCCATGGCACAGGTACCAATCCAACGAATTATACAGGTGCGTCGGTTGATTTTTCTACCGCAACCAGTGGCTTTACAGTAACCTGGAATGCTACGAGGAACTGGTGGGAAATCGTTGTGCCCGTATCAGGGTTTTCCGGTTTCTATCTCACAAGTGCTCCAGTGAGCGTACTCGCCGTTTCTATGGAATATTTTAAAGGGGTCCAGCAAAACGGAAAGCATATTCTCAGCTGGAAGGCAAACTGTACCTCCGCCAGTGTAACATTTGAAGTACAAAGAAGCACAGATGGTGTACATTATACAACCATTAATAGTATTGCTGCCAGCCAGGTAAGGTGCAGCCAGCCTTTTGAATACATAGACGATAAGCCTGAAAACGGAATTAATTATTACCGGATAAAAATGATTGATGCGGATGGCAAAGCCACACAAACCAATGTGGTAACCCTGGTGCTCAAACTGAAAGGCGCCGATGTGCTGGGCATTTTCCCCAACCCGGTGGTAAATGATAATGCGGTGCTTAAGCTAAATGCATTCGAGAAAGTGCAGGCAATGATCACTATCACCGATTTTACCGGAAGGGTAGTAAAAACACAAACCGTACAGCTGATCCCTGGAGAGAACCGAGTGGTGCTGAATGTGTATTCCCTGGCCAAGGGAGCTTACCATGTAAGCTTTTACAGCACCAGCGAAGCGGTGAAAACAATACGCTTCATCAAACAATAGTTTACTAACCCCATAAATAAACGATAGAGGCAGCTACGAGGCTGCCTTATTGTTTTATGGCTATCGCCGCTAAACCATTAACCAATAAATCGTACTTTTAGCCTTCAACAAATCAACAATGAGCATTTCAACAGAACATAAGCCCGTTATCGGCCTCACGTGTGGTGATATAAATGGTATCGGCATTGAATTACTGATAAAGACGGTAAGCGATAACCGGATCCTCGACTTTTGCACCCCGGTGATCTTTGCCAATAACAAAGTGCTGAATTTTTACCGAAAGGGATTGGCTGGATACAACCTGAACTTTATGAGTGTGAAAGACCTGGGACGCATCAATCATAAACAGCTTAACCTATACAACTGCTGGGAAGAAGAGGTCAACATCAACCCTGGTATTTTAAATGCAACCGGCGGACAGTACGCAATTAAAAGTTTGACAGCAGCGGCACAGGCATTAAAAGAAAAAAAGATAGACGGGTTGGTAACAGCCCCCATCCATAAAAACAATACCCAATCGGAACAATTCAATTTTACCGGGCATACTCCCTACCTTAAAAACCTGTATGGCGTGAACGATGTTGCCATGATGATGGTTGCCGAAAACATGCGGGTAGCTTTACTTACTGAGCATCTCCCGGTAAAAGAGGTATCGCAACAAATAAGTAAAGAGGCCATCATCAGCAAGCTGCAGGTGATCAATAATTCATTAAAAAGGGACTTCAATATTGCTAAACCCCGGATCGCGGTATTAGGGCTGAATCCACATGCCGGGGACGAAGGATTGATCGGCAAAGAAGAAGAAGAGATCATCAAGCCTGCCATCAAAGAAGCCAAGCACCGGGATGTATTCTGCTTTGGCACCTACCCGGCCGATGCATTTTTCGCAAGAGGGCAGCACGAGAAATTCGATGCCGTATTGGCCATGTACCACGACCAGGGACTGATCCCGTTCAAATCACTGGCCATAGGAGAAGGCGTGAATTATACAGCGGGGTTACCGGGTATAAGAACTTCGCCGGATCATGGTGTCGCCTTTGATATAGCCGGCCAGGGCAAGGCCGATGAATCCTCTTTCCGTGCAGCGATCTTTAAATGCGTGGATATCATTTTGGGAAGAAGGGAATACGACGAACAGTATAACAACCCGCTGAAAAAAATGAGCGCTACAGTGTTACGAAATGCGGTGGATGAAAAGATTACCGATATACCTGAATAAGCCTGTTTTTTATACTAATGATTGCATTTACAGATCCAACCGTTTTAATACGTTATCCCGGCTGCTTCACACAGGTAATCGTTATTATTTAACTGCCTTAACATAAAATGGGCAACTTCTGCCCGGGAGATCATTTTTGTAAAAAAATAATTCCCAACCTGGGTACCATGTTTATAATTGCCTAGTGTTTTACCATGAAATAAGCTTGCTGCCCATTTGGGTATAAGTTGTGCGGGCCGGATAATTGTCCACTCCAGGCCACTGGCTCTAATCAGTTTCTCCTGTTTTTCCTTATCCCTGAAATAAAAAAAGATAATAACTGGAATTACAAAAAGCGTATGATACAATCCAAGTTTAAACCTGCTGTCACCCACTCCAAGAGAAGTAACACATATGAACCTGCTCACACCATTTTCATGCATAGCATGGATGATGTTACGGGTTCCCTCAGAAAGGATCTTTGTTTTAATGAAGAACCGTTTGTGTCCCAGCGCCGATAATACAGCCTCCTGCCCGGCCACTGCTTTTCGTACATTTTCCATATCAAGTACATTCCCTTTCACAACGGTAAGGTCAGGATGAGATATCTTAATTTTCTCAGGGCGCCGTGCCAAGACCGTCAGGCGATGTCCTTGTTTCAGTGCTTGCTTAATAAGCTGCTGCCCTGTTCCGCCGGTTCCTCCGATAATCAGAAGTTTCATTTTTATTTTTTAGTACCTCCCTTAATCATATCAGGCTTCTTCCCGAATGTTTTTATGTTTCAAAATATTAAATGGCTATTTTGAATTTATACTTCCCGTTATTGCCCGTTGGGGTTCATATATGTTTGCAGGGCTTTCACGTATTCTTCAAAGGATTCGATTCCCTTTTTGGTGATCTTGCATATGGTCTGCGGATAGTTGTTGCTGAATTGTTTCGTCACATCAATGTACCCGGCATCTTTTAGTTTATTTATCTGTACGCTCAGGTTACCGGCGGTAGCATTGGTCTTTTCTTTGAGGAAGGTAAACTCCGCCTCCCGCACACTGATGAGCAGGCTCATAACAGCGAGGCGCAGCTGTGAATGCAATATGGGATCGAGTTCTTTAAATTCCATCACTAAGCCAGAATTACTTATCGGTGATTTTGTTTGCTTTTCGATACTGTAACCACAATAACAGCCCCGGGATGATATAGCCGATCAAAACAGCCCCAGCCATGATAAGCATATCGTATTTGAATTCCTTGTTTATGAAAATGGCTATTGAGCCAACCCAGTTGACAACGGCGCCTACTACCAGGGACTTTGCTTTTAAAGCACCTCCGTTTACAAACATTAAAAACGCGAAGATCATCAGGATAAATCCAAATCCGTCATTAGGGCTTACAGAAACATTAATTGAAACTATAATAGTAAACAGGGAAATAATAAATCCCATAGTAACCAGTCTTAGCAGGTCGTCTACGTAAGTACGCACCCTTTTGGGTTTCCGTTTCAATGCGTCATAGGTGAGCAAGCCGACAGTGATGATGCCAAAAATATTCCAGGCAAGGAAAATATTATCATAACCCGCCCAAATAAAGAAATAGGTGTTCAGGGAGGCAAAAAAAATCAGGCTGCCCCATAACAACCAACTAATACCATTATCCGTGATATTTGTTTTTGCCTGGTTGATCATCTGATGGATGATCTCAAGGCTTTTTTCGTTTGAAAGTCGCTGATCATTTTCCATGATATTAACTGTTGATGGTTGATTTATTTTTTGAACGAAGCAAATATGCAGGAATAATATAGCTTACAAGGATGGCGGCAGCGGCAAATAAGATCTGTTCGTCGTTATCAAAATAAGGCGTAACAATAGCGAGTACCCAGGCAATCGCCCCTCCGATCACGAGCGGCCTGAACCGCAGAAACTGGCCCGAGATGAATGTGCCCAGGCCATAAAGCATAATGAAGAAAGGAAAAATATTGTTGTTCCATCCCATACGGCCCAATATCATACTCAGAACAAAAAAACTGATCCCCATTCCGGTCCACAGGTATTTCATACTATCGCCCACATATGTACTTGCCTTTTGTTTTTTCTTTTCCCGGATACCCAGGTAAATGCTTGCGAATATAGCGGGAATGATAAGCAACCAAACGAGATAATGCTTTTCATAGTGAAAAACAGTTTTCAGCAAGTACTGTCCTACACAGGCAACAAATGTTATCCACCCCCATAAAAGAAAATGGCTGCTGTCATCACCCATATCCTGCCTGGTCTTTTCAATCATGCTTTGAATGAGCTTCAGGCTGTCTTGCGGAGAAAAATTTTCCTGCTCCATAATTTGTATGTAATGATCCCCGGACCAAAAGGTCCGGGGATAGTTAAACAGTTAGGTTATTTACATTCACCCAGCAATTTCTCAACCCGCTGCTTACCCCAGCTAGGATGGATGTCGCTGGCAGGCTTGAACTTATTGTATTTTTCGAGTGATGCTTCGAGTATTGGTTTGGCCGTTTTACAACCGCCACCAAATTGTTCAGGCGTATACTTAAGTCCCTGCCCTCTCAGGTATTCAGGCCTGGGATTCGATGGGTCCTGTTGCATGGCTGTTTCCAGGTTTGTATTGATCTCCTGGCCATACTCCATGTAACGCTGCATCGGGTTTACCATCATATGGCAGCTCGCGATCATACTTTTCATACAACTGATCTCTGAATTATTCGGCTGAAGCGAATCGGCTTTTTCGATCAATGCGGCTGCTTTATCGGCGATGCCGTCGATCTTTGATTTGTCCTGTTCCGTATACGAATAGTTCACATGGCAAAGAGCGGCATAATAATACGGGAGCCATTGATTTTTCTCAGCATTGCCAATGCGCTCAAAGTTGTTGGCCAGGTTCAGCAGATTGGCTGGTGTTTTAAAACTGGTATCGATGGCTGCGATATTGTTTCGCATGGCAGCCAGGTATTTTTCGCTTTGAGCAGACACGCTGGCTGCTAAGAAAGAAGCAGCAGCAATTAGTATTAACCTTTTCATTGTTTATTTTTTGTTTTTTAATTTTTGATATTCTCTTTCCACCGAGTTCGCTCGTGGGAAAATATATGCATCGGCATAATGGAACGCCAGCCCGATACCCCAACCCAATGTTGGCCAGATGGGCCATGGCAGGCGTTCGCCCCAGTGGCCCTCACCGAAGCTGAGATCATGGTTGCCGGACGTAAAATACCAAAGCGCCCATAAGAACCCGTTTACGATTATGTAAGATGTAAGATGCCCTTTAAAACTTGCTCGCTTCTTAGCGATCTCCCACAGGATGGGGTCTTTGCCTTCGGGAGGAGCTTGATGATCTGACATAGCTATTTGTTTATTGGTTAAGAATCTTTTGTTATAAGTTATTGTTGATTGCATCCTGGGTACGATCGATACCAAAACTGATGAAACAACCGATGAAAATGAAGCGCTTTGATGGTGGTGTCACCGGTTCTTTCCGGGAGCCGTCGTTGTTATAATTGTAACTGAAGACCTGGTTCTGGCCGAGTACATTATTGATCCCGAGTACCCATACTGTAAATACTTTCGGATTTTTCTTTCCGAGCCCTGGCAAATAATTAATACTAAAGCTCATGCTGTTGTAGTTAATGGTTTTGCCTGCATCTGTTATCACATATTTACTTTGGGAGTTATCATAAACGATGTGATAGTAAGGGCGGCCGGTTGCAAAATTGTAACTGAGATTGAAGCCGGTCTTCCAGGGCACCACGAACCTTTTTGCAACCAACGAGGCTGTATGATTGGCAGCAAATGAAGGAGTGATTGCTTTAGGAAAGTTCAAGAAGTCTCTTTTTGTATCGAGGTAGGAGTACGAGATCCAGTAATCTACATTTTTAAAGGTCTTTTTGTCCCGCCAGAAAAATTCGAGTCCTTTGGCTTCTCCAAAACCGTTGTTATTGTCGGCTATCTCCCTGCCGGTTTGGGTAACAGTGGTCTTATAGAGATCCCTGTATTTTTTATAAAATGCTTCAACCCTGAATGTACGCTGGCTGGTCAGTTTCTGATATTGCAAGATATAATGGGCGGCCCTGGAATAATCCAGGCTTGCCGCTGTGGGCAGGTATTTTCTTTCAGGATTCTGGTAAAAAAGGCCATACGCGAAAGAAGCCTGGCTGTTATCGGCGAATTTATATGCCACAGAAAACCGCGGGGCCACATTCCATTTTCGGATCACTTCAGAATGCTCCACCCGGCTACCCAGTTTGGCAGCAAGGTTATTGGTGATGTACAGATCTGCCTCGGCAAATACGGAAACGAGGTTATCTTTTACCGTACCTGAAAATTCAGATGCATCATACAGTACATAGGTAGATCGCTCATTGCTATAAAAATAATCGGCGCCAAAGCGAAGCATATTCAAGCCATTCAGTTTCTTTTCAAATACCAACCTGGCCTGTGCATACTGCGCCCTATTGTTCACTTTAAAGTTTTTGAATGCATAAAAGAACGGGGCCGTGATCAATATTTTTTGGTTGCCGGCATCCTGCAATTCATTTACTATATCGTCTTTATTTGTACTGTAACTGATACCCGTATTTATTCGCCAGCCATTACCTAAGTTATCCCTCCAGTTAATGTTCTGGTATGTATTCAGGTTCTCGATCGAAAATGCGTCTTTCAGGACCATTGAATCTATGTCCGGGTTCCTGAAGCCGGTCTTATTGGCACTGATGTACCCGTAGTACTTTATCATACCACCCTGCTTCGTTTTAATTCTGAAATTGGCATCACCCTGGTGGTAGATGGGTAGCTGAAAAAAATCCTGCTTGTATTTATTGAATTTAAAGGCAAGCCAAAGATTGGTGTAATTATAGGAAACGCCCCAGGATGATTTTTTGTCCTTTGCCAGGTGCTGGATACCACCGCCAAGTCCAACAACCGAGATCGCAATATCGGCTTCCGTTCTATCGGGCAGGTCTTTGCTTTCCAATATCAGTGCAGAAGACAGGGCTTGTCCGTATAAAGCAGAGTAGCCCCCGGAGCTAAAGACGGTCCCTTTAAAAAGGAAGGGGTTAAAACGCCCCCTTGTGGCAATACCGGGAGTACTGCTGTAAAAGAAATTGTTCACCAGGTTTCCGTCCATATATATCTTGCTCTCGGTAGCAGTACCTCCCCTGACAAAAAGGCCTTCGCTTTCTCCGACCTGTTGTGTCCCTGGCAGGGTTTTAAAAGCACTGGTCACGTCACCATTTGCACTGGGGGTTGTTACGATATCAATGGCATTTAATACAGCCCCTTTGTTTTTATCACTTGCAACGAACGAACCGGCGGATATAACCACTGCCTTCAATTCAGTAACAAGTTCTTTTAGTGAGATATTTAGGTTAAGAGTTGGGGTGGTAAGACTCACTTCCTGCTCAAATAAACGGTAACCAACTATCGAAGCTTCGATCACCTGTCTGCCCTTCTCTGTGCTGGTGAATGAAAAATTTCCAAGCGAATCCGAAGTGGCTCCATCATAACTATTCTTTAAAGTTATACTTACCCCACCCAACGGATTGCCCTTTGTATCGGTTATTTTTCCCGATACACGGGTCTGGGCTTTCACAATTGGCCCTGCAAGCAAAATCATTAAGAAAAACAAAAATCTCATCGAGTTAATTTTAACACAAACGTAAAGTAGTTTATTATATAAACCAAATTTTTCTGAAATTATTTTTTCAAAAAAGTGATCAACTCTGCCCGGAAGTATCTACCAAGGTATAAATATAAGAAACTGATTTTCAATATTTTAATAGCCTGATTAAGGTCCAAAATAGAGCCTCCCTGCGACCATTCAATTTATCAACATGGGGCAAAATTTATTTTTTTATGTGGCCGCAATTTGTAATTTAGCAACAGAATTTAATGGGTTAGTAAGTACAAAGGGTCAGCAGAAATGTTGACCCTTTTACTTTGTAACAATAGCTGCTTTTGCTTGTTTTTGAACATAGTCAGGGGGATGATCTTTAACCGTTTATTCTTTAGTTCACAAAGGGTTTTTCCCCGTTTATCGCCGGGCTGGTTGATTTTTCATTCTTCCTTTTACAGTTTACATTTACGGCATGAGCAAAACGAAATCGGCATTTTTTTGCCAGAATTGTGGCTATGAAAGTGCCAAGTGGCTAGGTAAATGTCCATCTTGCAATACCTGGAATACATTTGTGGAAGAGATCCTTGTTAAAGGTTCTGAAAAAAAGGAAAAAGACCCCTGGCATGACTACAATGGCAACGGCAAGCCCAAAACCATTTCAATCAATGATGTAAGCAGTGCTGAAGAGAAAAGGATCGTTACCGATGACAATGAATTGAACCGTGTACTTGGCGGGGGAATCGTATTGGGAAGCATTGTTCTCGTTGCTGGCGAACCCGGCATTGGAAAATCGACCTTGTTCCTGCAAAATGGCCTGCAATTAAGCAATATCATTACGCTATATATAAGTGGTGAAGAAAGCGAACAGCAGATAAAAATGAGAGCCGATCGCATTGGCATCAAAAGTGATAATTTCTACCTTCTTACTGAAACCAACACACAAACTATTTTTCAGGAGATAAAAAAATTAAAACCGCAACTGGTAATTGCAGATTCTATCCAAACACTGCAGTCTCCTTTCGTAGAGAGCAGTCCCGGAAGCATAAGCCAGATCAGGGAATGTGCTGCCGAGCTACAGCGATTCGCCAAAGAGACCAACACTCCAGTATTCCTCATCGGCCATATCACCAAAGACGGAACGATCGCAGGTCCGAAGATACTTGAACACATGGTGGATACCGTATTGCAATTTGAAGGCGACCGCCACTATACCTACCGCATCCTCCGCACGCTTAAGAACCGTTTCGGCTCCACTGCCGAACTGGGGATCTATGAAATGACAGATACTGGCATGCGGGCAGTAAGCAACCCTTCAGAGATCCTGATCACACAAAAAGAGGAACAACTCAGCGGCATTGCCATTGCCGCCACCATGGAAGGACTTCGTCCCTTATTGATAGAAGGACAGGCATTAGTAACTCAAAGCGTTTATGGCACACCCCAACGTACCGTGAGCGGCTTCGATCTCCGCCGCCTGCAGTTACTGCTGGCTGTACTGGAAAAAAGAGGCGGCTTCCATTTTGGCATGAAGGATGTATTCATCAATATTGCCGGGGGACTCAAAGCAGAAGACCCTTCAATCGACCTGGCCATTGTGAGCGCCCTGCTAAGCAGCTATGAAGATATTCCTATCAACCAGAAGTATTGCTTTGCCGGTGAAGTTGGCCTGAGCGGTGAGATCAGGGCGGTCAACCGAATCGAGCAACGTATAGCCGAAGCGGAAAAACTGGGTTTTGAAAAGATCATTGTGAGCAAATACAACCTCTCAAATAAAAAGGCAGGCAAATCAAAATCCAATATAGAAGTGGTGGCCTTAAGCAAAGTGGAAGAATTATACCAGTATTTATTCTAGATCAAAAAGAAAAGGCGATGATCCCGGCCTTAAAGAATTTTGCAAGCAGCACGCTACATTTGTTTTACCCCCATATTTGTACAGGCTGCGGAAGCGATCTGCTGAGTGAGTATAGCTTACTCTGTCTTCACTGCATGCATGCCCTGCCCCATACCGATTATGCCGGGATCGCCGATAACCCGATCGAAAAACATTTCTGGGGCAGGATCCCGATACAGGCCGGGCACAGTGAATTCTATTTCTCGAAAGGATCCCTGCTTCAGGCCCTCATCCATCAACTCAAATACAAAGGGAATACCGCCATCGGAACCTTCCTGGGTGAGATGCTCGGGCAAAGCCTTATTAAAAGCGGCCGGTTCAATAATATCGATATGATCATACCCTTGCCTCTGTATGCCGGCAAAGAAAAAAAACGAGGTTACAACCAGGCAACAGTCATCTGTAACGGGATCTCTTCCGCAATGAACATACCGGTAGCCAACGGTGTCGTTATCCGCAGCCTGGCCACCGAAACGCAAACACGTAAGCAACGTACCGAACGTTGGGAAAATGTCAGGGAAGGTTTCCGGGTAAAAAAAAGCGAATGGCTCACAAATAAACATGTATTGCTGGTAGATGATGTAATTACCACAGGGGCAACGCTGGAGGCTTGCGGAAGTGTCGTCCTTCAGGCAGAGCATGTTAAACTCAGCATTGCAACACTGGCTTATGCCGCCAAATAAATGACCCGGCCGGGTCATTATATAATAAAGGTAAATAAGTTTAAATTTGGCCAATGAAGCATCTTAGATCCTTTGGCTGCTTATTCACAATAGCCCTTTGTCTTTTTTTATTCTCCTGTAAAAAAGACTCCTTCATCAGCAGCGCCGATGCGTTGCTTCGCACCAGCACCGACTCACTGAAATACGACACCGTTTTCACAACCATTGGTTCGATCACAAAATCATTCAAGATCATCAATGAAAACAATCAAAAACTACGGCTCGACAAAGTCAAACTCATGGGTGGGGCTTCTTCAGCTTACAAAATGAATGTGGATGGAACCTCGACCAGCGAGGCTACCAATATTGTACTTGAGGCCAATGATAGTATCTATGTGTTTGTTTCCGTGACCATCAACCCGAACGCAACAAACCTTCCTTTCATTGTCAGTGATAGTATTGCTATCAATTACAATGGTAATACCCGTTTCGTTCAATTGCAGGCATATGGACAAAATGCCAATTTCCTTCGTAACCGGGTCATTTCTGGCAATATCACCTGGACCAACAACCTGCCATATGTGATCCTCGGGAGTATCCGCATTGACACCACCGCATCGTTGACCATTCAGCCGGGTTGCCGGATCTATTCTCACGCCGACGCCCCTTTCATCGTTGATGGCTCATTGATCGTAAACGGAACCAACACAAACAATGTGGTTTTTACAGGAGACCGGTTGGATGACCCTTATAAGGACCTGCCTGCCAGCTGGCCCGGCATTTACTTCCGGGGCAACAGTAAGGACAATGTTATGTCCTTTGCCGTGGTGAAAAATGCCTACCAGGCTGTTGTGCTGGAAAAACCTTCGCTGAATGCAAACCCTAAACTCACATTACATCAGACCATCGTAGATAATGCATATGATGCAGGTATCTTCTGCGTGAACAGCAGCCTGAGCGCCGATAACTGCCTGGTAAGCAATTGTGGCAGCAACATCTTATTGAGTTATGGAGGCCTTTACAACTTCACCCATTGTACCGTTGCAACCTTCTCCACGAATTATATCCTGCATAAGAACCCGGTTCTCAACGTAAGTAATTTTGCCTTGCAGAATGGCAGCATTATTACAGCCGATCTGAATGCCGTTTTCCGCAATAACATTTTCTGGGGCGATGAAGGAGGTATTGTCGATAACGAGGTGGTGGTGAACAAACAGGGGGCCAATCCTTTTAACGTGCTATTCGAGAAGAACCTTTACCGTGTTCTGAACGATCCTGGCAACAGTACCCTTATCTCCAACATCAGGAACCTCAACCCATCCTTCGACAGCGTTGATGTTAGCAAACGGATCTTCGACTTCAGGGTAACCAGGAGCAGTTCGGCTCCCGGTGTCAATGCCGGTGTTGCCACCGGGTTTTTAAAAGACCTGGACGATAAAAACCGTAACGTAGGCCTCCCCGACCTAGGCTGTTATGAAAAGCAGTAACCGTTCATACATCTGATTTTATCGGACAGCGATAATTTTATAATTTTATTTCCCTTATCACTTCTTTGCCGAACAAAAACATTGATCATTCGTTAATTTAAAAACATTGTACGATGAACCTATTGGCTATTGTTATTGCCTTCCTGTTTGCCGGTGTACAAACCACACACCCGGGTACAGCTTCTGCCTCCAAATCGATCTACGAATTCAAAGTAGAATCGCTCGACGGTGGCACGATCGACTTCTCACAGTTCAAAGGGAAGAAATTACTCATCGTGAACACTGCCAGTAAATGCGGGTATACACCGCAGTATGAAGAACTGGAAAAATTATACGAGACCTATAGGGAAAAGCTGGTGATCGTAGGCTTTCCAGCCAACAATTTTGGTGGGCAGGAACCCGGAACCAACAGCGAGATCAAAGAATTCTGCAAAAAGAACTACGGGGTGACTTTCCCCATGGCTGCCAAGGTATCGGTTAAAGGAGAGGATATCGCTCCTATCTACCAATGGCTTTGTAATAAAGCAGAGAACGGTGTCATGGATGCCGAGATCAAATGGAACTTCGGAAAATTCCTGCTGGATGAAAAGGGAACCCTTCTTGCCTACTTTCCCAGTAAAGTGAAACCAATGAGCGAAGAGGTCATCAGTAAACTTTGATGAAAATGAGAACATCATTCATAATCGCACTGCTGCTCTGCGGCAGTTTTTTTTCTCCTGTATCCGCACAGAACCGTTCCATCTATGATTTTAAAGTGGCAGGCCTGGGCGGCGACACGATCGATTTTGCGCAATTCAAGGGAAAAAAGATTCTCATCGTGAACACTGCCAGCAAGTGTGGCTTCACACCTCAATACGAAGAACTGGAGAAACTGTATGAAACCTATAAAGATAAACTGGTCATTGTGGGTTTCCCCGCCAACAATTTCTTCTCCCAGGAACCCGGCAGCAATGAAACCATCAGCGAGTTTTGTAAAAAAAACTACGGAGTAACCTTCCCCATGGCCGCCAAAATATCAGTAAAGGGAAAGAACATGGCCCCCATCTATAAATGGCTATGCAACAAAGATGAGAATGGGGTGATGGATGCGAAGATATCCTGGAACTTCAACAAGTTCTTACTGGATGAAAGCGGAAAGATCCTGGCTCATTATAAAAGCGCCGTGAAGCCGATGAGCGGGGAGATCGTTTCTAAGTTATAAGTCTCTTCCCCTCCCTATATTTGTATTCATGCAATTCCAGTCCATCACCGGCCAGCACGAGATCAAGGAGCAACTTGTCCAGATGGTGCAACACAACCGCCTCAGCCATGCCCTGCTTTTCCTGAGTAAAGAAGGAAGCGGTTCATTACAGCTGGCCATGGCATTCGCACAATACATCACCTGCGAAAAAGTAAACGGCAAACAAGCCGCAGCAGAGCCATCTTTATTCGGTGAGCCGGAACCGGGGTCGGGAACCAGGGATATTTCATCCATCTCCGATTCCTGCGGTCAATGCCCGGCCTGCAAAAAAGCAACAGAACTCATTCACCCGGATATACATTTTTCGTACCCGGTGATTCCGAGAAAATCAGGCGATAAACCCATCAGCACCGATTATATCCAGGAATGGCGTGAGTTCGTGGCAAAGAACCCTTACGGCAATGTGTACGACTGGCTGCAGTTCATCGAAGCGGAGAACAAACAGGGGAATATCACCGCACACGAATGCACCGACATCATTCGCAAGCTCAACCTGAAAAGTTTCGAAAGCCAATACAAGATCCTCATCATGTGGATGCCCGAATTCCTGGGCAAAGAAGGGAATAAGTTATTAAAGCTGATCGAGGAACCGCCGCCAAATACTTTATTCATACTGGTGGCCGAGAATGAAGACCTTATCTTACCTACCATTCTTTCCCGTACGCAACTGGTGAAGATTCCCCTGCTCACCAACCAGGAAGTGGAAGCAGCCCTCGAACTGAAAGAAGGCGTGGCCCCTGAAAAAGCCCGTCAGGCAGCTGCCGTGGCAGAAGGCAATTACAGGGAAGCTTTACAATTGCTTCAGCATGCCGAGGACGATTGGGAGGCGCTGTTGCGGGAATGGCTCAATGCAGTGATCCGCACAGGCCCTGTCGCCCAGGTAAAATGGATCGATGAGGCGGCAAAGCTGGGAAGAGAGAAGCAAAAACAATTCCTGCGATATTTCATCCACCTGCTTGAACAAGCCATACGTATACGGGTAATGGGTGAGGCGGCAGCCGAACAACCTGGATCTGACCACGACTTTGCCCTGCGCCTGAACAAGATATGTTCCATTGAACAACAGGAGGCCATCATCAACGAATTGGATAAAGCCAGCTATTATATTGAGCGGAACGCCAACGCCAAAATGCTTTTTCATGCCCTTTCGATACGTTTGTATCACATAATTAACAACAAATCATTAATTTTGGTGAATTGAGGCGAACGACCCGTGGCCCAGGAATTACTGATCTGAGTTGATGTTAGTGTATTAATAATATTTTGATACCTGTATTTTCAGCAATATTCAACATCGTCCCCGTGGTTACGGGGCTCACTTCTAAGGTGTATCCCGGCAGCAGATCTTTCTGCCGAACATGGATGTAGAGTACAAGTGTGCGACGCCATTGAAGTACAATAGTAATTCTCCCGCCGGTTCAACCTCATTTTAATTTTTAATCCTTAATTATTCATTTGTATATGGGATGTGGAAGTTGCGGAGTATCTAAAAATGGGGCGCCATCGGGCTGCCAGAGCCATGGCAATTGCGCCAGTGGCGGCTGCAACCGTATGAATGTATTCGACTGGTTGGCGAACCTGCCTTTCAGCGACCCCGAAAGCACCTGCAAAATTGTGGAAGTGAGTTTCAATAACGGAAGCCGTAAGGATTTTTTCCGCAATACCACTTTGCAGCATTTCCAGAAAGGCGATATGGTCGCCGTGGAAGGTGTGAATGGTTTTGATGTGGGTATGATCAACATGACAGGAGAACTGGTCCGTCTGCAACTGAAGAAAAATAAAATGGATGAAAAAGACCCAGAGATAAAAAAAGTGTTGCGCAGGGCTAATGATACCGACGTCTCAAAGATGCTCGAATCAAAAGCAAGAGAAGGCCAGATGCTTATCCGCAGCCGTGCGATCTCCCGCCAGCTTAAACTGGAAATGAAAATGGCCGAAGTTGAGATCCAGGCCGATGGAAGAAAGGCAACCTATTTTTACATCGCCGATGACCGTGTTGATTTCCGTGAACTCATCAAGTTATACGCTGCAGAATTCAAAGTAAAGGTAGAGATGCGCCAGATCGGCGCCCGGCAGGAAGCGGGCAAGGTAGGAGGCATTGGCAGCTGTGGCCGCGAACTTTGCTGCAGCAGCTGGCTCACCGATTTTAAGAGTGTAAACACCAATGCGGCCCGTTACCAGAACCTCAGTATCAACCAGAGCAAGTTAAGCGGTCAGTGTGGCCGTTTGAAATGCTGCCTGAATTATGAACTGGATACTTATATGGATGCACTGCGTTTTTTCCCGGAGGATGCAGACAGCATTGAAGTTGCTGCCAGCCGTGCGTTCCTGGTGAAGAAAGATATTTTCCGCAACCTGATGTGGTACAGTTTGCCCGACAGTAATAAACAATACCCGCTCACCATCGACCGGGTAAGGAAAATAAAAGAATTGAACAAACAAGGGATCAAACCCGAAAGCCTGGAACCGGTAGAAGTGGTAAGCAACAAACCAAAAGAGATCGAACCGGTATACGCTGATGTAGTTGGCCAGATAAGTTTAAAAACCCTGGAAAAAACAAGTCGTAAAAGGAGGGAACAGGAAAAGCGTCAAAATCAACCGAAAGCGAACAGGCAGGAACGCGGCCAGCAGGGAGGACAATCAAACCGTGGCGGTGGCAAACCTCAGCAACAAGCCGGTAACAACGCCCAGCAGGGCCGTAACCAGGGACAGCAACGGAGTCAGAACAGGCAGCAAGGGCCAAACCGGAGCCAGCAAAGAAATCAAAACCCCGGCAACAAGGGCGGAGATAAAAAATAATGAAGCTATATACGAAACGTCGGGTTTTCCATCCGGCGTTTTTTATTTTTGCGCAACAATCGTTCACATGTCGATAGCAGTAACCAATCTCACCAAGATTTACGGGACACAGAAAGCAGTGGATGACATCTCTTTTCAGGTTGATAAAGGGGAGATCGTTGGGTTCCTTGGTCCAAACGGGGCCGGTAAATCCACCACCATGAAGATCATCACCGGTTACCTGCAGGCCAACAATGGCACTACTGAGGTATGCGGGATAAAGGTGAGCGAGAACAGCAACCAGGCAAAAGACAAGATAGGCTACCTGCCCGAGGCGAACCCGCTTTATTATGACATGTATGTACGGGAGTACCTAGATTTCATCAGCAACGTACACAAGGTTGAGGATAAGAAGAAAAAGATAGAGAAAGTAATTGTACAAGTAGGGCTGACCGCGGAAGCCAATAAAAAGATCGGCCAGTTGAGTAAAGGTTATAAGCAGCGGGTGGGTTTGGCTGCTGCGTTGATACACGATCCTGAAGTACTGATATTGGACGAACCTACCAGCGGCCTGGACCCTAACCAGATCGTAGAGATACGGGAAGTGATCAAAAACCTTGGAAAAGAAAAAACCGTGTTGTTCTCTTCACATATACTGCAGGAAGTGCAGGCCATTTGTGACCGGGTGATCATCATTAATAAGGGAAAGATCGTTGCGGATGATACACTAAGTAACCTAATGGGGAAAAAACATTTTAATAAACTCAGGCTGGAAATAAAAGAAGTGGTGAAAGAAGACGTGTTTGAAGGCATACAAAACATAAATCAGCTGAATGCTAACACCTGGCTCTTCAGTACCGATGATGCTGATGCATTGAAAAGAAGGTTAATAGAGATCACCCTGAATAAAAACCTTAATATTATTTCTTTGCAAAATGAGTCGGCAGGAACTTTAGAAGATATTTTCAGAACTTTGACGGCCAATCAACCAACAAATCAATAAAAAAACAATCAACTATGAGCTACATCGCCTCCATTCATGCCCGCCAGATCCTTGACAGCCGGGGTAACCCAACCGTGGAAGTGGATATCTTAACAGAGAATGAACACCTCGGCCGTGCTGCCGTACCAAGCGGCGCCAGCACCGGGGTGCATGAAGCGGTAGAGTTGCGTGATGGAAATAAAAAATTGTATGGTGGCAAAGGGGTACTCAGGGCAGTAAAAAATATCAATACCATATTGGCAGACAACCTGCTGGGTTGGGATGTAGCCGATCAAACCGGCATTGATGCCATGATGATCGCCCTGGATGGAACAGCCAATAAAGGGAAACTGGGAGCAAATGCCATCCTCGCAGTAAGTATGGCCGTGGCCAAGGCTGCAGCCCTGGAAGCCAATCTCCCCTTATATCGGTACATCGGTGGAACCAATGCCAAGATATTGCCGGTTCCGATGATGAATATCCTGAACGGCGGCGCACATGCCGATAACAAGATCGACTTTCAGGAGTTTATGGTAATGCCGGTAGGTGCATCTTCCTTCAGTGAAGGCTTGCAATGGGGGGTAGAGATCTTTCATTCGTTGAAATCGGTATTGAAGAAAAAGGGGTACAGCACCAACGTAGGCGATGAAGGCGGTTTCGCTCCCAATATCCAAAGTAATGAAGAAGCGATTGAAACGGTTTTGACCGCCATTGAAAATGCCGGGTATAAAAGCGGCACACAGGTAAAAATTGCCATGGACGCAGCTAACAGCGAACTATGGAATGCAAAAGAGAAAAAATATATTTTTCATAAAAGCGATGGAAAGAAAATGACCAGCGAACAACTGGTTAAATACTGGGAGGGTTGGGTAAAGAAATATCCCATCTGCTCGATCGAAGATGGTATGGCAGAAGACGATTGGAAAGGTTGGAAAATGCTCACAGAAGCCATTGGCAATAAATGCCAGTTGGTCGGCGACGACCTCTTTGTTACCAATGTCACCCGTCTGGAGAGAGGCATCAATGAAGGCATCGGCAATGGGTTGCTGGTAAAAGTGAACCAGATCGGCACCATTACTGAAACGATCAATGCAGTTACAATGGCCCAGAATAATGGATACAATACGATCATGAGCCATCGTAGCGGCGAAACAGAAGATACCACCATTGCCGACCTGGCCGTAGCCTTGAATTGCGGACAAATAAAAACAGGTTCCGCTTCACGTACTGACCGGATGGCTAAGTACAACCAACTCATCCGTATAGAAGAAATATTGGGCGAAAGCGGCATATATCCGAAAGGAAAGATTAAATTTGGTAAATAGCTGATGATTTGACCAGCCTATCAAAATGAAAATACTCACCCATATTCCATCCTGGCTAAAGAATAAATACCTGCTGGTCGGGGCCTTTTTTGTCGTATGGATGCTTTTCTTCGACCCAAAGGACATTCCATCAGGGATTGAACGAAAACAGAAGTTGAACGAACTTCAAAAAAGTGAGCAACATCTTGATGAATTGATCACAGACACCCAAAAAGAGCTGAAACTTCTCAAAAACGACGCCCAAAGCATTGAAAAATACGCTCGAGAAAAATATATGATGAAAAAAGATAATGAAGACCTTTTCATCGTTAAATCCCCCTTAAAAACCGATTAATTTAGTACCAGAAGGCAATATTCTTCTTTATCAGCCGTTTATGTAAGCGGATATGGATATTTAATTTTTTAACACACAAGCAACTTAACTT